>JAAERP010000335.1 GCA_024230215.1 Fuerstiella sp. | reverse complement strand
CGTAATGCCCGTCAGCGAAACGTTCTGTTCGTCGTTGTTTCCGTCCGCAGGAGTGGTGTCCGTATCTTCCGAGACGCTGATATCAGTGATTGCATCCAGAGTCGGATCGTCATTAATCGGCCGGACGGTGATGGTGAACGTATCAGACACCTGTGCGTCGTCGCCATTAAACAGAATTCCGTCCAGACCGGCGTCAGTGACGGTGACAACAACGTCCACCATTCCAAATGCGTTCAGAGCCGTCGTGTATTTCAGCACGTCGTTTACCACCGGATTGACGACCGATAGCAAGGCATCGTGATCGCTGATGGCAAAATCGCTGGACGAAGCTGTAATGTTGGCGGAATTCAGTGACAGCGAAACAAAGTTAAAGGCCGACCGAATAGAAATTGCACTCAGGGCAGGAAATGCATTCAGCGCCGCCTCAGTCGCTGCGGCCACCTGCTGCGAAGAGTCTCCATTACTGACCTGAATCTCTGTGAGACCGGACGGAGCGGTCGCAACATATGCGAATACGGTGCCATTGATTGTCAGTGACTGGCCCATCGCGTTTGCTCCATTGGGCATTGCGATGTTGGTGGTAACGTTCAGCGCCGCGGTCACCACGATCGCCTCGTCCTCGTTGATTGGACCGTCCGCAACTCCCGGCACTATAACTTCGTGCTCGTCGTTGCCGACAGGCATGACAACATCCACATCTTCATCGACAGCGTCGTCCGCGATCATGCCGATCCGCGGTGCGTCGTTGACAGGCGTAACGTCGAACGCCACGACGTCCAGATCCGATTCGTGAATCCGGCCGACCGGATCATGGGTAAATTGCCCGAAATCCTCCGAATAGACGGTCAGCAAAGCAGGTCCGAAGTAATCGGTCGCCGGCAGGAACGGCAGATCGCCAAGTGCCTGATTCACAAGTGAAACGTCGCCACTGATCGTCACAACTGCCTGTCCCGCAGCGGGCGTTGCTCCGCTGACAGCCACCCCGTCAACCGTCACGACATCCATCGCACTTCCGGCGGATCCGGGAAATGCTGTATTCAGAACAGTTGCAGTCGTGGTCGCGACGTCCGTTGGCGAGTCACCTGCGTTCACAGCGATCTCAGTCGCCGTCGGAGCGGTCACAACAGCGGCATCCACAAATGTAAAGACCGAGCCGCCGACGGCGATATGATCGCCAATTACGGCCGCTCCGGCAGGCATTGTCAGTCGACTGCCTGCCAGCGTTAACGGTACAACAGTCGCAACAGTTCCGGCATCAAGCGAAACCGTATCCACGGACGCCGAAGCCGTTCCGACAACAGCACCGTGTGCATTCAGTACCAGTTGAGTCGCCACAGCAACCTGCGCCGCCAGATCCGTGACGTCGACCGCAATTTCAGTTGTTGTCGGACCGACGACGATGGCCGCATCGACATAGCGGAAAATCGTGCCGTCGACGTTGATCTCTTCGCCAATGACCGTAGCGCCGTCAGGAACAGTGATCACCAGACCGTTAACCTGAATAGAAGTACCGTCTGAGTCGGACGCCGAAAGTCCGCCGGTCAGGTCAATCACAGCCAGGGTGGCCGAAGAAGCACCCGCACCAAACATCTTGACATCATTAATCGCTGCGACCGTGGCCGCAGCAACATCGTTCGCAGTTCCTGCGTTTGCGTCAACGCCGATTTCGTTGCGGGCCGGAGACGTCACAACATTGATGTCGACATAAGTGAAGATCACACTGCCCAGTGTCGGACTGTTGATGGTCAGTTGTTCGCCGACAACAGTCGCCGCATCCAGAACAGTGATCTGATCCGCCCCGGCAACTCCGATTGCACTGGACGTAAAGTACAGTCCCTCTGCCGTCACACCGGCAACCAGCGTCACCGTGTCACCCGCTGGCGCTGCTGCAGGCGCTGCGGGCAGCGCCGCGGATACAGCCGCCGCTACGGCTGAGGCAACCGCCGTGGCGTCATCCACAGCCGGGTCGATCTGAATTTCCGTATTGTCTGCCGGAGCGGCGTCAACAAACGTAAATGTGGTTGTTGTGTCAGCTGTTCGCTGATCACGAATGTCGACCGTCTGACCGACAAGTGTCGTGGCGGCCGGGAACCGCAGAGTGTCCTGCGATGGTCCCACCGTGATAACAGGAACTGCACCGTGATCAGCCAGCAGAGTGACCGTCAGTTCGTTGTTGCCCAGATGGGCATCCGAATCAGACACACTGATCGCATCCGGTGTGCCGGATGCAAACGTAAAGACAGTATCTTCCGGTGTCGTCTGATCACCAGGAACCGCATTGATCGGTGCATCGTTCACACCATCTGACAGTGAGATGAAGAACCGAGTGGTCCCGTCAATCTGATTGGGGACAAGGAAATTCCCGGCCAGATCCTTTACACCATCAATATCATTGGGATCGTTGACGACAGCGGCTGTGTTTTTCACTCGAATCTCATAGCTGCGATCCGTCGTGAACGCAGTCGGTGACTGGAATGTCACGTCACCAGTGGACGAATTGTATCGCCACAGATAGCTGACACCTTCCAGCAGAGGCACGCCTTCCTGCAGCAGCACAAACTGCTCGCTGACAACGTTGATGGTGTCAATTCCGATTCCTTCATCGGTCAGCTTAATCGTAAACTCGCGAACCAGATCCGGCCCCGAAATCGAAACTCGATCCAGGGCAGGATCAAGGTCGACCGGCGTCACCAGTGACTGATCAAGCGGACTGACGAGACTGGCTCGCGGCCGGAAGAAGTCCACCCGGTCAATTGCACCCCGGTCGATGAAGACGTTCCCCCCCTGTCCGGACGTATTCGGAGCATCGCCATCGTCACCTCGAAGCTGGCCGTAGACGTCAAGCTTCGGTGACAGGATTGGCGACGTGCCCAGCCCCAGCGGACCTTTCACAGACACCAAAGCGGGTCTGTCACCCAGAGTTTCCAGACCGCTGTCAATGGCCGACGAAAGAGGTGCGAGATAGTAATTGCGATTGACCTGATCCACAAACAGTGGGTCCGCCGCTGAGAGCTGCAGAGGGAATGTCCCCAGACCGATTCCAGCGGTGGGCTGATTCGGAGCCGGAATTCGATACAGTGTGGAACCAATCGTCGTGCCCGCGGCGAGGGACGAAGCGTCAACACTGATGCCGGTATTGAAGTCCGCCACAATATTGTTCATCAGTGTAGGACTGGCCGACTGCGTTACAAGAATGCCGGTCCCGGTACCAACACCGACGATCGTGTTGTTGACAATGCGTCCATAAGGGACGATTCCGGACGGATTGTTTGTCTGATCGCCGCTGAATTGAATACCGCCGCTGATATTGCCGGCCACCACGTTATTCGTGATCACAACGCTGGTCGCCAGCCGCGAGCTGTTGAGGACCTGCAGATTTCGTACAGAACCCGGTCGTGGCCGAGTGTTATTTTCACGCACACCTGCGTCAACAGAGATACCGAAGTTGGAAGAATCCGTCACAAAACTGGAGTGAATGATCAGTTGTCCCTGATCGCGATGGTGATTCTGATCACCAAAACTGTCGAAATCCTCGACGATAATCCCCGTGGGCAGGTTCACAATATTCGCAGAAGACGAAACCGCGGCCGGGAAGAATGCATCAAGTACGACCGCAGCTTTTGCTGCAACTTGAACTGCTGTATCGGTAACCAGCACGGCAATTTGAGTCGGGGTCGGCATCGGTGTCACGGCCCCATCCACGAAAAAGAACGGGGTTCCGTCAACGAGTATCGCAGTACCAGGCAGAGGCGCCCCCAGCGTTTCGACACCATCACTGGTCGAAAATGAACTGCCTAACGGAGAGACTGTCACCGCCCCGATACTTAACGTGGCTACAATTGCTTCATTAGACCCCGTTACCGTGGCATTGCCTGTCAGGTGGACTGTAGAACTGGTACTGGCGGTGCCGCTGTCAGTGCCGTCGCTCAACGCCGCTTTGACGTCCAGAATGCCCTGCACGATAGGCTGATTGATCGCATCGCGCAGTTCCGCCGCCAGAGTATAAGGCTCATCCGTCAGAGGGTCGAACAGAATCGGGAACAGACCACTGCCTGGAATCGTGGTTTCATTCTGATCAAGGAATTGAAACGTAACACTGTCGACGCCGTCCGAGACTGT
>JAAERP010000334.1 GCA_024230215.1 Fuerstiella sp. | reverse complement strand
GAAGTAATAAAACAGAGGCCTGAGAACCCCTCACAAACCCTCGTCGTGAGCTGCCAGCCACGCTCCAACGAGAGATTCCTAAAACCAGAGCGCTGCACTTTCCGACCGCCAAGCGCCACACTTTCTCACCGCCGTTTACAAATATCTCGTTTCCCTGTGAAATCGTGTCCCACAATAGTTTGAAAACGCACTTGGGCATATCCGGGTGACGGATCAGGTTGTGCGGCTGCCCGAGCAGTTCCTGCTCTGAGTATCCGGCGACTCGTACAAACACCTGATTTGCATAGGTAATGACGCCCTTGAGATCGGTCTTGCTGACTATGATCTCATCCTCGTGGAACGTGCGTTCACGCCCGGTCGGTCTAACTGTGGGTCTTCCCATCGCTGCGCTCTCAATATCTTCGACTGAATTGGCACGGTTCACTACTCGAGTTGACAACATGTCTTAGTAAGCAACTCGGTTCAAATGGGGCGTGCTGGACAGCCTAAGTTGCCTAAAGTTACTCAAGTGGATGCATATGTCCACAACGTGTCGGCGACTAATTCGGATGAGATGCACTTTGCCGAATATTCGGTGGTGATTCGGCCGCCGTGCGTTCCCCGGCGTGTCGCTAAGTTGAGTGCAGACGTTGACTCTGCAACGGACGTTTCCATAACTGCAGGAAGAGTATTCTTCACAGGCAGGAATGCAGCCGATTACACTGCTGACAGTTTTCGGAGTGATTCCTTTTGGGAATGTCCTACAGCGTCCAGCTGTCGCGGTATTCTTTGTGGATCATGTCCTGCGCTTTCTGCGAATTCGTCACATTCAGGTTTGCTGCGTCCCATTTCAGCGATTCACCGCTGCGATAGGAAACAACACCAAGCAGCACCGCTTCGGTCAACGCTCCGGAGTAGTCGAAGTTGCAGGTTGTGGCTCCGCCGGTGTTGATGGCTTCGATCCATTCGTTGTGGTGCCCAATGGATTTCGGAATGTAAGGTTCCGGCCGTTGCAATTGATCTCCGCCATCGCGTGGCAACAGAAGATTTGAGCTGTAATTGGAGATGATCGCGCCGCGTTCACCCACAAACAGCTGGCCACTACCCCAGTTCGAAGGCTTCCCATTCTGGTCTGCGTACCTGGACAGGATGTCTGGTTTCCTGCCGCCGTCGTACCACGTCAACCTGACCGGAGGAAGATCACCGCGGGCTGGATATTCGTATTCGACGACGATACCGGAAGTTGTTGCATCGTTTTCTCGTTTCGGGCCGGTTGCAGCGATGGACGACGGGTGCTGCAGTTTCAGGGCCCAGTGAGCGAGGTCCATGTAGTGGCAGCCGAAGTCTCCCAGCCCGCCGCTGCCGTAATCCCAGAACCAGCGCCAGTGAAACGGATGGACAGTTTCGTGTTTTCCGTGGATCGTACTCTCGACATATTCACGTTTTTGAGCAGGCCCGAGCCACAGGTCCCAATCGACGCCGCTCGGCGGCGACTTTTTGACCAGCTTTCCGCCCGAATAGTCCACTCCGACCCACACATGAACTTCACGCACCGGGCCGATCGTTCCACTCTGGATGGCCTCCACCACGCGACGATAGTTTTCACCTGCGTGGATTTGCGTACCCATTTGTGTGACCAGGTTGTTTTCCGCGGCCAGTTCGGCCAGCTTGCGTGCTTCATAGACCGTATGTGTGAGCGGCTTCTCGCAATAAGTGTGTTTTCCCATGCGCATGGCCATGGCCGCAGCTGGAGCATGTGTGTGATCGGGCGTTCCTACGATGACGGCATCTATCTTGTCGCCTTCGGTTTCCAGCATGATTCGGAAATCTGTGTACGTGCGTGCCCCTTTGTATTTCGCGGACGCTGCCCCAAGGAAATTCGAATCGATATCAGCAAGAGCGATAATGTTCTGACTGGCACAACCTGCAATATCCGCAGCTGCTCGGTTTCCGGTCCCAATGGCGGCAATATTGAGTTTTTCCAGTGACGAATTTGAGGTCGCGGCCGCAGTTGGATTCACATGCCATGCCGTGGCGAGTGCGCCACCGGACACGACCGTGCTGGTCAGGAAGTTGCGTCGACTCAGGCGATTGGACATCGGTTTCTCTCCTGGAAATTAAACAGCGACCTCTGCCGGCATCACATCCCGGCGCAACGGCAATGCTACGAGAAACATCGTGATGGGTAAATTGACTGCAGCAAAAATAACTCTGCAACTGGTGCGCCAGCGAGGTCCGTTGCCAGACATCCTGCTCAAAAGAACGCAGAGTCACCGGGCACGCGTTTCGGGGCATCATTCCGGAAGCGGCGGAAGTTTCATGGATGCAGGCGACTGATTTGTTGTTGGTCGTTGGAAAGGAACCCCAAATTCCGTGTAACCGCTGATGAATCCACCATGCGACAGAAAAAACTGTCCGCTCTCAACGCCCATGAAACGGTCTCGCCGGTCAGCCCTGCCCGTTGCGTCATGGCTGAATTTTGCCGTCGTAATCTCGGACCATTTTCCCGCGGAATCCCGAATCCACTGATTGCCGTACAGCGCTTTGCGGACGACGTGTCCATTTTTTCCGGCGAAGTTCTCGCTGAAGCTGTAGAGACCACGCAAACGGCGACCTTCTTTTGGCGCCTTCCAGCTGGAAATCAACATCCATTGTTCTTCGTCCGGCCGAAAATAATAGCCGGCAAAAATAGTGTGAGTCTTATCAACGGGTTCTGCTGTGACCAGAAAACGCTGCTTCTCTCCGGTCTTCCACTGAAACTTCAGATGACTGTGTCCGCCGGTGCCTTCGTTACCAAAACTGCCGGAGAAAACGTCGTCGCCTTTAGCAACCAGCACAACGCGGTCTTCGTCAGCCACTTTGTTTCGATCAACTCCTTCATTGCCGCTGTCCCATACGCTGAAAATAATGCGGCGCTCAGTCGAACTGTTGACCTGCATGCCGAAATACCCACGATGCCAGCCGCAGGCCATGTAGTAACTCCACAGCGGATCTTCCAGCCCGGTCATTTCACAATAAAATGCAGACACCTGAGTGTCCCGCGGCACGGGATATGACAGATGAACGGACGCCGCATTTCGCCGAGGCTTCAGATTAAAGTGAACGTCCTGAAGAGCCGTGCCAACCAGCACCAGTTCCTGCACGCTGCCGTTGTCCTGCCCGGAGGCATTCAACGACTGAATTTTGAAACTGTGATAGCCGCTGTTGTTGATCTGAAAAGTACCAAAGTCAGCAGTGACCATGTCGGTTGCGTGGCCCTGAACAGCGATGTCGCGAGACTGTTCACCGATGCTGAGTTTCAGCCGCGACGTTGTCTCCGGCCGCAGGCGCAGCACAACGGATGCATGCAGCGTTCCTGTCGTCTGCAACTGCCCGAACCAGGTCACGCTTGTTTCTGGACCGACCCACCGAGTGATGCCACTGTCGGCAGAAATGCGCGCGGCGTTGTGATCAGGATCAAGGTAGGCAGTCGCCGCCGGAACGTGAACCTCGGCCGTATCAGCGCGTTGTGGCAGGCAAAGACAGACTGCCAGAGAGAAGAACACCTGAACCTTCATCAAGTCATTGCCTTCCAGATTGGTGGAGCGCCCTGCACACCGACAAGTTTGTTGTCGAGGCCGCCGAAGAAGTAGCTCAATTTGTCCGGGTCAAGCCCCAGCTGGTGCAGAATAGTGGAGTGCAGATGTTTGACATGGAACGTGTCCTCGACAGCTCGGCTGCCGATTTCGTCTGTCGCGCCAACGCTGGTGCCACCTTTAATGCCGCCACCCGCCATCCACATCGTAAAGCCGTAGCTGTTGTGGTCTCGGCCGCTTCCCCTGGCATATTCGGCTGTTGGCTGACGGCCGAATTCACCGCCCCAGACAATCAAGGTATCTTTCAGCATGTCTCGCTGTTTGAGATCTTTCAGCAACGCGGCCAGTGGCTTGTCAGTTTCACCGGCGTGCAGATTGTGGTTGTTTTCCAGATCGCCGTGAGCATCCCAGTTGTCGTCGTTGTGAGCGCCGCCCGAATAAATCTGCACCATTCGCACGCCGCGTTCGACCATGCGCCGAGCCAGAAGACACTGTCGACCGACGGTGGAGCATTTAGGGTCATTGAGTCCGTAAAGTTCCTGCGTGGCGGCCGTTTCCTGGCTGATGTCAACAGCTTCCGGGGCCTCTGACTGCATGCGATAGGCGAGTTCATACGAGGCGATGCGGGCGGCCAGATTGCTGTTGTCCTGACGAGGTGTCAGGTGTTCCTCATTGTATTCTCGCAGCGTATCCAGCAGCATGCGCTGACCGCCATTGGCCAGATCCTGAGGCGGTGAGAGGTCCAGAATCGGATCACCCTGAGAACGCATGACCGTGGCCTGATACGTTGCCGGCATGTACCCGCTGCTCCAGTTCTTCGAACCGCTGATCGGACCGCCACGAGGATCCAGCATCACGACAAAGCCGGGCAGGTCCTGGTTTTCACTGCCCAGGCCGTAGTTAACCCACGAACCAAGACACGGATGACCACTCAGCAACTTGCCGGAATTCATCATCAGCATCGCCGATCCGTGAATCGGCGAATCGGCCGTCATTGAATGCAGGAATGCGATGTCATCGACACAGGTCGCGAGGTTCGGGAACAGGTCGCTGACCCATTTTCCACATTCGCCGTACTGATTGAACTTCCAGCGAGGTTCGACGATTCGTCCCTGGTTCTTATGACCACCGCGACCAAATGTTTTCACGTCGATCGTTTTTCCGTCCATGCCATACATCGTCGGCTTGTGGTCAAACGTATCAATATGACTGGGACCGCCGTAGCAGTAAAAGAAAATGACGTTCTTTGCCCTGGGGGCAAAGTGCGGTGCCTTTGGCGCCAGCGGATTGGTCCAGCCGTCGGTTCCATCGGCGGCCACGGTTTGCTGAGCCAGAAAACCGTCCTGATCCAGCATCGACGTGAGCGCAAGTCCCGTAAATCCCGCTCCGGCCTGCCAAAGGAATTCGCGGCGCGTACGTCCGCAGAAGTTTCGTCTTGTCATGGTTTTAGTCCAGGTACATGAACTCGTTTAGATTCAGGGCGACCAGACAGAAGTATTTTCTGGCCTGGTCATCGTTGAGTTTTTGTTCGGTCTTCAGGGTGTCGATCAGTTTCAATCCTCGCGCCACCTCGCCCGGCTTCGGTTGTCGCTGCATCACTCGCTGCAGTGCAAGCGTTACCTGTTCCTCTGCCGTGTCTGCTTTCTGCTGCAGCAGTCGGGAAAAGATGTCGGACTGCTGCTGGATGAAGTCGCTGTTCATCATGCCCAGTGCCTGAGTTGGCTGGGTCGTCACAAAACGAACAGGACAGGATTGATCGGTATCAGCAAAGTCGAAGCTTTCGATCAGCGGATCCAGCAACGATCGTTTGACGTGAATGTAAACGCTGCGACGCACCTTGTCTTCCGGAGACGAATTGCCCCATCCGGAACCGGGACGCGACTGACCGGCCTTTACGGCTGCCGGAATGTCCGTGTAGATACTTGGCCCGAACATCTTAGCGGAGTTCAGGCTGCCATTGGCCCATAACAGCGAATCACGAATTTCTTCGGCGGACAGCCGCCGCATGTTGAACCGCCAGAACAGATCGTTGGTCGGGTCGACGTCGTGGCTGTGTGTGTTGGGACGGGAAGACATCTGGTAGGCGGCCGACGACATGATCAGTCGATGTATGTCCTTCACTGACCATCCACTTTCGACAAACTTCGCTGCCAGCCAATCGAGCAACTGCGGATGAGTTGGCCGGCTGCCCTGAAAGCCAAAGTCACTGGACGTTCGGACGATACCACGACCAAAGTGGTGCTGCCAGATGCGGTTCACCATGACTCGAGCAGTCAGAGGGTTTGCCGGACTGGCGAGCCATTGAGCCAGCACTCTGCGGCGTCCGGACGTCGTTGCTCCTTCAGGAAGGTCCGGAATAACGGCTTCGGGCGGGGAAAGTACCGACGGAAATCCGGGGGTCACTTCCTCGCCTTCTGCATGCGGATTGCCACGCGTCAGAATGTGGGTGGGACCGATATTGCGAACGTCCTCTTTTACACATAACGCATCGGCCAGCCCTGACGGCTTGTTGGCCTTCAGCTGCTGAAGTCTGCTGAACTGCTTGCGATAAGTCTTGACCTGCGGTGCTTTCAGAATCGTCCCTTCGCGTTTGGCGACAATTGGAACGCGATTCATATCGAACTGAAAGTCTTCCTTTTCAACATCCTGCAGATCGTCCCGGATCAGCTCTTCAATTTTCTTCAGATGCCGTTCCGCGTCCTTTGTTTCGTTCTCGTATCTGGTCAATGCCGCCCGATAAATATCGGGATCTGCCGGCCGGTCTATCGCCGTCACTGACGCGTTCAGCACCGATTCGTTGCCGCGAACTCCGTAACGACGCACGTTCCTGAAGAACGCCACCATCCGGTAATAATCCCGCTGTGGAATGGGATCAATTTTGTGTTCGTGGCAACGAGCACAATTCAATGTCAGGCCCAGAAACGTCTGACTGGTGGTCGTGATGATGTCGTCGATTTCGTCGTAGAACGCCAGCTTCGGATCCGCCGGCTCGTCATCCCACCGGCCCAGTCGATAATAGGCGGTGGCGATGATTGAATCCGGCGTGGGCTCCCTGATTTCGTCGCCTGCCAGCTGCTCGGTGATGAACTGGTCGTACGGTTTGTCGTCGTTGAACGACTGGATCACGTAGTCGCGGTAACGCCAGACATGGGGCTTCGCGCCATCGCGTTCGTAGCTGTTGGTTTCCGCGTAGCGAACAAGGTCCAGCCAGTGCCGCCCCCACTGCTCACCGTAGTGCGGCGATGCCAGCAGATGGTCAACAAGCTCGGCGACACCCGCCTGGCTCAACTTGCCATCGGCTCCGGAAATCCTCGCCACCCATCGTTCCACGTCCGCTGGTTCCGGAGGCAGGCCCAGCAGATTATAATGCATACGCCGCACAAGCTCACGAGGCTGCGCGGATGGCGATGGCTGCAGCCCGGCAGCTGTCAGTTTGTGCCGAATAAAGCCATCGATGGCATTGTTGCCGGCGTCAGCAACCTGAGGAACTCCGGGCTGCTGTACGGGCTGAAACGACCAGAAGTTCTTTGTGTCGTCGTTGACAATAGGTGAACCGGGCTTCTGTTCGACTTTGATTTCCTGCAGATCTTTCGGCCACGGCAGTCCCATCTTTACCCATGAGGTAAACGTCTCGATTTGCCCCGGAGACATTTGTCCATTGGGAGGCATTTCGAAGCTCTCATAGTTAATCGCCGTAAGCAGATGGCTCTCAGCGTGATTCTTCAGATCGACGGAAGATCCGGATTCGCCGCCCTTCATAATTCCAGCGCGCGTTGTCAGGTCCAGTTCGCCTTTGGGAGATTCTCCGGCGTGACACTTAAGACACTTGTTGGTCAGCAATTCAACAACGTCGGCATTAAAGAACGCGATCTGGTCATCACTGAATGTCGCTGAGTCATTAGCGCATGCAGAAACAGACATTGCAATCACGAAAAACAAGCACGGAATGGCTCGTGACATCATGGAGGGAAACTTTGACGAGGGTGGAAGGAAAGGTGCTCCGGCCGGAGTTTATTACCTTTGTAAACAAATTAGTCAACGTCGGACAGAAAGTCAATCGTTTCATAGTCTGACGAATTCGAGGGGAGGCGATTGAAGCCTGCCGAGTTGATACTGGTCGCCACCATTATTCGCGATCACTGGAACATTGCAATCACTGGCTGAGTAGCGTTTCAGGCACCGTCATTCCCGTGGATCGCTACGTGGGCATACGTTGTTCAAAACCGATGCTTTTCACAAGCAGTTGTTCTTCACAATCTTTCCGGCTCATGCGCGCTGAGCTTTTCGCTGCTGCTCGTGTCGCCACAGCAAAACAGCCAATTCACGGAAAACCGATATGACCGGTCGACGAACACGCTCTGCTGGAACTGACACAACAGTTCGACGGCTGCTGTCCAAACGCTTTCCGCGATCATCCCGATTGGGTCATTGCGAATGCGATGGGTTTAAGCTCGCTTTGGCTGACGGAATGGCAGCAGACTGCGCATCCGGATAATTCACTTGAGATCGAAACCGTGACAGCAGACAAGGGCAACAATCTCAGCTACGTCCGCCCGGTCGGGCGTCGTCGAGACGACGCAGCTTTGGTTGGTTACTGCTGGCCGGACACGATGCGATCGTTCCCGATCGACTACAGCAAACTGACGGTTGAACGGTGAAACGCCTTACTCGACATCTGCGGAAACCGACTTTCGTCCGACGGTATTGCGCAGAACGTCATCGCCATCATCACCGAACATGATTGTTTCGGATCTTGCCGGACAATAAACGGCGTGCGTCGCCAGCCCATCTTTGTTGATTGCTTTCTGCAGCAGATCTTCCGCCGACAGAGTCAGTCGTCCGGCCCTGCGCGTCAGGTCAAACCTGATGCCGCCGATACCTTCGTAGGACCGATAGACCACTTCAGTGCAGACCAGCCTGTCTGACCGTGCAAAGTCAAAATCAAAGTCGTATCCTTTGCCGGCGTGAAAGAATCCTCGACCAATAGCTTCTGTGACGTCTCGCTGCTGCAGCTGAGGTCGGATAATCGCCACTGCATCGCTGCGAAACGGGCATGACACCGAACGAATTCGCACCCCGTCCTTCATCGCTTCCAAGACCCGTCCCGCACGTGACGAATCGACGGTTTCGATAGTTTTCCATTTCGACTGAATGTGTTCGTGTTCGTGCAGCCCCAGGCCGTGAATTTCGGGCACGGTGCCAATGTACAGAGCGGCATGTGGCCAGTAGCCCGGCAGAAAATAGTTGGTGAAGGCGTGTTCTTTGCGTACAACGATGATGTCACCAGGCTGAAGTTCCTGTTCCAGCTGAGCATCAATATCGGTTGGCAGACCTGGTTCATGCCCCACCTTTACATATCGATCGGCCATCAGACTGGAGACATATTTCTGCAGACCGTACAGCGCCCGGCCAAGCAGGTCTCGCCCAATGCTCGTATGCAGCGCACGTGCGCGGACGCGGGTTCTTGCCAGAGCAAACCTTTCCGGCGAAACCTCAAGTCGACTTTGCAGTTGCGCGATGATTCCCATGACTCCGCGCAATTCCGCATCACCGACGGTTGCCGCGCGCAGTTCGTCCTGGTGCTCCTGAAAGAATGATGATGCGTGATACAGATGCCATGCGTGTACCGGACTGGTGAGTGACTTCTGCACGTGATCGTACGTACCATGTGGAATCCCAAAGTGAGGTTCCGGTTCGTTTAGTTTTTCCCTCACGATGTGACGGTGGTGGAAGTTCTCTCTCAGGAACCGAGCCACATCGACCAGCACCAGAGCACCGCCGTACGCGATCATCAGTGCGAGCGGGCGCTGATCCGGCTCGAAGCGATCAACCTGATGAAACGACGACACCAATTCGAACAACGCATTGCGCGACTGCCAGTATGAAATTAACAGATGCCGCGCCTGTTCATCTTCCGTCGGTGTAAAGAAGCCACGATCTTCCGCGTCAATCTGATCCGTCAGTTGGGCGGCCCGATCTTTCAGGCGGGAAAAGTGCCGGGCCACATTAACAACCGTGGCAGCACCCTGATGGAGTTCGGCAGTGGTGTGCATGGGCGAATCTCTTTGAAAGAGTCTCTGACACTGACTTGCTGGTGAGGAATTGTTTGGCTACAGCATAGCCATCAGCTGCCACATCTTGTACTGTCGAAGCAAGTGTCGTGGGTCGCGTCAAGAAGGACCAGGCCATCGTTTGACCGCGTGCCCAACGGGCCGCGTTCCGGTTTCCATCAATGCAACGCGGTCAGTTAGGCCCGCGGTTAAATTACATCAAATCGGGAAACTGCAGGATTCAACATGTCAGAGTCCGATAAACCGTCCGGTACAATCAGTCGCACGGGGCGAATTCTTATTCTTCTGGGTGCATTTCTGGGCTGGATGTTTGCTGGCTGGGAAATGTCGCTGCTGCCATTGTCGGCGCGATCAGTAACGATCGGCATGTTGCAGGACGAAGCGGCGCACGCCGACTGGGTCACCCGCGCTCGCGTGGTTCTCGAAACAAAAGACGCTGCGCCGACGGCCGCGGATTCCGCTGCAGCCGACCAGTTGAACAAAGTCGTCGGTGAATGGTTTGCTCGCTACATTGCAGCGTTCCTGTTTGGAGCGGCATTTGGTGGCTGGGTGTTCGGCTGGCTGGGAGACCATTCCGGTCGCGTGAAAGCAATGGCACTCAGTATCGTCTGGTATTCCGGATTCACGGGGCTCAGCTATTTTGCTCAGACTCCGCTGCAGATGTGCATCATGCGATTCGTTGCCTGCATGGGAATTGGCGGCATGTGGCCCGCCGGAGTCGCCCTGGTCTCGGAAGCGTGGCCTGATGTCTCACGACCGACGCTGGCAGGACTGATTGGAACTTCCGCCAACGTCGGCATCGCTCTGCTAAGTATCGTGGTTAAGCAGATCGGCCGGATGTCACCCCAGTATGAACTCACACCGGATTCATGGCGGTGGATGATGCCGCTGGGCGCGGTGCCCATCGTACTGGGTGTCTGGGTCTACTTTGTGGTGCCCGAATCGCCTCGCTGGCTGGCCGAACGCAAGTCGACTCTCGGAAAGCCGGCGGCAGGAAAGTTTGCGCCGCTGGCCGAAGTGCTGCGTCCTCCGTTGCTGCGGTACACGCTGGCCGGAATTGCGCTGGGAACGATTCCGTTACTGGGGGCATGGGGATCGCAGAAATGGATCCTGCCGTGGGCCGGGCAGGTGGGAGCTCAAATCGGACAGCAATCGCTGAAGGCGGACACTCAGACCATTTGGGCGATCGGTGCCGCCATCGGAAGTCTGTGCGGTGGCTGGCTGGCGACGATCCTGGGTCGTCGAACGACCTATTTCGTGGTCAGCCTGCTGTCGCTGATTCTGGCTCAGGCGATTTTTTCCGGACTGGAACCGTCATCCGACTGGAAGTTCATGCTGCCCGTGTTTCTGTTGGGCATGATCGCGACGGTGTATTTCGGCTGGCTGCCTTTGTTTCTGCCCGAGATGTTTCCGACTCGAGTCCGCGCCACCGGGAGTGGTGTTTCGTTCAATTCCGGCCGAGTAATCTCGGCCATTGTCGTGCTTACGATCTCGGGTTTTGTCTCAGCGTTGGACAACAACTACGCTCGGATTGGCTCCATTACCAGTTGGGTCTACGTGGCAGGAATGCTGATCATTCTGATCGTTCCAAAGTCGCCCGAATCTTTGGACAAAGTTGATGCTGAGGCAAGTTCGTAGTCGGTGTCGAAAAAATCGGGGGTACAGCTGATGGAAGATCAGTCGATTTGCATTCTCACATCATGAAAGAACAACACATGAAATCTCTGATCCTGACTGCTTTGCTGGTGTTGACACCGGTCTCCGGGCTACGTGCCGCCAAGCCGTTACGACTGGCAACGTTTGACGTGAATGCGACGCCGCCCGTTGGCTCGGCGATGGCCTACGATCCCGTCAAACGACTGGACGAACTAACACTGCGCTGTCGTGGAATCGTGCTGCTCGGTGCGGACCAGCCTGTCGTATTGTGTGCTGTGGACTGGATCGGTATTGGAAACGAAGGTCATGATGCGTTTCGTGATGCTCTGGCAGATGCCGCCGGGACAACCCGTGAGCGGGTGGCTGTCCACACGCTGCATCAGCACGATGCTCCCGGTTGTGACTTCCTGGCAGAGCAACTCATTCGCGACGCCGGACTGCTCAACTTCGGGCGATACGAGGGGACGTTCCACCGAGTTGTCATCCGGCGGGCCGCAGAGGCTGTGCGGTTGTCTCTGTCCACTGCAAGGCCGGTGACCCACTATGGCTGGGGTGTCGGCGAAGTGAAGGAGGTCGCGTCCAATCGGCGCATCATGGGCCCGGACGGAAAAGTCAGGGCTGTCCGTTATACGACAGCCACAGATCCCAAACTTCGCGCCGAGCCGGAAGGTGTCATCGATCCGCGGGTGTCACTGTTGTCTTTCTGGAATAAGGACCAGCCGGTCGCAGTGCTCAGTTATTACGCCTGCCATCCGCAGAGCTATTATCGGACGGGAGTACCCAGCCCGGACTTTCCGGGCATTGCACGTTTCATTCGCGGGCAGGCGGTTCCTGATGCGCTGCACGTCCACTTTAACGGAGCTGGTGGCAATATCGGCGCGGGTAAGTACAACGACGGCAACAAAGAAAACCGAATGACCCTCGCTCTGCGTCTGGCGGATGGAATGCGCCAGGCGTGGTCGACGACAGCGAAACAGGAACTGACTGCGACAGAAATCGAATGGAACACAGTGCCCGTGAAATTGCCGCTTGCAACTCACCTGAAGGAAGACGAGTTGATTGAAAAACTAAAGACGTCCAGTCCTGTTGGTACGGTTGTCCCGGGCGCCGATCAACTGGCATGGCTTCGGCGCAGCGAAGCGGGACATACTATCGACATCGGATGCCTCCAGGTGGGCCAGACGCGTGTGCTGCATATGCCCGGCGAGTTGTTTGTCGAGTATCAGCTTGCCGCCAGGTCAATGCGTCCGGATCTGCATGTCGCAATGGCAGCGTACGGCGACTACGGCCCGGCTTACATCGGCACAACGGTCGCCTACAGTGAAGGCGGATACGAAACCAGTCCCCGCGCCAGCAATGTGGCGCCCCATGTTGAAGCTGTGTTGACCGGCGCAATGAAACAACTACTGAATGTACAGCCGTGATATACAACAGTGCCCACATGTTTACTCTCGACCCAGTTGGCACAACTCAATGCAGCGGTGAGACCATCAATGGCACAGGATTCAGACGCCAACGGAAGAACGGTCGGCATCATCGGGATCGGGTTGCTGGGTTCGGCCATCGCAGACCGTCTGCTGGCGGCAGGTTTTTCGGTCAGGGGTTTCGACACCTCGGCAGAGGCGCGGCACACCTTCGCGGCGAAGGGCGGCATTTCGATTCTTAATGTTGGCGACATTCCAATCGCCGCGAATCCGATCGTGCTGTGCCTGCCGAATTCGAATGTGGTGGAACAGGTGTTGACCGACATTGCTCCTCGCCTGGAACCGGGGACCATTCTGATCGACACCACCACCGGCGAACCGAACAGGACGATCGAGATGGCAGAACGTCTGTTGGTCACCGACGTCAGTTTTCTGGATGCGTCGGTGCTGGGTTCCAGCGACGTGACTCGGGCCGGAAATGCCGTGCTGATGGTTGGATCTGCACCGAAACCGTTTCAACGTGTTCGGCACGTGCTGGCGGAGATTTCCGCGAAGGTCATTCACGTTGGACCGGTGGGCAGCGGTCAACAGGTGAAACTGGTGGCAAATCTTGTGCTGGGTCTGAATCGGGCGGCTCTTGCCGAGGGCCTGAGCTTTGCGAAGTCGCTGGGGCTGGATCTGAATCTTGTGCTGGACGTATTGGAATCGGGTGCCGCCTATTCAAAGGTGATGGATGCCAAAGGCCGGAAGATGATTGATGAAGACTTCAAGCCGCAGGCCAGGCTTAGTCAACACCTGAAGGATGTGCGACTGATTCTGAAGCTGGCGAATGCTTCCGACACAAATCTGCCGCTGTCGCTCTTACATCAACGACTGCTGGCATCGGCTGAGCTGGCCGGCCACGGCGACCTGGACAACAGCGCAATCATTCGAGCATGGATGCGGGACGGCCCGCAAGCCGACGCGAGCTAATGCCCGGATGCGGGAAGGCCCGTAAGCCGACGCGGGCTAACGCCCGGATGCGGGACGGCCCGCAAGCCGACGCGGGCTAACGCCCGGAAGACAAGGGGCCGCTCCCGTTGGTCGCTGGATCTGATTCGACTGGAACGCGTGCCAGACACCAACAGACGCCTGATCAATCGGAACTGTCGATCCGTGCGTCCCCGGGTGCGACGTTAAGCGTCATTCCGTCGTGGACAATGCGCCAGAATGGCCACCACCAGAGTGCATCGTTGACGGGCAGCAACCACAGCACGTGGACCGACACCTGTCCGGAAAACGCAGCCCGGCACATACCAGCTGCGCCGAACACTTTGGCCAGTAACCCGATCAACACAATACCCCAGTGCTGTCGAGGATCCGAGGAAGCCAGGCCGTACCCGACTCCCAGCAGAGTGATGAACAGTCCCGTGCCCTGCCACAGGTGAACATCATGAGGTGTTTCTGCAAAACCGTAGACTCTGGCGGATAATGCTGGCAGAGCCATGATGAAAGCTCCCCACAGGACACAATGAAGACACGCTGCTTTCAGCGTCAGCCGTTGCCAGCGCGGCGCAGGAAACGTAGCTTTCATGAGCAATGAAGTTCGTGTTGCAGACAGTCCGCCAGCCCTGGCTGCTCGAATTCGAACCCATGGGCCAGCAATTGTTCCGGCAGCACGCGGGTGCTGGCCAACAGCAGTGTGGTCGCCATTTCGCCGAGCATCAGTTTTGCGATGAATCCCGGCAGCGGAATAATCGTTGGGCAATGCAGCACACGGCCAAGTGTCTTTGTGAATTCTCTGTTGGTCGACGACTGAGGACTCACCGCATTCACAGGTCCGCTGACTGCCTCGTTAGCGATGCAGAACGCAAGAATGCGGGAAAGGTCATTGAGTCCAATCCAGCTCCAGTACTGAGTGCCCGGTCCCACGATGCCTCCCGCGCCCAGCTTGAACGGCGGAAGCATCTTTGCCAGGGCGCCACCCTTCGGGCTGAGAACCACGCCGATTCTGACGTTGACAACTCGCACACCAAGCTCGGTCGCGGCATTGGCTTCCGCTTCCCATTGTTCGCACACATCGGCAAGGAAGTCGCTGCCTGCTGCCGATGATTCGTCCATTTCCATCGCCCCGCGATCTCCGTAGAAACCGATTGCGGAAGCGCACACCAGAACATGAGGGCGATTCTCCACGACAGCCATGGATTCCACCAGACTTCGCGTGCCGTTAATACGACTGCTGCGAATTCGTCGTTTCATCGCGGCGTTCCAGCGACCTGCGGCAATGTTCTCTCCGGCCAGATGCACAATGGCATCAACAGCCTCCAGCCGAGCCGGGTTTGTCAGGCCCGATTCCGGGTCCCAGCGGATCGAATCTTCGTACGAGCCGCCGTCGCCGCGTCTGATCGCGAGCACGTTGTGGCCCTGCTGAGTAAGAAACGGGCAGAGAGCTGAACCAACCAGACCAGTGGCGCCGCTGACGGCAATGTTCATAGGCCTGCTGCGTGTTGACATGCTCATTCCCCCTTAACCGCAGCATTTTCCTGTGATTCACCTCCGCGGTGTCAACTTCGCATCAAATCGTCTTCCTCAACTTTCTTCACCACCAGCGAGACGTTGTGTCCGCCGAATCCAAAGCTGTTGTTGATTGCGAAACGAACATCCTTCTCCATCGCCGTGTTCGGAATGTAATTCAGGTCGCAGTCCGGATCAGGGGTCTCGTAGTTGATGGTTGGAGGCAGCAGCCCTTTGGTCAGCGCCATCGAACAGGCGGACATTTCCACGGCACAGGCCGCACCGATCATGTGCCCGAGCATGCTCTTGATGGAACTGATCTGTAGCTTCTGTGCGTCGTCGCCGAAAACCTGCTTCAAGGCAACGGTTTCCATGCTGTCGTTGAACTTTGTGCTGGTACCGTGAGCACTGACATAAGCCTGGTCCGCAATATCAGCAGGGTTTAGCCCGGCCGCGTCCAGCGCTTTCTTAATTGCCACGACGGCTTTGCGTCCCTCGGGATCCGGCTGCACAAGGTGATAGGAATCGCTGGTTGACGCGGCGCTGATAACCTCGGCCCATGCAGTTCCACCGCGTTTGCGCAGATGACTCTCTGTTTCGAAAATCAGAATCGAAGATCCTTCGGCCATGATGAAACCGGACCGGTCGCTGTCGAAAGGACGCATGGAGACTTTTGGTTCGTCGTTACGATTGCGGCACATGGCTTTCATGTTCGAAAACGAAGCGATGCCCAGCCGAGTCAACGACGCTTCCGTCCCGCCGGTGACGACAAAGTCGGCGTCACCACGGCGAAGATAATGCATCGCGTCGATCATGGCGTGACCTGACGACGAACAGGCACTGCTGGTCGTGTAGGCCGTCCCCTGAATTCCGAACGCCAGACTGACGTTGCCCGGAGGCGCGTTGGGCATCAGCATGGGAATTGTGAACGGGCTGACTCGCGACGGTCCCTTCGTCAGCAGTCGTTCCATCTGAAATTCGTAGGTTTCAAGTCCCGCCAGCCCGGCGCCCAGGATGACGGCTGCGTGATCGCCAATGTCGGACGTCGGCAAACCAGCGTCTTCCAGCGCTTCGTGAGTTGCCAGGACGGCAAACTGACTGGCGCGGTCCATTTTTTTCATGGACACCTGGTCGTTGACGTTAATCCGCGACCGATCCACTTCCAGCACTTCGCCGCCAATATTGACAGGCAGGTCGGTGGTGTCGTGGATTTTCAGTGTGTCCAGACCGCAAACACCAGAGGTCAGATTCTTCCAGAACGTCTTTCGGTCATTCCCCAAACAGGTAGCAAAACCGAGTCCCGAGATAAAAATTCGTTCCATTTCACCCTTCCGAATGCGACACAGTCGCAACCAAAACCGAGCCGTCTTTGACGGTTTATTCGAGCAATCGCCCGGAAACTATGACAGAAACCAGTTCCGCAGCTGTGGCCAGGATACCCCCGTTCTCGAAGCACACCATCGTCCAAAAGGGGAGGAAGAGTGTCGAGGACACGCGGTCCCAAACAGAAATTGGGGACCGAGGCGTCAGAATCCGAGGGATCGTCACCGCGTCAACGGTGTACTACAGCAAACCGAGACACCGCTGCAACGTCACGGGGCCGCAAAACCGCCGTTCGGCCATAATTCGCATGGTTTACCGTCCAGTCGGCGCCTGAAAAGCCTCGGACCTTTCAAAAGAACGAGACTCTGCGATTTCGGGACTCTGCAAATTCCACGTTGATACACGATGAATCCGCAATTCGTTAGGATAGCCCGGTGGGTCTCCTCGCGTCCGTTCGTCTTAGTCGTGACGGATCGCTGAGTCTTATTCGTGCTGACCATCGGAGCAAAGTCCACGAACCCTATCGAAAATGTCCGAGCCGACGATTCCCGAGTTTCTGAGCAGCCTGGAACAAAGCCAGTTGTTGACGGATGCGCAGTTTCAGCGGCTGAAGAAGCAACTGGTGGGTAAACCGTTGACAGCCGAAGGATTGGCCAACGTGCTTGTGGGGCAGGAGCATCTCACGCAGTGGCAGGCGAAGCAGCTGTTGAAAGGGCAGTCCGGACTCGCTCTGAAACACTACCGATTGCTCAATCCGGTCGGTCGAGGCGGCATGGGCCATGTCTTTCGAGGTCGCAATACGCAGACCGACGACGTGATTGCCGTAAAGGTCATGGCCAGAAAACTGACTCGAAACAAGACGCTCGTGTCTCGATTTCGCCGAGAAATCCGCGCCTCTTCGCTACTTGACAGTCCCCACATCGTACGGACTCTGGATGCGGGCCGAGTCGGAAAAATCGACTTCATGGTAATGGAGTACGTCAACGGCGACCAGGTCGATCGAATTGCGACGCGACTGGGTCGTGTTCCCGTGGGAATGGCGTGTGACATCATTTGCCAGGTGGCTAACGGGCTGCAACACGCTCACGAGCGCAAAATGGTCCATCGTGACGTCAAACCCGGTAACATGATGGTTCACTGGGAAGATTCCGGTGCAGGCATTGTGAAGCTGGTGGACATGGGGCTTGTACTGCTGATGTCTGACGATGCCGACGAACAAACGGTAACGCGAGCCGGCCAGGTGATGGGCACGCCGGATTACATGTCACCGGAGCAGGGTTGGGACACAAGTCAGGTTGACATTCGCAGCGACATTTACAGCCTGGGCTGCACGTTCTTTCGACTGATCACCGGACAGATTCCGTTCCGCGGATCGAACCCGCTGCAGGTTCTCAGTCAGCGTTTGCAGCGTGACGCACCATCGGTGCTGACGGTCTGCAACGACATACCGCCGGCCGTCGCAGATGTCGTTTCAAAAATGACGGCGCGTAATCCCGACGAGCGGTATCAGACGCCCGCCGAGGTCATAGCGGCAATCGAACCGTTGTGCGAACCGTTGAATCGGCAGACTCTGCGCGCGGCAGCCCAGGTGGCCAACAACGATGCCGACGTGGACTTCAGTGAACCGGCAGGCGATGAGAGCGAGGTCGATGAATCGGATCACACGTACAAGCAGTTTCTGCAGGCGGTCGACAATGGCAGCGCCGTGGATTTAATGCTGGCGACCGACATCGGTGACAGTGAAGAAACAGCAGTCTCACCCATTCCGGACATCAGGTTTTCCACGCCACCGGCGCCACCCCATCATGGACGACCAAGACGCGGGCAGAAAGCAGGATACTGGGTGTTCGGAATCGGAACAGTGGTCATGACAATTGTCGTTACGCTGGTCCTGACTCAGAGCGCCGGAGACACCGACGTGCCGCCCGAACCGGCGTCGACGGATTTGAAGCAGACCGCACCACAGATTGTCAAAGCCAGTTTCCTGGACTCGGCGGTGGCCCCGGCCAAAACGGGCGAACTCTGGACCTACCGTCCGAAGACCGACGTTGCCGGAATCGAGGGTGAGGTTCGCATTGCGGTAGGTGGTTCTGCGCCGGGTGGCGTAACAATGAATAAAGACGGCAGCGTTCTTGAATGGCAGGTGCCGGCAGGCCAGACGGTTGGTCCGTATACGATTCGGCTGACACTCGTGAATGCGGTAGATGGTCAGGACACGGTGATCGCGGAAACAGAGATCAACATGACGGTGGGCATCGGCCCCGCAGCCATCAAACTACCGAAATTGAAAACCGTCGAATTCGCTCCCGAGCAACAGCATCGCCTGTCCTTTGCCATCGCCCCGGAAATTGCGTCGGCCTTCGAACTGCAGTATCGCCTGGAAGGAACCAATCCCGATGGAATGAAAATCTCGCAGGCGTCCGGCGAGTTCCAATGGAAGCCGACCCTGTCTGACCTGGGTCGCCACAATGTGAAGATTGCTGTCTTCGAAGAGGGCGATTCAGAACCACGCGATGTCACAACGCTGGCGGTGGTTGTCGTACCAACTGACATTCGCCACGTGCTGCCCGAAATCCCGCGTCAGACGGCGACCGCCGGACAGGTTTTTCAGCTTCAGCTGCCGGGAATCACAACATTAACGGGCCTTGGTGCGCAGGGTCTTCGAGTCATCGAAACCGGCCCGGGAACACCGGCAGGTTTTTCGATCTCTCGTACTGATGGCATGATCCGCTGGAACGTTCCGGACGATGCATCAGGACTGGTAAAGGTCCCGCTTTCAGCTAAGTTGGACACGTTACCGGCCGGACGTTCGCGAAATCTGACAGGCATCGTGTTGCTGGAAATAGATGTTACGTCACCCACGCCGCAACCGGGCAACACGCTGCCAGCCGACGAAGAGGTCAGTGCGGCGCTGGCAGAGCTTCGTGAGACGTACGAGAAGCAGCTTATCCACGCGCGCACGACGACAACGCGAATGCAGCTGGCCACCCATCTGCTGGAGCAATGTTATGCGGCCAAAGCCGGTGCGACTGATGTCGCGCTGATGCAGCTGATCGATACGGATCTCGCCGAAAAAGCGCGGGCTACCGATATTCAACTGGAAACAGCGCGTCTTCGAGCGCTGCGATACGAGACAGACGAATTCGTGGCCGCCGAAACGATCTTTAAAGCATTTCGCCGAACAGGACTTGGCTCACAGCAGCAGGATGCTGTGATCGAACACGGACTGCGACTGGGACTGGCCGCCACGAAAGCAAAACACTTTGAACTGGCTGACACAATTCTGGAGAGTTTGAAACTACTGGTGCGCAGTACGAATGCTCAGGGGGCGGCCGTTCAGCTGGCACAGGATATTTCCGACGCAGCAGAGCTGGCGAAGGAACTGCCCCACGATTCTGCCGAGGCCACGATCAGCATCAAGGCCGGGCAATTGGCCACACTGCTGGGCCGCTGGCAATTTCAGGACGTATTCGTGCAGCCCAGCGGACTGACCTACGTTCAGGCCGCTGCTGCAGACGCCGCACCTTCTACAGACAACGGAAGTGGGCTGTGGAAGATAGAGAATGGAACGGTGCAGCTGACGACGACCACACAGCAGGGTGCCATCGCTTTTCTTGATCCGTCACAGCAGCTGGATCGATTCGTCGTTCGGTTTGATCTGTTGCCCACATCAAATGCGGCACATTTTGTTTTTGGAGCAACAGGAACGGGAGCCGCGGAATTCAAGGCGTTCAGTGTTGTGCTGAATCCGTCGGCGATGGGGCAGATCCAGGACTTTCGTTCGGCAACCGTCTATAACCAGTCGATCAACGCCGCACTTTCATTGTCGACCAGCCACGCGAACGCCGTGGAGGTGATGGTTGACGGACCTCTGGTGGTGGTCCGTATAAACGGCACAATGGTTTCACAGGGACAGATTCCTGCGCTGACCACTGGTCGAATTGGTCTTGCGGCGGATCTCCGTCGCGCTGATCCTCAGCTTTCTGTACGACGCGCGAGAATCCTCGTGCTGCCGAGTGAATAAACAAAATATGTCATCTGAACAGACCGAGAACGCAGAACGCCTGCGACTGGAACGGGAAGCTCGTCGCGAACCTGGCGAAAACTGGAAACGCTGGGGACCATATATGTCCGAGCGACAGTGGGGCACGGTTCGTGAAGACTACTCTCACAACGGTCAGCCCTGGGACTACTTCAAACATGACGACGCGCGTGGTCGAGCGTATCGGTGGGGTGAAGACGGATTGCTGGGCTTCAGCGATCGGCAGTGTCGATTGTGCTTCGCTCTGGCCTTGTGGAACGGCAGGGACGCAATTCTGAAGGAACGATTGTTCGGGGTCAGCGGCACGGAAGGCAATCACGGCGAAGACGTCAAAGAGTTCTATTTCTATCAGGACTCGACCCCCACGCATTCCTACATGAAGGCGCTGTACAAGTATCCTCAGCAGGAATTTCCGTACGATAAACTTTCCCTGGAAAACCGGACGCGCGGACAACATCTGCCGGAATACGAACTGGCCGACACCGGCATCTTTGACGAAAGCCGATATTTTGATGTGCAGGTTGAATATGCCAAAGCCTCACCCAATAACCTGCTGATTCAGATCACCATTGCCAATCGCGGTCCGAAAGCCGCGCCGTTGCACATCCTGCCGACATTGTGGTTCCGCAACACGTGGACGTGGGGGTGTCAGCACGAAGGCGGCTGGCCGAAACCGACAATGCGTGTCGATCAGGACGGTCACATTGTCAGCCACCAGGAAACACTCGGCACGTTTCTATTCGCGGCCGACATTTCTACCTGTGGTGCCGCGCCGGAATGGCTGTTTACGGACAACGAATCGAATCCCAGGTACGTTCACGACCCATCACTTGTCAGTAAGTACTCGAAGGATGCTTTCCACGAATACGTCGTCAACAAAAAGAAGAGAGCCGTCAATCCCAAACAGGTCGGCACAAAGGCGGCGGCTCACTATGTGACAACGATTAAAGCGGGCGAGGAAATCGTGCTGCGGTTGAGACTGTGGGCAGAAGACGAACCGCCGGCACAGGTATTCGGAAAACCATTCGACTTCGCTCTGCAGCAAAGAACAGCGGAAGCCGATGCCTTCTACACAAAGAAGTTGCCGAAGAATCTTCCAGAAGATGCGCGGCAGACGATGCGTCAGGCGTACGCCGGCCTGCTGTGGACCAAGCAGTTCTACAACTATTCGGTGTATGACTGGCTGAAAGGCGATGCCAACATGTCGCCTCCGCCGCCGCACAGAAAACAGATTCGCAACGGTGATTGGCCGCACCTGTACAACCGCGACATCATCTCGATGCCGGACAAGTGGGAGTACCCCTGGTACGCGGCGTGGGATTCCGCCTTTCACATGATCCCTCTGGGCCACGTGGACACAGAGTATGCCAAGGATCAGCTGATCCTGTTTCTGCGCGAATGGTACATGCATCCGAACGGACAGATCCCGGCATACGAATGGAATTTCAGCGACGTCAATCCTCCTGTCCATGCGTGGGCCTGCTGGCACGTTTACAAGCGGACAGGTGAAGGCGGCCGGAAGCGGGATCGACATTTTCTGGCACGCACGTTTCAGAAACTGCTGCTGAACTTCACATGGTGGGTGAACCGTAAGGATGTTCTTGGCAAGCACGTGTTTTCCGGAGGCTTCCTTGGCCTCGATAACATCGGTGTCTTCGACCGCTCAAAACCGCTGCCCACCGGCGGACATCTGCATCAGGCGGATGGCAGCGCCTGGATGGGATTCTTCTGTGCCACGATGCTGACGATTGCTCTGGAACTGGCCGCCGAGAATCCTGCCTATGCAGATATGGCCAGCAAGTTTTTTGAACACTACGTCGAAATCGCCGACGCGATGAATTCAGTAGGGACAAACGGACTGTGGAACGAAGAAGACGGTTTCTACTACGACCATCTATACGAAAATGGCAATGCGATTCCGCTGAAAGTCCGCTCGATGGTCGGCATCATCCCTTTGTTCACCGTCACGATGATCGACGACAGCGTATTGGAACGATTGCCGGGATTCAAAAAACGAGTCAACTGGTTCGTCAAACATCGTGCTGATCAGTTGAAACACGTGACCTACATGGAACGTGATTGCGACGAAAGCGATGCACCCGGTGGTTCCCGACTGCTGGCGATCCCATCACGAGAACGCCTGCAGCGCATTCTGGCCTACGTGCTGGACGAAGAGGAATTTCTGTCTCCGTACGGTATTCGCTCGCTGTCGAAGGTCCATGAGAAGGAACCGTTTGTGCTGCACGCGGGTGGTCAGGAACATCGCGTTTCCTATCTTCCCGGGGAGTCCGATTCGTGGATGTTCGGGGGAAATTCCAATTGGCGCGGTCCGATTTGGTTTCCCGTCAACTACCTGCTGGTGGAAGCCCTGGAACGCTACCACCGATTCTATGGTGACTCGTTCAAAGTGGAATGCCCGACGGGCTCAGGCAACCTGATGAACCTCCGCGATGTTGCACGAGAGCTCATGAGCCGTCAGGTGAAGTTATTCCAGCGTGACAAGGATGATCGTCGCCCCTGCCATGGCGAAGACGAACGTTTCCAGAACGACCCTCACTGGAAAGACCTGATTCTGTTTTACGAATACTTCCACGGAGAATCCGGTAAGGGCCTGGGAGCCAGTCACCAGACCGGCTGGACGGCGCTGGCCGCACGTCTTCTGGAGAAGCTGTATCAGGATCCGAAATCCACGTTTTGATCGCCGGGGAATGGATGTGCGTCGGACAACGGGGTCGACCATCGACTGAACATTGGTTCGGGCGCTGCCGGGAAACACTTTTCATCAACGTTTGGAAGCTGAATTCATCGGTCTGCGATCGATCAATTCAGGTGGTACGTCCTGCAAAATGCGATCGAGAATTGGTTGAAGTTGTCGCCTTGCCGATTTGCCCTGAGCACCCATGATCGGAGTTTCTTCCAGCCAGTCATTGGGGACGTTAAACAATGCTCCGTTGGCGTACAGCTTCCATTCAGCATTGCGGACAAAACATCGATACGGGGCCTTGCCCGGACCGTTTTTGGAATAGGACTGAAACAGCCAGCCACGTGCCTGTCCGGTATCTCCCCTCAGGAGTGGCAGGAAACTCTGCCCGTCACATTCAGCCGGAACTTCTGATCCGGTCACGTCAGCAATTGTCGGCAGCACGTCGGAAAACCCAACAGGCAAATCGACGACAGTGCCCGACTGGATCTGGCCAGGCCAGTTCGCGACGAAAGCGATACGGTTACCCGCGTCCTTCATCGTACCTTTTCCTCCCTGAATGCTGCCGCGTGAGGGAAACGGAGACGTGAGGCTGCGATTCGTTCCGTTGTCGCCGGTCACCATGATCAAGGTGTCCTCGCGTACACCGACCGCATCGAGCTTGCCGACAATTTTCCCAACAACCTTGTCCATGTAGTGAACCATCTCTCGAAAATGTTCAAGCGGTTCACGGCTGGCGTCCTTTTGCTCCCAGTCGCGACTATCGGGTGTTGGGTCGAATGGGTTGTGGACCAGGATCATTGGATAATAGACCACGAATGGTTCGTCTTTTCTTCGTTCAATGAAGTCGCAGATGAAATCAGAAACCATGTCCGGCCCGTATTTGCCGGCCGTGTCTGAAACGAGTGTGCCGTTTCTGAACAGGGTCGGTGATTTGTATCGCGACCCCTTGTTCCTGAATATTTCCGGGAGATGCCCCGTGGAACCTCCCCTGGAAAAGTGCCACAGACAGTATTCGTCGAAACCTGCTGTGCCGGGCCCGCCAAGGTCACCGGCCGACAGTTGCCACTTGCCTGCAATAGCAGTGGCGTATCCATTGGCTTTTACCATGCTGGCAAAGGTGGGCTGCGCAAGATCGAGTTCACCGAACTGAGTGTAGTTTCGAAAGTTGTATCGCCCCGTCATGATCCTGACGCGAGACGGCGTACAAATCGGCTGCGAATATGCCTGCGTCAACTTCGCTCCGGTCGCGGCCAGTTTGTCGATATTCGGTGTCTGGTAGAATTCGCTCCCGAACGCGCTATAGCACTCGAACCCAATGTCGTCAGCCATCACGACAATGACGTTCGGTTTCTCTCGTGCCTGAAGACCTGCCGTCAGGACAAGGATGATTGCGAAGACGAATTGAATGGATTTCATGGACATGGGATTCTGATTTGTAATGGGCCAGGCGACATATGCGAGCCGCACATTCACATTCAGATGATGTTAGAGCAGTTTACTTATTGTCGTGAGCGATACTGGCTCGTGGGAGTAGCGAAACTGCTACTAAAACACGTCCTTCGTGGCCACAAGTCAGCGTGAAACGCTGTAACGCAGGTCTATCAGGATAGAACAGTTCGACGGCCCGTGGGCACACGGATAGAGAACAACAGGGCTGGTGCGACAAGAGCACGCAACCCACACGCACCGGCACTTCCGTCGCACGGCCGATTCTGCACTCTGCATTTCCGAATGAACATTTGTTTCTGCTACAACTCGAATAGACGATTTGTGAATCAGTTGGTGTCGAAACATGATCGCAAACACAAAAAGAGAACACCAGCATGACAGAGCCGTATGTCGGCCGGGATCACTGTTTCAATATTCGTCCTGATGGGCCTTGTGCCTGTGGCCAGGTCCAACGAATTCACATTGCGGCTGAGCGACCAAAGATTCTGTTTGCTGTTTCAGATGACCAGTCATATACCCATGCGGGATATCACGTTGGATTCGTTGGCAAGCCGTGGGCACCAGGTGACGGGCGGTCGACTTGAAGATGATCGGGACCACATCGTTACCGGCTTCGTGCATGCCAATTGCACACTGCCGGTCGCGGCACCCAGGGATTTCTCAATCAAAATCCTTCCGCCACGGGCACATTTGAGAGGATTCCGCTTTAGACTGCAGGCACGATGATTGAGATTCAAGAACTGAAATTCACGTACCCGCACAGCAGCTTCAAGCTGCACATTTCAGAACTGACCGTCGAAACGGCTTCCGTTTCGGCCGTCGTGGGGCCGAGTGGTTCGGGCAAGACAACGCTGCTGCACCTTGCTGCCGGGATCCTGCCGATTGCTGTCGGAAAAGTTGTTATCGATGACACGGACGTCTCAAGGCTGACGGATGCTGAGCGACGACGGTTCCGGCTGCAGCAGGTGGGCCTGGTATTTCAGGACTTCGAACTGATTGACTACCTGTCAGTCATCGACAACGTCCTGTTGCCGTGTCGCATCGGAGACGCCGTGGTGCTTGACAATGCGGCCCAACAGTGGGCGGAAACGCTGCTTGAACAATCGGGGCTGGCGGACCACATTCGCAAACCTGTGACAAATCTATCTCAGGGAGAAAAACAACGCGTCGCCATCTGTCGAGCTCTGTTGCCAAAACCGGCGATTCTGCTGGCGGATGAACCGACAGGCAACCTGGACCCGCAGACGTCGGACCAGATTCTGGAGCTCATGCTGAGTTCTGCTCGCGAAAACAACACGACTGTGATGATGGTCACACACGACCACTCACTGCTGAATCGCTTCGACCGTGTCATCGACTTTGCACGTTTCCTGACGTCGCCGGAAACGATGAGTCCCGCAGAAGGGACACCGCAATGAATTGGCGGAATGCCCTTTATCTGGCTGTGCGTTCGCTCGCCTGGTATCGCGGTCGCGCAGTGACAATTGTGTTGTGCCTGGCGCTGACGCTATGGCTGCCTGTTACGGTGCGGCTGCTGCTGAATCAGTTTCGGGAGGATATTGTTGCTCGCGCTGTCGCGACACCGTTGATTGTGGGGGCCAGGGGCAGTCGTATCGATCTCGCCCTGCACGGTCTGTACTTTGAAAGCGTGTCCCCTGATCAGACCACGATGTCCGAAACCAGTTATATCCAGAACACGGGCTTTGCGACGCCCATTCCCATTCACGTGCAGTATCGCACTCAATCGGTCAACCATGTCGCAGGTGTACCGATTGTTGGCACGACGGTTGAATACTTTGAATTCCGCGAGCTGGGCGTGGCCAAAGGGCATGGTCTTTCGATGCTGGGCGACTGTGTTGTGGGCTGCGACGTCGCCGCACGAATGAAACTTGGACCCGGTGACCGAATTCTGTCGGCTCCCCGAAATGCCTTCGATCTGGCGGGGAACTACCCGCTGAAAATGAATATCGTTGGCGTGCTGGCTCCTTCGCATTCGCCGGACGACAACGTCGTGTTTGTGGATATCAAGACGGCGTGGATTATTGATGGAATCGGACATGGGCACCAGGCGCTAAAGGACGCAGACGACGCCGTGCTGCTTGAGAAAACCGACACTAACGTAACCGCCAGCGCCGCAGTTCTGCCATTCACTGAGATCACGGCAGACAACATCGACAGTTTTCATTTTCACGGAGACGAAGATACGTTTCCGATCTCGGCCGTAATCGCGAAACCATCCAGTCGCAAGAACAGGACATTATTGCTTGGACGGTACCTGACAGAACGGCGGGACGTCGCTCAATGTGTGAAGCCCACGGGAGTCGTACAGGATCTGCTGAATATCGTGTTTCGAGTGGAACGTCTGGTGTGGCTGAGTTCTCTGCTTTCCGCCACTGTGACTGCCCTGCTGTTGGCACTGGTGTTGTCGCTTTCGATTCGTCTGCGAGCGGCTGAACTCCAGACGATGCACAAGCTCGGCTGCAGTCGCTGGACCATCACAGTTCTGATCAGCACAGAGTTTCTGATGATGTGTGCTGCCGGTATCCTTATCGCGGTGACGGGAGCATGGCTGACGAGTGTGGTCGCCGCTGACGGATTGAAGTCGCTGCTGTTCTGAATTCGCCACTTTTTGCGGCGGTACGGTCCAGCTCATTCTTCCTCATCACGACCTGCTGCCAGACAAATCGCTTTTCGGTCGTTTTTGCTTCCGTGTGGAACTAGGATGCAACGTCTGAATATCTACTTGTCTCGCTACAGAACAGGAATCGTCAAAGTGCGTTCGATTTTCCAACACTTCGTCCTGCTGTTTTTTGTCATCACCTGTGCCTGTCCCGTTCAGTCAGCAGATCGCGACTGGTCCGGCTGGCGTGGACCACTGCAGAACGGCCACGCAACACAGCAGGGGTTGCCGATCAAGTGGGGACCGGAATCCGTCGTGTGGAAAACACCGTTACCGGGCCGCGGACAATCGTCGCCCGTCATTTCGGGGGACAGACTGTTCCTTACGTCCGCGCTGGAAGACGGACGTCAAAGAGTGGTCATGAGCATTGATCGCAGAAATGGCAACATACTCTGGAATCACGTCGCGTGGACAGGTGAACCGGAAGAGAGTCACAACATGAACGGCTGGGCATCGGCTACCTGCGTGACTGACGGCGAACGAGTCTACGCATTTTTCGGCAGGGGCGGTGGGCTGTTTTGTTACTCTGTGGATGGTGAACTGCTGTGGCAAAAAGAACTGGGAATATTTGAAGGCCCGTGGGGTACAGCCGCCGGACCGCTGCTTGTCGGAGACCTGGTGATCCAGAACTGCGACGCTGATGTCAACGCCTTCATTGTTGGCTTCAACAAAATAACGGGCAAGGAGGTCTGGCGAACAAAACGCGACGACGCGCGTGGATGGAATACGCCGATTTTGATCAAAGTCAACGGTCACGACGAGGTGATCGTCAATGGTCATCACGGTGTCCGCGCCTACGAGCCACATTCAGGTAAGGAGCTTTGGTTCTGCAAAGGATTCTCCGGACGAGGCACACCGACAGTGACTCCGGTCGGCGACGTGTTGCACGTCCTGTGCGGTTTGCGAGGTGACACCTACGCTGTTCGCCCAGGCGGCAGTGGTGACGTGACCGAGACTCACATGGTGTGGCATTCGCCAAGAAACAGCTCGCGCGACCTGCCGTCGCCGATTGCTATTGGACAGGACTCGCTGGTGATGGACATGCGACGAGCCACACTGACGGCTTACGATATTGGATCGGGAGAAGAAAAATGGCGTCGTCGAGTTGGCGAAGCCGCGTCGACCGGACAATTCTGTGCCACACCGGTCACCTGGGACGGAGTGGCTTTCTTTGTCGCCGAATCCGGGAAAACATTCGTGATCAAACCCGGAGAAGATATGGACATCGTTGCCATCAACGATGTCGCTCCCCAGTCTGATGAGATTTTCCGAGCGTCGATTACACCCAGCAACGGACAGTTGTTCCTGAGGTCCGACAGAGTGCTCTATTGCATCGGTAATTCTGCAAAACGGTGACGTTCACTGTCAGGGCCCGGATTATTCAAGGCGGTCGATGAATTCCTGATCAACCGGCCCCGTCGGAATATCCGGCCGGATTCTCACGGCGGATCAACGACGAACCGCAGCAGACACACAGGTCAGCGCTGCAGACCCAGCAGATGGCTGAGGTTGGTCGGCGATGGCGGACCGAAACGGGGTTCCAGCGAAACGGCAATGCCCACATTGTCCTTGCTGGTATCGATGCCCAGACCAACATGCAACACCCAGTCCAGTCCAACTCGGCTGACGGTGACTGACGAACCTCGTGATTCACTGACGGCAATGTCATAGGCGAATGAGGCCGTCGAAATCCATTTGGGACTCATCTGATAACTGTAACTGGCCACGACAGTCTGGCTGTCGAGATAGTTCTTTGCCTTGACCTGCCGTAATCCGGCGTAAAGGCTGCCACGCGAACTGCGTTGACTCAGGATTCCGACACTCCAGTTTTCCTGAGCATTCTGAAACAGATCAACAATCCCGTCAGCCAGCAAACTTGTCCGGTCGTTGATGTTCCACCGATAGTTGCTGTAGATCAAGCCGATATGCTCGCCGAAGTTGTCTCGAGTGGCATTGGGGAAGTAACTCAGACCGCTCTCCCAGATCATCCAGTCGCGGATTCTCTGAGACGCCGGCGGGCCAACTTTGGTTTGCAGCCGGTTCCTCCATCGAAACCGCAGCACTTCCTGGTCATCAACGAGCTCGTGGTACGGCGCGCTGGCCCAGAGTCCGGCTCCGTTGCGGACGGCGTAGTTGCGTGGATCAAACTCATTGGGAATCAGCCCGCTGTAGATCTGCAGAGGGTACCTGCCACGGAATCGCTCCGTCGCATTGTCGTCAATCTCGTTGTATTGAGCGATATTGTTGAGGTCTTCGGACGAATCTGTCAGGCGATATTCGAGATACGTATCGGACTTGTGGGCCAGCCCATTCAGGTTCCAGAGTTCGCTGCAAACGAAGGGCATGATTTTTGTGGCCGCCAGATGAGCCTGCACTCCTCCGCTGGCAACGAGACGACCGATGTCCCGCTGACCATTCAGGCCTTCGTCCCATGTCGCCGCTTCGCCCATCAAGAATGGGTTAATGTTGACCGGCCCCAACAGAAACGGGGCGTCAATTTCGTGACGTGTCATGGCCACAAGGCCGGATGCAGCCTGAACATAAGGCAATCCCAGCGGGGTGTATGGGTCAATCGTGATATTGTTGGGAGGATCGCCTTTCTGCAGGTCGGCGTATCCGACACTCGAGTGGGAACTCCAATATGCAAGACCATTAAACAATGGCTGAGAGAACCCAAACAGGTCGGCTCGTGGAAGCCAATCAGTCGTGGCTTCAATGTCGCTCAGCCTCGCTCGTCCCCACAGCGACCCGCTCCACGCCTGAGAGTCCTTTCGAATACCAAGAAGCGTTTCTGCATCTTTGTCAGTATCAAAGCGATCTTCATGAAACGACTCCAGATAATTGCGATCGCTGAGATATCCGATTTCACCGAAAAGCTGTGCGTTACCTGGAAGTTGCTGCTTATGTCGCCAGATGACCTCACCACGGTGACTGTCATCTGGTGGGACGGCCATACGATCAAGACCAAGGCGATCACTGCCATCGTCGTATTGATAGTAGATGGTCGCGTTGCCTGTGGCCTGCCCCATGTTGTTGCGAACGTTGTATTCACCATTGATACCAGCACCGGGGCCACGATCAGAAAGATAGTCGGTCAACAGGTCCCACTGCGTTCCGGGCTGTCTGGGCTGGCCCAGAACCTTTGTCAGATCCCAGACCATTTTGACCTGCAACCCAAACACTCGGTCGTGCTTCACGGCAGCCTGGCGAATGGGGATGTGTGGATCTTCCGCGGGCGCTGTCAGTCGTGGCATCCACAGCAACGGTGTGTCGCCCACCATGAACTTTGAGTTGAGCGCCGTGATCCACATTGGCTGACCATGAACCGGCTGACCAGTGAGTGGGTCGAGTTCCGTGAAGGGTGATATCGGGCCTGGCTCGACAAAAATATCGGTGGCCTGAACTCGATATCCGGGCTTTCCATATGGACTGGTTGTCGTCCAACCATTCTGAGCATGAAAACGATCGGCGGACAACTGTCGAAGTCGAGCGGCTCGCACGCGTACGGAGCCACCTGTCTGCGGAAGAAACGCCCTCAGCTCGGCGTTCAGCAGAAGTGCCCGGTCATTATTTGCGTCAAAGAAAGCATGAGTGGCAGTGATGGTGTTGTCTTTGAGACGAACAAGAATGTTGCCTTCCAGGTAGACCTGAAAGCGAGTTCCCGCTGTCTGAAAAATATCCTGCTGCAGCGGCAGCTCACCGGATTCATTCTCCTGAGTCCAGATAACGATTCGATCTGCCGAAAGGTCAAGGACTCCGGGTCGCAAAGTCTGTCCGCCAATGTCGATGGCCACACCGTCCACCAGTACGTTGGCTCCTCCTCGGATCACGTACACCTGTTCTGCGGGAATTGTGTCTCGGGATAGAGATGATTCGATCTGCAGCTGCCGATTCGATCGTGGGCGGATCTGTATCCGTCGGGACAGCGGAGTCACAACCTCCGGCATCTGTTCAAACTGTGGCGGCGTGAACGAATCCTGACTGACCTGCAGCCCAATCGGAGTCACCTGAGTCTGACCAGGATTCAGTTGGTTGAGCGCTCGCTGAACAAGGCTGCTAAGCGCTCGGTGTGCGTCGCCCTTGCTGAAGGATGCACTGTCAGTCTCGATGGGATTCTGTGATCGCAGCCGGACGGTGTGAGACTGTTTGTTCTGCCACTGCTCGTTGTCCCGATAGACAACCTGCCCTTCTGCATAGGCACGAATTTCATGCTCACCTGCGATGGCCGTGTCAAAAACAACAAGACTTTTGCCAGAGAGACTCAGTGTGCCCTGACGCAGTTGCGCCAATCCGTCAGAGCCACGACCGCCCTTAAATGCAAAGACTTTGGTGTCTCCCATCTGCCATGATTCCTGGTGCGCGGCGGACACCTGAACAGTCGCCTGAACGTCTGCCTGAACGGGTACGACTGCCGTCTGCGCGCATGTCAACGAAGCCGATGCTGTCAGCACCGCTGTCAGTAGGACAAACGTGAGTGCGCGAAACGCAAAAAGCATGTGGAGGGACAACGCAATGCGCCGGTGATCCAGGCGCACTGTGAGGCGGGAGAGAGAGGTCAGAGAACTTTTGGAAAGCAGAATGCTTCGAGAGACAGGAATGGCGTTGCAGTGATGTCAACGTGCGTTCGTCTCAACACCTATTGGACAGCACATTTACAGCTGAACTATACGGTCAGACGCAAAACAGGGTCAATACCGAGCGAACACAACACAAACGTCGTAACATAGTCCCCAGAAACGACTTAAGCCCATGGCGGGAAGTCGACGTATCAAGTGACACCGCTAATTGAGCGATCCTGACAACGGTCACAGCCACCGCAGCTCCCATCTGCTGCTGAAAACCGCATCCCAATGATGGTCTCGCTCGCCACCCAGGTCGCTGTGTTTTCCGGGAATATTTCGCCCGACCGTAGCTGAACGGAGTAGATCTCAGCCTGTTACAGCGACGGGAAAATGTCGCGAAACACGGTTCTCTGTCGAACAACGGATTTCCATGGAGGCAGTAAACTCCGACACGTGGATAATGGAAACTGACAAATGTCTTACATTCTTCTTACAGGGGACTGACCACTTGCTGGACGATGTTGCGTCTAATCCCCGGTGTCAAAAGACGATTAGACTGCAGCACGACCGCGGCCTGACGACGTTGTTAAGAAGTCAGTACTCACGGTCTGCAGCAGCAGAACTCAAGATTTCCAAAAGGAAGCGGAGGCAGACGATGAGAAACTTTGCAGTGATGACGTTGATGTGTGTGATGAGCAGCATGGCCTTCGCGGACACTCACCAGGTGAGACTGGACGTATCCCCGGTGTACGGTGTGCTGAAGTCCGGTGAGAAACAGACCACGTGGATCCGTGTCGGTCTGGAAGGGTTTAAACTCGAATCCGGCAACAAGCGACCGGGCGTCAATCTGGCAATCGTTATGGACAAGTCCGGATCGATGCAGGGGGAGAAGATTAAGCGGGCGCGTGAAGCGGCGATTGATGCCATCAACCTGCTAAGTGCGGATGACATCGTGTCCATTATCACCTACGACTCAACAGTCAACGTGTTGGTGCCTTCCACAAAGCTGACGGACAGGAAGACAGTAATCACAGCGATCGCCGGCATCCAACCGGGAGGGAACACCGCATTGTTCGCTGGTGTCAGCAAGGGGGCCGCCGAAGTTCGTAAGTTCCTGGACAAGGAACGCGTCAACCGGGTAATCCTGCTGTCCGACGGTCTGGCCAACGTGGGACCGTCCTCGCCGGGCGAACTTGCCAGTCTTGGCAAATCGCTGATCAAAGAGAACATCAGTGTGTCTACGCTGGGACTCGGTCTTGGTTATAACGAAGACCTGATGGTGCAACTGGCCGGAGCCAGCGGTGGCAATCATCTGTTTATCGAAGACGCGTCCGAGCTCGCAGACATTTTCCGCAGTGAATTTGACGACGTGCTCTCCGTAGTGGCTCAGGAAATTGACGTCAGAGTATCCATACCGAAAGGCATTCGGCCCGTTCGCGTTCTCGGAAACGATGCCGACATCAACGGACAGGATATTGTGACTCGACTGGCACAGATCTACAGCGAACAGGACAAGTACGTAGTCATCGAAGTTGAACTATCAGCCGCAGAAAGCGGCAGCAGCCTTGAACTGGCGACCGTGTCTGTGACTTACGCGAACATGAAATCGCACGAAAGCGACAAACTTTCCGGTGGGGCAAAAAGCTCGTTCAGCGACGACGACAGGAAAGTGTCGGCCAGCCTGAATCACCGTGCCATGGCGGACGTTGTGGCGCTGTTCTCAAGTGAGCAGAACAAACTGGCAACCAAATACCTTGACGCAGGTGATCTGATAAAATGTCGGCAGGTCCTGAAAGAAAACGTCGACTATCTGAATATCAACGCAATGCTATGCCCGACCGATTCCGTTCGGCTGAGGGGCCTGGCCGTTCAGAACGACTATCAGCTGGAACAGCTTGAGGGTGTGACCAGCAACAAAGACACGAAGGCCAATTTTGCCCGCAAGAGTTTCCGGTACTACCAGAATGCGGTGGACGTGCAGCAACGGGCCGGTAGTGCCCCGATGCCCACGGACAAATGACAATACAGAAAACATGACAATACAGAAAACGCCTGGAATAATCTGACAAAGCCGGTGCCCCGGACCATGCGAGCTGACACTCGGAACCGAGAACACACTCCGATTAGTCGTCGAACCTGGCTGAACGAAAACGTGTGTTCATAACGACCGGTAGATAATATCCGCCGACAGAATTTCGAAGCCCGGCACGTCAACGTGCCGGGCTTCTTTCACGGAAGGACCACGAATCGATACAATACGACAACATGAAACCTCGCCCGTTAGTCTTGATTGCGTTGATCGTCATTCTGCCGCTGGCAGCTCTGACATGGGCCGCATTACGCATTGCCGATAGTGAACAGATTGTTGTGCGACAGCGATTTCGTGGGCTGATGGAAGATCGACTCCAGGACGTGAATGCCAACGTCGCGATATTCTTTGAGAACACAGAGCGGTCATTGAACCAGATCACCGCGATCGATCATTTTGACGTTGACCACCTTCGGCAGGTCATTCGCAGCGAGCCCACCATGCTGCAGATGTTTGTGCTGAGTCCTGCGGGTCAGATCACCTACCCTGATCCTGGTGATATGGAAACCCTGAACGGCAGAGAACGTCTGTTTCTGGTCCAGGCGGCAAAGATGTTCACCGGCAAGGATCTTAAAGAAGCCATCGTGCGGGCAGAACATGAGTCGAATGTCGCCAGCGGTCAGATCGCCGAGGAAGATAATCAGACAGCTTCCAGCCAGCGTCGTGTCCCGATGTCGTCCCGGACATTACCGTCGCCAGCGCCTCAGGCTGTGCAGGAATTGCAGGCACAACAGAAATTTCAGGCTCCCTCGCAACTGGTCCAGGATGCGTACAGCGTTCCTCAGGTGCAGAACATCGCCGAATTCACGGAATCGTCCGGCTGGTTCGTCTGGTACTGGGATCGGGGTCTGAACCTGATCTATTGGCAGCGCCGGTCATCCGGGCACATCGTCGGCTGCGCTCTTGAGCGGGCGCGCTGGATGGCGGATCTTGTAGCTCACCTGCCGGAAACCGTCGACAGCACAACTGAAAAAGTTCGACGACATGCCACCCGTGTGAGAATCGTCAATACATCGGCAGAACCCGTTTACCAATGGGGCGGCTTTGAACCGGACCACGCAAAGCCGTTGTGCGAGGTTCCTGTCACGGCTCCCCTGGCGTCCTGGCGTCTGCAGTGTTTCGTGCCGGAAGATCAGTTAATCGCCGGAACAGGCCGCAGCGTGTACTTTACCCTTGCGGCAGGACTGTGCGCGGTGGCCGTCGTGCTGGCCGTCATCGCAGTGCTGTTTGTTCGTGAATACGCCCGAGACATGCGCGAAGCGTCTCAGCAGGTGAGCTTCGTGAATCAGGTGTCGCACGAACTGAAGACACCGCTGACAAACATTCGGATGTACGCGGAGTTGCTGGATCGTGATCTGAATGATATGAAGAACGACGATGCGGTACGACCAAAACAACGCCTGCACATCATCCTCTCAGAAGGGCAACGCCTCAGCCGGTTGATCGGCAACGTACTTACGTTTGCCCGTCAGCAGCGTAAAACTCTGCAGCCACAACCTCGTGAAGAAATACCGGACAAACTCATTCGCACAATTCTTGATCGTTTTGAGCCCGCATTTGGAGACCAGCAGATCAATGTTCAGCTGGATCTCAATGCCGAACAGCCGATGTTGCTGGATCCGGACTTCGTGGAGCAGGTTCTCGGCAACCTCGTGAGCAACGTCGAAAAATACGCAGGCTCCGGCGGCCTGCTGCGAATTGAAAGTCGTTTGTCCCGAGAGGAGTCGGCCATCAACGTGCCGGACAAGTCAGTGGCCACCGCCGATCCCTCATGCCAGCTGACGATTGATGTCATCGACAAAGGTCCCGGCGTGGAACCTTCAAAACGAGGTGAAATATTCCGACCGTTTGCACGCGTTTCGAACACGCTCAGCTATGCCGCTGGCACAGGAATCGGACTGTCAATCGCCCGTGAACTCGCGCGACTACACGGCGGAGATGTCGTCTTGATGGAAAGTTCAAAAGGGTGCTGGTTCCGCGTCACCATGCGGGGAGACGCGGGCTACAGCGTTTCACGCTGACTTGTGGCCGCGAAGAACGCTTTTCGATAGCAGTTTCGTTCCTCCCACGAGCCAGTATCGTCTACAACAATAAGTAAACTGCTCCAACGACGGGACGCTGACGAACCGTTCCCCTATGTCTCGTTCCAGAGCTCGGGATTGAGAACGTCTATCCGCGAAGCAGAGCTTCGGGCATATGCGGTCCCAAACCTGAGTCTGGGACCGAGCAGTGCTGGCTTTTGAAAAAAACTGTCGTGGCCCAACTAACCATCCACGAACCGCGTGCAGAGCCAGGCGAGCAGCGGAAACAGCACGAAGATCAACGCCAGCATCACGAAGTTGGATTTTTTATTGTCGGGCCAGCGCGCCATGCGACTGTCTTTGTGATGCGTTGAAGAAATTCCGTCTCTGACAGCGTAATCACAAACTGAGTCGACCGCTTACGCCGTCTTCTCCTGCTCGTCGTCTTCCGGACAGGCGTCACTGGATGCATCAAACCATTCCGGCTTGAACTCGATTCGCCGTTTCTGCTTCATTGCGATGTTGCCGGCCAGAGCCATGATCGCGTCCGCCATAGCAACATGTCCGTTGCACCGCAGATCGTTCGTGCCCGTCCGGATGCAGTAACAGAAATGCTCCATCTCTTCCCGGTAACCGCGGCTGACCGTCTCACCGGGCCCCGTGGCTGCAGCAGCTGCAGGTGCGCTGGTCTCGTAACTGTCCAGAACGGGTCCGGATCCTTTGCTGTCCACCATCCAGATTCGCTGTTCCACACCACCTGGACTATTCTTACTGGCTTCCTTGTACAGCAGGGCTTCTTTTTCTGTCTTCATCCACAGAGTTCCGCGACTGCCAAAGATCGCTTCGCCGTACGGTTCCCATCGATTTGTATTCATGGATGAGTAGGTAACAACGCTGACATCCCGTTCGTTCGTTTCATAAGTCTTGCCGGGAAACTCGAACGTGACGAAGATCTGATCATCGATGTCACGGTCATCATTCCACGCAGATTCGGGCCCGACGCCTTCCATCCCAAAGAAGTTTCGGCCGCCGTAACCCTGAACCGCCAGCGGTTGTACCTTGCCCAGAAAAATGCTGGCGGCGTCCATCTGATGACTGCCGAGTTCTGCCATCAGGCCGCCGCCGGTTTCGTTAAACAGACGCCAGTCCACCAGCTTCCGAGCCGAAGGGTAGCCGAGCTCCTGGAGAGAACCGTCCTTTTCCATTTTCTCCAGAACTTCTTTGTCTCTTGCCTTCGTTAGACTCTTGTTTGTCCATTTTTGCCAGGCGTCGCTTCCGGGAAAGCTGTTGTTGCGATGCCACTGAGCCCGAATGAACTTGATATCTCCCAGCAGGCCCATTCTTGTCAGGTGTGCGGCGTTGTCATACAGCACGCTGTAGTGACGCTGATGACCTACGGCCAGCATGACTCCATTTTTTTCCGACGCGCGGATCATCTGCTTGCACTCGGTGACATTCTTCGCCATCAGCTTTTCGCCCAGAACATGCAGCCCGGCTTCCATGCACTCCAGTGCGACAGCAGCATGTTGAATTAACGGTACCGCGATCACGACGGCCTCAACATCCAGAACCCCTTTCGCTTTGGCCGCCAGCAGATCCTTATGGTTGCTGTAGACTTTTACGTCCTGGGACTTCGCCCCCAGAACCTTGTCCAGCCCTCTGCGTGCGACCGGGTGGCTGCCGGAAAATGTACGATCAACATTGGCAGGTCGCATATCGGCGATCGCCACGATCTCCATGTAGTCAGTGGGATGCTCGTTGATCAGCACGTTGCCTTCGTCGCCGGTGCCAATAAAGGCCGTCTTGACCGGATCGCCTTTGAGCTTGCCGTAGCCGAAGTACAGTGCCCCAAGGCCTGTCCCTGCCGCGGCAGCCGTCTTCATGAAATCTCGACGAGAAATCCCGACAACGTCATTGAAGTTGTCTTTGCCGATCTGTTCCTGCTCAGGTGTAAGAAGCATGATTGTTTTCCTCTACCGCTAGGTTGAGATAATAGGTTGGTTCTTCAGTGAACCTGGGAATGCATAGCAGATACGTATGCCCAGGAAACAATTGACTACAGCGTATTACGTTGACTTGTGGCCGCGGCGAACGTCTTTGCCTTTGCGAAAGTCGCTTTCCGACGAGCCCCACGGCCAGATCTTTTTTAACTGCTAACTCAGGTTGTGACAGATGCCGCTTCCGGTGCCTCGTCCCCGGTGGCCACTGTGGACCGAAGAGAAGAATTGATCTTGCTGTCAGCTTTCCACCTGCTGAAAAATGTGGAAAGAACACCATCAAGACCGAACCACATTCCAGTGGGCAGAGCAGCGATGGCCAGAAGGGCAAACACTTCAATCAGATTTTTGTTAACGATAAAACTGTGTTCCGGTCCGGGAAGTTCAGGGACGCCGGGGAAGGGTGGCATCGCCATATAGAAATTAAACAGCATGAACGCCGCGGCCGCGGCTGCGAACCGCGTGAACATCCCTGTAATCAGCATGGCGCCCAGTGCAGTCAGACCGATGATTGTCATCGTGTCGGCGAATTTCAGTACCGTCATTGGTTCTCCGACGGGCCCGCGAGAACGCTGGTCCACAGTCAGTAGCTTGCTGGCGGCATCTTTCAGTTCTGCTTCCATCGCCTTTACCGGGCCAGTCAGTTCAGCTCGCAGAGTCTGAATCTTGCGCCACGTATATTGAAGGTGGTCCTGCTCAAACGCTGTGCCTGCCTTCACGTAGTTCGCTTCGTATTCATCCAGCATCTGCCTGTATTCATCGACCTTTCCAACACGCTGCCAGCCTGCGTTTCCATGCATGTCCGGATCTCCATTGACGGCGGCAGCCAGCTTTCTCAAATAACCGAGCCCTTTTTTCTGGCGCTCGAAAACTGTATTCACCGCCTTCAGATAGCCGACAGCCACGGGACCCGGTTCAGCATCTTCATTTCCGGTGGTCTTGATCAGTGCGTCTAATCTTGCCTTGTCTGAAGGAGTCAGGAAGCCACGAAAGTCGCCCTTGCCTGAGTTAAAAAACTCCAGAACATCGCTTGTCTTGCCAGCGTTTACGTAGAGGCGTTTTTTTGTCTGATCAAACCAGATCACCTGGTCAGAAACTCTTGTTGCCTCGTTGAGGTTTTTGGCATCACCGGGAAGTTCCGGGAGCGCCTTCAGCTCCTGCGCGAATACCAGCCTGTCGCCGACTTTCGAAGTACTGCCCTGGAGCAACTGATTCAGTTTGGTCGCTTGTGTTTTGTCCAGCCGGTAATGCTTTTGAAAACGAGCACTCCAGGCCTTCCAGCGCACTGATACTTTTTCGTAGTCCAGCCAGTCGAGTTCATCCGGATCACCGGCCATGTTGCGAAAAGTGCTTCGCATCGGCCCTACGGAATTCTTGAGGTAGCCACTGGAGGTCCACGGTCGTGGTGATCGCAGCGTGTCGATCTTCCAGAGGCCTTCGTACAGCAATTGCCAGCCAATGGCCAGACGCAACACCACCAGCAAAACGACGGCGGCGAGAGGATAGCGACGGATGTCGGTCACGAGATCTAAACTCCGGGTATCAGTAGTCGGCAGTAACCTGCCGGGATCACGATGGAAGATAAGACAGTTTGGTCGCTGAACTCTCCAGAGTCGAGCTTTGCGTTCGGTGAAGAACGTGCCCAACTGGGAATACGTTGTGACTATAATGTTTCACGCGGCCAAATTCATTTCCAGGCGTTTGCCGGAATAGGCCGCCGAAGACTGCTCGATGCTCAACTCTGGAGAATCAAACTACACAGTCACCTGATCCTTTTCCCAGAAAATCTGGTCAAAAGGCACTCCGATAATCGTCGGAGAGACCCGTTTTCCACTTTCGGGGAAGGGGACCAGGATGGCTCCAACATTTGACAGATTATCACACACTATCCGAGCATTTTCGACCCCCAACACAAAAAACGCCGTGGAAAGAGCATCTGCGGTGGCCGCAGAATCCGCCAAAACGGTCACGGACAGCATTCCTTCGACAGGCGTGGCGGTTCGAGGATCCAGAATGTGCCCATATCGTCGTCCTTCGTGTCGAAAAAACTGAATATTCGAGCCGCTGGTGGACATCGCCTGGTCCCGCAGCAGCACGGTTCCCAGCCGTTTCTTTGTGAATAGCGGGTTTCCGATCCCAACCGGCCATCCCGTTTTCCCGTTGTGCTGGCCGCGAGCCACAAGACTGCTGTGCCCACCGTGAACCAGAAATGATTGCGGACCGTCTTCTGTCTTCCGCAGCCATGCCGCCGCTTCGTCCAGCGCAAATCCCTTTCCGATCGCTCCTGGGTCCAATTGCAGGCCATTTGTGTCAAAAGCCACGGTGCTGGCTTCGTCGTCCAGGTCAAGGTGGTGAGAGCCGGATCTGGACAGCACTGTGTCAAGCTCTTCCGCAGTCGGAATACGCTGCTCCGCCCGACAATCTCGCCATAGCTGGATCTGAGCCCCGGCAGCAATATCAAAGGCACCGTTCGTTTGCTGATGCAGCTGCCGGGCAGTTTTCAAGAGCTCGTAAAGATCAGGCCGAAGTCTGACGGGTTCTGTCGCCGCCAGGCGATTGATGTGTGAGATTTCACTGTTCGGCTTGTAGACACTTAGCCATCCTTCAATCTCGTGGACCATTTCCAGGACATCCCCTACCGTCGACACGTGATCGTGGGAACCTGGATTCATGATCACGGAAAACTCGCACGCCATTGCTCGAGTCGCCACCCGTACGGTGTGGCCGCCCACCGGAACGCCTGCAGGATCTACACAGTGATCGTCGTCGGACCGAGTGGGCTTCAGAAAATCGCGTCGGGTCTTTGATCGTTCAGACATTGTGTCATCATAGCAGCCTTGAGTTCAATTTCCGCGACTCATGACCGATAGAGCAGTCTACCTGTTCTCGTGAACCGTTCTGCCCCATGAGCAGGCCGTTTTCTCAGGCTGCATCACTTCTGTCGCAGCCACGAGTCAGCGTGAGACGCTGTAGTCCCTGCCCTTCGCTGCCCGCCAGTCTTCGAGACCGGGCAGCATCCCGTCCTGGGGATCAACTCCCAGTCCATCAGCAATGCGATTGATGTAGTTGAAGTAACCGATCACCTGAGCGGCCACTGTGATTTGCTGGTCATTGAATCCTGCCTGGCGCAAAACGGCCACGTCCGTTTCATTCACCAGTCCGGGCGTCAGAGTCAGCTTCACGGCGTAGTCGCACAGTTTGCGGTCTTTGAGCTGAAGTTCTGCAGTGCGATAATCGTAAATAAGTTGCTCGGCAACTCGCTCGTTTCCTGACTCCCGACCGAAGTCCTGTGCGTGAGACAATGTTCAGTAGTAGCATTCATTAACGTTGCTGACGACCGCGGCCAGCATCTCGCGTTGTGCGGCCTGCAGCGAATTCGGCGACTTCATTAGACGGATGTAAAAGCGGAGTGATTCGCGCAGCATGCCCGGATCCTGACTCTGTACCTTCAGGATGTTGGCGACAAAGCCTGCGCGCTGCTGACACGATTCGTATATATTCGCCAGCTCGCCTGTCGCTTCGCTCTCGTTAATCTGCTGTATGAACGGCACGTGAACTCCTCAAACGCTCAACCACAACATTCTGGTTTATGCGCTACCTATGGTAGAAGCTGGCTGCACGCTTTGGCAGTCAATTGGTGATCGCTATCATGACACGGGCGAAATCCGATCCCCATATTGCCGAGGTCTTCACAATGTTGAATCACTTTGTTCCGTTCTTTCTGACAGGCATGCTGCTGCTGTCCTGTCCGGCTTCCGCAGAGACCAGCCGCCCAAATATTCTGTTTGCCTTTGCCGATGACTGGGGCCGGTACGCCAGTGCCTATGCTGCCATCGAACAAGGTGGGCCCAGCGACATTGTCAGTACGCCAAACTTCGATCGCATCGCCAAAGAAGGTGTGCTGTTTACGAACGCCTTTGTTAATGCGCCGTCCTGTACGCCGTGTCGCAGTTCACTGCTGTCCGGTCAATATTTTTGGCGCACAGGACGTGGAGCAATTCTGCAGGGGGCAATCTGGGACGAGAACATCCCCAGCTATCCGCTGATTCTGCAAAAGGCCGGTTACCACATCGGGCACACTTACAAAGTCTGGAGTCCCGGTTCGCCAGCAAATGCACCCTACGGAGCCCGCGCAACCAGCTACGGGAAAAAGGGAAGCAGGTTTAATGGGTTCAGTCAGTTTGTAGACAAGCAGGACGATGCTGAAGTCGGCAGGAACACGTTGCTGAATGAAGTACGAGGCAACTTCAAAGACTTCCTTGCAGATCGTGAAGACGGCGAGCCATTCTGTTATTGGTGGGGACCGACCAATTGCCATCGCAAATGGATTCAGGGGTCGGGAAAGAAACTGTGGGGACTGAACCCTGATGACCTGAAAGGCAAGCTGCCTGGCTGCCTGCCGGATGTCCCGATTGTCCGCGAAGACTTTGCTGACTACCTGGGCGAAGCCATGGCCTTTGATGCCGGACTCGGTGTGCTGCTGGACGAATTGAAAGAAACGGGCGAAATTGATAACACGATCATTGTCGTCAGCGGCGATCACGGAGCACCCGGGTTTCCGAACGGCAAGTGTAACCTGTACGACTTTGGAACTCATGTACCGCTGGCCGTCCGCTGGCCGAAGCAGGTTCCCGGCGATCGGGTTGTTCACGACTTCGTTTGTCTGCCGGATCTGGCCGCAACATTCGTGGATGCCGGCGGCGAAACTGTACCGCAGGTCATGACAGGGAAGAGCCTGCTGCCCGTGCTGACCTCCGACAAATCCGGCGTCGTGGACCCGATGAGAGACTCTGTGATCACAGGACGAGAACGCCACGTCGCCAGAGCTCGCACCGACTGGATGCCGTATCCTCAACGAGCCATCCGCACTGAGAATTTCCTGTACATTCGCAACTTCAAACCGGATCGCTGGCCGATGGGAACGGGACCGGGATACGGGGCAGCGGCTGGCGAAATGCCCGCTTTCGAAGCCTTGCGGGAAAACACGTTCGCTGCCTTCGGCGACCTCGACGGAAGCCCGACCAAGGCATGGATCGCTCTTAACTGTGAAAACAACCCTAAGCAGAGAAAGTACTTCGACTTCGCGTTTGCTCAGCGGCCGGAAGAAGAACTCTACGATCTCAAACTTGATTCTCACCAGGTCCATAACGTGGCTGCAGAAGATCGCTACGCTCAGGTAAAATCAGATCTCTCCTCTCGGCTGATGCAGGTTCTGAAAGAAACCGGAGATCCGCGAGTCACTGGTGATGGTTCCACTTTCGACAAGCCGCCGTTCGCAACAGAATGGAAAAGACCGGCTCCCGGAAGAAAGAAGAAGTGACTCCGTTATGATGTCCGCGACACGGAACCACGTGTCAGCACATCTAAGACAGCACGGCTTCGCGATTGTGCCCGAAGCACTGGAATCTGCATGCGTTGACCGCGTCATTTCCCTGATTGATGTGGCGCGTTCTGGCGGTTCGAGTGCATCTGGACAACTGCGTTGCAGCCAACGGAGCGTTTAAAGTGCTGCCGGGGACTCACCGGGACGTATGTCGGCCACCGACGTTGATGCCCGGCTGCAACGAACGTCCAGCGTCACCTGCGAGGTTGCAGCCGGTGGCGGTGACGACGCGGCTTTGAACGCGATGCAATTGGCGGAATGTCGGTGACGACTTCCGTACCCGCTCCACGCTTCCGGCGGATTGAGTTTCACGGTCGGCCCCATAAACGAGTCACCGGCTTGTTCAATGACTGTATTCACTTCAGCAACATCAAACAGGACCAGGGTCAGCGATTAGAGGTGGACGAAATAAACGCTGCCGCCGGCATCACTTGCCAGATGATCTGGTGAGTTCCTCCGCCGGCGCACGATGTACGGTTGTTGTACATCACAAACGATTCTCTCACTGCATCTTTGTCGCCTTTCTGCTCGACACCGATCCAAACTACCACACTCGGGTCAGGTCGACGTTGACTTCCGGTAATCCGTCAAAACTGATGGTTTCCGAGCACCGCTGCGCTTCGCCGTACTGTTGATTTACAGGTGAGTATTTTCGAATGGCTTTTTCATCCGGATCAACTACCCAGTATTCCGGCACTCCACTCTGTTCGTACAGTTCTTTCTTCAGGCCTTCGTCACGCTGCGCCGTTGACGGAGAGAGGATTTCCACAACAAGGTCCGGTACACCCTTCACCTTCGTGGTGGTGATAATGCGGTTTTCTGTCAGCACGACGACGATGTCCGGCTGAACGACATCATGATTGCTGAACTGAACATCAATCGGAGCATTCATCACCTCACCAAGCCCCTGCAATTCGACCGCCGAATAAAGCTGAAACTGAATATCGCGTGAGATTTTCTGGTGATGGGGAGTCGGAGCAGGATTCATGTAATGCACTCCATCGATAATCTCATGACGATTTCCGTCCTCCGGATACTGCGCGTAATGTTCATACGTCAGTTTGGTCCTGGATTGTGTGCGAATGTCATTGGTTACAGACATCGACTTGCTCCGGCTTCGTGTGCAAATTACCTGGTTGGCCATCATACGGCCCAAGACAGCAGAAGTCACCAGTCATTTGTCGCCGCTTACCAGCGGGATCTCTGCATGGCACAACAGTAATCTCAGGAGACTCGTTGGTCACGATCGTGCGGCAGTCAGTCTGAGCCGTAGCCTGATGTGAGCCCACCCGATGACAACGTCCGGACACGAATCACTTCTTGAACAGGTCGGCAAGCGACAGCGTGTCACCTTGCCAATTAAGCGTTCCGTTCAGGTCGGCTTCGGTCTGTTCCTCGAACACGCTCCCGGATGGATTTCGGTGCACGACAACGATCTGTTGCTGCGGCAGCACAATCCAGTATTCGGAAATTCCGGCCCCCGCATAGATTGACGTTTTTTCGCGATCGACGTCTTCAGTGGAAACCGCGACTTCAATCACCATGTCAGCTGAAACAGGATGAGATTCTCGATAGTCGTCAAGAGACCCTTCGACCACAGCAATGTCGGGTTCAGGTTCCGAATCGATCAGCGTCAGCGGTTGCTCCACACGCACAGAAAAACCTTCCAATGAACATCCCCGCAACCAGTCCGCAAGGAATCCGACAGTCCATGTATGCAGTGGTGATTTGCCCTTTTTCGAAACCACGATCCCCGAAAGGAGTTCCGTCTTCTCCGGAATTATTCCCGCGTCACAAAGTCGGTGATACTGATCCACGCCCAGACGGAGGGCGGATTCTCGAATCGCAGGATTATCCAGAACTGATGACATGATTTGTTTCCACACGACGAACCGGCATTGAATAAACGATTCTATACGTCCGGTACCGAAAAAGCATGATCGAAATCTCGCCTACTCGCGGCTTAGCCGATTCCAGCGGTTCAGGATCTCGATTTCCATCGGCAGCAACACAAACAGCCAGCCCCAGACGAAGTTGACGATAGCTCCCAGAAAAATGCTCCAGGAAATGCCGTTCAATCGTGCCATCCGCCCGGAGAATTCAAAGATCGTCAACGTGATGAACGGGCAACACATAAACGAGATCGCTGTGACGAAGATCGCGATGGGAAGAGCGGCCCATCGAGTGTACAGCGACAGCAACACGGTCAGGTGGGCACACAGCAAGACCTCAAAGACCACGCTGACGATGGCGGTCCCGGAAAGCGGTCGTGTGATGGCTGACGGATTATAGATCAGCAGGATAACAATCCAGAGTGCTCCCGGAATGAGCGCAAGGCAGCATGCACCAAGCTTTTGCAGCAACAAAAAGGGCGTGCCCGTCGGCAGCATGGTCAACGATGCGATCGTCGATTGCCGCACCTCCTGAAACAAACTGCCGGACGCGTACAGCAGGACTTCAACACACAGCAGACATGTGACCGCAAGGAAAGCCACCCACGTCAGGTCATCATTCAGGAACTGCGCACTGCCGGGACGGTCAAGTTGATGAAATGCAGAAACGCCCGCTACTAATAGTGAGTAGCCGAAGAATTTGGTGAGCAGGAATGTCTTACCGCCGGTGAAGAACAGAAAGTCTTTCCAGACGATCGGCAGCTTCCAGCAACGACCCACCGTAAACCGCCGCACCTGTGCAGATCTTCCGTGAGTATTGTCATCTGCAGGTTCGCTGTAGCGATTAAAAAAAACAATGCTCAGCAGAAATGTCACTCCACCCACCGCCACACTGTGCCAGAACTGAACGGCCAGAAATTCGACCGGCCCGCTGGTTGTGAAAACTTCACTCAGACGAGCCGTAATCAGAACCTGTTGCTGCTGCTGGTGCAGATTTTCGCAGACCGCCAGGAAACGAGGCGAAATCCATGAAACACCCGTTAAGCCTGCTACACCGGCCAGTATCGGTCCGGCAGCGAAGAACAGCAGCAATACAGATGTGGCCAGCGTCGCCGCCCGGCCCGACGTGTTGCACCGCACAGAACAAAACAAGGCAACGTTGGCGACCATGCACATCCATGCGGCCAGCGCCAGATACGCGGCGATGATCTGTTGCCACGTGACTCCACCAAGCGTGATGGCCAGAAAGGTAAACGGAAGCTGAATCAGCAACAGCATCAATGCACTGATCAGCCGGGATGTTGATTTGCTCAACACGATTGCCAGTGGCGTCACATCAGCGAGCCTCAATAACGCCAACGTGCCGGAGTCTTTCTCCTCGGTGACGGCCGAGACGAAATAGCTGATTCCGGAAACGGAGATCAGCAGCACATTCAGACGGCAGATCCACTCAAAAAACTGCAACCCCGGAGCCATCCCGGACAGTGAACTTGCCCATGCCGCAAGAACGGCCATCAACATGAACCCGGTAAAACAGGCTCGAACAATATGCGGATAAACCGACCTGGTGTCCGCGCGCAAAGACCAATTGAAAAGCGTTTGAGTGCCGCTGATCACGCCGGGACCCCTCGCGTCGTCAGATCCATAAAGGCCTGGTTCAGCTGCTTGCGACGCCGACTGAATGAAATGATCGGCAGGCCCAGCCCAATGATTGAACTCAGGACAAGATTGGAATCCGTTGCCGCGTCCAGTTCCAGGTCGAACTCATTACCGGAACTGTATTCCGGCACATCGGCGGCGACAATTCCGTCAAGCCCAAGCAGCAACTCAATCGTATTCTCCGGCGGCTGATTCAGTTTCAAGCTGAAACGTGGAGTTTCAGCGTCAACATCCAGCAGTGCGTCCATCGGTCCGCTGAATCGCACGTGGCCTCGGTCGATGATGGTGACGCTGTCGCACAGTTCCGCCAGTTCGGTCAGGATGTGTGAGCTGATAAAAATGGTCTTGCCCATCCGACGAAGTTCTCGCAGAATCTCCATCAACTCAATACGTGCGCGAGGGTCAAGTCCGCTGGCGGGTTCATCCAGCAACAGAAGGTCCGGGTCATGCACGAGAACACGAGCCAGACTGACTCGCTGCTGCATGCCTCGCGACAGGCCGCTAAGCAGATCATTCCGACGACCGTCCATATCTGTCAGCGTCAGCACATCGTTGATCACCTGATCTCTCTGGGCCATGTTCAGACCGTAGGCTGCCGCAAAGAAATCAAGGTACTCAAAAACCGTCATCTGCCGATACATGCTGAAATGATCAGGCATGAACCCAATCTTCTCACGAACAGCGATGGATTCTGATCGCACACTGTGGCCAAACACCTGGATCTCACCCCAGTTCGGTTTCAACAGGGTACAAATGGCCTTCAGAGTTGTCGTTTTGCCGGCGCCGTTGGGGCCGACAAACCCATGCAGGGTCTGCGGCATGACTGCAAAAGACACCTGGCTTAGTGCCTGATGACCTTTGAATGCATGCGTGAGCTCACTGACAGAAATTGCCGGAATGGTGTTAGCATCATATGTTTGTTGCATGTTGGTTACAGCGAATCTCGCTGGTTCATGACCGCGGTTGACATATTCGAATTGCAGAACGACTGCCCCCGCGAGCCAGAACCGGTTCCGTCAATTTGTAAACTGCTGTAGTTGTATTCCTGTACGCAGAAAAAGTCGTTCCACCTTGTCACGACCTGTAAGTAATGACCGACGAAAGCCGGTGAGTAGTTTGTGAATTCGTAATTTTCTCACCGATTTGCCCAGACGACAAGCCTACCGGTCGGACGTTCAATTCGTACGGGTGAGTTCGGCGGTCGTCAGGACAGAGGCGGCAACACGCGACACCCGCTTGCGCTGCTGCGATCCGTGAAAACCATGCTCACGTCCTTTATGGCATTCCCATCCGTCGGCGAATTGTCCAGTCTGTCACGAAACAGCAGACCGCCAGGCCGAATACCCACCACTGATGCCAGATGGGCCACGACCAGACTTCCACTAGTGGCGCGTCGCTGTGTGACAGATCGTCCACAAAAGAATCCAGCTCATCCAGAGGGACGATTCGTCCACCCGTGGATCTTGCGACATCGGACAGGAAGCGTTTATTGACGGCAACCGACGCCATTTCTTCCTGATCCGGCTGACTGGCCCAGCCCACAGACGCTGACAACTGTTCCGGTTCCTGATCCGGGTCGTTCACCGTCGCCGTAACCTCCATGGTGTACGGTCCCGGTTCGACGGCCGACATCACAACTTCAAAGCGTCCGATGACGTCTTCTGATGGTTCGCCGGTGATCTCAACCTTTTCGCCGTCGGGCCTGGTCACGACAAATCCAACGTCCGCGTCGTCGCGAACCTCGAAATCCCTGCCCTTCAGGTTTGCGATCAATCGGACCGTGCCCAGTCCCAGCGATGGGTCCGGTACAACGGAAACGTCAAGCCGCTTTGGCACATCGCCAACCAGCCAACGGATCATTTGTCGACACGCTCGAGCGTGATCGTTGAGGTCTTCTTCCGGGTCGTCTCCCGGCGCAACCGGGCCGTCCAGTGGATCGAGGGCTGCCAGGGAAAAATCATTCAGTCGCCGACGTCCTTCGTTCATCCGCCACCGCCAGAGGTCTCCGATACACAGTGCTGCAGCTCGTCCGCGACCAAAGCGCTGAGTCACCAGGGCGGGATATTCATCGCCCGCACTGTCCGCAACCTTCGCCATTACGACTGCGCCAGGACGGATAAAGCTGGTCGCGTTCAGCACCGTGAAACCGGGCATATTCGTTACTCGCTGACGTTCGGCTTCCTCATCCGATCGCAGCCGCACCCATGGCTGCAGCCAGCCTTCACGAGTCAAGCTCAACTGCACCGGATCAGTTGGCCCTGGAATCTCCCGATGCAGATCGACGGGCAGCAACTCGCCGACCGGCGTACGATCGTACTCCCCCTGCCGAAACGATTCCTGTCCGCCCATCATCAGAAAACCGCCACCGCGTTTAGACACAAACTGGTAGATCAACTGTAACTGGTCAGCCATGAAAAACTGAGCCTCGATGTCATCCAGTATGATGGCATCGTACGCGAACAGATCTTCAGCATCCTCAGGGAATCCACCTTCCAATTCGGTGTCGTCCTTCGTTCCGAGACGCACCATCACGGGTTCATCGTATTCTTCGGCAAGCTCCTGTTCACTCTTTTCGAACCCCCGGAACAGCGAATTCGAATTTTCACCGTCGCGTCCGCGGAAATCAAATTTTGCTTCTTTCTTTGCAATCCGAAGCAGGCCCACAAGCTCTGTCTGAGGATCCGTTTCCACAGCTCGACGCAGGAATTTGAACTCCCAGTTCGGTCGCCCCGAAACATACAGCACCCGACGTTTATTACTGCCTCGATCCACCGCCACCAGACGTTCATTGTTGACGGTCGTTGCTTCGGTTTCGATCGGCTCATCATCGGCATCCAGCAGCTGAGCTCTGACAGTGTAAAATACGGTATCGCCGGTTTCCGGTCGGGCTTCAAATCGCATGGGTGAATCTTCACTGGCCAGCTGAGTCTTCGTCTCCAGAGGCGTGCCCTGGTCGTCCAGCAATGTCAGCTGAATCTTCTTTCCGTGGGCGTTTTTTTTCCGAGTCTGTACCTGAATCGTCACGGGGGCATCGTCAAACGCCGTCTGATTTACGGTGACAACACCGATAGCCACATCCACCGAATCGCCTTCGTCATCGATGACAACCGGATACACGGGAGCCAGCGTTTTTAATGCGTCCAGCGATTCAAAATCATCAGTCGCATTTCCGTCCGACAGCAGTACGATGCCCGCCAGAGGCTGCCCGGAGAACCGTTGTTGCAGTTGCTGCAAAGCCGTACAGAGGTTGGAAGCTGGTCGATCAAACTGAGCGTCTTCAAACGTTTCGACTCGTTCCAGACGATCACTAACCGTGTACCGCTGCAGTTCGAAGTCCTGATCGATGCGGTTGATCCAGCCATTGGGATCCGACAACTCGCCGCGGTTCAGCAGCTTCTGCAATACGTCAGCGCGAGTTTGTTCTCCGCTGGTTGTGACCAGGTGGCTGCGACTGATGTCGGTCACCACCGCCAGCACGTTTGCCCCTCTTCGCGGCCTGGCGCTGCTCCACAGCGGATTTACGAGACACGCCGTAATCAGCAGCCATCCAAGCACTCGACAAAACGTCGCCAGTCCCAGTGCCGCCAATCGACGACGACTGACCCACAGCGCAAGCAGAATGCCTACCGCGGCCACCGCCAACGCCGGACTAATCCAGCTGCGGTCGCCGAATACCAGACTGCCCAACATCATTGCACCACCTCATTTTCATGCCGCGTGCAGAGCTGTGGGAACTGAAATCTGCCGTGTCCCGGCATCAGTTGCTCTCCTCGCGGCTTTGGCCAAGCAGTTCGTAGTATCGTCGCACCAGTTCGTCGAATTCCTCCGGCACAGGCTCACGATCGATCGGGACCATCGAGCGATCAGATTCCAGCTTCGACAGTTCCTGATTCAATCGTTTTTGCAGAACCGCCATTTCGTCAAGCAACTGAGACTTGACCAGATCCCATTGCGGCTCTTTCCCATGACGTATGAATTCGGCGCGGATAGAACGAGCTCGGTCACGCACCTGAGCGACCTGGTTTCGAAGCTCGGGGTCGTCCAGCACCTCCTCTACTTCGCGAAGTCTGTTGGACCAGTCACGGAATTCATCACCAGTTAACGGTCGCCTCTGAGTAGCACCTCGGCCTCCGTTTGTCGCGCGACCACCATTCAATAGAAACGAATCCTGCCCGCCTTGCTGCCCCTGTCCCGGTTGTTGTCCCTGCCCCGGCTGCTGCCCCTGTCCCGGTTGCTGCCCCTGTCCCGGCTGCTGTCCCTGTCCCGGTTGCTGCCCCTGTCCCGGTTGCTGCCCCTGTCCCGGCTGCTGTCCCTGTCCCGGTTGCTGCCCCTGTCCCGGTTGTTGTCCCTGCCCCGGCTGCTGCCCCTGTCCCGGT
>JAAERP010000333.1 GCA_024230215.1 Fuerstiella sp. | reverse complement strand
ATCGCGTTCAATGAGCAACCTTCCGTTACCCAGAAGCACTGCATCAACGAGCAGGTTCTCTACCATGCTGAAGTGGTTCAGCCCCTCACAGGGAGCTTCCCACAGTTTCGCACCGGGGTCATCGTTAATGATCCGGCCATAACCGTCCGACCCTCGCTTTCTTGCGAGCAGGGGCATCCCTGCCACTGCCGAACTTAACTTACTGATCGCATACCAGACTTCAGGGATGCCGAGTGCCGTGTCTAAGTTAATGACTACACCGCTACTCGACTCGCTGCCACCGCTGATGTATTCCATCAACCATGACGCTGGGTTCTTCAAACCCGAAGTCAGTGTGTTGTAAACGTCAGAGGCTTTCCCGCCTGCCTTCGATATGAAACTGTGATTGTTTTTCTGCATTAGATAAAGTCCCAACCTCCGTGATCCGAGAACGCCAGTGAGCAACGATGAAACGCCATCGTCATCGCAATCACTGGGTCGATCTTGTCGTCCGATTCTTTCTT
>JAAERP010000332.1 GCA_024230215.1 Fuerstiella sp. | reverse complement strand
TGGACGGCAACGTCCATGCAATGGCTGCGGGTTTAATGCTCGATGCTGGCATTCCAGACAACCAGGTAGCGGCCGCGTTTGTTGCGGAGGGGCATGAACAGAACGACGCTGAAAAGCTCGTGGACATTGCAGCTGCCGGCCCAAAGATGACGTTACACACACTGACCAGTGATATTTGTCGAAGCCTTGGGGCGTCGCTGGGAGTGCGTGAAAGCCGTTTGGATGCTTGGGCTACTGCCGTCGATCATTCCCGCCGGAAGATGCCAGCAGTGATGGCAGCGGCTACCAATCTGGTTTCGCTTTCATCCGTTTTGGTACAGACCGCCAACCGCGTGTTGCTGTTGCCCGCACAGGATCAGCAGCCGGCCAGCTACCAGTTGTGCCGGCCTTATTCGGTACCTGATTTCCGACGCAATCAGTTGTTAAAGCCGATTCAGCCAAACCTTACCGAGCTGGGATCAACCGGCGAGATCAAAGCCGAATCGCCGGACATGACCGTTAATGAATTACCAAACGAGCCTTTCAAGCTCACAACGTTTGGTTATACGGCAGGCTTCAGCCGTCAGGAGATCATCAACGATACTGCCATTGGGTTTATACAAGAAAGCGTCACAGCAGCCCGCTATGCCGCTTACAACGCATTGGACCGAGAGTTCTTTAAGATGCTGGCCGGCCTGACAAGCGGCACCGCCGGGACGTACTGGCTGACTGCTGATTCTGCTGATGATAAGCGACGAGCCAACGCGTTCACCGCGTCGTCTGGTTCAGGGTTCGACCTGGCGTTTTACAATCAGCTGGCAACAACGCTGAGAAAGCAGGTTCACCAAAACGATACCCAGTCGGTGAAAAGCCAGCGGGCGTCGGTGCTGTTGGTTCCTGCCGAAATGGAAGTATCGGCCCGTGCGGTGCTGAAAGAAGTGTTCAGCGGAATGCCTGTCAGTGA
>JAAERP010000331.1 GCA_024230215.1 Fuerstiella sp. | reverse complement strand
TTTCGCCTTTTGGGTGACAACCGGTGTCTTCTGACGACTCGGATTGCCCTTCAAAGACGCCTGATTTGCTGCGTATATGCTGCGACTTGCTGCGTATATGCTGCGACTTTTCGGTTGCGGGCACGCGGGTTTGCCAACTCGGATCTGTCGGTAAATTCTCAATCGCCTTTGCCTGATCCTTCAGCCCGATGTGAGTGTACCGCATCGTCATCCGCACATCCTTATGGCGGGCCAACTCTTTGGCCTCGACCAGACTCGCACCGCTGAGGAGCAGTTCTGTGATGTGGCTATGCCGACCGGCAGCATGAAAGTCAGCGTCGCCGTCTTTCGTCGTATACGGAATTCCCGCTGCCTCCAAGTCCTTCCTGACCATCTCATACGTTTTACGTTTTGCAAGTTTTGGAAAGAGGGGCTGCCCTTCAGTGTACTCGGGCATCCAATCACGAAGCATCTCAACCAGTTCAGGGTGAAGGGGAATCGTGTCCTTCCTGCGGTGCTTAGAATTCCCTGCTTCCACGACCAAAGTCGG
>JAAERP010000330.1 GCA_024230215.1 Fuerstiella sp. | reverse complement strand
GAGAAGACTCGACCGTCGAAACTGGACGTATATCTGCCGGTCATTGAAGAGATTCTGACGAGCGACCGAAAGGTTCATCGCAAGCAGCGTCACACGGCGAAACGCATCTTCGAACGACTGCGGGACCCGACCAGCGTCCGGCCATTGGTCGACGGTGGCATGTTTGCATGAGGGGCGGCTGCACGCTGCAGTGATAGCCTGTCCTCTACCCGACCGGGGCCTGTGCACGCCAATCACACAGCACCTGGCACTACGGTTTCCATCGAAGCACACGGGTGTCGCCGTTTGCTGAGTATGTATCCGGTGGAGGTGAGCACCTGCCTGTACGTTCCGGCGTCACCGGAACGCGATGCAAAACGCCAGCAAATTCATTGATCTGTACAGCGCCGCTCCCCGTTGTACAGCTGTAGACCCAAAGTTACGTCAATTCGATCAGGGGGAAGCATATGGGAGACACAGCATTCGGGTACTTGCGTGTGAGCACACCAGGGCAGGCTGATGAAGGAATCAGCCTGGAGGCACAGCGTTCTAAGATTTCAGCGTGGTGTGAAGTCAATGACGTGGAGCTGCTTCAGATTTTCGAAGACGCTGGCATCAGCGGCAAGCGGGCCGACAACCGTCCGGCCCTGCAGGAGGCGTTGAATGCGGTCGCCGAAGAAAACGGTGTTCTGATCGTGTACTCACTTTCCAGACTGGCACGGTCGACGAAGGACACCCTGCAGATCGCTGAGCGTCTGGACAAGGCTGGAGCCGACCTGGTGAGCCTTTCAGAGAAAATAGACACGACCAGTGCATCGGGCAAGATGGTGTTCCGGTTGCTGGCGGTGCTCAATGAGTTCGAGCGTGACTTGATCTCTGAACGTACCACTGCCGCAATGGCCCACCTGCGAGAGCAGAACCGATTCCTGGGCCAGGTGCCGTACGGCTTTCGTCTGAGCGATGACGGGGGATCCATTGAGACGGACCCGGCGGAACAGAAAGCCTTGGGCCGTATCCGGTCGCTACATGCTGAGGGGCTGTCGCTGCGAGCCATCGCTAAGAAACTGGATGCTGAGGGGTTTGCCGCAAAGTCCGGTCGTAAATGGGCGCATACATCCGTCGCCAGTGTACTGCGACGGGCCAGCTGATGCCGTCTCTATTACCGGTCGGACCGTTTGAGCATTGATGGCTGGATGGCAGTGCCTCAGAGGCTGAACGCCCTGATACAGAGGAGCAGATCGCATGACTGAAAATGCCCCAAAGAACAATGGGCCACGGCGATTCCTTGTTCGCCCCGAAAGCACCCGCGAAAGTTTTCGCCAGACGGCGTTGCGACTCTACACCGCCTTGACCGGCAAGGAGCCAACAGTGGAGGATCTGGTGGAAATGGAAGAAACACTCGACCGGGATTTTAGCCCTGAAGAATCCCCACCCGAGTCACCTCAGGTCTGAGCCGCCACCGCTGTTCGAATCGCCGGAGTCTACCGCATACGTTACATGTTTTTGAGAAGAGTGTTCGTTCTTCGTTTCTATGGGAACTAACGTCACGTAACGAAAAATGGCAGTCAACCGGTTTTTTCGAAAAACCTGACTGCTGTTTTTGCTGGGCGCCGCGAACGGAACTCGCTCAGAAACGCCATTCATGTCGCGCGTCATGGACACGTGGTATCGGTCGACAGCAAACGACTTGCGCCGAACGACTGCCATCAACGCCAGCGTTTCTCATGCTGCCACAGAGTTGAAAATGCCCATTTCTATAATTGAGGCAGTTTCAATTTCACACAAAGGAGAAGCAAGCAATGGCAGGTCAGTGGTTCGCAGCAGACAAGGACGGTCTTCGGCAGTTGGCAGAACGGATTGTAGAGAGGGACGGGTTCGGCATCGTCGGTGCAGAACTCTACCAGAACGTACGTGACACAAATGCAACGGAGTGCGTCGTCACCATCGAAAAGGTTCCGGGTAAACCGAGAGCCATCATCACCGTAACGGACAATGGAGAAGGGTTTGCTGATCTTACGCACGCCTGGATGATGTTCGCACCATCGGCCAAGAAGCACGATCCAACAAAGGCAGGTCGTTTCAACCTGGGTGAGAAGATGGTGTTGTCATTCGCGTATGCAGCAACCGTTCACACAACCAGTGGCACTGTGGAGTTCAGCAAAGACGGACGACAGGAGTACCCACGCCGGAAACGAGCTATTGGAACTGAGTTCCGTGCGGAGCTGGCGTGCATCGAGGAACGATATCAACAACTGCTGGATTTCATGCACCAGCTGATCGTCAAGCCAGGACTGAGGCTTGTCGTTAACGGTAACGTGGTACCAGAGCGAAAACCTGTCCGTACATTCGAGACAAAGTTGAAAACCCAGATCGGCGATAACCTGCGGCCATCGACTCGGACAACCAACGTTGAGTTGTGCGAGCCGGTGAATGGGAAACCTGCCCGGCTGTTTGAACTCGGCATCCCCGTCGTCGAGACTGGCGTCAGATGGGACGTCAACGTCTGCCAGAAGGTTCCACTTAATATCGATCGGGATAACGTCACACCTGCGTTCCTGGGGAGCGTTCGTGTTGCCGTTCTGAATGAGATGTACGACGTCATCGATGGCGCTGACACCGAAACCCAGTGGGTCAACGAAGCAGCTGGACACACGGACTGCAGTGACGAGGCAGCTGTTGCATTTCAGGTGCAGAAGTTTGGCGATAAGTCGGTTGCATCGGATCCAAACAACCGTGAGGCGGACGGTGAGGCTATGTCGCACGGGTTTACGGTCATACCGTCACGGGGACTGTCGCGAGGTCAACGTGACAACCTGAAAAGAGCGGGTAGTCTCAAGTCGTCGTCGAGACAGTTTCCCAACGCCGGGCGAAACGCCTACAGCAACGACCCGGATGCCAAGCCAGTCAACGTGTTAAGCACATCGGAATACTCCGAGGGGATGACTCGCGTCGTCGACTACACGAAGTTTCTCGCGACGGAGCTACTTGGAAAGACGATCCGTGTTCAGATCGTGGAATGCAGCGGCGGCGGCTCCTGGGAGGCTTGCTACGGTGACAGTCGTCTGGACTTCAACTTGTCGGCACTGGGGACTGCTTGGTTCGAGCGTGGTTTCAACGATGAGGCCAACGCGTTGATTCTGCACGAGTTTGGGCACGAATTCACCAGCGATCACCTGTCGGCTGAGTATCACGACGCGTTGTGCACGTTGGGCGCTAAATTTGGCAGACTCGTGATGGAACGATCGGCAGATGTCAAAGCGTTCTTTCCCATGCCGAGCATGTGTAGCAACGCCTGATGCGGACCCGCATGTCAGGTGGTGTGGGGAGGGTCACCGGTAACGGTGGCCCTTACCCGATTCAGCGATCCTCAGCACTATCGCGGAACATGTTGTACTGGCGAGACCCCAGATTTACTCGTATGTGTCCAGCGGGGCCAATCGAAATGCTCACCTCTTTGTCAATGCTCTCTTCGTCTGCTTTCATATCGGAGAGATGCAATGTCCCAGCCTCTTCGTCAAGATGCCAGGATGCCTCGATCCGTACCGGCGTCAGGCGATCTCCAAGCAAGACTTCGACCAGTTCTGAGGGGATTGGCTGGCCCGCGTAATCGAGCACAACAGTCGAGCCTTTGAACCTCCAGGATAGCGGCTCTCGAATGTCAGTTAGTCGTGTACCCGTTAGCCTTTGAGCTGTTACCGGGCTATCGCCACCCGTAGGGATCGCTGGCAGTTGCGACTGCCCACAACCGACGAAACATGCACAAGTGGCGAAAATAATGCAGGCCACTACCATCTTCAACTGCCCCCAAATCGTGGACCATAACGACGTGTTGTGCATTGGCCCCCTAACGAATTGTGATCGATGTGGCAGCAGGGATGCCGACTCATAGATCGTACGTTGAACTTTTCCGCTTCGTGAGCCGCTGATCGACGTACTGCGGATTCAATGTGCCTCAGGAAACAACATGCGACCGAGTGTACCCCTTGGGGCAGCGGGTGTCACTGCTACTCGTGTCGTGAGCGGAAATGACAGATGGTCCGATGAGGACGGGGCGTCTGGTTGCGACGTCACACAATCGTGTGCAAGGACACCGACGGTTCGAAATCGCTCATTGGCGCACAGCGTCGGCAATTGTGGAAGGGAAAGCACCGCAGCGAGTGGAAACGTTTTTCACGACGCGTATGCGGTAGATTTCGCTGAGTCGGTGCAGTCGCGTCATGTCTGCCAAGTGCGATACCACGACGGCACTTAACGCTGAGTCCTTCTTGGCGCAGAACGTGGCATACACGTGTGAGCTACAGTAAAACCCTGCCCGCAGTGTGAAACAATCGCCTTGGCTGACTCAGCGTGCCGAAGACCCGGAACGTTCGCTTTCTCACAGTTATCTTCTGGAAGTCCTTTCTGCTGTCGCCCGTGCGTTGGACTATGCTCATCAGCGAGGCATTGTGCACCGGGACGTCAAACCTTCGAACATCATGCTGGACAGCGACCTGAACGAAATTCATATCGTAGATTTCGGACTGGCCACACACGCAATGGCTGATGGCTCAACCATCACCGGCACACCCAAATACATGGCACCAGAGCAATGGACGACTGAACGCCAGGACGGACGTACCGATCAATTCGCCCTTGGTGTAGTGGCCTACGAGATGCTGTCTGGTGATGTCCCGTTTGCTGGTGTGGATTCGGGGTCAGGATTCGGTATCGATCAGGTCGGCAGAAAGGTGGCGTCGGAGAAGATTCCACCGGTTCCGGACTTAAAGTCCAAAGTGAATGCCGTACTCGCAAAGTCGATGTCCCATTCAAAGGAAGCTCGCTTCGGCAGTTGTGTGGAATTTGTTCAGAACCTCGCCCAGGCCCTGGGGAACCCCAAGTCATGAATCAGCCTCGTGGACGAACCATTCAAATCTATCTGCCAACAGGTGAACCCCGTGGCATCCGCATCGCGGAGATGACGACGCGGACGGTGCAGACAGTGCTCATCCCACAGAATCAGCTGAAGACGGCGAAGACACGCCCGGAACTCGATCAGATCGCCGTGTACTTCCTGTTTGGTGAATCCGACGAACAGGCCCGCCCCATCTGCTACATCGGCCAGACAGAGGACCTGCGTACGCGGCTGGACAACCACAGCAACAACAAGGATTTCTGGAGCACTGCGGTCGTCGCGATATCAAAGACACAGGCGTTTACTCCCGCACACATAAGATGGCTGGAATGGCACTGCGTGCAGCAGGCCGGACAGATCGGACGGTACTCGCTGGACAACAGCCAGAATCCCCGTGAACCGTTCGTGACGGAGCCGCTCCGGGACGACTGTCTGGATGCTTTCGATACCATCAGCATCCTGCTGACCGCCCTGGGATATCCGGTGTTTGAGGCGATGGCAGCACCAACGTCTCAGGAAATCTTCACCATAAAGGGACCGGATGCTGAGGGGAGGGGAGTACTGACTGAAGATGGCTTCCTCGTGCGTAAAGGCAGTCTGTGCCGCAAAGAGACTGTTGAATCAGCACGGAGCCAGGTGGAATCCGCCCGAAGCCGTCTCATCGATGACGGCATCCTGACGGAACACAATGACGCCCAGTACGTCTTTGCGGAAGACTACATCTTCAACACTCCCAGCGGGGCGGCGATGGTCGTCCTTGGACGCTCATCCAACGGCTGGGTGGACTGGAAAAACAAACAGGGCCAGACACTGCACGACGCAAAACGTGCGACGACAGACGCAGAGGCCAGTGACGGGTGACGGCCAGTACATCGGCATGAAGCCGTTCAGTGGCGAGGTAACACGGCTACTTCTGGCAGCAGCCTAGCGGACACTTGACGGGATATGGCTGTCGTGAGTGCGGAGGAAATGTGCCGCTAACAACGGAACATTTTGTTGTCACAGCAAAGGGTGCGCACGGGGATCATTACGACTACAGCAACTCGGAGTACATTCCCGGCAGAAAGATAGAAATTATCTGCCCCACACACGGCAGTTTTTGGCAAACGCCATACAGTCACATTCAGGGACACGGATGCTCGAAGTGTGCCGGGAATGCTACAAGAACGAAGGCCGCTTTCGTTTCGAAAGCCCAGCAGACCCACAATGATCGTTACGACTACAGCCAAGCGGAGTACGTCAATAACGGCACAAAGATCGAAATCATTTGCTCGACACACGGGAGTTTCTGGCAGACACCAAAAGGTCACCTGAATGGAAATGGCTGCCCCGATTGCGGCCTACCAAGCGACATGGACGCAGTATACGTCTGGCGGCTACTTGAGTATCCAGAGCAACACGGACGGCTGTGCTATAAGGTTGGAGTAACCTCGGAACGTCTCGGAATTGAACGAATAGAATATGTTGGTCGATTCAGTGGATACACCCCCGTTGATGTACGTGTATTCAACACGGGCAGGGCTGTAGAGGCAGAAACACTCCTAATGGCGCTGGGAGAATCTGCACAGCTTACCGGGTTCAGTGGTGCAACAGAGTGCCGGCTATTCACGCCAGATGAATACCGTCAGGCACTCGCCATCTGCAGGAATGCTGGAGCTGAGATCGAGGTCAAAGCTGAGGCAGATACGCACATAAAAGACGCACCCTCCTGAGAGGCATGCGTCCACATAAACGGAAGCAACTTGACAAATGAACCACGGATCTGGCAAACTTAGAAACGCTGGGAACGGAATTGGCGTTCCGAACCCAGCTGACCAACACACCCTTTTGCCAAGAACAGAAGGACGGTGGCTGCCATGCAGTCTAAGCATCAACGTTATTGCTCGCAATTCATCATTCGGCGAACCGCATTGGCCCGCGAGTGTTCCCCACCGACGTTCTTCTCTGTGGGATCGGTACGTCCCGACTTCCGAAAACAATGCCCGTTGGTTCGTCGGCGGCGTTGTGTGCGATTGACTCTCGAGCCATCGGCAGCCGGTCGTGTTGGCTGGCCGCCGTGTTTTTCAAGAACTACGTTTGGACACACTGAAGCGTTTTTCACACTGAAAACATCGAAGACATCGTCGCCCGATCAGGCGGTACATGAAGCGTCTGATATGAGACCGGGTCTCTTTAGACCCTTCATCGCTTCCACACTTCGTGCACTTTGCAGATTTAGGCATCAATGCTGGTCCGCAGGGATCACACCGAAAATATTGATCGATTCGCTGGCTCAATCACATGTCGTGAATAGCAGTAGATCAGGGCGGGCACGTGAACACAAGCGAACAACAGTGATACATCGACACGGCGAATACTGGGACAACCAATCACCCGAATTCGGACCTTAGAAAGACCGAGCCGACTTAGCGGATATGTGTGAAATATAGAGGCTTTTTCCAGTCCCTCTCGCGTATCGGCAGGGTGATTACACCTAGAGCGTGAGGGGTATTACAAACAAATAGTTCTAAATAATAAATAATTCAGGAACTCTTACATCGAAAATCCTAGATTCGGATTTTCGTTTCTACTCACAAAGGCGGGATAGCTCAACACAGCGAATACCGGGGCACCATCACCCGGCTTTGCGTCTTTTTCTTTCTGATGGTCTTAATGGAGCGCAATGTTGTGGATGAGATCAATGTGAATGTCGTCAAACGCAAGGGGCTCAACCTGTACCTGCGGTATACCGATCCGGTAACGGGTAAACGTTACGAGAAGAACAGCGGCACAAAAAATGTGAAGAAAGCGAATAAGGCGGCCGGTGAATTGCAGGCGGAACTGTCCCGCGGTGTGGACAGCCACGGGAAAGTTGTACGATGGCCGGCTTCCGTGACCGCTACGAGGACGAATGCGTGTGCCACATGCGGGATTCATCGTCCATTACCGTGATGGGAATCTTCAACAACTTTGAACGGATCATGAGTCCTGACAAGTTGAGCCGCATCACGACACAATGGATATCCCGATTTCAGAAACTCCGACTGGAGGAAGTGGCCCCGTCCACCATCGAGGGCGACTGCAGAGTACTGAAGGCTGCACTGAACTGGGCCAAGATGCAGGGGTACATTTCAGCAGTGCCGACATTTCCAAAGCTGAAGAAAGCACGGAAGGTGAAGATCATGAAGGGCCGGCCGGTCACGCTGGAAGAATTTGAGAGAATGTTGGTCTCCGTCAAGAAGGTGAAGAACCTTGACGATGAATCGGCTAGGTTCCTGATGCGTGGCCTTTGGGTGTCCTGGTACTGTATGCGGCGGCCTACGGTGCTTGCTTGCGACGTGCAGGTCGGTAGACTGGGGCTATGAAGAAGTACATCGTTCATTCCGGCTATGTTCTGGTCGAAGACTACATCAAGGGTGGATACCATGTGCTGACGCCAGGGCGGTATGTGGGAGCGGAAGAGGTCGAAGACGACGGCGAACCGTTTGACGAGAAGATGAAACGCCTGGTCGGCGAGCTGGGTGATCAGTTCAAAGAGTCACAGCGTCTGGAAGAAGCCATTAAGTCCAACCTGGAGGCGTTGGGCTATGAGCTTTGAGCGAAACGGCTGGCGGGAAGTCACCATCGACGACATCTGTGATGACATCTACGACGGCCCACATGCTACGCCGAAGAAGATAGACCACGGACCAGTCTTCTTAAGCATCTCATCGCTAGTCAACGGGCGGATTGTCCTCTCAGAGTCTGCCCACTTGAGCGAAAAGGACTTTGCGAAATGGACGCGCAGGATCACTCCGCAGCCTGACGACTTGGTTTTCTCCTACGAAACTCGTCTGGGAGAAGCTGCCCTCATTCCCGAAGGTCTCCGGTGTTGTCTGGGACGCCGCATGGCATTGATACGTCCGCACAGCGACAAACTTGATCCAAAGTTTTTCCTCTACTACTTCCTCAGCCCGCTGCTTCAGAACGAGATTCGACAATACACGATCTGCGGAAGCACGGTGGAACGCCTAGCGCTCGCCGACATTCGGAAGTTCCGTGTCCTGCTTCCCCCAATGAATAGCTTTTTCTTCACCAGTCATTCCCTTCGCGACACGCTGCTTCCCAAGCTGCTCTCCGGCGAGTTGCCCGTCCCCGCCGCCCTCACCGCCACCGAGGAGGCGTAGGCATGATCACGGAACAACGGACGCGACACACAATTCAGATAACGGAGTAATTGATGCCTGAATCCCCTGACATTGAAGCGGTGGTGGACGCCCTGAAGCGACGTGGACGGCCCGAGTCCACTGACCACTGGCCGGATGGCAATCCCGATTACGTCACTGAATATTCGCTTACGCAGGAGCACGTCCCGACGCTCATCGAACTGGCGACGACATACTCCGATGCAGACCAGGACGATGCGGCCGTCTACGCACAGATTCATGCCTGGCGTGCCCTGGGGCAATTGGGAGCGGTCGAGGCTGTACAGCCTTTGCTGGACGTACAGGAAGAACTCGACGACATTGACGATGACTGGTACCTGGAAGAATTCGGCTTGGTGTTCGGCCTCATCGGTCCGCTGGCCATTGAGCCCGTGGCGGCATACGTGCGTGATACAACGCACGGTCTGTTTCCACGCCAAAACGCTGCAGGTGGCCTGTCGGAAATTGCCAAACGGTCCCCGGCATCACGCGAGCAAGTGGTCGGCATTCTGGTGGAGGTACTCGGTCGTCACGAGCAGGACCACGCCGACCTTAATGGCGCTCTGGTGGGGGATCTGCTGAATCTGAAAGCCACCGAGGCGGCCGAAGCCATCGAACGTGCCTTTGAGGCGAATGTCATCGATCCGACGGTCGTCGGAGACTGGGGCGTCGTCCGTCAGGAACTGGGCGTCGATGGACTCGGCCTGGCCCCGGATCGGACACCGGGCTGGCTGACACTGGGCGAACGAATGGGAATGCCTGATACGGATGGCCGGTCAAGAATGGTCGATCCGGAAAGAGTCGCCGCCATTGAACAGCGCATACGAACCCAGACGCAACGGAAGCTCAAAGAATCAAAACAGCAGGCGCGAGCCAAGCGTAAGGAACAGAAGAAGAGCCGTAAGCGAAACCGTAAGCCGCGCTAACGGGCGGGATCGCTCAGCGGAGTGGGCCTACGGCGGACAATTGAAAGAACACGATGGATAAAGAAACATTCGAACAGGTTGACCCGTTAGTTGATGAAGTGGCCGACCAGGTCTCAGCCCTCATCGATGGAGTCGACTGCCACTGGGAAACAGACGCACTCTACGAGGCGTGCTCACGGCATCAGTCATGGGTGCCGGCCCTGGGCTTCGGTTACCAGCAGCACAAGGCAACATATCACGCTCCCCGAAAAAGGGGCGATGCGGCTCCCATACTTGGCGATGCGTGGCATGTGGTCGTCATGTCGCGGGCCATTGACGGCATTATGACGAATTTCCGAGTCGCCGAAAGCAACGCTGACGTCTGGAAGTTGAGGCTGCAACGATCGTTGGGCGTCGACGTGAAACATCCTCAGGCCATGCTGCTGCCGAACTCAGCGGATCCCAACGGACGGCGGGAACTTGCAAGACTGTAAACGGCGGTGAGAAAGTGTGGCGCTTGGCGGTCGGAAAGTGCAGCGCTCTGGTTTTAGGAATCTCTCGTTGGAGCGTGGCTGGCAGCTCACGACGAGGGTTTGTGAGGG
>JAAERP010000329.1 GCA_024230215.1 Fuerstiella sp. | reverse complement strand
GCCTGGATGAACGTGACCCACGTTTTCTGTTCCAGTGGTTGCAGCCAGACGTCGAATGCCGCCGTCTGACGAAGGAATTCCCATTCGCCCGTCAGCTTCAGTTTGTCACGACGATGCAGCGAACGCAGACCTTTCAGGAACACACTAGACCGAAGTCAGTCGCCGAGTGTCTTGGGAGCACAGCAGGCATCAACTGCAACTCTGCGTGCTCTCTAATCCCGCTCCGTGTTCGACAGGGCGCAGGTGCTGAGTTATACTCGTCCCTGCACGGTGTTACATGCATTGGTGTGGTCCGCGGATGTGCTCTTCATGCGAAGGAATCACAATGTCGACAGATCGGAGGCGTTCCTGGCGTCCCGAGAAAAAGCGTGGTGGGCGTGCTTCACGGCAGCGAACAACTGCTGTTCTGGCAGTCGTGCTGGCAATGCTGATGGCCGTACTCGTGGTTCCCCCGATTTTTCAGGAACCCCCGTTTCGATTCGTCAGCATGGTTGCGAGTGACCATGTTCTCGATCCGTCCGGGCTGCCCGTGTTCCTGACTTCAGCCGCTTCCAGTAGCGACCGCATGTTGAAG
>JAAERP010000328.1 GCA_024230215.1 Fuerstiella sp. | reverse complement strand
GCCTGGATGAACGTGACCCACGTTTTCTGTTCCAGTGGTTGCAGCCAGACGTCGAATGCCGCCGTCTGACGAAGGAATTCCCATTCGCCCGTCAGCTTCAGTTTGTCACGACGATGCAGCGAACGCAGACCTTTCAGGAACTCGGTGCGAAAAGCGAGCCGCAGTTCATCCGCATCGACCAGCCAGAAACGGTTCTGAGTTTCATGAGCGGGGGGATGACTGCTGACCCACTTCTCAGGATCCTGCAACGACGGTCCTCCGCCGGGAACGAACGCATGCACGTGAACATGTGACTCCAGATGCTGATTCCACAGATGCAAAATCATGCTGGCAGCCGCTTCAAACTGCTGTTCGTCTTCGATGACCTGCTTCAGGGCACGCCATGCGGATCGAAACAGCAGGTCGAACATCTCGCGGCGATTGCCCAGAGCCAACGACGACAGCTTGTCCGGCATCGTGAACACCACTTGAAAGTAGTCGATGCCAGGCAGTAACAGTTTCGCCGCCGAATCCATCCAGGTCCGCCGCTTTGCTCCACTGCACTGCGGACAATGTCTGTCGCCGCACGAGTTATAGACGATGCAGGAGTGGTCGCAGGATTCGCACTGATAGAGATGTTCGCCCAGTGCCGGTGTCCGACACAGCGACAGTTTCGCCAGTGTGCTCTGTACATGCGGCACAGCCTGACGACGATTCTGTCGCACGAAGTCAGCCGCATACTGACGCAAGACATCGACTACCTGGAGTTGTTGTCGGGGCGATTCGCACGTGGTGTCGTCGGATCCACCCAGCCTGGCACCTGTCGGATCGGCAGCCAGTCGATGGGACTGGGTGTCGACCGTAGATGAGGCCGACGCACGTGCAGATAGATCATCGTCGTGCTGAAGCCGGGACGCCCCGGCCAGCGATGGCGTGGTAAGCGGAAATCTTCGGACAACTTGTCAAACGCCAGGACAGCAGTCTGCGAAGGTGGCCGAGGTAGATCGCGGTCGTCGAGCGCAGCTCGCATCGGCAGTCGGCCGTCCGACCTTCTGAATCGTGGTGGAACTCAGAGGAACCTCGAACGTCTTCCCGGGAAACAGATACTTCGGCGAGCGAACCAGTGTCCAGTAGTCGCGAAGTTCGTTCAACAGTCGAGGCGACAGTGGCACCAGCCGTTCTTTCGCTCCCTTGCCGTGAGCGATCCGTAGCTGCATGCGCTGGCTGTCGATGTCGGCAATCGTCAGGTCTGCCGCTTCGCTCAGGCGCAGGCCCGCCGCGTACAGAGTCAGCAGAAATGTTCGATGTTTCAACGACTTCACACACGACAGCAGACTCGTTACTTCTTCCCCACCCAGAACCGTCGGCAGCCGAGACGCCCCGGCGGGCGATGGCGTGGGAACACTGATTCTGCGAATGCCGTCACAGCCGCCGATGTCGTTGAGCGAATTCGGACCACGCGAGTATCGCAGTTTCCGAGCGGCAGCTCGCGTCGGCAGTCGGCCGTCCGACCCAGCCAACTTTACGCACTTCAATCAGGTGCAACTGGAACGATCGCACGTCTTCGGGAGTCGCCTGTTCCAGGGATTTGCCAAGGTGCTGTGCGAAACGGCCAACGTGATACGTGTACGTGTCGATCGTCTTCTGCGAATAATTTCGCAGCTTCATGTCGTCCGCCATGCGCTGAGTCAAAGCAGTGACGCGGTTTTGCCAAGGTGTCATGGGATGCTTTCTGAGTGAAGTGAAAAAAATGTTTCACTCAGAATGCCATGCGGCTTTCACGTTGCCAGAACATGTCGTCGCAACGGACGACTTTCGCCGCAGGGACTATGCCACTGACCTGGAGATTCGCTCCGACCTGGAAACACGCTGCAACCTGGAATATCCAGGCGACCTGGACCTTCCGCACAAACGGACTCCGAACATCTTACAACCACCGCCTCAAGCTAAGACTCTCGCCTCGCGAAGCGGTTAAGTTCAACG
>JAAERP010000327.1 GCA_024230215.1 Fuerstiella sp. | reverse complement strand
GGAAAAGGGGGGCAGGTACCAAAAATGCAAAGCACCCTTCGGGCCGTTCCGGTTTTTGCTACCTGACTCCGTTTTCCTCGCCAACCCCAAAAACCTGGCTGTGACAAAGCAGTAGAGTAGTTTACCTACTGCCGTGAGCCAGTATCGTTCACGACAATAAGTAGAATGCACTATTTGTCCGCAGAGAGTAGAATCGCTACGAGAATCTGTACCGCCGATGATCTACTGGAAGACCGCGAAATGACGACATTGTTCTTACCGCTTCGTGCTTCGCTGTTGCTGCTACTTGCCGTGCCGGGTCTTGCCGGTGCTGCAACCGCCGCCGATTGGTTTCAAGAGAAGTCCGATTGGCACGGTTTCGAGCGATTGCATTTCACCGTCGCGCAACGGGCCGCTTACGTTGTCGTGCCGAAAGAAGCAGCGGTGGGCAAGCCGTGGGTCTGGCGGGCTCGCTTTCCGGACTATCACTTTGAAATGGATGTGGAACTTCTGAACCACGGCTTCCACATCGCTTATGTCGACGTCGGGGGGATGTTCGGAAATTCCAGGGCAATGAATATTGGCGACGAATTCTATTCCTTCATGACGAAGGAACGGAATCTGGCAGCACGTCCGGTTCTTGAAGGCGTCAGCCGCGGCGGATTGTTCGTTTACAACTGGACGGCCCGTCGCCCGGACAACGTGGCCTGCATTTACTGTGACACTCCGGTGCTGGACTTCAAAAGCTGGCCTGCCGGCAAGGGCAAAGGGATTGGATCCGCTGGAGCGTGGAAGCAGTGTCTTGCGGCGTATGCGCTAAACCAGGAACAGGCTCTGAAGTTCTCCGGCAATCCATTGGATCACGCGGCAGTCATCGCGAAGAATGAGATTCCCGTGCTGCACATTGTGTCTGAGAACGACGTTGTTGTTCCGCCTGCTGAGAACACCTATCTGCTGCAGGCCCGGCTCAAAGAACTTGGATACGACATGCCGGTTATCTCAGTCCCGCTGGGCACAGAAAAAAGCCACGGTCACCATTTCACTCATCCGGAGCACGATCGAGTCGTTAAGTTTATTCGACGACATGCGAATTGATTCACCTGCCATCACGCCATGTGTTTTCTCGGTCCCAGACTCCAGTTTGGGACTGAATATCCACGAAGCTCTGCTTCGACATACGTAGAGGAACGACACTCCCATCCATTTCTCGAAGCAGAGCTTCCAGGGAAGGAGCTGCCATGCCGGAGTTTGGGAGCAAGGCGATGGTCTCACCGGGCGTAAGGCAAATCAGCCCAGGAGTCACTTTACTCCGCCTGAATCCGATACAACGCCTTTTCGGTGCGAAGAATCAGGGCGTTGCCCGCGACGGCGGGTGATGCCATGAAACCGTCGTCGAGGTGGCTCCTGGCAAGTTCTTTGAGTTCCGGCCCCTCGGCCAGAACCGTTGTGCCGCCATTCTGCCCGAAGAAGTAAATACGGCCCGCGGCGTACAGCGGCGAGGCACTGAAGTCGCCGGTCAGCCGAGCCTTCCAGATTTCTGATCCGTCGGCTGCGTTCAGACATGCGGCGATGCCATTATCTGTGACGGTGTACAGATGGCCCTTGATGATCAGCATGGACGGCTTTTTGGGAGCCTGTTTGTCGGATGTCCATTTTGTGTGTGATTCAGTGACATCACCGTCGCCGCTGTAGTCTACGGCCAGGATTCGGGGATGAGCAAAGCTGGTCGAAATGTAGACGATTCCGTCCTCCTCGACGGGGCGCGGTATCGTTGAAAAGCCCAGCTTGCCGTAATTCGCTTTCCAGACTTCGCGGCCGTCACGAGCATCGTAGCCGTATACCCAGTTCGCGGCAGGCGAAACAACGATGGGGCGGCCGTTAGATTCCACCACGAGTGGTGTTCCGAACGCCTTTTGCAATTCGGGCTTAGGATTCATTTCGCCCGATCGGCTGGTTTGCCACCGGACCTTGCCGGTATGTCGATCAAAAGCTGCCAGAAACTGAGCGTCCGTACCGTCGAAGTGAACAATCAGCAGATCGCGCCAGACAACCGGTGAACTGCCCGGACCGGTCTGGTGATCGATATGAACAGTATCGTTCGTCCAGATCGTTTCGCCCGTCGTGCGATTCAAACACGCTGTGCCGTACGTTCCGAAGTGAAAGTAGACCATGTCGCCGGCGATTACTGGCGTCGGTGATGCGTAACTGTTCAACGCGTGTTTTGGTCCAGGCTCCGAAACCTGGAATAACGTTATCTTCTTCTCCAGTTCACCGGTTTGCAGGTTGACCAGCACAGCCTGCAGCGACAGCGCACCAGCGATCTTGATGCCTTTCGGGTCCTTGATCAGCGCCAATCGCTTTTTCTCTTCCTCCTCCGAAAGTTGTTCAGTGATGGCTGTGCTAAACCAGATCTGATCACCTGAAATCACGGGAGAAGAATGTCCCTCACCGGGGATCTCAGTCTTCCATTTGACGTTCTCTGTCTCGCTCCATGTGAGTGGCAGGCTTGTGGCAGCGGAATGTCCCTGTCCGTCGGGACCTCGAAACTGGGGCCATTCGTCGGCACCGGCCGACTGTACTGCCAGAAGACTAAGAGCCAGAACGATTGTTTTCACAGGTTTTCCTCAGACGAGCAGGAGAGTACGGAAGAACGACGACATAGATTCTGAAAACGTCTGTCGGGCAAAGCAAGTGGGAATGACGTGCCGTTAGTCAAAGGGGCGGGAGTCTCTTGTCGGATAACCCGTATTCGACTGGGTTGAGTCAGTGGTCAAGGGGTCGGGAGTCTTTTTCGGCTGGAGGATCATCTGCGCTGAGCACCAATTGTCCGAAAAAGACTCCCGCCCCCCTCACGAACACTGTTTGCCCGCAGATGAGACTCAATCCTGTGTAGCTGCAAAAACGTGACGGTTCACATGTGTTCCAGCGTTGCGGCCGATAACATGCAGCGATGGACTGGCGGCTTATCTTTACAGGAACCCAATCAATCGGCTGGACGATTTGCGTGGTCATCGCAATCGTCGCCGCGATCGTGATGTTCCTGAAACTGCGCAAGTACGAGGCCAAACTGGTATCGCCGGGAGTCAGTCGAACTCTGTTGTCGTTGCGAATTCTCGTGCTGCTGGTGCTATTGTTGACGTTGCTGAAGCCCGTGCTGACGCGCGCTTGGGACGTCGAACACCAGGAACGCCTGGTCATCGGGTTTGACGTGTCCGGCAGCATGGAAACTGTCGACCGACATGCTTCGCCGTCTGAAATGTTGCGCTGGGCTCAGGCATTGGGCATGCTGGGCAATGCCAGCACAAATGAGTTGTTGGAATCGTGGATTGCTGCTTACGATGCGGGGCAGCAACCGGATTGGGGCAGATCCGCAGATTCTGATTCGCAGGACGAGGACAACTTTGAACTGGGTGTGATTCGACGACAGCATATTGAAGGAGTGTTTGCAGAGTTCGAAAAAATGCCGCGGACGGAAGTCGTGCGGCGATTGCTGTTGGCGAAACCCAACGACCTGCTGAAAAAATTACAGGACCAGCAGCGAGTCGACCTTCGTGTTTTCGGACTGGATCAGCAGAGTGTGTCCGCCGACCAACTGCAGGGAATACTCGATTCGGATCGCAAAGAACTGCGGCCCGGCGGGACGGATGCGATCAGCGTCCTGACAGATGCCCTCAGCGATGATGATGGCACCAACATCAGCGCGATTGTGCTGTTGAGTGATGGGCGGCAAACATTGACCGTCGACGCGTCGGCCGAAGCGGCTCGGCTGGGCAGTATGGGGGTTCCGGTTTACTGCGTTCCGATTGGCTCACAGCTGTTGCCACGTGATCTTTCTGTTGCGTCGCTGCAGGTGCCGCAAACCGTGTTTCTGGAAGATTCGGCTCAGCTGCAGGCCACGTTCACCTCAACGGGCTACGTCGGCGACGACGTCACCGTGCAGCTGAAAAAAGAAGGTCAGGTGATTGACCAACGAACAGTTACCGTGGCGGCTGGCTTCTTTGAAGTCGAATTTGCCATTCCTTCAGACGAGGCCGGAAATTTCGACTATTCCGTGTCCACCGAGGTCCAGCGCGGCGAGTTGCGAGACGACAACAACTCACGCGACTTCACCGTGTCAGTCCTGGATAACAAGGCGCAAGTTCTGCTGGTGGAAGGTGATGCTCGCTGGGAATTTCGGTATCTGAAAAGTGCGTTGGAACGTGACAAGCGTGTTGAACTTTCGACCGTGCTGTTCCGGCAGCCCTTTTTGCAGCTGTTAAACCGCACGTTCATGGACGGCGAACTACCCGAATTGAATGCCTTTAAGGAACAGTTGGCCAATACAGACATTGTTATTATGGGAGACGTTGGTCCGTCGCAGATTGCAGAACCTGTTTTTCAGGCTATGGAGACGGCCGTTTCAGACGACGGCGTTACGCTGATGATCGTGCCCGGCCGTCGTCACATGCCACACGACGTTCATTCGCCAACACTGCAGAAGCTTCTGCCTGTGACCCGCCCGCAGCAGCAGATCGCCGAACGGCGGAAACGAACTCTGCCCGATGCCCGGCCGTCAGTATTTCGCCTGAAGCCCACTTTGGAAGCGGGCGACATAACGCTGTTCAGGTTCACCGACCCCGACGCTGAACAGCGAATTGGATTCGCGAATCTGGCGGGGCACCCGTGGGCATACACGGGCAAGCCAAAGGCAATCGCGTCTGTCTGGGCGACATTGCAGATGGAAGGCGTTGACCTCGATGACCAGTCCATGGCGGCGGTGGTCCACCAGTACTACGGTTTTGGGCAGGTTGTCTGGATGGGCATCGACAGCACCTGGAGGTGGAGACTAAGGGCGGGCGATCGGTGGCATCATCGGTTCTGGGGGCAGGTTGTTCGCTGGGCTGCCAGGAACAAATCTGCGGCCGGCAATGATCAGGTTCGAATGACGCTGTCCGATGTCATTCTTGATGAAACTGAGTCTGTCGAGGTCGCGGTGAGGTGGAACCCGAAGCTGGTGCCTCAGCTTGAAGACGCGACGGTGGAAGTAATCGTCGAAGCCGCAGCTGAGTCCGGTCCGGATGGCGCAGCCACCCCGGTCCACGCGAACAACGGCGGGCGCCAGCCATCTCAGCGATTTCAGCTGCATCCCATTCAAGGTGCTCCGGAACGCTTTCATGTTCGGATTCCACGTCTGGAGCCAGGCAATTACGACGTAAGGCTGAACCTGGAGAACTCACGCATCAATCTGGATCAGAGCATCGAATCCGAACTGATCGTGCAGGAACAGGTATCCACTGAACTGGCAAATATCAGCTGCAATCGCAACTTTCTGGAACAGATCGCCGCCCGATCAAACGGTCGGGTTCTTGAACCATGGCAACTGTCAGAACTGCCGAAAGTCCTGGCTCCGGTAAACAACGCAGACAGCGTCATGCAGGAACAAACGCTCTGGGATCATTGGGTGATTCTGCTGCTGTTTTTCATGTTGCTGACTGCAGAATGGGTGATTCGAAAGCTAAATGGGCTGCCGTAAGAGGCTGTCCGGATACCTGAAACAGTGAGCCGCAAGGCGCTAACCGCCGGTGAAAATACTGCCAATAACCGGCGGCTGGTGCCGTGCCGCTCATAAGAACGGACGGATCCGGACAGCCTCCTGATGCTTCGTCGGGTCTTGAAGTTGGGGTAGCCGAAGTCGCTAACATTGGATGATATAGAGAAGAACCTCCAAACTCTGGCGAGTTCGGCTAGTGCGCCTGTGAAGGCGATTGAATAGTCGGGTGAGAGTCCCGATCGGAGAATTCGTTACCGCCTCGTAGTCGATGGTAACTGCGTTTTCAACAGAAAGGGTGGAGAGCAACCAAAGACGAAAGAGCAGTCCGTAACGAAAGTGAACTCGATTCAGCCAAGCCTGTCGGGGAGCGTCTTAGTGACTCGCGAACCTCTGACTTCATAAATAACCCACTGATGACCGAATGGTCTGTCGGTTGAACAACGATGTCAACTGCCGGTTGGTGAAGCGGCTCGCACGGTGAACAGAAGCCGGTAACGTGGCAAACCGAGGCGAGCGAAATGGCAGTAGGGTGGTTGGAGACGGAATGTTCGGAAATTCAATCGAGATAAGCAGGGAGACCTCAGCAGTGCCGCAGACCTGTGACGCGCTCGGCTGAGGAGTCAGAGCCTTCATAGTAGTGTTGACCGACGGGAACCAAACCCGTCGCGAGCGAAGGGAGGCAGGGAAGTAGATTCGAAAAGACCAGACTCATGAACAGCAAATCGAAAGATCGCTTGCCAGAACGAGTGCCGTTTTCGGCTACACCGCCTGGAGAGACACCGGACATCCGCCGGTGGGCTCAGCCTGTTGTCTGGACGGACCGAATGTTGACGACACTCTTGTCTAACAAAGTGAGAGGAGGCAAATGGCACGCGTTGATTGACAAAGTTTACGCCGAGCTGAACCTTTTCACGGCCGCCCGCAAGGTGACCGCGAAGGAGAAAGCCGCGGGGGTCGATGGGCAAAGCTGCGAAGCGTTCGAGGAGCATCTGCTCGTGGAAACACGGCAGCTCGCCGAACAAATCAAAGACCAGACCTATCGCCCCAGTGCGGTCCGCCGCGTTCATATTCCCAAACAAGGAAGACCGAACGAGATGCGACCGCTGGGCATTCCGACGGTCCGCGACCGAGTCGTCCAACGGGCGATTGTTAACGTGATCGAGCCGATACTGGATCACCAGTTTCATGAGCGAAGCTTCGGCTTTCGCCACGGACGAGGTGCTCATGATGCTCTTCGCATCGTGGAGCAAAAGCTTCAGGAAGGTTACGTCTACGTTGTGGATGCGGACTTAAAAGGTTACTTCGATACGATTCCGAAAGACCGCTTGCTGGCGTTAGTCAAAGAGCATATTTCGGACTCACGAATGCTGAATCTGATCAAGTTGTTTCTTGATCAGAGCATCCTGGAAGAACTCCGCGAGTGGACGCCGGTCGCCGGTGTTCCGCAAGGGGCCGTTCTTTCACCGGTGCTGTCGAACGTGTATCTCAATCCGCTGGATCATGAGATGGCTGACAACGGCTTCGAGATGGTGCGTTACGCGGACGACTGTGCGCCAGGCAATGTGCACTTGAGATGAGGGTTTGTTGGTCCCTCGGAGCCGGCTTGCGGAAGCAGGCTTCAAACCACCATAAGCGGCTGTGGTTAAGAGTCATGGTCGTGAGCGTTATGGAAAAGGCGAGACTCGATCTTGTCAGGTATGAAACGGAAAGACGAATGCAAATGAACCACTGATGACCCGTCGAAAGCGTAGGGATGACGTCAAAACCGGGAGGTAGTCGTTAACCCGGGATTAGTGCTGAAGGTGATCCGCTGACTGTCAGCATGGCGTCCGGCGTAAAGGTGGCGTGAGTCCGTTTCAGGCTCAAGTGTGTAACCTGGGAACCTGTCGCCTCGATGTTAAGGGAGACGTTCAAGTGGCAGACCCACAAGAACCAGAGTACCGATGCGAGGCACAGGGGCGGACTGGTCTGTAGTAGTGATGAAGCGTCCGTAATCGACGTGGAGCGAAGGGACCAGATTGTTCAGCCGATGAAATGAACCAACTTGTGAAAGGAGGAGTTCATGACAAAAGCAAAGCCGTATGCGATTTCCAAAATGACTGTTTGGAACGCGTACCAAAAGGTGAGAGCGAATCGCGGAGCGGCCGGTGTGGATGGTCAAACGCTGGCGGCGTTCGAGAAGGACTTGAAGAGTAATCTCTACAAGCTCTGGAATCGAATGTCGTCGGGCAGTTACTTTCCGCCTCCGGTCCGTCTCGTTGAGATTCCAAAAGGTAACACGGGTCAGACTCGACCCCTGGGCATTCCCACCGTTTCGGATCGGATCGCTCAGATGGTCGTGAAGATGATGCTGGAACCGGACGTCGAACCACACTTCCACGAAGATTCGTACGGGTATCGTCCCGGAAAATCGGCGTTGGATGCGGTGGGTGTGACGCGTCGGCGTTGCTGGCGCAGCGACTGGGTGATCGATCTGGATATCAAAGGCTTCTTCGATAATCTGGATTGGGATCTGGTCATGCGTGCGGTGCGGCATCACACCGATGTTCCGTGGATTCTGCTTTACGTAGAACGCTGGTTGAGAGCTCCGGTTCAACACAAAGACGGACGCCTCGAAGAACGAACGAAAGGTTCGCCGCAAGGTTCTGTGATCAGTCCTTTGCTGTCGAATCTGTTCATGCACTATGCCTTCGACGACTGGCTTCGGCGGAATTATCCGTCGATTCAATTCGCGAGGTACGCCGACGATGCCGTCGTGCATGTCCACAGCCTTCATGAGGCTGAGGCATTGCTTGAAGGTCTTCGGGAGCGTCTGGCAGAATGCGGTTTGGAGCTCCACCCGGAGAAAACCAAAATCGTGTACTGCAAAGACGACGACCGACGTGGGACGCATGAGCAGACTTCGTTCGACTTCCTGGGCTACACGTTCCGTCCTCGTCGAGCCAAAAACCGTCACGGAAAACTGTTCATCAGCTTCCTTCCCGGTGTGAGTTCCAAAGCGGCAAAGTCCATCCGTGCCACGATTCGTTCGTGGCGGTTGGGCGCGACCCGCAACAACCAGAGTCTTGAGGAGATCGCAAAGTTCGTCAATCCTTTTGTACGCGGTTGGGTGAACTATTACGGTCGGTTTTATAAATCGGCTTTAACACCCGTCTTGCGAAGTCTGGAACGCAGTCTTGTGTACTGGGCTCGTCGCAAGTTCAAACGTCTGCGTAGCCATCAACGGAACGCAGTTCACTGGCTGGGCCGAATGGCTCAGCGAGAACCGAATCTGTTTACGTTGTGGTCACACGGAATTCGCCCTGCGACTGGACAATAAGAGCCGGATGAGCCGAGAGGTTCACGTCCGGTTCCGTGAGAGCCTGGGGGTGCAACTCCCCCGGGCCACTCGACT
>JAAERP010000326.1 GCA_024230215.1 Fuerstiella sp. | reverse complement strand
TCGCACGGTCTTGACCGGGCCTACGAAACTCAATGGAAAGGCATCAACCACGGATATGCACGGATCATCACGGATGGCTGCAAGGGGACTGGGTTTTTACGTGAACCTCAGTGTGTCTCCGTGGTGAAAAAGACCAGCGGCACACAGACGCTCATCTGGATGCTTCGGGACCGTCGTAGCGGTTATTGAGCCGTGGAATCGCCCGTTCGGGACCGGGCCTGCGTTGCAATGACCAAACACACTGGCGGAGCCAGTGGCACCCAACCAAAGAAAACACGTCACTGGCATAGCCAGTGACGTGTTGTAATTATCTGGAATCTTCGGGAGCGTCTGGGCAACTATGGTGTAGCAGGTGAGGCGGGAGGGTCGTCGTCGCTGCTGCTGGCCACGGCCGCACCGATGGCTGCTCCCACGGCTGCACCAATCAATCCTCCTCCGCCGCTGCCACCGCCACTGCCACCGCCGGTTCCTCCGCCAGTTCCACCGCCAGTTCCACCGCCAGTTCCACCGCCAGTTCCACCAAGCGGGCCACCAGCGGGACCACCGCTTCCTCCTCCGGTACCATTCTGAAAATCTCCCGTGGGTGTTGTACTTACGGGCAGCCCTCCACCTTGTGCGAATAACGTCAACTTGTATTTTCCAGTGTTGTTAATTCCGGCCACTGGCGCGACGATCTCGAATACCAGTGCTACAACTCCATCACGGCCGATGCCGACAAGACTGTGAACGCCTGCCGCAAGGCCGGACACAGAGAATGATCCGTCCGCTGCGACCCGGGTTCTGGCGACTTCCACGCCGTCTCGAACCACGTGCAACGTGAGATCAACAATCTCTCGACGCTGACCCGTGCGACTGTCCATAGTGTTCACCTGGCCGACAAGTTTTCCGTCCGGACCTAGTTGAGCTTGATTATACATGACCGCTGTCGTTGCTTCGCCGGTTTGGGAATTGTCAGCATGTTCTTTCCCGACCACGCTTCGGCCGAACTGATAGTCGCCCTCGGGCAGGCCACTAAGAATTATCCTTCGGGCGATCGGCAGTTCTGCGCCGGCGACAACGATTCCTTCAAAATCCACGGGCAACGCGTCTGCGTCCACTCCCGGGCCGCCGTTAGCAAGATGGACCGAAAACACTAACAATGCGTGTTCACTGTAGGCGATCAGTGACACGACACCTTCCGACAAACCGGAAAACGCGAATTCACCGGCACCGTTGGACACTGTGGATCTCAGAATCAATCCGTCTTGGACTATTTTTACGTTCACCGCAGCCGCCGGGATGGGACTGCCGGAACGTGACAACATAGCAAGCCGTCCGTTGAACTCGCCAGCCGCATTCAGCAGCACGTTACGGTGACCACTACTGTTCGCCGCACCCGGCTCAAGCACCTTTTGGTTGGCGGCCAATGCGATGACCTCAATCGGCGGTGCATTAGCGGGCGGGGCAGGTAACTGGACAGCCTGATCGGATGCTGCGGGAGCGGCTTCGGCATCGCCCTGCTCCTCTGCTGCTGAAGCTGCCTGAACCGTCATCACAGATATTGCTCCCACAGCCATACATACTGCGACGCCGCGCAAGAAAGAAGGCGAAAGTGTTTTGAGCAGTTTCATTTTGAGTAATCCTCGAATATCCACATTGCGGAGTCGGCATCGGACGATGTTGGACGGCAACATTTCGGGTAATAGGTTAATTATGGGACAAGCGGTCGAGACAAAGCAATCATGACCGTCCAAATTTGGCAAAAACAGCCCAAGTCCCTAACTCCCCCAAAGTACGCACCCGGGGTGTCACCGCAGAACGACGGTTTCGGGGGGGAGTGCTGCGTCAAAACCAGGTTTTAGGGTTGGCGAGGAAAACGGGGTCAGGTACCAAAAACCGGAACGGCCCGAAGGGTGCTTCGCATTTTTCGTACCTGACCCCCTTTTCC
>JAAERP010000325.1 GCA_024230215.1 Fuerstiella sp. | reverse complement strand
GATGCGGACACCCTGAACGTTGAAGCGATCACAGTCGACGGTATGACGATCACGGGCATCACCACCAGTAACGATGACGTGAAGCTGATCGTGGATCTGAACAACCTCGATGTTGACGAAGACATCGCCCTTGGGACCGGCAACCTGTTTCTGGATGTCACCGGGAACGTGACTCAGCAGGCAGGGGACGACATCACGGCCGGTGGTCTGGCTTTGATGGTGGACGGCAACACGACGCTGGACAATGCGGGTAATAATGTCAGCACTCTTGCTGCAGATAACATGGGGACCATCACCTACCGGGACGCGGATACGCTGACAGTCGATAGTGTCATGGTCGACGGCATGATGGTCACCGGCATCTTCACGACCAATGATCCTGTCACGATTAACGTGCTGGCTGGGAATCTCAATATTCTGCAGGCGGTCAACACGCGAGGTGGAAATCTTCAGGCAGCGGCGGCGGCTGACATCACCAGCAGTGTTGTGGGTACGGTGACCACCACGGGGACTATTGCCAATCAGGACAGCGGCACTGTGCAGCTGACCGGTGGCCAGAATGTCTTACTCGATGGAACGGTCGATGCCAGTGGATTCGATAATGTGACGGGCACCGACGACAGTGACGGGGGCGATGTAACGATCAACACGGTAAACGGCAACATTACCACGGCCGCGATCAGTGCCGTTGGTGGCAGCACCACGGATCCAACGATCATGGGAGAAGGGGGCACAATCACGCTGAATGCGAATGATGCCGGAGCCGGTGTACAGGATAATGTAGGAGATATCACCGTCGGAGCGGCCATCAGTACGTCCACCGAACTGGCCAAGCCGGTCAGAGTGATTCTGAATGCCGAAGAGGACGTAAATATCAATGCGGCCATCACCACACGCGGTGCTTCGGTGGACGTGGATGCCACCGAGAATATCACGAGTGATGCAAATGGGGACATTACGACCACCGGTGACAGGATTAATGAGGATTCCGGAGACGTCACCATGGATGCCGGATTCAACGTCACGCTGGCCGGTGACATTACCACCGACGGGTTTCTCAACACAACGGATGCTCAGGACAGTGACGGGGGCAACGTCACTGTCAATGCGGGGCAGAACATCACTGTCGATGACATCGACACGTCAGGGGGGGCCGTCAACACGGGCGTCGGGGGTGACGCAGGGGCTATCGCGGTGGATGCTGGTACAGCAATACCAGGTACAATTACGCTTAATGGAGACCTGACAGCAGCAGGCGGGACCGGCACGACACGTGGCGACGGCAGCAGCATCATCATCAATGATCCGACACGCATCGGCGTTGATAATGATCCGGCGGGAACACCTCCGGACCTCTCAATCACGCGTGATATTGTCATCAACACGTCCGGCGATACGTCCGGCGATGTCAGGTTCACTGAGTCGGTGGACGGAGTGACGGCTTTCGATAATGACCTGACAATCATTGCCGGAACGACGACCAATCCGGCAACCACCACATTTGGCAACGTCGATTTTGACGTGAATGTCGGGGCTGCTACCGCACTCGGCGATATCAGTGTCGACACGGCGAAGGATGTCAACTTTAACGGGACCGTTCATGCCATGAGTCTGACACAGTTGTCAGGCACTGGCACAACGACACTTGCCAACGACGTCACTGCAGATCCCGGGGCAGCAATAACGGTCCACACGTTTGACGTCACCGCCGCTGTGATGGCGGGAACCAATGAGATAACGATCACAGGACACGGTCTCACAACCGGCGACAGTATCGTTTACGACAACGGGGCTGGCGGAACGGTGGGCGGCACAAATCTTTCTCCTGTGGTGACGACTATTCCTGGACTCGCACCGGACAGGACATACGTTGTCATTAGAGTTGATGCAGACACCATTCAGCTTGCGGAAAATCACGAAAATGCTGAGGTCGGCACGGCCATCGATCTCACCGGCACAGGTCTCGGACAAGACCATTCAATTGCCAAAGTTTCGGTGTCGATTAATACGGCAGATGCAATCGACGTGAACGGCAATATCACGGCTGAAGACGGCATGATCGACGGCACGGCCGCTACGGGGGAACAAATCGTGCTTTCTGCAGCCACGATCGACGTTGCTGCGATGTCGGATATCACGACTGCAACCGCGAAACCCGCAGGATCAGCCACACTACCGGTCTACACCGCAACCGGTGATAAGATCAGGATCATTGCAGGTACGGCCCTTGTTTTTGATAACAGTGCCGAGCTGATCACGGACGGCGGAATAGCGAACACCTTTGAACCTGGCCTGCCTGCGGCCGCAATTGCCCAGGTCCTGCAGAATCAAAAATATGATCCAATGGACCTGGACGCGCTGCTCAGCACCTGGAAATTTAATGTGGGAGCAACCGGTGAAGTTAACCTGCAGGTTAACATTGACTGGCGAGATCCTGTAAACGATATGGCCCCCGTCGACGCAGCCATTTCATATAACACAGAAACGTCCAGCCGTTATGAAACGTTTGCCGTTGGCACAGGGGGCAACTTTATTACCGTGGGGCACGTTTATTCCAGCCTCAATGATTTCATTCCGTTTGCGCTCGATAATCAACTGAAATTCTTCGTCGACTTTTCCGTGAGCCACCATGACTCCATTCGTGTCGTGGCTCCGAACACCTTGGACAACGTTTCCAATACTCCGACACAGAACTCAACAGACGACCCCGAAACAGGGTCATTTAATCCGTTGGCTGCTGCGAACATTGCCCCCGACAGTGGTAACTTTACGGGGGTTGGCAGCCTGGACTTAGTCGTGGACAATCAGGATCTGCACTTCGAAGACGGGCTGTTGGAAGTGGTTGTCCTGACACCCCCTTTGTTCATCCCGGATCCAGTCGCCGATCCACCCGAACGACTGGTTCCGGGGGTTGCAGAGCCATTGGTTCCTGTCCCTGATCCTGTGCTCGTCACTCCGGCCGAACCGGTCGAATTTCCGACCACATCGTTGTCGACGCAATCGGAAGACTTCTTCCAGCTTCGTCAGAAAGGAAGTAATGAACCGGTGCCTGGCTATGATCACATCGACGACGAACTTGGCTGGAAAATCCTGCAGCCTAAACGGTTGAGGAAGTGGGTTCAGCAGGAGGGATTGAATGGCTCGGATTATGAGTTGTGGGTGATCACGACGAAAGTGAAGGACGACGGGACCGTTAGATTTGAACGACCGGTGTTGAGATTCGATGTCTTTGACAACCAGCCGTTTCCGATGGAAGAAAGCATTCCTGAGTTGCTTCCTGAGTTGCGACTGGAACGATTGGACGTAGACGAGAATGGCAATTTACTGGACAGTGCACCTGATGAGGGCCCGGATACAATCCAGGTTCCGGACGACGCGGACGATGTTCGTGTGAATTCTGACGACGATCAAGTTGAGGCTCTTGTTATTCCGGGTTCCGAAGCAACCAGTCAGATGGGCGGAGTCTCGGGGGCGGCAGCCCAGTCGGCCATGGCTGGTCTGGCTGTTTCCCAACTGTTGGGCCGAAAACGCAGAACAGAAGCCGTGTCGTCGCCGCACACGTCTATGATTAGTCGAATTCTGAACAGAGGTACAGAACTGAAATAAATTTCATCCACGGACCTCTGCCGGCGGTTTCCCAACGATCCCTTCACACAGGATCAGCATTTTGCCGCCAACATGTGGTTCCATGTGCGTTTGACACCCTCACGCCGGGTTCATTCAACAGCCGGATTTTCACAGACAGCGGGATCATGAGCAAAAAGAATCCTTCGGAGAACGAAACTCCTCGGCAGAATCCCGTCTACGGAACACAGCTTCCAGCATTTGGAAAGAACCAGCCAGAGTCCGCTCCCGCAGCAGGCGAGACTGAACGTGAACCGGACGCTGGTTCGAAGATGCGCCCTGCCTTCGGGACGCAGGTGGCTCCACCGATTGCTGAGTCGGTCGGCCCGTCTCAGATTCAACGTGATCTGCCGCCCCAGGAAAGTCTGCGCCATGTTTCGAGTACGTATCAAGCAGGCGATTCGCAGCTGACGCAGGTGTTGCAGGACGCCAGAGCTCAGATTCGAACTATGCCCATGCAGGATGCCGGGAATCTTGCGGTGGCCGCCCCTGCTTTACAGATATCGACCGAATCGGGTCGAGAATCGCAGCCCCGCCTGTCAACTCGCAAAGTGGCCGGAAAGAGTACTTGGAGTCTACGTATCCCGGAACGCGGGATTGCTGGTCACATATCCGGCGTGATGAACGAGATGCCGGCCGATCCTTCGACAGCAACCGGTCTGCAGTCGGCCTTGGCCGTTGATGATTCCGTGCCTGAGTATGAAGTGACCGGCGAGCTTGGTGCCGGCAATATGGGAATCGTGTATCGGGCACGACAAACGTCCTTGAATCGTGAACTGGCCATCAAGACGCTTAAGCCGGACACGCTGAACGTCGACCATGATCAGGCGATGTTTGTATCAGAGGCTGTGGTGACGGCGAATCTGGTTCATCCGAATATCGTTCCGATTCACGACATGGGACGGACCGAAGACGGCAAACTGTTTTATTCCATGAAGCAGGTCACCGGCACCCCGTGGAATACGACCGTTAGAGACCTGTCTCTGGAAGACAACCTTGAGATCCTGATGAAGGTGAGCGACGCCGTGGCGTTCGCCCATTCGCAGGGTGTTATCAACCGCGACCTGAAGCCGGAAAACGTGATTGTCGGTAACTACGGCGAAGTGATTGTGCTGGACTGGGGCCTGGCGATCACGAATGAACATTTTTCGGGAAGGGACAGCGTCGTCGTGGACTTTCGTGGTGGAGCAGGGACGCCTGTATACATGCCGCCGGAACTTGCCGACGAGGATGTGAGTCGTGTCGGGCGGCATAGTGATATTTATCTGCTGGGTGCCATGTTGTTTGAAGCACTTGAAGGTTTTCCGCCCCATCTATTGCGCAAAGCGTGGAATCTGGATGACCCGCAGGAACAGCTGAATGCCGTGATCCAGGCCGTGCTTGCCAATGAAATTGAGCCAAATGTCATGAATGAAGGTGAACTGATGGAAATCGCAAGAACGGCCATGGCAACCGCCCCTCAGGACCGCTATTCGTCCGTGGAACAGTTTCAGGATGCCATTCGCGAGTACCGTATCACGGGACGTGCGGAAGAACTGATGCACAAGGTCGAATTGAAGGGCACCACCAGCTATTCGGAATATCAGAGTGCAGTCGCGTTGTACGCGGAAGCTCTGCGCAAATGGCCCAAGAACCGGCGGGCCATCGACGGTGACCAGAAAGCGCGGCAGGCCTATGCGGAATTGGCTCACACGAAAGGCGATATTGACCTTGGGTTGCAGGTGATTCCGGACGAAGACAATCGTCGCTTTAACGCAGTACGGTCAAAGCTGAAGAAGACACGGCGTGTGCGCACGATTGTGCGGCGCACGTGGTCACTTCTGTTTGTTTCTATGGTCGCGCTTGTAGGCGTGACATTGTGGCGGGAGCAGGAAATCCTCAACATCCGCAATTTCTTGGCCGCTGCGGAAGAAGAAACGGTCGAGCAACAGACGCTGGCAGAAGACGCTAAAACAGAGGCTGACATAGCCAAATCCGAATCTGACATAGCAAAGTCGGAAGCCGAACTAGCCAAATCTGAAGCTGCCGCGGCCACTACGTTAGCCGACAAGAAAATTGACGAAGCCAATGAGGCCATTGCACAAACAACAGTTGCTCGGAAAGACACTGCAGATGCAGTGGCGAAGACTAAGTTGGCCAAGAATGAAGCGGTTCAGGCCAAGGCCGCTGCAGCCACGGCGATGGGAAAGCTAGATGCCGCCCTGACCGAGGCGGAGGTCGCAAAACAAGTGGCCGCCGCAGCGAAAGCTGACGCAGCACAGACCGAATATGACGCCCTGTTCACACAACTTGGGTCTCTGGAAGAGGTTAGAAACTACCAGCGGTTTGTGCAGGTGATCGACACGGCCCTGGAAGATGCCGGGGAAAATGCTGTCATCAAAAAGAATGAGAGCGTTCTCAAGAATAGACGACGGCGAGCGTTAGAGAGAGTCCCTGGCAATGCCGCTTTTCAGGTCGAGGACAAGCTCAACGACGTCGTTGCCAGTTCCGATGGCAGCACTTTGGTCATGCGGTCGGCAGAGAAAATCTTGGTTTATCGTGACTTCGGCAATGACCACAACGTAGCTTCCGAAAGTGCTCATCAACTTCAGTTAACTGCGAAGCGAAGAATCAGCGACATCCAAGTCTCCAGCCATGGCAACCTTGTGTGTGCGGCGGGAAAGGGGGGGGCACAGGCATGGGTTTGGGACAAATCTCGGTATGCTGAACTGACGCTGAATTCGTCTGCAGTTGCATCGAAGGTTGAGTTCAAGCAGTGCATTTTCTCGCCCGATGAGCAGAATCTGTACCTGGTAGATTCCAGTTCAAGGGTTGAGGTGACGGTCTATCAGGTGAGTCAGGGTACGGCAAAACTGCTGGCCCGGCAGTTACTCTTTAGCAAGGATGTGGGTGGTGCGTCTGATGTCGCGCTGCTGCCCAGGGAGTCGGGCCTGATTGTCACAACAGGTCACACAAACTGTCGGTTTATTCCGATGCGATGGGATCGTGACGGAGTGGATATTACGGAACAGGGCAATATAGACAGTGATATCGAGATTAAGATGATGAAAGATCTCGGGGATCTCGGCAAGGAAAAGGGAACTCGATTCAAGCCCGAGCAGGTTGTTCTGTCGCCAGATGGTAGTCGAATGGCGTTGATTGACGGTACCCGGTTCTTCGTATTGGGTAGAGATCCCAATGCCGAAGCTGACCAGTTCCCTTATCTTCGCCCCGGACTGACTGAGGATTTCAGGAGTCACATCATTGACTGTCAGATCGACGGCCACGTATCGGCGGCATGTTTCTCGTTCGACAATTCACGATTTGTGACGGCACTGAAGCGTTATCTTCAGGTCTGGGAACAGGATGAGAATGGTTACACGTATAGCGCGAGCCGGGCCGACGGTCTTTACACCGGCGACAGTCTGGCGAAGCCTGAAGATCCCATCAGATTTGCCAGTCTGGCGGGGCATGGAGATCGCATCCGGTTTGCCGGATTCCTGGGGCAATCAAGCGATCGACTGATCTCCCAAGCCCAGGATAAGGATAACACGATTCGAGTCTGGGACACGAATACCTATCCTCGCTACGTTAAGGAAATGAAGGATCTGGTGCAGGTTCTGGGGCAACTGTCGTCACGGCCGGAGCCCATGTCGCAAGTTCCGGGCAATGGAGCAGGTCGTCAGACGGTGATCGCCGTTGCAGCAAGCGACGAACGGGGCAACAGCGATCAGAGAATTCGTCTTCCGCCATCTTCTTCCGACACCATCGCCGTCCCACCGTCTAAGCGACCGGGCCGCTACATTCTGACCGGAGCGCCTCAGGAGACGCTGAACACGGCAAGGAAGTTTCGCCAGGCAAGAAAGATCTACTCGTCCGAATTCAGTCAGGATTCGTCGCGGTTGATCATCGGGGCCAACGATCTGGCGGCCCACGTTTTCGACAGCAAGACGGGAGAAAAGACCGGCACGGCGTCGATGGTTCCCTTCAAGGATCTGTTTTTTGAAGGAGAGAAGAACATTTTTCTGGAAGGCCATCTTCCGGAAATCGTTTCCCTTCGGTTTCTCCCACCGAATGGTGACCTGCTGCTTACATCCGACTATTTCGGGTCCATTTCGGTCTGGGACGCGAAGGACGACGAAGACGGAATCGGTTTCGAACGATCGCGGCTGCTGCCTCAGGATTCCTCGTGCGAAATCGCTGTTTCCCGGGACGGAAAATATATCGTCTCCGGTGGCGTGAAGAACGATAATAATCCAGACGTCGAAAGCTCCGTCGATGAATTCTTTGCGATGATCTGGAAAACAGAAGACCTGGTCGCCTCGGTCGCGCCGACCCACTTTAGGAAACTGGAAAACGAACACGACGTCCGCATCACGGCTGCAGCATTTTCGCCGGCCGGCGATCGCGTTATCACAGCCGGGCGCCGTGGTCAGTTTGTGTTGTGGGATGTTCACACGGGAGAAGTTCTGGCCAGAATGTCCAACGCGCACAACTCAGACGGTGTATCCGGTGTCTTTTTCACATCCGAAGATGAGTATATTTCCACCGGGTTTGACGGAACGGTCCTTCGCTGGACAATCAGCGAAGACAAACTTGACTCAAAGATAGTGGTCCGTGAAAGCGGACAGGGCAATCCGGATTTCGTAATCAGACTGCGACCAAGTCCGGACGGTAGCACTTTTGTCACGTCCGATTTGACGAAGGATTCGGAAGGCGACTATCGCCTGGAACTCAACGTGTGGTCTTCGACTACAGGCTGGATCAGGACGTTGCCGTTCGAAATCGTTGCGTCGACAGACGACGTTGGCAAACCGTATCGTCATGACGTGTCGTGGTCGGAAGACGGAAGCGAAGTCCTGTACGTCCACGATGGCAGATTGAATGTCCTGGATTCGACGACATGGAAAGTTAAGAGCGCACACAGTATCACAGGCACGCAGGCAGCCGTTCGTGGTGCCTTCGCTCCCGGCGCTGATGGTGGCTCACGAATCGCCACATTTGACGGACGATTCGCGAAGATGTGGAATCTGGAGAGTGGAGAAAACCTTGCCGAGTTTCGTTCTCATGGGCCGGAAGTTCGTGCCAGCTTTTCGGCTGATCGCCAGTTCGTTGTGACAGGTAGTGATTCAATACGCGTGTTTAACGCAGACGAGAACAGTCCTGAACACGGACAAACCGTTTTTAGATTGCCCCGGAAGGTGCTAGGCCGCAGGCTTATCGACGATGTGTGTTTCAGTCATGCCGAGGGTGATTACCGATTTACAAGTATCGATAGTGCCGGTGCCGTGAAAGTCTGGGATTGGAAGGCCGGTGGACCTCCTCCCGAGAAACCGATTGCTGAGACAGGCGAGCCTTCCATTCCAGTGGCCGACTGGCTTGAAGAGGAACAGATCGGGGTGGCCGATGTGATACGCTGGAGCGATGACGGACAATTCATGGTGGCCGTTCAACGCGGGCGATTACAGATGTGGAAGATTCAGCAAGACCAGTTGGTCAAGGTCGAAATAGAACTTCCTGTCGGAGCTGAATACACATTCAACTGCATCGCTTTTTCCGCCGACAACTCAATGCTGACGGCTGGTGGATTGGCATACACAGAGGATGGCAATCTGGAGAGCCGTAGTTTCGTCTGGAAGATTTCAGCTGGCGCCGCGAAGCACATCGCCACTATTAGTGCTGCAGATCAACACAGCGTCGCTCAGCGCAGCGATCAGCAGGGAAACGCGCAACCTGGCGGAATCACAGCCATTGCATTTGATAACCGGCAGAACAATGTGATCACAGGTGGTGCAGATTCCAAGGTGTTGCTGTGGCAACTGAGCGAGCCCGATTCTGACGAGGTCGAATCGCTTGGCTACCTTGCGGAATTGGAGGGACTTAGCGGTGACGGCTTTGAGGATCCTCACGACGTAGCCGTTACCTCTTTGAATGTCGCTTCTGACGGCAGGCTGGTATCGACCGACGAGGACGGATATATCGTAATCTGGCCTGCCGGTCGGTGATTAATCGGAAAACTTGCCGATAGTGACAGATCCCCGATTACTGCGTTGATCCTACGTCAGCGGCGTATGGTGGATCCCCCGTCTCGTTGCGTCGAACAGAAGAATGGAGAGACGGCAATTTTTGCCGAAGTCGGCTTCCATGGAAAGGAAGTCTCCCATTAACGACGGATTCGGGGACTTTTCCTTGCAGGAACAAAAACGATGATATTCAGATGCCTATCGGCTATTGCGGCCATCGCTATGGCGACAGCAACCCCTTCTGCTCTTGCCGCAGACTGTAGTCCGTCCGGTTGCGGCGACACTTCGTGTGCGCCGTGTGCTGGCGGACCGTCCTCGTGTCAAAGCTGCAATACCGGGTGCCAGGTTTGTGGCGGTCAGGGGTTCTGTTGCGATGGTCTGCTCGGCGAGGGCATTGATGTTGACAGCTTGACTCCGGAGGCTCAGTCGAAGCAACTCTATGAAGCGCTTCAGGCTCGCCTGATCTTCGAACTGCCGGAAGATGCCGACGTATACCTTGCTGATCAGAAGATGATGACTCCAGGCGCGAAGCGGACATTTGTCGTGCCGGTGAACGACCCGACGAAAGTTTATCATTATAGATTCAAGGTGGATGTTGTCCGTGGTGGCCAGAAATACTTCAAAAACTACACACTCGAAACTCTTCGAGCTGGAGCAATTTTGAAAATTGCAATCGAAGCTCCTCCAGCTGTTGAAGGTGAACCGGCAACAATCGCCGTTGCAGTGGAGCCCGTGGCTCCAGGCGGCGGTCCATCACGGGACAAATCCGCTGACGATGCAGGTGTCCCCGACGCTGCCGAGTAATAGGAGACATTGGAGACCGGCGAGTCGGAACGCGCAGTGACGCAAGCCGCCTGGAATGGATTTGCGGGGTCCGTTCCAGGAGGAGTCCGAGTCAGCGAGCATAATCTCACCTTTCGTGCTGGTTCGGCGGGTTGCTGTTTTCTGCGACCGCACGGCTGACGCACGCGTCACAGGTGCAAACGACTGCCAGACGTTTGTCTGCAGATTCGAGGAGGAACCAGAAAAGCGTCGAAGACCGTACGTTATTTCTCACCCCGGATGGCATGTGTCGGACTAATCGACAGCCTTAGGCTATCTTATCTAACTGTAGATTTCGTCAACCGGATTAGAAATCCGACAACTGTTTCAACGGTCATGTTAGCGTGCAAGTCTTGGCACGCCGAAGTACACCAATGCAAATGGAATGTAGCGATCTCGTAAGCTCACGGAGGATCTAACGATGTCCAACCTGGACCGTCGCGCGCTAAAATCGTGTAGAATCGTTCTTACACTTACCCTGTTTTGGTCCCTGGCGATCGTCCCCAATGCTTTCAGCCAGGACAAGGCTGCCCCTCCCTGGGGCGAGTTCCTCCGTCAAGGACGCTGGCCTGGCTTTGACCGCCTTCTGCGTCGTCCATTTCGGATGTCTCCGGAAGAAGAAGTGAAGGGCCTTGCTGCCAAACTTCGTGCGCGGGAACTGGATATCCCCAACCGCAAGAGGGCAGTCAACTACCTGAAGACGTTTCATTGTGCAAAGTTCCCAGAAGCGCGAGACATGTTGATTGACGTGCTGCTCAACGACAAATGGGAACCTGTTCGATACGAAGCCGCCCAGGCGCTGCGGGATATGTTTGCGAACTGCGCCTGTGGTAAACAGGACGACAAGTCCAATCGGGAGGTCCGGCAGGATCGCCAGCGTGGTGCTCCCGATGCAGGCAGCCCCAAGCACTGTGCGTGCTGCTGTGATACCGAGACTCTCAACAAAATTGCGAAGGTCGCCTACGAAATTAAGGAAAACGGATGCTGTCTGGAACCTTCCCGGCGAGTGCGTGAAATGGCGATTGAGGCAATCAATGCCTGCGGCGTGCCGTGCCACTATCAACCATACAAGGCCCTTGATGAGCAAGGCCCGCCGGCGTGGGAAGCGGATCAAAGTCAAGAGAAGACCAATGGGGGAGGTGGAGAGTTTATCCCACCTTCCACCAACGAACTCACGCCTGTATTGCCCATGACACAGTCCAGCCCCACACCGATCTCTCGTCTAACGAAAGTGTGTCTTGTTTCTCTGAAACAGGGGCAACGCCTGACCCCAAGCAATCGTTTCTCGACCAATTATCGCGGCCGAATCTACTACTTTGCCAGTCAGGCAGCACTGAAAGAATTCAAGCGATCTCCGGAAGACTATTCCGTTGCTTTTGGTGGTTGCGACCCGGTTCATTTTGTAAACACGCATGAGGTTCTGGAGGGGCGATTCCTTGTAACGCACGACGATACGTATTACATGTTTGCCACAAAGCAGAACTACGAGCGTTTCAAGTCCGATGTTGCACGCTACACGGGGGGGAAGACAGAAAAGACGAAACTGGCGTCAACAACAAGACTGGCGTCAACGGCGGAACTGGCGTCAACGGAGCAAGGAAGATAGTCAGCTTCGACCTCCCCACTCTCAATCTAAAACGGCACTTTGGAGCATCTCTGAAGTGCCGTTTTCTTCGTTACGCACCGGGCCTGGTGGCAGGAGCAAGACTCAAGTGTCGTGTTGACGACGTCAAGATCATTTCCGACACGCATACCCCAACACATTTTTTGCCTGGTAATCGTTCGGCCTGGAAAGTTGACTTTGTGCGCGGCTCCACCGATTCATGATTCGTTGAGGTACTTCCAAACCAGCAGGATCAGGAACAAAAGCAGTGTAATAAGAAAAGCGGCCAGGCCAGCCCTCCCAAACGCACTCGAACTCAGAGGTTCCACGTCGCCTTCCAAAGGCTCGCCTTGAATTCCTTCGGCAGCCTCATATCGAATACGCCGCTGCAGCTGAGTTGCCCAGTAACGGCGTGCGTCGGCCGGATCCTGATGGCCGCCTGGCATCTCCGTACGTAGTTCCTGCTTGAATGCATCCTCAATGTCGCCAACAAATCCGAGCACGACAGCCAGATAGTAAAGCTCAGCAACTTCGCTTCCTGACGTGGGAATGGCTTGCTCACCTTCGACGTAAAACTTCCACGCTCGATTCTGCTCTTTAAAGTACGCCTGTTCCAGCGTGTAGTCATCCCAGTCACGAATATGTGACGTCAATACCTCATCAGCCCAGTACACCAATACACGCTTGACGGTCTGCCATTCGCCTCCGGATAGTCCCGCGACACCGGAATTCACCTTCTGTTCGATCGCCTGAACGTCGGCCATGAGTTGTCGCTGGAGCTTGTGGAGTTGTTGCTCGTCCGGCGCAGCCTGGGCCAGCAGCCCCAGGACTTTCAGAAAAAACGGTTCCGCAAGACCGATGACGGAAGTTGCCATGAGCACGAAAACTCTAGGTCCGGTGTGAACGATAAATGAGTTAACAAAGACGATTGTGTATTACGCTGACTCGTGTCCGCGAATGTCGTGCTCCAGTCGGAACGGTTCGCGAGAATAAGGAAACTGTTCCAGGTTATGAAGACGAACTCTTGATGGCGAAGAGCGAAAATGCCAGCGAAGCCAGATTGCCGGACTCCCGATCTTTGACATCGATGCGATTCTCTCCGCTGACCTGATCTTCAACGCGCCGTTCGTTGAAACGGATTCCAAGGTTCAGGCTGCGTTCCACAGCATCCCACGCACCTTCACGGTCAACCCGAAAGTAGTGCCAATTGGACCGTGGAAACGCGCGGGGGGCATCCCCGACGGGAATGATTCGTACACCACGTCGCCCACCGCTGTAGATCTTATCCACTTCT
>JAAERP010000324.1 GCA_024230215.1 Fuerstiella sp. | reverse complement strand
GATCAAAATGCCGGTTCATGGATCCATGCAATGGACATGGACGGAAGTGATCGCACAATGTTGCGTGATACCGGTTGGCCGCTGGGGGTCGTTCCCCACGCAGTGACAGTGAGTAATGCGACGGGAGACATCTATTACTCACCGCACACGATGGAAAACTATCACCCTGCGAATCGTCAATGCTTCTGCCCAGGTGGTATGCAGCAACTTTCCAGTGATGGATCAACCCTCACCACCTACTCGCAGCGTCCATGGTACGTCAATGACATGGAAGTTGATGAAGTCAACAGCCATGTTTACTACACCGTCCATCCAACGTTCGGTGGCGGCCCAGTTGGTTTCGCTGGAATCCGCCGGATGAACGTTGACGGCACCAACGACATTGCCCTTTTAAATACTGGTGGAGGGAGTTGGTTCGCTCTCGACATCCCGGGCAACACGATCTACTACGCTGAGGACACACTGGGCGTCAACGATGATGGGCGAACACTGTATCGCGCTAATCTTGATGGCACGGGTGTCGAAACAGTCATCAGTGATGTCGGCGGTGGAATCGGGGACATTGAACTGGACAGCGACAACGGACGCCTGGTTTGGGTACGTGGTGGTGGCAGTGACGGCAACATTCTGCAATCCGCTAATCTCGATGGCAGTGGACTGACCACGCTGTTTTCCATTGGCTCCGGTGGAAGCCCGATTGCTCTGGAATCAGTGCAAGTCGCCAGCACCAATCATCCGCCCACGATTGACGAAGTCTCGGATTTGACCCTGTTCACTGATTCGGAAGTGACCACAATCCCGTTGGCGGGTATCTCCGACGGTGACCTGAATGACCAAAACCTTCGTATCACGACCACAAGCTCGAACCCTGAGTTACTGCAGGCGATCAACCTTTCCTACGAGTGGCCAGCAAGCACGGGGCAATTGCAGCTAACCCCGTCTAGTCAGGGTCTCGAAGGAACAACCATCGTCAGTGTTGTGGTCGAAGACGGAGGCTTGGATCGGAATCTGGAAACTCCGGATGACAACCTGGTCACCACCATGTCATTCTCGGTCGAGACTGTGGACCCATGGACGTATCTGTCACGGGATGTCGAATACATCACCTCGGCTGGTATCTCTGGTGCTGTTCTGCCAACCAATAACGATTGGATCACGGTGGTCAGTGGCGACGATGATTCGACGCGTCCCTCATCAGTCGCCTTGGCCCGCTATTACGGAGAGGGCCGTGTCATGGCATTTGGACATGACGGGTTCCTCCGCTGGCTGAACTTGCTGGACAATGCGCAGTACACGTCAAACATGCTCGATGTTCTGCACCGCGATACAGAAGGCAGTATTGCATTCACCGGTGGATGGCACGCTGGAAGCTACACACAGTTTGGCCAAATGGAACAGCAGATATCAGACAAAGGTCTGCTGTTCAAAGATCTCTGGCACACTGATCTTTCCGCATCCAGCCTGCAAGATGTCTCGGTGCTGAT
>JAAERP010000323.1 GCA_024230215.1 Fuerstiella sp. | reverse complement strand
GTGGTAGGCTCTAGTGGTTTGTCACAGCCAGGTTTTAGGGTTGGCGAGGAAAACGGGGTCAGGTACCAAAAACCGGAACGGCCCGAAGGGTGCTTTGCATTTTTGGTACCTGACCCCCTTTTCCGGGGAATGCTTCCACCCTGACTTTTGCCTTTGACAAAGCTCTGGACGAATGACGAAACGGGGGACCCGCGTTCGCTGAGCCTGAACTGAGGTCGAAAACTGACCTCGTTCTTCTCAAAACCATCGGAATTGAGGCACAACCGCCCCCAATTCTGCACGCTGCCCATCCAGTCTATACTTGCGGAGGAAAACGTCCTATCGTTGCGATAGTCCAACAGAATGACAACGTGGCGAGGACAGACGGGTACGCGGTGATTCCAGAATGAGAAATCTTTTTCAGATACCATTTCTGGTCCTGACCATTCTGCTGGGCGGTACCGTCGGATTACATCTTCTGACAGGGCAGGGGATTCTTCACAGTTTCTACCAGGCGTTCATTTTGCTGGCGACTGTTGGTTCTCAGGAACCGCAGCCGCTGACTGATGCGACGATGGTGTTCATCATTGTGTATCTCGCAAGCGGACTGGGAGTGTTCGCGTACAGTGCAATTCAGTTCGGAAAGGTCCTGGTGAATGCAGACTTTCGAGTACTTTTGGAGAGACGTCGTATGGAGAGGCAGATCAACAAACTGACGGGGCATTTTATCATTTGTGGTTTCGGGCGAATGGGTCGCGAACTGTGCAGCTATCTGCACCAGCGACGTCAGCCCTTTGTGATCATTGATGAGAACGCAGAACTGGTCACGCCGGAGATGCGACGCGATGAATGGCTCTTTCTTCAGGGTGACGCGACTCAGGACGACATTCTCCAGGAAGCCGGAATCGCTCGCGCGCGGGCATTGACAACAGTGCTGCCAACGAACGCGGACAATCTTTATGTCGTGCTGTCGTCCCGACTGTTGTCCGGCGAACTGCAGATTGTTGCTCGCGCAAGTGATGACCGGGCTGCTCAGAAAATGCAGCAGGCGGGAGCAACACGGGTGATTAACCCACTGTCGTCCGGAGCAATCCGAATGGCTCGCTTTATGCTCTCGCCAAGCATTGAAAACTTCGTCGAAGTGGCTGAGAGCGAAGGCGTCGACTGGGAAATCGCCGACGTTCATGTGCCGGATGACTCTCCATTGGTTGACCAGCAGTTGAAGGAAACAAACCTCCGGCAAGAGGGCATCATGCTGCTGGGAGTGTGTCGAGAGTCGGGAGAAAAATTCTTTCCTCCGCCAGGTGACCTCCGGATTCATTCAGGCGACAACCTGTTTGCGTTCGGAAGTTCCGATAACCTGCGCAGCTTGACAGACATGATGGAAGTGGCTCCATAGTCAGCGAAACGAACGCACAAACATGGTTGCGGCGATCTGGAATATCTGGCTGGAACTTGCACCGTGGCTGCTGTTGGGTGCCATGGTTGCCGGTTTGATGCACGTCCTTGTGCCCACCGGCTGGCTGCGTCGACATCTTTCCGGTCGTATGGGTGTCGCCAAGGCCGTGCTGGTCGGCGTACCGTTGCCGTTGTGCTCGTGTGGCGTGATCCCCGTCGGACTTGGGTTGCGAAATGAAGGTGCCAGCCGGGGAGCGTCCGTCGGGTTCCTGATCAGCACACCGCAGACAGGTGTCGATTCCATTTTGGTCAGCGTCTCGTTTCTGGGCTGGCCGTTTGGCATACTGAAAGTGGTGGTTGCACTTGTGACCGGACTTGTCGGCGGAGTGGTTGCGAATATCGTTGAAGCCGACGATGAACAATCGGCGAACACGGCATCCTCGAAACCTGTACATCCGACCGACACAGCATCCAGGCTGCAGGCATTCGTCAGTCAATCGTTGGATGTCGTGCGTTCGATCTGGGGCTGGTTGGTGATTGGCGTAGTGATTTCGGCCGTCATTACCAACGTTGTCCCACCGAACTCGCTTTCCGAAGTCGGCGCATTGACCGGCATCCGGGCGCTGCTGGTGACGTTGGTGATCTCTTTGCCACTGTACGTTTGTGCCACTGCTTCCGTGCCGATTGCCGCCGCTCTTGTTGACAGCGGTCTGCCACCGGGAGCTGCCCTGGTCTTCCTGATGGCAGGGCCGGCAACCAACGTTGCAACATTGGGTGCCGTCTATCGGACATTGGGCCGCAGATCATTGATCGTTTATGTGGTGACAATTATTGTCGGCAGCGTGGCTGCGGGTCTGGCCTTCAATCAGGTCATCGATACGTCGGTGACACTACATCACGTCCATGACCACGCGTCATGGTGGCGCTATGCCAGCGGAGTGGTACTTGCGGCCATCATTGTCTGGTTTGCGGTCGGCGACGCTTTTCGTTCTATTGCCAGGAAACGAAACGCAGGGCGGCTGAATGACGGCAATTCCAAAACGTTGCACGTCAACGGCATGACCTGTGATGGCTGCGCCGCACGGCTGGAACGAACTCTGGAAACGTCGGAGGGAATTGATCGGGCCGATGCTTCGTTCGCAGAAAGCCGGGTCACTGTCTTTGGCACAGATCCGCATGATGTTGTGGCGAAAGCCGTTCAGGCGGCCGGTTTTTCGGTTCGCGATAACAACCTATCGGCCACGAAGTAATAAAGTAGTGGACAGAATTTGTCAGACCAGATTCACGCCGGTCGAGACATTCGTTGGCGTTGTTTAACTTCGTTTGACCGCGTGGCATCGCCCCGCGCTGTTTGCCCGCGCTGTTTGCCTCGCGCAAGCGCGGCCCGCTGGGCTACGCGGTTAAATGAAAGAGTGGTTTCTTCAAGTTTTCTGATGGCGGCCGCTCGACTGCAACAAATCGCAAACTCACTCGCATGCGCGTCGAGCCGGTATTGCGGAAATTTCGTCGAAGTGGCGCTGTCCGGTCAAACCGTCGAAGACGATGAACAAACCGTCCAAGACGGGCTATTGAACGCGGTCGAAGCGATAAACTCCCTTGCCGCTGATCGTTTCCAGCGTGTAGTACATTTCGCCGGCTTCGTCTTCGCCAAACGCCATCACGGGCAAGCCTGTTGATTCAATCCCCATGCATTGAGTAACCTTGCCGGCGGCTCTGTCGTATTTCAGGGCCCGAATCCTGCCGCTGATGAAGTCCGCGTATACGTACCAGCCCTGCAGTTCGGGCAATCGCGAACCCCGGTAGACAAACCCACCAGTAATCGATTTTCCGATTTGATGGTCGTATTCCCAGACAGGTTCGATCAGCTTGTCTGTTGCGTCGACCGGCTTGTTGTTAAAGGGAAAGGAAGCTTCGCGAACGCTCCAGCCGTAGTTGCCGCCGCGTTGAACGATGTTGACCTCCTCCCAGAAATCCTGTCCGACGTCAGCCGCCCACACATCGCCTGTTTTCCGATCGACAGTCAGTCGCCACACATTGCGCAGACCGTAGGCAAAGATCTCAGGTTTCGCACCTTCCCGCTGCACAAACGGGTTGTCCCGGGGAATCGCGTAGTTGTTTCCGTTTTGCCTGCGATCGACATCGATCCGAAGAATGGACCCCATCCAGGTCTTCAGATTCTGACCGTGACCAAGCGGGTCGTTGCGCCCACCACCATCGCCCAGCCCGATGTACAGGTAACCGTCGTGGCCGAAAGCGATCGACCCACCGTTATGATTTGAAAACGCCTGCTGTATCTTCATGACAACCTGTTCGCTGTTCGGATCTGCCCGATTCGGATCGTCGTCGGACACGCGAAAGCGAGACAGCATCGACACTCGAGGTTCCTTCGCGGAGCTGTAGTAAACGTACAGATACCCGTTCTTCCTGTAGTTCGGGTGGAACGCCAATCCCAGCAGACCTTCCTCGTTGTCGTTCTTCCAGTCATTTACATTGTCGCGAATATCCAGAAACAGACTCGCCTGACTGGCCTGCGGATCGTTCGGGAAAACGTACACAGCACCTCGCTGCGTCCCCGCAAACATGCGGTTGCTACCGTCGCCAGCGTGAGTCAACGCCATGGGACGAATGTTTCTGGTCCTGCCATTCCTGTCCACACCTTCGAAGCCTTCCCATTTCAGGTCCGGGAAAGCCACTGTCCCTTTCAAGGGCAATTGACCATCGACCACGTCAGCAACCTTGCCATCGTCCGACAACGTGCGGATTTTGATATTGCGAAAGGCGACCGAATCGCCGTGGTCCTGTAGACAGATGTGTCCTTTTGTCGCCTTGCCGAACTCAGGAAACTCAGCAAACTTGCTGGCGGCCACGCGTTTGTTCCACTCAGCGTCGCCCTTACGGAAGTAGTAATAGCTGACGCCGTTCACCGCCACTTCACATTGCCGCGACGAGATTCTCAGATAGACGTGATTCCATTGCTCGACCGGGCGAGTAGCGTCGTCCATGTCGATGCCTTTGAAACCAGCCTGTTTTTCAACTCTCGTGGCCCATGCGGGCTTGACGGGTTTGTACAACTGATAAAGCCAGCCCGCTTTCTGTGGATCGTGGCCGTCCACGTTGTCCTGAATCTGCACCTCGGGTCCACTCTTCCACGGCTGAGCCGCGTCTTCCGTTACGTGAAACATGATGCCGCTGTTGCCACCCTTTGAAATACGGTATTCCAGCGACAGTTCGAAGTTTTCAAACTGTTCAATTGTGACAATGTCACCAGCGCCGTCACTGATGCGGTCCAGTACGCCGTCCACCACGGCCCAGCCACGACTCATTTTCCGGTCGCGATAATTCCGCCATCCGTCGGTCGTCTTGCCGTCGAATAACAGTTTCCACCCGCCACGTTTTTCTGCTTCAGTCAGACCATTCAGCGGCACTTCAGCAAGGCAGATCGGATCGAACTTCAAAATCAGAAATGATGAGAACAAGAGGAGTCGAATCGAAAAACTCATTGGTTGTGCTTTGCGTTGCAGGTGACTGACAGGAAACGGGTCGACAGAGCGAATCCTAAACGGTTGCTAAATGCCCACCGATTTGCGCCAGGTCTTCGCCATCAACATGTGACCGGCCGGCGTCGGGTGGACGCCATCTCGTGCCAGGTCACCGGGACTGGTACCTGCGGCGACCGCATCGTCGAACATCTTCTGGAACGGAACCCAGATCGCTCCGGCTTTGTCCGATACTTCCCGGGCATATTTTCGGCGAGTGTCGAATTCCGGAAACCACTTGTCTTCGTTTTCCTTCACCGTTCCGCTCATCAGAACAAAGGGTTCGCAGATTGCCAGAGTCACGGAAGGCAGGCCCTTTTTCGTCCGCTCCAGGAGTGCCGTAAAACCATCTCGATAAACTTCAGCCGTGCCATCGTAGCGCCCGGCCAGCATGTGCCAGATATCATTGACACCGATCAGGATGCTGAGAATCTTCGGCTTGATATCGATGCAGTCTCTGTCCCAGCGTTTGTCCAGGTCGGGCACTTTGTGTCCTGAGATGCCTCGGTTATGAATCTGCAACTTCAGATTTTCATAATCGCGATGAAGATCGGCCGCAATATATGAGGGATATCCGCGTCCCAGCCCCTCGTTGGCGACCGGGTCCTTCTTGTTGCGGCCCGCATCCGTGATGGAATCGCCCTGAAACAGGATTACGTCGCCTGTCGCGAGAGAAATTTTCTCTGCTGCAAGAGAGCATTCCGTGTTAAGCCATGCGGCAGTTCCTGTGGCTGCCGCAGTGGAGATAAAAGATCGACGATTCATGGTGAGTACTTTGGCTGGTGTGTTTTTGAAAACGAGAAGCATAGGACCAGGAACAACATACCGACCCGGACACCGGAATTAAAGCTGCCTGTCATTGCCAGCTTTACGTATCAATGGCATAGCACGCCGCCAGACCGGATTGTGAAGGTTGAAGTCGTCCGCAAACGCGACGATGAGTACAAGCTCACGAGAATCGACTGAGCACAGAACAGGTTGACTGATCGACGCAGCCACGGTCTATGCTGGGCTATTTACTGCCCTGAGCGTTCCCGGGAGGCAAGGAACATCGATGGCCGGTCTGGAACTGTCATTTCCTGACAGGTCGTTGTCCGCAGCCGAGACCGCAAAACTACACAAGTCCGTCACACAGGAATAGAGAATTCGCGCTTGGCGCCACTCATTTTTCAGGCTACTTCAAAGATCGTCCGTAACTATTCGCTCCAATCGGCTATTAACTGTGCGACATGCTCACTTATCCATTTCAATCGGGAATCCTCTGCATGAGCCTTCGTGAAATCCTCCCCGGCGCGATATGTGTAGCGAAATTCCGGACCGCATTTTCGGTCGTCGTGACTCTCTTGCCGCTGGCCTTGACGTCAACGACATTCGCTGCCAAACGCCCGAACATCATTCTGTTTGTCACCGACGATCAGGTGAAGGAAGAGCTCGCCTGTTATGGCGGACGAGTATTAACGCCCCACATCGATCGGTTGGCCCGCGAAGGGCTGCGATTTGACAACGCGCATGTGCCATCGACTGTTTGTACGCCTTCACGCTACACACTGCTGACGGGCCGCCTTCCAGGGAATTCGTATTTCGAATCCTATCTCGCAGAGCATCCGCGCGATTCGCAGGGAAATCCGGGATTCAACGTCGGTCTGGAAGACGACAACATGAACGTCGGCAACGTGCTGCGTGAGGCCGGCTACGTGACCGGGCTGGTGGGCAAACTCCACGTAGGGCCGGAATTGAAAAAACGGGAACAGTATGAAGCCCACGGTCTTTATTACCCCGATCCGGAAGCAGATCCCGACTCACCGGAAGTCGTTGCCGGATGGCAGCGTAACGAGCGATCGTTCCGGGAATGGGTGACAGGCAAGGGGTTCTCCTGGGCGAAGCACAACTACTGGGGCAACATCAAGGCCCCATACAACAGGCATAATGCCGAATGGACGCTGGAAGCGGCGCTGGAGTTTATCGAACAGAACAGTGAACAGCCTTTCTACCTGCACTACACAACTACGCTGATGCACGGCGGCGGCAAGGCATGGAGCGATTCGATGAATCATCCATTGGTTTCCGGTGCCGGCAAACTGGAGAAACTCCCCACCGTCATTCCATCCCGAGACGAGATCCGCAGACAGGTCAAGGAAGCAGGCTTTGAGGAAAACACGGTTGGCTTCACCTGGATGGACGCCACAGTCGGTGCGATGCTGGAACAGCTCGACCGACTGGGTATTGCCGACAACACGCTGTTTGTTTTCGTGTCCGATCATGGTACGGAAGGCAAGTGGACGCTGCATGACCACAATGGAACGGCTGTTCCCTGCATCATGCGATGGCCAAACGTTATTCCACCCGAGACTGTCAATTCCAGCCTGATTCAGACCACGGATTTCGTGCCGACCTTTTTTGATATCGCCGGTGCAAAAAGACCAACAGCGTATCGTGTGGACGGTGTCAGTCTAAGTTCCGTCCTGTCGGATCCCACACGCGAGATCCACGACCATCTGTTCTTCGAACTGGGCAATGCACGCGGCGTCCGTACGGACGATTGGAAATACATCGCCGTGCGTTACGAAACTGAACAATTCCGACGAATTCAATCCGCTGATCTGCTAAGGCTGCCTCGCGCCCTGGCCTACATCGGCAACGACAAGACGCTCTCCAATCACCTTGGCCAGCGACCACACTTTCTGGAATCTGACCAGCTGTATCACCTGGCCAAAGATCCGCTGGAGACGACGAATCTTGCCGGCAACGTCGAATGCTCCAGGCAGCTGAATCACCTGAAGGGACTTCTCACGAACCAACTGCAGGCACAGGGAAGGCCGTTCGGCGAATTCACTCCCGGACCCGACACCGTGCCGTCGGAAAAGATCCAGCCCTACCTGCGGGAACTCAGGAAACTGAAACCCATCAAACGCGGTTTCGAAATCGTCGGCCAGGAAGCAGTAACCACGGATGCTGCTCCGGCCGAATTAACGCGCCAGGAAAGAAGGAAGCAGCGAGAAGTACGAAAAAAGAAACGGTTGGCAAGTGAGTCCAATTGAGCCGTGCCACTTTTCAGCATTGAAACAATTTCGAGACCACCGCATGAAGACCAGTCTGTTCACGTCCGTCACAATAACCTGCCAGTTCCTTGTCAGGACCATCTGAATTCAGAGTAGGAAAACCAAACTCGTGAAGCCATCACTATCGATCCTGCATCGGCTGTTCCGGTCCAGCATTTGCCTTGTCGCTGCGGAGCTGCACGTGTCTGCTGCACCACCTAACATCGTCGTCATCCTGACTGACGATCAGGGCTACGCGGACATCAGTCTGAATCCGCTTCATCCGGAAGAGGTCTCAACTCCGCATATGGACGCATTGGCCAAGGATGGCGTTGTGTTTTCGCAGGGCTACACCAGCGGACATGTGTGCTCGCCCACTCGCGCCGGATTGATGCTTGGTCAGTACCAACAGCGTGTCGGCGTTTATTCAGCAGGTGATGACGGGTGAGTCGACGCAGCATCACGAGACGATCTTCTGGAGCAAAGGGAAAGAGGACGAATGGGCTGTCCGCCGCGGTGACTGGAAACTGCATTGGACCAAAGGGAATCTCGAACTCGTCAGTCTTGCAGATGACCCTTCGGAACAGAAAAACGTTGCCGCTGGCCATTTTGCCAAAGTGCAGGAACTCAGCAATGCATACGATCAGTGGATCGCAAAAATGGTCGACCCGATCACGGGCGGCCAGAAACGCGTCGATTCATTCAAGCCTGCCGATACAAATCCAACGCCTGAGAAAAAGGAATTGACGGAGCGTGAATTGAAGCGAGAACAGATTCGAGCCGAACGGGAAAAACAGCGCGAGGCAGAGAAGAAGACGAAGAATCAATCATGACACGTGTGACAAATAATCCCCGTCATCCTGTCCGGCCTTTTGTTTCCTGTATGTAGCCCACAAGTGGCCCAAATAAATCCCTACATCCGGGGCGATCCTGGCCAACACCAGCACAAGACCCGGCAATTCAGATCCAGGCAATGAATATGACACGAATTCAACAAACATTATTGGTCATCGCAGTGGCATTCGCATTAGCCGTTGACGTTGTGGGCGCCGATGCAAAACCGAACGTCCTGTTCATCGTATGCGATGATCTGAATACTCACGTATCGACATCGGGATATCAGCACATCAGCACGCCCGCTTTTGATGAGCTTGCCGCCGCGGGCATGACATTCCGTCGGGCGTACTGTCAGTACCCCGTGTGCGGTCCTTCAAGAGCCTCCTTTCTGCACGGTCTGTATCCTCAATCGACCGGCATCCTGGACAACAGTTCCGACATTCGCGATGTGCGACCTGGCACGGTGTCGATGCCGCAGCGATTCAAGCAGTCCGGCTACTGGACCGGAGCGGTTGGCAAGGTGTTTCACAATCCCGCCGCCGACCCCGGTGAAGTGGCCTGGCACGAAATGCTGCGGTTCGAAAATGATGAAATGCCGTTGGTAACACCAATCCGCGAGAAGTTCGAGGCTGAACATGGATCAGTTGATCAGGGCAAGGCCCGGCGACTGTGGCGGCAAAAGTATGCCACGATTGCCACACAGACTCGCGGTCAGCAGCCAGGTTATGGCCCCACTGGTCTGCGTGATGACCAACACAGGGATGGCAGAAATGCTCGGCAAATTGCCTCGTGGCTGGAACAGAACGCTCACGGAGAAAAACCGTTCTTCATGGCATGTGGCATTCAAAAGCCTCACGTCCCGTTCCTTGCGCCGGACAAATATTTTGATATGTACCCGCGGGCCGGCCTGAAGTTTCAGCCTGCATCGCCGAGGTTCTGGGACCAGGCGCCACAAATCGCCATGGTCAAACGGTACGGCGGTTTCGGGTTTGAGTTAGGGGTCGAAAACGATTCTCTCCGACGTGAGTATATCCAGGCTTACCACGCCTGCATCTCATTTATCGATGCGCAGATTGGCCTGGTCTTTGATGCCCTCAAGAGTTCGGGGCACTGGGATGACACAATTGTTATTCTGACGTCTGACCACGGCTATCAACTTGGTGAACATTTCATGTGGGGCAAGGTCACGTTGTTCGAAGTGTGTGATCGTGTGCCACTGGTGATTCGAGTCCCTAAAGGCTCAGAAACAGGACAGACGAAGGCCGGATCGTCCAGCGACGGACTTGTCGAACTTGTTGACCTGTTTCCGACACTCGCGGAGCTGTGTGACGTCACACCACCGGATGATCTGCAGGGCCAAAGTCTTGTCCCCATGCTTCGTGATTCCAGCGTCGCAGGAAAGCAGGCCGCCTACACCGTTGTCAGTCGAGGCAAGGAACTCGGCAAGGCGATTCGCACAGGGCAATGGCGTTACACAAGCTGGCCCGGCGGAGAGGAACTGTACGATCTGCAGAACGATCCGACCGAGCAGAAGAACCTCGCTGACTCGAAACAACATTCCAGCACCATCAAAGCCATGCGCACCCACCTTTCCCGAGTCGAAGCGATTGCAGTTTCTAAGGAACGATAACGCCGTAGGGCCGGCGACGGGCTCCGAATCGCAGAGTCGTCAGGATCGTCGGTTTCCGCCGATTCTTCCAAACGAACGCGCGGCTGGGCCCGTGCGGCTCACATCCCGGTTTTGGAAACTGAGTTGCCATGAACCAGGCTTTGTCAAAGCCAAAAAGTGGGGTTGATTCGCAGGCTGGCAAAGGGAGCATGGGCAAGGTCATCGGGCGACCGATTATCGCAGACGGCGGACTTTTGCCACTTGAAGGACCTTACTCGCCTTTGTGACAGTACATGACATGATCTCCTTCACCGGAAGGGCGTGCAGGGCATTGACAATATGAGACTGAGTCGGATTGTCCTGCCACGCCAGTGAATGCCATTCAAAAGTTCCGTCCGCGGACCAGGCTTCGTGGTATTCGGTGGTTGTCGGAAACTCGGTCGCGTAACTCACAAGAGGTTCGTCGACCGAACTTTCACCGGGGATGTATTTCCATCCCGGCATGCCTCCATTACGTCGATCATTCCTGAACGTTTCGAATTCCTCTCCCTGGATTTGCTTCAGATTACTGGCCTGCAGATCCAGCATGGTTTTTCCGCGGTTACTGACGGTCGTCATCCATGTCCCGTCGTAGATGCGATGATTTTCGATATCAGCGTAGATCTTGGGCATTCCCTGAAATTCCCGACCTGGCAGAATGGGGTCGGTCAGATTCTCCCACAGAACAAGCACGTAGCCTCCGGAAACTCTGTCAACCTGTCCTGGGTAGGTTGCGTCAACCGCAACCTTCACAATGTTGTAATCCCCGCCGGCCAGCCAGTTTATCTGACGGTTCCTTCCGTACGCGATCGTGACAGTGGGAGGGCCATTGAGTTCGTATGGTTCCGGTAGATACTGAAGCACCTGCTTTTCATCCGTGAGGTACCTGATGGTGATAGCCTCTTCGTCACCGTAAGACGCTTCTCCCAGAGGATCGGGATAGGGCTGCTCTCCGCCCCACTGTGGTGCACCGAAATGGGCGGGCATCAGCCACGAAGAATCCGTCAGATGACGCGAACGAACGGTTCGCAAGTGACTCAGTGGATCCGCAGTTGTAGCGTCAGCACCCGCAACCGACGGCAGCGCACTCGCCCCAACAAGACCTGAGGATTCTAACATTTCACGACGGCTGAATTGTTCTGACATGGTCTACTTTTCTGTTTGACGGTTCGTGACATTGGTAATAGAAAATGTTGTTCTCGGAATTCGAATCGGCGGTGGACACAGCTGATGACAACGCCGACAGGCCACGGCGTCTGGCAGGTGAACTGCCAATATCGCTACTGACCAGCAGGTATGTCGTCCGATTCGGCAGCGTCTGAAGGCAGCCAGCCGGGCCATGACGCGTCGCGTTCCATCCGATCAGCGATTGCCAACGCCAGAACGTATTCCCAGGCATGGAACAATCCGTCGCGTTCTACCTGATGCAGTCGGTCCAGAGCATTCCGACGATTGCCTTTCGCCAACTCTGTCATGCCCACCATGAGGAGCCTGAATGTTGTCGCACCACTGCTTTCCGCGGCCATCAGGTATTCGTCGGCGTTGACTTCTCCCGCAAAGTACGCAAGCACAAGCTCATTGACTGGCAGATCCCGGATCAGGTTCTGATTGGTTGACTTCTGTGAGGCAAATTTCCGGCATTCATCAAGTTGTCCCATGAGAATGTAAACCTGGCAGACCTGGATCACTTCTCGGATCGAAGGCTCCTGTTTCAACAGATCGATTAGTTCGTTGACCTTGTGCGCCTACCTGCTTCGGTGTCCTCGCTCATCAGATAGAGCAGGGCAATCATAAAGTTCTGGCGAGCCGAACCTTCTCGATCCGTAGCTTTCTTCAGAGCTGCGTTTCGCTTCATCTCAAAGATCTCTTTGTCTTCGAGATCGGTCCTCAGGACATCTGCTGTTTGCTCCGAGTCTGCAAACGACGTGTTTCCCAGCAGTTCTTTTGCCTGCAATTTTGCCTCTTCGGCCTGCTCGTACCTCTCCTGTTCTTCCAGTTGCGCCCCCTTACGTCGTTGATAGAATCCTTTCCAGGCTCGCACGTATTCAAAACGGAGTTGGTCCGTATCTGAAATTGCATCGGAATGAATCTCAGCCCTCTTCAGGGCCTCGGCCGCTTCCTGATGTCGTTTTTCCTGTTTGTAGATGTCGTAGGCGTGAATCATGACCAGCAGATGCGTGCCCTGGACGGCCGGACTAATCGCGTGATTATCGCTGCCTGTACGTCTGGCTCGGAACAATCGCATCGCGGTCTCCGCATCATCGACCGCCTGGTCGATGAGCTTCAGGCTCTGTTCCACATCGAGTCCTCGAATGGAAGCAGCCTGCAGTGCCAATGACCGAGCACGATAAGTAAGACTCAGCGGCGACGGCGTTAGTGCGACTGCTTCATCGAGGTACGCTATGCTCTGTTTGAAGTCCAACCAGAACATGGCTTTGCCGACAAACAGCTTTTCGTAAGGAGTCTGTGGGGCAAGAACGCCGTGCACGACAGGGTGACGATAGTAGGCCCAGTAATTGCCAGCAGCGCCTGCGGAATGACGTCGTTTTTGTGCGCATTCAGACCTTCCAGAATACGAACTGCTTCCAGAGGATCGCCGTGGATACTTGCGATCTCCGCATTCAGCATCGCTGTCAGGGCGATTCTGACGTCGTCGTCAATTCCCGGCTGCTGGATTTGCTGATGAGCCTGATTCTCCTGACCGGATGCCGCCAGCGAGAATACGATCGCAATCATCTGCTGACGTCGAAGATCTGAATTGACTTTCAGGACCTCTTCGGCCTGCCCCCTTGCCATTTCAGCCTCCACCTGGGCCTTCACGGCCTCTTTCTTGGCGTTCTCCTCCGCGACGTACAACGTCCACAAGGACACGGTTGACAGGAAGAGCAACATGACAATCGAACCACCAGTCAGCAGGAGTGTCTTGTTGCGGTGAGAGAACTTCTTAAAACGATAGACGATGGAAGGAGGGCAGGCCGTCACTGTTTCGTCGTTAAGGAAGTTCTCAACATCGGTTGCCAGTGCGTTGGGAGATTCGTAACGACGATTGCGGTCTTTTTCGAGCGTCTTCATGATGACCCAGTCCAGTTCGCCACGCAGCAGCAAACCGAGCTTGCGCGCGTCGGTTCTACGTTTTGCTGCAATGGTTGCCGACTGTTCGCCCTGTGTGCTGCAGCGGCGGGAAGGATGAACCGGTTCGTCCTCGCGAATCAGGCGTTGGAGTTCGGCAAAAGCAGTGTTTCGGATCTGCTCGGGGTCCAGTGGCGTGACCCCGGTGAGCAGTTCGTACAGCAGTATTCCCAGTGAGTAGACATCGCTGCGCGTATCAATGTCGAGCCCACTCATTTCCGCCTGTTCGGGACTCATGTATTGCGGCGTACCGATCATCTGACCGTGAGCAGTAAAAAGTGTTTTTTCCGTCAGCTGCTGAGAGATTGCCTTGGAGACTCCGAAATCGATAACTTTCGGGACGGGCTGGCCGTCATGCAGAGTCACCAGGACGTTGGATGGTTTGATGTCACGGTGGATCACGCCTTTTTGGTGAGCATGCTGGATGGCGCGACAGATCGTCGTGAACAGCTTCAGTCGTTGCCGAACGGAAAACCTGTTTTCGTCACAGAACTCGGTGACCGGAATACCTTTGACCAGCTCCATCACGAAGTAGGGGCGTCCGGAATCCGTCGTGCCGCCATCGAAGACTTTGGCGATGCCTGGGTGGTCCATCAATGCCAGTGCCTGCCGCTCGGCCTCGAATCGAGCGATCACAGCGGACGTGTCCATGCCGGGCTTGATCACTTTGAGCGCAACCTTGCGACGAAGCGGGCGAGACTGCTCTGCCATATACACCACGCCGAATCCACCCTCCCCGATCTTCTGTAACAACTTATAGCGACCGATTTGCTGCCCGACTTTCTCGGCAACTCCAGAGTAAAGAACTGTAGGCTCGTTTACTGTCTGTGATTTCAGAAAGGTCTGCTCTTTCTCGTGAACATCAAGCAGTGCCTCAACCCTTTCGCGAAGTGGCTGGTCCCCTTCGCAAATCTGAGTCAGGTATTCCTGCCGCAGGTCGCTGTTCTCCAGACCACGAGCAACATGAAAGATTCTTTCTTCGTCACGTTGATGCTGACTCACGTTTCATGTCCGATTCGGGATTCAATTGTGTCTCTCGACGATTCCATGAATGACTATGCGAGATCAAGCCGTGGAATCCCCGACACTTTCTTGAAAGAACTGCTGACAGATCAGAAATCCTGGTCGCGGGACATTTCTATCCGCAGCCACGACCGGGCGTAAGTCCAGTCAGATTCAGCAGTTGAGTCGGAAATCTCAAGAGCGTTGGCAACCTGAGACATGGTCAGCCCCGCGAAAAATCTCAACTTGACCAACTCTGCCTTGCGCGGGTGCTGCTGTTCCAGCTTCTGAATCGCCTCTTCAAGGCCCAGAATGTCATCGCATGCCAGAGGCAGAACCACAGGATCGACATTCGCCAGCTCAATCCTTTCAGCATCACCACCCCGCTTCAGCGTGGCCCGCTGCCTTGCTCGCTCAATCAGGATCTGGCGCATGGCTTCCGCGGCGGCAGCAAAAAAGTGGCGGGAACTGTCCCAGTTCTGCTGACTCGGCTGATCGACCAAGCGAACGAACGCCTCGTGCACCAGCGCCGTTGCCTGGAGAGTATGGTCTTTCCGTTCTTCCGACATTTTCTGCGAAGCTAATCTTCGCAACTCTTCATACACGAACGGCAGCAACTTCTCTGTTGCTCGTGAGTCGCACTGATCAATCTTATCCAGAATTCGAGTAACGTCTGACATGTCGCAAGAATAGCCGCGGAAGTGACAGGATTCTATGGACGGCACAATCAAAACGACCTGGCGACCTACCCATTGCAATCAGAATCCCCGCTTGACGTTCAGCACGATAGTGTTATTCTTACACTAAGAGTGTAAGGCACTAAACCGGAACGGAATTATGGGAAAACTAACCGAGATCTACCAAACACCACTGGCCCTGCTGACGGACCTGTATCAATTAACGATGGCCTACGGCTACTGGAAGAACGGGAGAGCAGAACGCGAGGCGGTGTTTCACTTGTTCTTTCGCAGGAACCCGTTCGCGGGTGGTTACACGCTGGCTGCCGGATTGCAGCACGTCGTGGACTACCTGGACAAGTTTCAGTTCACGGACGGTGATGTCGAATACCTGGCCGAACTGACAGGGAACGACGGCATGCCATTGTTCGAACGTGGCTTCCTGGAATACCTGACCGGACTGGAGCTGCGGTGCGATATTGACGCCGTGCCCGAGGGGACGGTGGTCTTTCCTCACGAACCATTGGTGAGAGTGAAGGGGCCGATTCTGCAGTGTCAGATTCTGGAAACGGCGCTGCTGAATTTCATCAATTTCCAATCGCTCATCGCCACAAAATCGGCACGAATTACGGCCGCCACGGGTGGCGAGCCGGTGCTGGAATTTGGCCTTCGTCGCGCCCAGGGCGTTGACGGCGCTCTTTCCGCCAGCCGTGCGGCCTATATTGGCGGTTGCAGCGCAACGTCAAATGTGTTGGCAGGCAAGCTATTCGGCATCCCGGTTAAGGGGACGCACGCCCATAGTTGGGTGATGTCATTCGACGACGAGATGACTGCATTCGAACACTATGCTGCCGCGATGCCCAACAACTGCGTTTTCCTTGTCGACACCTATGACACGATCGAGGGCGTTCGCAAGGCGATCGTAGTCGGTCAGCGGCTACGCGAGACCGGGCATGAAATGGTCGGCGTGCGGCTTGATTCAGGAGATCTGGCCAACCTGAGCATTGAAGCTCGGAAACTACTGGACCAGGCGGGATTTCCCGGCGCAGCCATCGTCGCCAGCAATGATCTTGACGAAGGCATCATTGCCGGCCTGAAGGAACAGGGTGCGCAGATCGCCGTGTGGGGTGTCGGCACCAAACTGGTCACCGCCTATGACCAGCCGGCACTCGGCGGTGTGTACAAGCTGGGTGCGATGCAAAACGAGGCCGGCCAGTGGGAGCCAAGGCTGAAACTCTCGGAACAGACGATCAAGACGTCAACGCCGGGAATGCTGCAGGTTCGCCGCTTTCACAATGGAAACGGTGCAGTTGCCGACATGATCTTCAATCAGCTTGACGGCGATCCCGCGGAAGCAATCATGGTCAATCCGCTTGATGACACACGTCCCATACGCCTGGACGGCCAGTTGAAAACAGGTGATCTGTTGGTGCCTGTCATACGCAGCGGCGACGTGGTCCGTCCGTCGGAAGAACTCAGCACGATACGTTCACGAGCAGAGCAGCAGCTGAACATGTTTCGCGCGGGCGTTCGACAGCACATCAATCCTGATCAGTACGCGGTAGGCCTGGAGCAGACCCTGCACGACCTGAAGTCTGACCTGATCCACAGAGCGCGAAATGCCGAGGCGTAACCAGTGCTTTGTCAAAGCCAGGTTTAGGGTTGGCGAGGAAGACTCAACCCCGCTTTTTTGGTTCTGACAAAGCACCAGTGGAGTCGAGATGAGCTACTGCTATGAATATCCGCGGGCGGCACTGACAGTAGATTGCGTCGTATTTGGCCTGGATGAAGAAGGTCTCAAGGTCCTGCTGATCCAGCGCGACCTGCCGCCGTTTGAGGGCACGTGGGCGTTGCCGGGTGGATTTGTGCGGATGGACGAAACGCTTGAAGAGGCTGCCCGTCGCGAACTGCAGGAAGAAACTGGCATTGAGATTGTGTATCTGGAACAGCTTTACACAATCGGAGAGTTGGATCGCGACCCGCGTGAACGTGTCGTCACCGTGGCGTTTTACGCCCTGGTGAAGCTCTCCGATCATCGAGTGCAGGCAGCCACCGACGCCCGGAACGCGGCGTGGTTTGCCATCGACGATGTTCCGCCACTGGCATTTGACCATGAGAAGATACTCTACATGGCGCACGAGCGGCTGCGGGGGAAGGTGCGTTACCAACCAATTGGTTTCGAACTATTGCCGGCCAAATTCACGTTGCGGCAGATCCAGCAACTGTACGAAGTTGTGCTGGATCGGCCGCTCGACAAGAGAAATTTTCGCAAAAAGATTCTCAGCATGGACATCCTGGTCGAATTGGCCGAAGTCGAAACCGACGTCGCCCACCGCGCGGCGAGGCTCTACAGGTTCGACCATCGAAAGTACAGGCGACTGACGAAACAAGGTTTCAATTTCGAGATTTGAGCAGCACAATGAATGCCCTGATCCTTGTCGACCTGCAATATGACTTCATGCCCGGCGGAGCACTGGCGGTGACCGACGGCGATCAGGTCGTCGCAGTCGCCAATCGTCTGATGCCGCATGTCGACATGGTCGTGGCGACAAAGGACTGGCACCCGACGAAACACATGAGCTTTGCCAGTCAGCATGAGGGCAGAAGCGTTGGTGAAGTCGTTCAACTGGACGGTTTGGATCAGGTATTGTGGCCGGACCATTGCATTCAGGGGACACCTGGCGCGGATTTGCATAAAGCCCTGAACACTCAGCGGATTCACCACGTCGTTCGCAAGGGTACAAACACCCGGATAGACAGTTACAGCGGGTTCTTCGACAACGGGCACCGACAGACAACAGAGCTGGCGACTTTGCTCAGGAAAAGTGATGTGACAGACGTTGTGGTAATGGGACTCGCGACGGATTACTGCGTGAAGTCTACGGCGCTCGATGCAGTCGAATTCGGACTGAACACGACGCTGATCAACGATGGCTGCAGGGGCGTGGATTTGAACCCCGGTGATGTTGATCGATCTGTCGCCGACATGCAGGCGGTCGGCGTGCGAGTGATGGACGCCAATCGATGGATCGACGAATCAGGTCGAACAAGGCGAGATTGACATGATGTACCGCCAGAGCGCCGTCGAGATTGATGCCCCTGAAAGCACGGTGCGTTCACAGCGCATGGATCACGCCAGACACGAATGCCCCATACGTGGCTCGCATCTGTTGGCATCAAGTTCCGCAACTACGGATACGGTTTTTTGCATCCGCTTCCCGCACGGCAGCACTTAATCGTCAATGAAGGATCACGAATCCAGCGACGTCATGGTCGTGTTTCTATTGGCCACTGATATCAGAAGCTGTCGACGCCACCGTCAACCCGTTGGAACGACGGCGCGCGATCCCGTTTCAGAGTGGCCCGCTGCCGTGCTCGATCAATCAGGATTTGTCGCAGGTCTCGTGTTCCAGGCCGGCGATAAATGAACCGACGACGTTCCTCTCCTGATATTTGGCGCCGCTCAGAACGAAAGGATCTGCCACAGGCCCGAATAGTCGTCCGTCCAGTGCAGGACACGGTCCGATTCGTCCCATTCGTTGTCGACGTCCTGGATGTCAGCGGAGTTGACGAACGCATCGTTGGCAGTCAGCAGAACCCATGTTGATGTAAAGACACCTGTTGAGTCATCGTCGTCGTTTTCGATACGAACTGCATGCCAGCCCAGGTGTTCGGCCATGGCACGGGTAATGGGGTCGAGTTCCAGAAAACGATTGGAAATGTGAATCGCCAGCACTCCACCGGGTCGCAGTTGTTCACGGTAGATTTCTGCACATTCTGTGGTCAGCAGGTGGACCGGAATGGCGTCGCTGCTGAAGGCGTCGATCGCCAGGACGTCGAACTGCTGATTCCGGCCTGCAGCTAATTCGCGTTCCATCACGATCCTCGCGTCGCCGATAACCACTTCGGTTTCGGCTTCGGAATCGCTCAGATAGGTGAAGTACATCGCCGATAGATCGCGGACATGAGAGTTGATGTCATAAAACCGGAAGTACTCATCGCTCTGACCGTACGCGGCGATTGTGCCCGTGCCGAGTCCCACGACGCCGACTCGTAGAACGTGTTGGTCCGTATCTCTGGCCAGTTTCCGGCTCAGTTCGATTGCGATGCCGATGCCACTTTCCTGGCCATAATAGGTCGTCGGATGCGTTTTCCAGTACTCATCCAGATACTGGAAGCCATGTCGTATCTGTCCGTGCATCAGTGAGATGCGGCCGGGCATCCCATATTCACCTGAGTCGTCTTCTTCATCTTTCGTCACCTTCAGCACTCCATAAAAATTCCGCGATGTGTGGATCACATCGACATCATCTACCGCCGCGATTTCCTGCAGCCGATGACCGAGAAGAGAGATGAGAGCGATCGACGGCAGCCACAGCCAGAATCCCATCGATGGCCTGTGAGCGCCGCAGAAGTATCGTCCGGCGAACTCCAGCGCCAATGCTCCGCAGACACTCAGGCCGAAGGCACTGGCCTGCCATGACGCAACCGTTTCTGAATACCATAACGCACTGACCCAGAGCGCCACGATGCCGAATTGCGCAGATCGCAAAACGTATCCACCAATCGCCTCTCGCCATCGGCCGATACCGTACAGTACGCCGACGGCAACGATGGCCGGCACGAGGGCCCCTACTGCAACCCATACCTGCTCGGAACGGATCACATCATCGGGGAAACGCCAACTCGCGTATCCGGTGAGCCATGCGACCTGCGCGAACGACGCGAACGTCCAGACTCCGACAATAACGCGTTTTCGCGTTTCGAAGGCAGCGGTAAACGTCAGACCGGCCAGCTGAAGCAGCAGGTAAATTCCGAAGTAAACGGTGCGATCGATTTCCTCAAGCGACTCCGACTTCGGCACAAAATACCAGGACACCACTGTCAGCACCTGTGCGCTGGCGGCCAGCGTCCAGATCCAGAAGGTTGACGATTGGGTGCTGTTCCATACTCGCTGGACACACCAGGCGATCAGTGCGATCACACATGTGGCGAACAGACTGGCGTGGTATTCATAATACCCCGAAAACAATTGCGGAGCCGCGATCGCCACAAACGCTCCACCGAGTGCGCCACCAGCAGAGACCAGCACATAGAACAGCGTCAGGTACTTCGGGGCCGGTCGTGCATGAACGAGTTCACCGTGGCAGACCATGCAGCACGCAAACAGTACAACTGAGAATATCGCAACCTGATCCGCGATTTCCACATCCGGGCCCTCGTGCAAAGCAGCGCATGCCACAGGACAGCCGGCCAGTACCAGCAGTCCAAATACGCGACGGTCGTACCAGTGAGGATTGTCGAAGCAGATGATGAACGAGAGCAGGTATAGTCCCAGCGGGAGTACCCACAGGAATGGAACAGTGGCAACATCGATGCACAACTGATTGGTGGTGGCCAGCAACGTCGCGGAACCGCAGGCCGCCAGCCCCAGCCACAACAGCATTCGTCCCCAACCGGGAGCCGTGACGGCGACATCGGGCGCTTCCGTTTGCTCGGAGGCTGCATTTCTATTTTCCGACAGCGGATCGAAAACGCTGTGTCGCAACAAACGAATGGCGCACCAGGTGGCAAGGGCGACGTAGACGACATACACGAATGACCACGATAGCACCTGGTGTCGCAGCTTAAGCCATGGTTCAAACACCAACGGGTAGCTCAGCAGTGCCAGTAATGACCCAACGTTGGAGAGCGAATACAATCGATAGGGAGAACGACCGGGAGACGTCTGATGGAACCAGCGCTGCATCAGCGGGCCGGTGGATGCGAGCATGAAGTACGGACCGCCGACAGTGACCAGCAGCAACAACAGAATCTGCAGCATTGGAGACTGATCGCCCACCGGTTTCCACGATTCGGAGGGAGCGATCGGCAGGAACAGCACTGACAACGCCAGCAGACTCAGATGCGTCCCAACCTGAGCCTGGCGACTGAGTCTTGTGCACAGCAAGTGCGAGTAAGCGTACCCTGCCAGCAGTACGATCTGAAAAAACAGCATGCAGCTGGTCCAGATCGACGGTCCGCCACCGAACCATGGCAGAATGTACCGTCCGATCAGTGGCTGCACCTGAAACAGCAGAAACGCACTGACAAAAATTGTGAGAGCATAACGCAGCATACGGACCACTTCAGAAGGAAGTCAGCGTGAAACACTCTAGTTGCTTCCGGAGAACTCCAGCCGGTTGTTACTGACATCAACCGCAGTACTCTCTCCCTGGATCGCCACACCACTGAGTGTCATCTTCCTTGGCTCGCTGATTACGTTGTCTCGAACGGTAACTCGGTCGACGTCGCGCAGGTTAATCGGAGTCACTTCCTTAGTCTGGAAAACCGGTGTCGCGGGATCCAGACAGCGGATAACATTGTCGACGATTCTTATGTCAGTTGCACTGGCAACATGAATCGCACGCCGACGGGTATTAATGATGAGATTATCCACGATCTCGACCTGTGAAATATCGCGGCTCACTCCGTTTTGGCCGTCAACACGTCGCACATACACGGAGATGTCGCCCGTATTAACTCCGGCAATGCCTCCGTCGAAATTGCCATCGCGGATCGTGTTGCCTCGGATCACGATGTTGCCGGTAGCAAAGCCCTCAGGCCATCCGGAAGAATTTCGCACGATGATTGAACTGGAACTGACACCTTCAAACGTGTTGTTTTCAACAAGGCCATCGTGCGTCTGCATCAGGATACCGAAACGGCGCACGTTACGAAACGTATTGTCGCGAAACACGAAGTTGCCTGAACTCAGGTCGAGATTCAGAAAATAAGTCGCGTTTCTGTCCTTCTGTTCACTGACCTTCATCCCGAGAATCGGCATGTCGAGCGTCAGATGGTTCGTTCGCGTCTTTTCGTTGACCGACGCCGTTACAACTCGAGCCTTACCCAGCACCTCGCCTGAAGTTGGTTCGAATCCCATCACCAGGTCACCCGGTCGCCAGTCTATCGTCGGCTCGATGTCAAACTCTTTATCCGATCTCACCTGAATCACGTGGGTCGGATGCGCATAGAGATTGGCACCGTCGTCGGACATTCCTTCGAACGTGCATCCTTCCACCCAGGGGCCGATCCGGTTCTGTGAGAAATGCGTGCCGTCGGCGTTGGACGTGTGCCACGAACCAGGCTTGATCAGGACGTTGCAGTTGAACAATCCGATTTCGGACGCGTGAGCGCCTCCATAATTCAGCCCAGGACTGGTGTAGTTGGTGATGTTCTCAAACACCACGCGTTTGCAAAGGGTAAAGTGACACAAACCGCCTCCGTTACGGTCTACGTGGATGTAAGGATCACCGGCTTCAAAGTCGTTGAGGTGATTCTGATCCCTGGGAAAGAGTCGATATCGATGTGGCGCGATCCTGTCCCAATGACTGACCTGAAAGAAGTTTCGAACGCCGGCCTTCATACGCCCTGGTGAGGTGCGATCTTTGAGCATGCCCCATCGAATCGGTTCATAGTGTTTTCGGTTCTTCTCGTTCCATGTCGTTGCGTCCAACGACAGGAAACCGGGCGTCTCTTCCAATTCAAACCAGCCTGCTTCGTGATCGATTTCACGAACCCAACCCTGAGCAAAGGGAGGTGTGTTCCATTCAACGGTGAAGTTCCGCACGACGACATCGTTGCACGAGAGCAACGTCAGAAAACCGAGAGTCGGTTCATGGATCATGATCGTGGATCCCTGACCGTCGAAGATAATGTCGGATGCCTGGAAGAAAGCGAGAGCGTCTTTTGTGGCTCGATAAATCAAGTCCTCATCAGGATTTTCAGGCAGGAACAAATCGTATGTGCCCAGGGGAAACCGCAGTGCGGTCGGCTTCCCGAGCGCGGCAGCCTTTTTCATTGCCATGCGAATGCCAATAAGGTCGTCCTTGCCATCGTCAGGCATCGCTTCAAAGTCAGTGACGGAAAGGGTGTGCAGCACCGGGAAATTGCGTTTCGGCGGTTTGCGTTTGGGAAGTTGCGCGCGCGACGCGTCGACAATCGCCGTTTCTTCCTGCGTTGTTCCACTTTGCACACCGGGCGTCCGGGCACTGACGGGGGAATCGTGACTACTGATCCAGCTCAGGCTAAGCGCAAGAATGGTCAAACATCTCATTAATCTGCCTCGGTGAGATTCCCAGGGAAACGACGCGACTTGAAGGCCTGCAGTCTGTCAGGACATTCTACAGTTTTCTGCGCAAGTTACCGTCACAGGGAAACGACGAATTGAACGTCGCACGATGGCCGGATAGTAACGGCCGGCTGTACCTCCGTTTGATGGAGGAATCGCTGTCAAAGACTTCATTCCTGGCGATTCGTGCGGCGAGCTGCCTTGCAGCTGGACAATGGCGGAAGTCGCTACACTTCGGGGAAACGTGGTTTAGGCGTCATCCTTCCAGCGCCTGCTTCAGATCGGCAATCAAGTCGTCGCTGTGTTCCAGGCCAACGGAGATGCGGACAGTTTTTTCCGTGATGCCGGCCGCTTTGCGCCCTTCAGGAGACATCGCAGCGTGACTCATTGTCACCGGGAACGAAATCAGGCTTTCGATGCCGCCGAGTGACACGCCAACGTCATACAACTTTGAATTCATGCAGACCTTTTCCGCGACCGGCCGTCCGTCCTTTACGTCAAAGCTAAGCATTGCGCCAAAGCCTGCCTGTTGCTGCTGTGCCAGTTCGTGCTGAGGGTGTGATTCCAGGCCCGGGTAGTAGACCTGCTCCACAAGTGGATGGCCTTCCAGAAACTGAGCGATCTTCATCGCCGTTTTTTGTTGAGCTTCGATGCGGCACCCCAGAGTCTTGACGCCTCGCAGCACCAGCCAGGCATCAAAGGGTGAGCATGCCAGGCCAAGGGCATTGCAAAGCCATGCGATTCGGTCTGCAACGTCCTTGTCTTTCGAAATGACTGCACCGCCGACTACATCTGAATGTCCGTTGATGTATTTTGTGGTCGAGTGCATCACGACATCGACGCCGAATTCCAACGGTCGTTGCAGATAGGGCGATAGAAACGTGTTGTCACAGATGGTCAACGCCTTCTGTCGTTTCGCGATTTCCACGACGGCGGACAGGTTGATGACCTTCATCATGGGATTGCTGGGCGTTTCAATCCACACACCTTTTGTCGAGGGCTGCATGGCGGCCGACACGGCTGACAAATCTGTCATATCGACGAACGTGAAGGACAGTCCCTTTTCTCTGAGAAACTGATCAATCAGTCGGAACGTGCCGCCATAGACATCTCCGGGAACAACGATGTGATCACCGGGATTGAACAGCGACATCGCGCAGTGAACAGCGGACATGCCACTGGACGTCGTCACACAGCTGGCTCCACCTTCCAAAGCTGCAAGGTTTTCGTTCAGTGCATCGCGCGTCGGATTGCCGGAGCGGGTGTAATCGTAACCTGAAGTTGATTCGAGGTCGTTAAAATAGAATGTCGACGACGGGTAGATTGGCGTGGTGACGCTATTGTACTGCTGGTCCTTGTGGACCCCCGTATGAACACACTTGGTTTCAAATTTCATGCTGATGCGGCCTGCGATCGGGATCCTGTCAGGCACAGCCTGACCTGCGGTGGGGCGACTGAATGCTTCAGTCACGCAAAGATGCGCAAGAAACGTGCGCGCATACAAAACGACGAGTGCCGTAACGCTCGTCGTTGGGTCGTTCTGGATTCAATGACGGGCTGTTTATTCAGCCGCAGCGGCCAGTTCGACGAACGGACTCATTCGGCGGGCTTTGGCCAGGATTTCAGCTTTTTCCGTATCGGATGTGGCTGCGGCGTATTTCACGCGCATTTTGGTCAGTTGAACTCGTCTTTTACGACGTCGTGCAAGTTCTCGCTGTCGCTCACATCGTCCCATTTGACTGGTTTCTTTCAGTTCTCAACAAATTCCGGGCTAAATTGAATCGCGTAGGATATCGCCACGTCTGACTAAGTCAATTCGATCCTGAACCGGAGTTCATGTTTTCCCGGTCGCAGGACCCTCAAAGCTTACTGCTGCCAATAGTTTCGGTCGAGCGTACGGAAATTGATGGCCTCGCTGACGTGCTCTGCCTGAATTTCCTCGCTGTCCACGAGATCGGCAATGGTTCGGCTGATTCGCAGGATTTTATCGTGTGCCCGTGCAGAAAGCCCCATTTCTTCCATCGCTGCCTTCAGCAATAGCTCTGCATCCGTATTTAATTTGCAGAATCTGCGTATTTCAGGAGGTTTCATTTTCCCGTTTACCCGAGTCGTGTGGTCGCGAAAACGGGTGTCCTGACGCTTTCGAGCCTGAATCACCTGTGCCCGCATGTGTTCGCTTGATGTGCCGGCAACAGTGTCCGACAGCTCTCGAAACGGAACGGGCGGAACTTCAATGTGGATGTCGATGCGGTCCAGCAGCGGACCACTGATTCGGCTGAGATAGCGTTCGATCTGCGTCGGGTTGCAGCTGCACTGCCGCTTGGGATCGCCTCGAAAGCCACATGGGCACGGATTCATGGCGGCCACCAGCATCAGGTTGGCAGGGAACGTGACGCTGCCCATCGCTCGCGAAATCGTGACACACTGGTCTTCCAAAGGTTGACGCAGTACTTCCAGCGTCCGTCGATTGAATTCTGTTAGTTCATCCAGAAATAGAATCCCGTGATGCGAAAGGCTGATTTCGCCGGGCTGAGGAATACTACCTCCACCCACCAAACCAGCTTCGCTGATCGTATGGTGAGGTGCCCGAAACGGACGCGTCAACAGCAACGGCTGCCCCGGTTCAAGTCGCCCGACAGCGCTGTAGATCTGGGTAGTTTCGAGGCTTTCTTCAGGTTCAAGCTCGGGAAGAATTGTTGCCAGCCGCTGTGACAGCAGCGTCTTGCCAGTGCCGGGGCTGCCGATCATCATGATATGGTGACAGCCCGCTGCGGCTACCGTCAGTGCTCGCTTGGCCATCTCCTGGCCTTTGACGTCCACGTAGTCAACGTCGTAGGCGCCGAAATCGTGGCGAGCCGTGTCCCAGCTGAAGACAACGGGATCCAGAGGAAGATTGCCGGTCAGGAATCCGACGGCCTCAGCCAGACTGCCGACCGAAATGACGTCGATGCCTTCGACCACGGCAGCTTCCTGAGCGTTCGTGACGGGCACCACGATATGTGTCTTTCCTGCATCGCGAGCCGCAATCGCCATCGATAGTGCCCCGCGCACGGGACGCAGCGTTCCGTCCAGCGCCAGCTCTCCAATATAGACGGCGTCGACTTCGGGGTTTGCTTCGATTTGCGCATCTGAGATCAGCAGTCCCAGCGCGATGGGCAGGTCAAGTGAAGCGGCATCTTTGGGCAGGTCGGCGGGCGACAGATTGATCACCACACGATCCATTGGGCGGCCGTAGCCGCTGTTGACCAACGCTCGTTCAATGCGATGTGTGCTTTCCTTGACAGCTGCCTCGGCCAGCCCCACCAGAATCGTTTTGGGCAGCGCACCCGGAGAAATGTCAACTTCAACTTCGACAGATCGTGCCTCAATCCCCAACAGGGTATAGGTTGCCAGACGTGACAGCATTTGAGTTCTGTTTCGAAACTTCGATGGTTTTTCGCATTCCTGCAGCGGCCCACCGGGTGTAGATCCGTCGCTTGCGTTCGGCGATGAACATACTGCCCCAGGGGATATTAAATATGGCCTTCATGGTGTGGTTGGGAGTTTGACAGGGGAACAATCACTATGCAAACCATGTGTGCTGATTGATTGATTCGATTACCTGATGGTACTCAGGGAAACCCGGTTTTCGGGACAGGAAACCTGTACGTCGATATCGCGGAACGGACGTAATGTTTGCAATAACCCTGCTTATCGTGGCGTTTGCACGACTTCCTGCCGTCGAAAAGAACATACAGGAATCGTCGGAAACGACAGGCACCTTGTCGATTTCTGCGTCAAACCAGCATACAATCGCCCCAGCCGCAGTTTTTTAGGAACTCTGCGGTCCCACCCGGCACGCAATGCTCTTAAGTCTGATTTCCCAGCACGGATATCGGACCGCCCACACATTGCGGTTTCAGTGCCAGCAACAAACCTGTCATGACAAACTTAGAATCTGAAGGTACCCTGATGAAGAATGTTACGCTTACCGTTCTGACTGTCTTGGTTCTTGCGCCCGTCGGGCTGGCTGCCGATTGGGGAACGATTTCCGGTCAAGTTGTGCTGAAAGGTGATGTTCCCAACCGCGTCCTGTTACACGCCAAGGGAGCGCCGGTCAAAGATGGCGAAGTCTGTGCGGCCGTAGATGCCTACAACGATGACCTTGTTGTTGACAAGGAAACGAAGGGCATTGCAAACGTCTTTTTGTACATCTACAAAGCTCCGAAGGACATTCATCCGGACGCTGCCAAACCTGCACCAAAGGTGATCTTTGACCAGAAGAATTGTAAGTTCATTCCTCATGTTCTGGTCGTACAGGCGGGGCAAACTGTCGAAGTACTGAACAGTGATGCCATTGCACATAACACACACACGTATCCACTTCGAAACCAGGCGATGAACATTCTTGTCGCCCCCAATACGAAGGAGGGTTCCGGTGTCGATATTGCGACAGCAACGCGGGAGATTGTTCCTCACCAGGTCAAATGCGATTTACATCCATGGATGGTCGCCCATTGGCTTGTACTGGATCATCCGTATGCAGTGGCCACTGACGCCACAGGCAATTTCAAGATGGAAAACCTGCCCGTTGGCGACCACGAACTGCGAATCTGGCACGAACGTGTGGGTTACCTGGACCGCAAGTACAAAGTCAGTGTGAAGGCCGGCGACAATTCGCCACTCGAAATCGAAGCAGACGTGAGTCTGTTCGACGAGAAATAACCCGCAGGCAGATGCTGATCCACCGTCCCGATGGGACGTCAGCACACAATTGTGGGTGCGGTCTCCATTCTTTTCATAGAACTGCGAGGCGGTGACAACAACGGCGGATTTACTGTCTACTTTCGTCGCTGTGGGGCCGCCTTTGTGTGATCTGCCGGTGCAGGTGACATCTGTCCAGGCCGAGCGCGTGTGACGCATGGCCTGTTTGAAGAAGCAGCATGAAACAGCAACTTGGCTTTCTAATGCAGCTTTTCGTCCTGGCGATACTTCCCGTGCTGATTGTATTCCAGTTGCAATTCGGTCTTCGACTGATTGTGATGCCGCTGGCACTGGTCGCTGGCATCGTGCTCTTTACCATCGGGGCTCGGCTGCGGGAGCCATGACGTCCCGACCCGCTTAAATCGCGCATACGCAGAGGCGTTGGAAGTCATTTTTGCGGGAAACGCATTGGGTAACGGCCTGACAGGGCGGGAAATAGACTCCCGTCCTTTTTCGTGCGCGAATATGCGTCACCCACAGCCTGTTGCCGGAAAACTGGTGGCGACCGCAATCCCCGCAGGTGCTGGCTGTCCTGGATTCCCTTATATCCTGTGGGCGCTGATTTCGGTGAATTGAAACGGGCATTGAGCCCCAAACGCCCATAGCCGCTGCCGACACGACGCCGGGATCTTCCGTTGCGCATCACCATTTCGACCGAAAAATCACGGGTGTTAGGTTGGGCTGGAGACTAGTCTGTGGGCTCGACTCGTGTTCATTTGCACAGTTTTTGCTTTTCCTGTTGGTTGAAGTTTCTGATTTCGTCCTTGTTGACTGGGTTCGTTTTGACCCAGGCAACGGGAATTGGGCGGGAATTCGACGGTAATGGGAAGCCAAGGACCGGGTGCGCCGATCATGTAGGCGAAATAGCGCGAGTTTTCGGGCATTTCCGTGCCACAGGAAAAACTATCTGGAATCAGGGTCAGCCATCAGTTTTGATAGCTCCTGAAACCATATTTCATACGTGATCTTTGGGCACACAGCCCACAATGCCTGTGCTGATCCCCTGATTCAGCACAGGTTCGACAAGGATTCATCAATGACAGTTCTGCAATCTCTGCTGTCCACATTCCGCCGTTCACGAGCATCTGTCCGCAGGATTCGCCGTGAGAAACAGGCTGGCGGGGCGTCCGCTGAAGCTCTGGAGGCGCGTTTGCTGCTGACAAATCCCGATCCATTCAGCAGCCTTGCTGGTGCTGGTGTCACGGTCTATCTGGATTTTGATGGCCATACAGAAACGGATCCGGACTGGACCGATGCTCGCAGCGATGGCAATACGGGCTCGATCGTTACGCCGGCCTTCGACACGGACGGAACTCCGGCAAGTTTCAGTAATTCAGAACGAGAGTTGATCGAAAATATATTCCAGCGAGTCGCTGAGGACTTTCGGCCGTTCGACATCAACGTGACGACTGTAGATCCCGGCACTTTCACGAATGCGCAGACCGTTCTGGTTTCAATCGGTGGTGACGGTGACTGGAGCACTCCCGTAGGACTGACACCTCCGCCAAATCGGGCGCTTGTTGGCGGCTTCAGTGATGTGGATCTGCCACAGACCGTCTTTGTATTTCCAACAGAATACAGTGATCCGGCCGGACAGTTGGGCAAGAATCTGGCCGCCGGAGTGAGTGAAGCGGTCGCTGTTTCGATGGGGCTTGAGGTTCACGAAGCACCGGATGACAGTCGCCTTGTCGGAAGTGCAGACGTCGGGCCGATCCTTGGAAACGGCACGGGCAGCGTTCGTGATGTGTGGGTGAATGAACCCGGAACCGGGACGGTCCTCCAGGATGACCTGGCGACGCTTGTTAGTAATCCGAACGTGCGGTATCGAACCGACGATCATGGCGATGCCGTTGGCACCGCAACGGCGATTTCCGTCGGTGCCGGAACGGAGACGTTGACAGGTGTAATTTCCGAGAACACAGACGTCGACTCATTTTTCTTCAGCACGACTGCCACATCTGCCACGATTACCGTTACTGGCCTGGATCTGACCTCGTTTACGAGTGTGACGGGCAACGACATCGCAGCAACGACTCCCGGTACAAATCTCGATCCAGTACTCCGCCTGCTTGACGGAACGGGCACTGAAATTGCGATTGATGACGGAGCCGGCCTGTCAGGTTCAATTACGGCATCGTTGCCTGAAGATGGATATTTCATTGAAATTTCGAACGGCGGACAGTACGGCAACCTTGGTGAATATGCGATTACGATTCAGGGCGTGGACACTCCACAGGTTCTGGGCAATCCGGTGCTTCTGGAAAGCCTTCCCGGAGCTCCCGTCACAATCTATCTGGATTACAACGGCCACGTCGAAGCTGATGCGGCATGGATCGCCCAAAGAGGGGACGGCAGTACAGCCGCGATTGTGAATCCTGCCTACAACACCGACGCCGACCCGCTGGTGTTTGGCCCTGCTGAAATTAATGCAATGCGAGAGATCTTCTATCGCATTGCGGAAGACTTCAGGCCGTTCAATGTCAACGTGAGCACTCTTCCCGCCCCTTCAGTGCTGGTTGACGGACAGTCCATGCTGGTGGCGATTGGGGGAGATGGCGCATGGTCCACGCAGGCGACCGCAGTCAATCTCACTCCGTTCAGCTTTATTAATCCGACGTTACCAAACAGTGCATTCGTCTTCAGCGATAATGCTTCGACGGCGATCGGACAACACGGCAAAGAAATTGCATACTCCGCGTCGTCAAGGATCGGGTCAATGCTTGGCCTCGACCCGCACCTGGAATATATCGGTTCGTTTCCGACAGGAAACCGCCACCCTGGAACAGCAGAGGTCGGTCCACTGTTGGGGGCGGCCTCCGGTAGTCAGCGGGATATCTGGACAGACCTGCCTGGAACCAATCCATCCGCCCCTCAGGATGACCTCGCCCTGATTACTGAGGCAGCAACGAATGGAATAGAGTTCCGACTGGACGATCATGCCGGGACCACCAGTCAGGCAAGCCCGATTGCAATCAGCACCGGTCAGGAAGCGATTCAGGGAGTCATTGAATCAAACACCGATGTCGACGTGTTTTCTTTTCAAACACTCGATGTCTTTGCGACGATTCGAGTGTCCGGAATGGACCTGACGACACTTCTGCCGGGAGCCGGGATCACGAACCCAGGCGCGAATCTTGATCCATTCCTCACTCTGCGAGATGAGTCGGGGGCAGTTCTTGCGACAGATGATGTGCTCTTCATTGTTAATCCGGCCACCAGTCATACCGCCGAAATCTCAATGTCGCTTGCTGCAGGAACGTACTTTATTGAGGTCTCTAATCGTGAAGAGTATGGCAATCTTGGTGAATACACGATCACGATTGACGGAGTGGATGTCGCCCCTGTAACGCTTGATGCAATTCCTACAGCGTTCCGTGAAGATGAAGGGCCGAACGCGTCCATCGGTCGCGTCTTCCGTCCGACGACACAGAATGTTAACCAGGATCTTGTCGTTCAATTGGTCTCCACGGACACGACTGAATTGACCGTTCCGGCTCAGGTGACAATTCCTGCTGGCCGTACATCGGCAACCTTTCCCATTAGCGCCGTGGACGATACGCTGGCAGACGGGGCCCAGACTGTAGAAATACAGGCTCTGGTCAATGGCGTATTCCATTCCGATATCACGGTCACTGTTCAGGACCACGAGTTTCTGACCGTCGCGGTCAACCCAGACCCGGTTCGCGAAGACGCGGGTCCTGGAGGGGCAACTTTGACAGTCACCCGCAGCAACACTGACGTTGGTCCTCCGAACCATTTCATCGCGATCGATGACCGTGTCGAAGAGTACGATCAGGCGGGCAACCTTGTCAGTACACTTGTTATTCCATGGCACGGCGCCATTGCCAATACCGGTGGCTCCTCCGGAGTAGCAGGTACTGCGGATATCCTGGTCGTATCTGACTCTGACAGTGATGATGCCAATATCAGCGCAGCGCTGATGGCGGACGGGCATACAGTGACGGTCGTTATAAACGACTTTCTTACCGGCAACTCAACGCTTCGTGGTGATCTGTCACAATATGATGCTGTTTATTGGAGTGCCACCGGCACGGGATTTGGAGCGATACACACCGACAATAGCTTATTCCAGAACCTGGAAGCCTATGTTCAAACCGGTGGGCATGTGTTCGTCACGGGGTATGACAGTGTCGCCAGTCCGACGGACAGTTTGCTGATTTCGTTTTTGGGAGCAACCGGGTCAGTAGATTTGGGCGGTATTAGCCCCGGACCAGTCAGTAACGTCGCCAACAGCCTCACGACAGGAGTGGTGGACATCCGGGGCGTCACGCCGTTGCCTTATGGCGGAAGCTTTTTCTTCGATTTGAATGCGCTGACCGGTCTGACCGGCGGAACAGTTGGTCTTGTGCCATCCGGTTTCGGGAGCGGTTTTCAGTGGACGCTGCGTTCTCATGGTACCGGTGAAATCGCGTACGTGAGCAATGGCGAGCCTGGTGGTTTCTTTGGGGGCTTTGAATCACCCAGTTGGCTGGATACATCAGTCGGAGGTCTGGGTGCCTACAACGCAGCGTTGCGCAACTTTGCGTTCGTTGCGGCAGATTCCAGCATTATCGTCACGCCGGTTCCCAGCCCCAATGTGCCTCGCCCTGTTGGCGAAGTTGTTCACGACCTGATGGTTCTGCCCAATGGAAATCTGGCCATCTACAACGGCACGGATAGTGGGGCATTGTCACATTACAATGTCGCCATGGGTGAATGGTCACACTACGTTATTCCCGGTTTGTCCACAGAAACCGGAAACGGACCCACCGGCGGGATCTCGTCATTGGGTGACTTCGTCTTCATGACCGATATGGAGGTCAACAGCGACGAGTTTGGTCTGGTCAGGCTTGATCTGAGAACCGGAGAAGTCATTCGATTTGGCGTAGAGGAAACGGGTTTCCGTCTGTTCAGCAATAACCGTTTCCAGGACATGCTGGTTGAAGTTGATCCAGTAACCGGAGCAATTGTCAACGAACTGTCGGTTCCGGCGGGAGTCGCCGGAACAGATGGCGGGCTGGCTTTCGACGGCACAACGTTGTGGGCACTTGACACCACTTCGGACACCATTTATGGCTTGAATCCGGACACGGGGGAGCTACTTAGCACACACGTACTGAACCTTGTCAGTTCGACAGGTGTACCAGCGTCCGGATTCACCGGATTAGCTGCGTTAAACGGCCTGCTGTATGTTCTTGACGCAGGCAACGACAACACGATCTATGGCTATAACCCAACTGCTCAAACAGCGACAGGCAGTTTCCCGGTGGGGGCCGGGTCGGGCCAGGGCATTGTCCTTGATGGAGGTCTGGGAGCAATTACGGGGCCAGACGCACTTCTGGTGGCTAACCTCCTGACTGACCAGGTCTACGTGATAAACTCCGCGACCGGTGAAATCACTGATACTATCAACACGGGAATTACGCGAAAAACGGGCCTGGCGTCAGCGAATGGAGAGATCTTCGTCGGCGATTTTGATTCCGAAGATATTGCCGTGTTTGGCCGCGACGGGCAGGCACTTCGCACTCTTGATGTGAATTCTGTTCAGGTCGCATTTGGAAGTCTTGCTCTTGGAGGCGACGACGTCCCGGGAACGATTCGTACCGACAGCCGATTCATTGACGTTACTGTTGGCCTGGACGACGTTGTGTACGGACTCAGCGGCAATCAGACGACTGTTCGTCGCTATAGTGCCTCCAGTCTTGTGCTGCTTGACACGATTAATCTTGCCGCACCGATACGGACGATTACTGTCGATGAGCTGGGGGTTATGTACGGCGGCGATGATAATGGCGACGTGTTCGCATTCAATCCGGACGGTTCTGTTCTGAGAACTGCGTCAAGTGGGGCTGCCGGACTTGCGGACATTCAGATTAACGTCAGTCACGAGCTTCTGTTGTCTGACGCTTTCGGACAAACGTCCACTACGGATGCTGACTTCACCTCATTTGCACAACTGGAGACTGTCGGCGGGACCTCATTTGTCAGCTTTGCAAGACATCAGAGTCAGCCGACAGGGGACCTGATCGTCACGCTGCAATTTGATAATCCAGACGAATTGGACATCCCCGCTACAGTCACCATTCCGGTGAACCAGCAATCCGTAACAGTCAGCATTGACGTGCTTGACGATTTCGAGCGCGACGGCACTGAATTCGTGACGATCAATGCAAGTGCCCCTTCCTACGACTTCGGGACGACCACCGTTTCTGTTCTGGACGCAGAATCCGTTGGTGTCGATGTGATTCCTGATTCCGTTGTTGAGGGCGTTGGTGAAATTGCCGCCGCCGTTCGGGTTTTCCGGACAGACGTCGATGGTCCGTTGACGTTTGTATCCAGTGAAACCGGTGCAGTCACCACTGCTGTGCCTCTCCTGGACAACGACGTCACGCTGTCACGGATCACTATTGCTCCTCAGATTTCAAGAGTGACGGACGTCAATGTCACACTGAACTTTGTGCATATGGCCATTCCCGATCTGGACGTTTTTCTGTTCAGCCCGTCCGGTACCAGAGTCGAGCTGTTTACTGATTTGAATTCGAACGCCTCTAATTTGACGAACACAACATTTGACGACGAAGCTGGCCAGAGAATCGTGGAAAGCTCCGCCCCGTACACGGGACGATTTGTCGGTGAAAGCTTCCTGGACAAATTCGATGGAGAGAATCCGTCGGGCGACTGGACTCTGGAAATAGTCGACGACAATCAGACAGACACCGGCACGCTGATAAGCTGGTCGCTGGAATTGACGAAGATCGGACTCTCGGCCGCTCAGGTGACACTCTCAAGCAGCGACACCACTGAAGCTGTTACTACGACGACGGTAACGATCCCGGAAAACCAGGCAGAGGTCCTGATTCCTCTCGAATCGATCGACGATTCATTGTTGGATGGGACGCAAACGGCGGTCATCTCTGTTGTCGCGACAAGTCTGAGCGGGTTGACGCTGGGGAGCGATGTCGTTGACGTTACAGATAATGAAGAGTTACTGATCGCTCTGGACAAAACACTTGTGACTGAAGGTGATGGACCAGGCGCTATTCGCGGGACGGTTACCCGTTCGGACACAGGCGGAAACAGTAGTCTGGTGGTAGCACTGTTGAGCAGTGATACTTCCGAAATTTCAGTGCCGGCGTCCGTCACGATTCCGATGGGCGAGACGAGCATCAGTTTCGATGTTGATGCCGTTGACGACCTGGTATTCGACGGAACACAGTTGGTGACGTTTACGGCATCATCTCCGGGCTATGTGACAACCACCAGTCCGCAGATCAGTGTTGCCGACCAGGAGTCTCGATTACAGCTGACAACGCTCAGTGACAACGTCGCCGAAGACGCGGGTTTCCTGACTGTTTCCCTTGCACGTCTGGACGTCAACGATCTGACGGTCGCTCAGTCGGTGATCCTTACCAGTAGTGACGAAACTGAGCTGACGGTGCCCGCCCTTGTGGTGATTCCGTCGGGGGCTGTCAGCACTACGTTTACGGCCACGATTCTTGGCGACGCCATTCTGGATGGTTCGCAGGTGGTGACGATTACTGCAGCGGACGCAAACACTGCCAATCCCGGAATCGACGCTGCAACCAAAGACATCACCGTTGATGATGCTGAGTTTCTGTCCGTGACGGTGCCCGCGGGCAGCGAACGAATTCTGGAAAACGCCGGGGCGGGTGCAGTGGTGGCCACCGTCAGCATCAGTACCTCCGGTCATACATCACCACTTGTGGTTGACCTGTCGAACAGCGATCTGAGTGAAGCCTCCATTCCTCAACAGGTCATTATTCCGGTTGGTGACACATCCGCTACGTTCCTGATCGATGCTGTCAACGATGACTTCATCGATCGTGATCAGGCGGTGATGATCAGTGCTGACGCGGCTGGCTACAGGACAGGTATTCTGGACCTCACCGTCGCTGACCACGAACCTCCAATTCTGGCAGGCCCTGCATTCGAGACAGAAGACCCAACACCTGCATTGACATGGAGCCCCGTCGATGGAGCCACCCGATACGACCTGTGGCTGAACGATGTTTCCAGGAACATCGTTCAGTTGTTCAGAATGGACAATATCCCTGCTCCGGCACCGCTGTTTTCATCAAACTTCCAGGGTGGTCCGTTCAACGTCGTGGTCGATGGAGTGAATCAAACGTTGCCATTTGACCCGGCTCTGTGGGACCAGAACACAGTACCGGTGGCGACTCAGGATGTCGCTGCAGATAATCTCGCTACCAACGCTGCCGCCGGAATCGTCAGTGCTCATCTGGATGAAGCACCGAACGGCGTTGATCGTCTGCAATCGGTCAGCATGGACATCTCCGGTGAATTGGGAGCCCAGCTGAAATACACGTTCCAGCGAAATACTCCGGCGACCCCGCTTGACCCTGCCGCGCCCCCGATCCCAACTCTGCAATTAGTTCTTTCGTACCGTAACTCTGCCGGTGAATGGGTCATATTGGAGCGGCAATTTCCTGACCAGGTGGCGCTCGATGGATTTGTCAGGTCCAAAGTTCAACTTCCGGCGGACGCTCTGCATTCTGATTTTGCCTTCCGGTTTGAGACCATCGGCGCCAGCGCGGGAGCAGAAGATGATTGGTTCATTGGCGAAGTCGAATTAACTGGTTATCCAAACGTCATTCCGGACCAGCAGATTGGTGTGGGGCGATACCGGTTCTGGGTACGAGCCTACGACGATCTGGAACAGGCCGGTTTCTGGAGTCAGGGGAGAGACTTCCGGGTCCTGACCCGGCCCGAAATCACGAGCCCAGCCAGTCATTCGGTGTCAGCCAGCGATACGTTCCCTGAGATTTCGTGGACTACTGTGGTCGACACAGATCATTACGAACTGTGGGTTAACAATGTTACGACCGGCGAGATTCAGGCGATCTACGAAACCAATCTACAGACAACCAGTTTTGCTTCAGCAGCAGCCAATCTCCCAGGCGGAACTTACGAGGCCTGGACTCGAGCCATCGGGCCGGACGGACTGGCTGGTCTCTGGAGCAATTCCGTCACGTTTAGCGTGCTGAGTGCTCCTCAGAATATCACACCGACAGGTGCGACATTTGATCGAACTCCGGAGATTCGCTGGGACCCCGTTGTTGGTGCGTCCCACTATTATGTGTGGCTGACCCTGCGAAATCCGGGTGAGGCCGCCGTTCCCGTCCTGGTTGACCAGTTTGTTACGGGAACAACCAGAGTTCCGAATACCGATCTGGCTGACGGCAATTACGTCGTGTGGGTCCAGGCCATATCCGAAGATGACACACGGTCTGCGTGGTCGACTGGTGTTGAGTTCAGCATTGGAGGACGTCCGGAAATCCTGACCCCGACACAGAGCGAAACAACTTCTTCGACACCGACGTTTCTGTGGACCGGCATCACCGGGGCAGAAAGATACGAGATCTGGATTAACCGCATCGACGTGGCTCAAAGCCAGGTTGTTCACGACGCGAATGTATCGGTTGCTTCCTACACGGTTCAAACGCCACTTGTGGCCGGGGAATATCGTGTCTGGGTCCGTGCAATCAGTGAGATGGGAGAGGACTCATTCTGGAGCAAGCCTGTCAACTTTACTGTGGCAGTACTCCCGTCACGCAACGATTCACGGTCGGCACTGCCGGACGGTTTGTTGTCGCCTGGCAACGTCAGTGAGCCTGCGATTCAACTGACGGTTTCAGAACGCGTTTCTGCGGTTGTCCCGGTTGACAGGGACGCGGCACTGAGTCCGCAGACGGCTGTGACAGTTCTGACGTCGGAAGAAACTGCGGGTCCCGCAGCGGATGGCGTCGAAGCTGTCGAAGATCTGGATTCTGTAATGTCCGATTGGGCAATGGCGGACTGGTGGAGTGGTACGATCATCGAAGAGGAGGATTCGAAAGATTCCACTCCCGCGGTTGCTGCTCTGGGTCTTGGCATCCTTGCCACTCAACCGGTGCTGAAGAAGACCGTTGGCAAAAAGCAAAATCGCGTCTGACTACCGAAACGGTACCGACAGTTTCAACGACCGTGTATTCACCGGGGAAACCAGGCTGAGTGTGCGTTTATCACCTGCCGGATCGCGTCTGCTCGGACAGCAGGAATGCAATTTCCATAGCCTGTTCGTAGTTCAGACGTGGATCAACCTGGCTTCGATAGTCTCTCGGGAGATCAGATTCCGTCAGATTCGCAGGGCCACCGACGCATTCGGTGACGTCTTCCCCCGTGAGTTCCAGGTGGATGCCGCTCAATCGCGTTCCGCAATCGTCGTGAATCCGAAATGCCGAGATAATTTCCGAAGTGATTTCGTCGAAAGGCCGCGTCTTGAAGCCGTTACGAGTTGCCTGGGTGTTTCCGTGCATCGGATCGCAACTCCACAACACGTTAAGATTCGCCCGCCTTACGGTGTCTGCCAGTAGTGGCAGCTTACTGCTGATCTTCTCTGCTCCAAACCGGTGAATCAAGGTTAGACGTCCAGGTGTGTTTTCCGCATTCAACACTTTGATCAGATCGACCAGTTCATCGGGCGCGATTGTGTTGCCGACCTTGACTCCAATAGGATTCCGAATGCCGCGGAAGTATTCCACATGGGCACCATCGATGGCCCGCGTTCGGTCACCAATCCACGGCAGGTGAGTGCTGAGGTTGTAATACCCCGACTGACGCTGATCCGTTCGTGTCAGTGCCTGCTCGTACAGCAGGTGCAGAGCTTCGTGGGACGTAAAGAAGTCGACACGACTCAGTTGATCCAGTTCGCCGGCTGTGACGACTTCCATGAATCGGATCGAGTCACTCAGTGACGACAACAACTCTTGATAGCGCCGCGAACCTGGTGTGTTGCGTACGAATTCCAGGTCCCAGTTCTCCGGATGATGCAAGTCTGCAAATCCGCCTTCGCTGAGCGCGCGAATGTAATTTATGGTCAGCCCTGATCGTTCGTAAGCGCGAAGCAACAGTTGGGGATTCGGTTCACGGTCATCTTTGGTGAAGCCAGTGCGGTTGATAATGTCGCCGCGGTAGCTTGGCAGTTCCAGCCCGTCCCGGGTTTCGGTGTTGGCCGACCGCGGCTTTGCATACTGACCGGCAATTCGTCCTATCCGGACAATCTTCTGTTTGGAGCCACAAATCAGCACAAGACTCATCTGGATCAGCACCTTCAGCTTTCTCAGAATCGCCAGCGCATTACAGTCACCAAAACTCTCAGAGCAATCGCCGCCCTGCAGTACAAACGCCTGGCCGGTGGCCGCTTCTGCCAGTTGCTTCTGCAGTCGATCAACTTCCCACGCCGTGACCAGCGGGGGCAGTTGAGCGAGATTTTGCAGAACCTCACTGACTTCCTGCGAGTCTTCGTACACCGGCTGCTGCATCGCCGGTTTCTGCTGCCATGAATTCGGTTGCCATGTAATCATGGGCGGGATTGTTTCGGCGCAATCGCCCAAAGTCACTCGCAGACGTGGACTTATCGTAAATCAGCCACGAATTCCTGGTTCAAACGCCAGCTTGCCCAGTTTGCCGCATGTGAAATCTCGTTTTCACAGCTTGAGCACACACGTCGTGATGCCTACAGTTCTGTGGATATTGCACTGGCGACATAGAACATAAAGCACGGATTGCTTCAATAAATTGTTCGTCGTCAGTAATTAATGGACCGTGATTCAAGGAGGATTCACGATGAACCAGCTGCACCTGCGTCTATACAACCCGCCGCCGGAATCTGAACCGGAAACCGGGCCGGAGTCGCCACTTAAGAAACGAGACATCCTGCCATTTGCTTCCCGGAAGCAGACGACGATCATCAGCGGTCGCCTGGCTGCCCCCGTCGACCGAGCCCGGATTATTCGGGAGAACTCTGTGTGCCCCGAGTGTTCACAGATGAACGTCGAGCCGCTGGAACTGCAGGACGCCATCATCAGCCCCAAGAATCGGCTACCAATTCCCGGCACAGCGACCATTGTCGGTTTCCATTGCAATGCCTGTTCTACGGAGTGGCCCGTATACGAACTGAAGACGCGGCGAAATGGCTGACATTCAGCCAACAATTCGTGGGGCGATTATCGCCTTGCCGTCAGTTAGGTGGCCCAGCCGATGCGTCAGTATTGGTCGGAGTGACGTTTGCAAGCGATGCTGATTCGGCCTCGACAATCACCTGATACTGTTGCAGCCGTTTTGTGTCATCCAGCAGTCGAAGGTTTTCTCGCAGAATAACATTCTCGGCGGTTCGCACGAACCGTTCGTACCTCACCTTTTTCTTCTCTGTGTTGGGCTGGCCTGACGCATCTTCGACCTGTTCGCGGTAACGCTTGTAGTCCCGATGTCCCTCAACGGCTGCGATAAATTCTTCCCTGCGTGTTGTCAGAAGGTCGATGGCCACCGGGTTCAACACGTTGGACAGTTCCGGCCACCGTCTTTTCAAATCGGAAGCGATCTTCTGACGGAGCTGACTGGAAGGATTCTGCTGCCGCCCCCGGGAACCTCCGCGCTGACTGCGTGAGTACACGACTCTACGAGTGTTGAATATCAAACACCTTGTCAAAGCGTCGACTGGTAAGTTGCTCGCGGACCTGTGGTTTCATCCCGCATAATACCAGACGGATGTCAGCAGCTGCGGATTGCTGGTGGACCGACAGCAGCATCCCGATCGCGGCGTTGCCAAGGTACTCGACGTGTGACAGATCGACGTGTGCTTCGTTACAGTCCGTGTGGTGTAGCAGATTCAGCAGGCTGGATTTTATTTGCTCCAGAGCCTTAGCCTTGACGAGTCGTTCTTCGCTGGGCGTCACGATCCATTTGCCTGGAGATTCCGGCGATTGGTCCGTCTCATGCGACGGCCTTGTGTCGACTTCCTCGGGCTCGGCAACGGTGTCCGCATTTGTACCATCTGCGGAGTCCGCAACATCGTCAATCACCGGGGCAGGCCGGTTGCGTTGAATTGCATAGATCAGTGATTTCGCCAACCAGGCAGCGTTGACTTCACTCTTCACCAGATAGTCCGCCGCTCCATGGTCCAGTGCGGCCAGTGACAGTTCTTCGTCATCGACGCTGGTGAAAATGACGGTTGGAACGCCGTCCGTTGCGGCGTGCAATCGAGTGAATGTCGCCAGCCCGGAGCTGTCCGGAAGAGTCAGATCCAGCAGCACAGCATCGATACCGCCCTGAGACAGGCGTTCTGTGCCCGCTGCGAGATTGTCGACGGACTCAAGCGAGAATTCGTCGATTTTCCCTTCGTCGAGCATCCTGCGCGCTAACTCCACGAACAGCGGGTTGTCCTCGATCAACAGAATTTGTACCGGCTGCTGCATTTTTCAAGTGATCTAGCTGGTGGTTAGTGACGGACGGCAGTCTCTCATACTGCCGTGTTCTACTCGGCGTCTCACGCCAGGGCCGACTTTCTTACGCCATTTCGTGATGACCAGTCTCGATGCACATAGCTGTAGCTGCGTGGCAGGTCGTCGGCTTCCAGGTCTTGTCTGATCATAAACTAGTTTAACGTGAGACGGATCCGAATATCGCGTTCGTGACCGATCAGTGTCAGCATTTTATTTGCGAATTCCGGACATGATGCGATTTTAGGAATAAAAACTGTCCGCCTGATAAATCGGGATGCGTCCGTAGGGCGACAATCAATGTGGTTCTGCAGCTGCCGTCACGGCCAAGGCTGACCGCAGTTGCGACACTTGTTCTCTGAGCTCGGGCATTGCCTCTGATGCGTCATTAACATTGCCTCGTTTTCCGGCCAATTCGATTCGCCGTGCCACCCCCACAACGTGTTTCGCCCCGAAAATGTCGGTCGATCCTTTCAAACTGTGCGCTGCTCGTTGAATGCGTTTTCCATCTCTGGCCGTTAGCGCCTGCTGTATCTCCATCATCATTGTCGGACATTGATCGAGCAGGAATTGCGCCATTTCCCTGACTCCCTGTTCACCTCCGGGTATTTGGCGCCGCGCCATCTCCAGATCGATCACATCTGATGACGCTCCGATTCCTGGCGAAGAAAAACTTTCATCTGCTGACGAGGCCGATGTTGAGTGACTGTGCGACTGAGTGAATTGCTCGATCGTTCGACGCAAATCGTCAGGCTGAATGGGTTTGCCGATGTAGCCGTCCATTCCGGCCGCCAGACATTGGTCGCGATCATCTGTCGCCGCGGATGCTGTCATTGCAATGATCGGGGTGCGGTGCCCTTCTTCTGTTTTTCGGATAGCAGCCGTGGCTTCGAAACCATCCATTTCAGGCATTTGCACGTCCATCAACACAATGTCGAATCGTTCCTTTTTCATAATGGTAACGGCCGCTTTCCCGTCACCGGCCGTTTCGATGTTGTGGTTCTCCAGTAATGAGGCCAGCAGTTTTTGAATCACAACGCTGTCGTCCACCAACAGGATGTCCAGCGGAGCGAACTCGCGTTCTTTGTCATCATCACGGTTTGTCGGACTCAGAACGTCGTCCATCATGCGCTGCCGTTATTCTGCCTGACTATTTTGATTCAACTGCGGATTGGACATGCGTACACCGTCACCCGTGGGGTCCACTGCAATCGTCGTTGTCTCTGGCGATTGAATGCACTCAACGAAATGGCGTACGCTGTGCGGAATTATTCTAAACAGGATCACCGCCCACCACCAGTGCTCCACACCTACCCTATGTGCGACAGCGTATTATGCTGCCAATAGCGCGCTTGGGGTTTGCGCCACAGTCTTACGCTGCCATGTACGCCTTCTGCTGTCCTGTTCGGCCACGATGAGATCTTTGAATTATTGCAAAGGCAAGTAACAGTGAATCGCCGATCGGAAAATTGCGTCGTGGTTGCGACGAAACCTGACATCCCGCCGGTAAACTGAAGCTTCTTCACGCCGCGATATGTGCCGATCCGTGTGGCGTTCAGCACGTTGCCGTTGGCCAGCTGGTTACCAACCGTCAGTTGCCGACGATTCGCAGAAACCGACGCGGGCAATTCAGCGTTTATGATCCTGTTGTGATCCCAATTGAAGGAATGAGCCCCCAGTGCTTTGTCACAGCCAAAAAGTGGGGTTGAATCGTTCGCCGGAAAAGGGGGTCAGGTACCAAAAATGCGAAGCACCCTTCGGGCCGTTCCGGTTTTTGGTACCTGACCCCGTTTTCCTCGCCAACCCTAAAACCTGGTTCTGACAAACCACTAGAATTGT
>JAAERP010000322.1 GCA_024230215.1 Fuerstiella sp. | reverse complement strand
GCCTGGCACGTTCGTCGGGTCTGAGGAATACCCCGTCAAGATCGTGGTGGACTCGTTCGGCCACATCCAAGTCAACGAGTCAGAGTCAACGGCAGGGGCGTACCGAACAGCGGTCGGTGCAGATAACGCGGACAACCTGACTTCGGGAACGGTAGCGATTGCCAGGGGCGGAACAGGATCCGCAACTGCTCCCATGATTGGCGTTGTGACGGCGGCAGACGCAGCAGCAGCGCAAACCGAATTGCAACTTGGCACTGCCGCCACTAAAGACGTGGGAACCAGCGGGCAGAACATTGTTCAACTCGACAATGCTTCAAGGCTTCCTGCGGTGGACGGTTCGCAGTTGACGAATTTGCCCGGCGGTGGCGGTGGCGGTGGTAGCGCAGAGGTCCAGTGGGGCCAAGCACCCGGAGATCTTGTTCGTTTGTTTGAAGATTTCGCAGGTGGCGAAGAAACCACCTCTGGAGACGGATGGTGGGCGGGTGATACTGCTGGTCAAGGTCGTATGTCTCGCGCTACTGGCGAATCCGATCCGTTCTTTGGCGCAATGATGCTGCGTTCAAACACTGGGGCTGGTTCAACCAATGATTTTGCGGTTCTTACTACGGGGCAACTTAGTTCCGAGACGCCAGTGGTCGGAGATGAGGTCATATGGGAATCCCGTATGAAGCAGGAAATTTTCGAAACATCTGGAGGATATTGGGGGATTTCCCTTTTCTGCCCTGAATCCGGAAGTTTTAAAGACGACTGCATGGGCTGGAGCGTTGCGGGAACTTCTGATTACCCTGAGCGTGTTGTCGTAGGCCACATTGGCGGGGAGTCGAATTACAGATACGTTAAAAGCGATCAGCCAAATACGGCAACGGTTACCTCTGATACAGGGGTAACTGCATCTGCTAACACGCCGGTACGATTTGCGGTCAAGGCTGTTTATGCAGGGCTAGACGTTTGGAACTGGACGGTTTACGTTGACGGTTCTTCAGTAGCCACTGGGACTATGTCAACAAGTCAAGGAACATTCCTTGCCGGACAAGTTTTCCGCCAATACCCAACCAGTACCGCAGTCTCCAAAAACGTATTCGTCGATTGGATGGCTTGTCAGTTTGATCGTGACACGGTTAATTACATTCCCCATTCGGATTCTGGTGATCCTGGCACGGTAGCGGATTCGTACACCGGGCAGATCGAAACGGCTGCGGACAAGACCTACACGATCGACCCCTCGGTCGTTGCAGATCGGACGATTTCATCGTTTTACGCTCGAAGCGGCGCAGGAACCTGCACGGCTACGCTCAAAAACGATACCGCGACGGTGGGGGTTGTATCAGTCACGACCAGCAGCACGACTGCGACTATCAGCAACACGAGCGTTTCGGCAGACGACCCGATCACGCTGGTGATTTCGTCGAACTCATCTGCTACCGACGTGGTGTTTAGCGTGGAGTTCACGCAATGAGCCCGCGATGGTTGTTTTTCCCTACACAAACGTCGGTCGACTCGTTCAAGGTGCGAGCGGCTGGCACAATATCTGTGGTTTCTACATCTGGCTGGAGCGCAGGCTACGGAACCACAAACGCATCGGGATACACGCTAACCGGAACCGACGACGTTCAAAACAACTACCAGCGATACCCCCATGGATCCGATATTCGGCCTTCATCTGGGGGCAAGGTCCGATTCCTACTTGGGATCAAGTCGTCGGGGGATTACTCGGGCTCCGGGGCGTGGTCGACTGCTGTCAATGCGGCTGGGATAAACGTCTCGAACTGTGAGGTTGTTTTAGATGGAACCGACTATCCGGTCACGGCTATGAGCATTGACCAATGGGGGAGTTATTTCACGATCGGAACAACCGCCGCGACCGCGTATTTTTCAAACCTTGCTGCCGGAAGCACTTTTTCTTTCACCATTGACTGGGGTTGATTCATGAACACCATCCACCAATTCGCATCCATTACGAAGAACCTCAGCGGAACTAGCGCGAGTCTCAACGATCTCGCGTACCTGTACAAGGAATCCGCACCGCGTACGGCACTCGACGAGGCGCACATCGATCTGCTGATCACGCAGGCCCAGGGCATGATTCAGGCCGCCGAGGCGCTCAAGGCGATCGCCTACGATCCGACGCCGGTTGAAGATGTCGACCTGCCTTGACCCCCCCCCTCCCCTTCTGGATCTAAATGATGAACGAATTTGAGATGACAGTTGCTTCGACCCTGACCCCTGCGGCGATTTGCTACGTCGCGTTCAAACTCGAAAAGGTCACCCATGAGATCCATTCTCTTTCTTCTCGCGT
>JAAERP010000321.1 GCA_024230215.1 Fuerstiella sp. | reverse complement strand
GAAATCGGCCTGTCCTATTGCTCCGCCATCGGTGGCGGCCGCTCCGGCATCATCGAAACCAACTTCCGCGAAGAGTGTGAAACCGACCTCTTCGGCGAACAGGCCGTTCTCTGCGGTGGTCTCGTTGAGCTGATCCGCTGCGGCTTCGAAACTCTGGTCGAAGCAGGCTACGCGCCTGAAATGGCCTACTTCGAATGTCTGCACGAAGTGAAGCTGATCGTTGACCTGATCTATGAAGGCGGCATCGCCAACATGGACTACTCGATCTCCAACACCGCGGAATACGGCCAGTACGTGACCGGCCCGCGCATCCTGAACTACGACGAAACCAAAGCCCGCATGAAAGACGTTCTGTCCGACATTCAACAGGGTAAATTCGTTCGTGACTTCATGCTGGAAAACGCTGTGGGTCAGCCGACCATCAAAGCGTCCCGTCGTGCCAACGACGAGCACATGATCGAAGCCACCGGTGCAAAACTGCGCGGCATGATGCCGTGGATTTCTGCCGGCAAAATGGTCGACAAAGAAAAGAACTG
>JAAERP010000320.1 GCA_024230215.1 Fuerstiella sp. | reverse complement strand
TTGATCTTTCGACTTTTTCAGCGCGTTGTGCGGATTGGACGGGCTGTTGGGTTCGTGATGAGTCGGCAGGTGCTTGCGTAGCCGCGCGATGATCTCCTTGTATTCCGGAGAGCTCGCGAGGTTGGAGTGCTCCAACGGGTCGGCATCGTGATCGTATAGCTCCTCCGCACCATCGGCGCGGCCGCCATACCACGTGTAACGGTAGCGACCGTCGGTGATGGAGTGGTTCTTGAATTGATAGGTCGTTAGCGTCGGGTGGTTCCACTCCATGGATGGATTCGCGAGCAGCCGCGCAAAGCTTCGACCGTCGTTTTCCGGATTGGGCGGAAGACCGCAGAGCTCAAGCAGGGTTGGATACATGTCGATCAAGTTGACCACACCATCGCACTTGGTGTTCGGCGGCGTAACGCCGGGAACGTTCACGATGAAGGGCACGCGCGCGGATTCCTCCCACAATCCCGTTTTCCCATAGTGCATTTTCTCGCTCAAGTGCCACCCATGGTCGCCCCAGATCACGACAATGGTGTTGTCCGCGTATTGGCTCTTTTCGAGCGCGTCGAACAGGACGCCCAGGCAATGGTCGGCGTAACTCACGCATGCGAGATAGGCGCGGTTCGCCTGCTTGTGCATGTCGTTCCCATCGGCCACGAGGAACCGGCCGGAAGGCTTAAAGATGTGCTTTCCATCTTGCCGCACAATGTCGTCGAGATCGTCGCGTTTGAAGGGCGCGGCCTCGATCTGTTCCAGCGGATACAGGTCAAAGAATTCCTGTGGCACGTGCCAAGCGAGGTGGGGTTTCGATACGCCCACCGCCATGAAAAACGGCTTTCCATCGAAGTCGCGTTCGAGTTGTTCCGCGGCCCAGGCGCAAGTCGCGTAATCCTTGGTCTTTTCCGTGGGGCCTTCCACGGCGCCCCAGGCAAAGGGAGAGCCGCCGGTCTTAACACCTTCCAACGCGGGTTTCTCTTCCCACAACGTCGCGCCGTTAGAACCCGTCGCCTTGACAAACTCATGAAACGCCCATTGCCCCTCATCCACTCCGTCAGGCGCATTGGGGTCGCCATGCTTATGGAAGATCTTTCCGCGGCTGAGCGTGTGGTAGCCTCGGTTGCCGAAGTATTCCGGCAAGGTTTCGAGGTCCTTCGCTTTCGGCGCGTGTTTCAGGTTTTGCCCATTCCCGTACACACCCGTGCACGTCGCGTGTCTTCCGGTCAGCAACGCCGACCGCGTCGGACCGCAGACGGTCGAAGGGCAATAGGCCCTGTTCATGACCATCGCGTGATCCCTCGCATAGCGGTCGAAGTTGGGCGTGATCGCCTGCGGGTTTCCGCCCAGGCAGCCGACCCAGTCGTTCAGATCATCTATGGCAATGAACAGGACGTTTGGCCGTTCCGCCGGCGACGCGACAGGCGTGAGAAGAACGAGTAAGAGGAGAATGAGTAGTTTCTTCATCAGGAGAATTGTCCGCTTTTCTTTGTCTGTTGAGCACGCCGCACTTTTGTGACGTCACCCGATACTCTTTACTTTCGTGCCTATGACCGCATGGCGTTGTCGACTCGAGACCGTGCCCAGTCCATGTTGTCAGCAGACACAGCATGAAATACTAATACTCGCACACCGCACCTGATCTAAACAACTATCGCCAATTCTTCATCGCTTCTTCCGCTGCGTCGCCCTGCTGGTCTTCGTAAGTATTTGGCGGGCAACGCCTTGCGACTGCCAGGTGGAGGTGCCGTCGACGGTCGGCGAAGATTGAGTGGAAGAGCCGACGGAGTGACTTTATCCGTCCGTTTCGTCCCAAACGCCCCGCTACGGTTGGCGTCCACCGCGAGCCTTGATGATCTCCGGGTGGTTCAGCAGGAAGGCTCGCCGCTGGTCAGCGAAACCCTTGATTGTTTCAGCCGACGGCGGTGCACCAACTCCCTCTCCGTAGACGCCGGTGGTAAACGCGGCTACATCGGGTTTGCGTGTTTCGGTCGCGACATATTCTCTGATGAGTGCCTGGTGCTTTTCGACGACCGGCCCCAGACGCTCCCAATCGAGCCATTTTTCCGCGATATCTCCGACGTAGGCCAGATACCGCTTGCGCAGACTGGGTACTGCCAGCAATTTATGGCGTAGAGCCTTATCCGGATCATCGAGCGCGGCAAGCGGATCGGGCGACCTGGCCCCACTCCCGCCGCGGCATCGGAAACCTTCGTTCGAATCGTGCGGCGTGAGATGGAAGCGACCATCCTCGTCGAGATATAGGTTGAAATCGCTTCCGTCCTTCCAATACCCGTCGTTGTTGACCAACGCGATATCAATCGCAAGAAACTTGAGCACGCCATCGATGTCGAGCATAGGCTCTAGCGCCTGCTCGAGTTTGTCGGTTGGCGTCTCGTGCAACACCATGCACAGCGCTATCAGAGCCACCCATGCTTCGGGTTTGTCTCGGCCCTTCATTTCATACCAGCGTCGATAGTCAACGACGTCGTCGCCAAGATACGAAAACCCGCCACCGTCGGAATTGTTCGGCGACTTCCAGCGTGCACCTTTCTTCGTACCCCGCGTCGCCTTCGTGAACTCGCTGTTAAAAGCTTGTTGTGCCGGATACACACCCCAACTCTCACCATTGATGACCACTCTCATGAAGTTGCTCTGCAGTGCGGGGATGTAGTCGCGAGCTACTTGCAGATAAAGTGCCGTGCGCAGATAGGTTGGATCCTGGTGGGCGTTGAGCAGAAGGACTTTGCTGTGCCCCATCAGCTTCTGTTTGTGGCGAAAATCGATAGTAAGCGTCATGGAGCGTTTCAGCCCGTGTGGCACGGCCGTGAATGAATTATGGCCGCGGAAATGAACGCCCACGTCGCGGTACTTGTGCCCGTCGACCGTAAGCATCGCAGGGACGTCGACGTCTGTGTGCCAGAACGCGGCAAGTTCTTGCTCCCAGTCATCATGTTCGAATTCCAGAAACAGGGTGCGAACGGTGCCCGGGTCGTACAACGGAGCATCACCCCAAGAGCCCACGTCGCTTGGCGAAACCGTTGGTCCAGGTAAGCCAGTTCCCGTCACGCGCCGCTTGCTGGTCGGTTCGCGCAGCTCGGGATGGGCGAGAAGGTATTCGCGTGCGGTCATTCGTTCCTCGTAATTCAGCCACCCGTTGCCGTCGCGATCGAACTGAGCTACCAGGGCGATGTCCGTTTGGGCACCCCTCTCAGCCAAGAGTGGAGAAACCAGTAGAACGCCTAAAACGATGATTGATGCTAAGTGATGTTTCATGAAATGGATTTGCCTGATGAATTGTGTTTTAGGTAAACCCAAAAATTACGCTTCGGGTTTCCAAAATCGGACGTCCTCTAGTTCTTGATGTCGTTTACGTTTTTCGTTTCGAGAGTTCCCCAATTCAAAAACGATCCGCATCGACATAAGCGGCGATCACCTTCTTCTCCCCGTCTGAACCTTTGACCGAATTTCCATGTTCCATTCCGATCACCCCGTCAAATCCTCGGGAGTGGATGTACTTGAAGACATTTCGGTAGTTGATTTCGCCCGTTCCCGGTTCTTTGCGTCCGGGATTGTCGCCCGCTTGGAAATAGCCAATTTCATCCCAACATCGTTCAATGTTCTGGATGAGATTGCCTTCAGTAATCTGCTGATGGTAGATGTCGAACAGAATCTTGCAGGCCGGGCTGTTGACCGCCTTACAAATGGAATAGGCCTGAGGAGAGCCTTGCAGGAAGACTCCGCCATGATTGGTAAACCAGTTCAGCGGCTCTAGCACCATCACCATGCCATGCGGTTCCAGCAAGTCGCTGCAACGTCGCAGCAGTTCAATCACGTTTGCCGTTTGATAGCCCATGGCCAAACGATCGCGTCCGTTTTCATCGACGCTTCCGGGAACCACCGTCATCCATTTTGCATTGACGCGTTTGGCAACCTCGATGCTATCCTTCATGTCTTGCAACACCGAGTCCCAAACGGCGTTGTCCTTTTTGACGAACGTCGTCTGACCGATTGATCCATGCGCAACGAAGACGCCCATCTTCATGTTGAGCGATTCCATCGTTGCCGCAATCTTCTTTTGCAGATCGATCGGCTTCTTTTTCATCTGGTTGTCTTCCCAGGCCGAAAAGCCCTGGTCTGCAGCAAATCTTAATTGGTCGATCGGGTCTGCACCCCCAAGGTTCTTAAACATGTTGAAGTGGGGAGCATAATTCAGTTTGAACGCGTGCTTTGGAGTCGCCGCGATTCCCGAATTGGAAAATGCACCGAGAAATGCGGCCGATGCGCCAGCGGCAAGAGTTGAATTCAGAAATTGTCGGCGTTTCATATTTTGTTTCCTTATTGGAACGGGTTGGTTTAACTTGCAATGGATGGCGATTGGTCGCGCTGCGGAGCTCATTTCTGTCATTTGTTCCCGCCGTCCCAAAACGCGGGTATCTTGTACGTGCCACCGGGCCCCGTCAGGTCCACCCACAGATCGACGTCGAGATAGGGGTTCACGTAGGTCTTGTCGGCGCTAAACGTTTCTTCCACGACTTCATACACGTGGGTCTCGGCATTCGTTTCGCCGCTCAGCAGCGCAAACACGAGGGTCGCCGTGACGAGCGCAACAATAGTGATCCTGTCCATGTGGGTTTCCTTTTCTGGTTCTCAGCGATATTTAAATACTAATACTCGCTTACCTCGCCTGATCTAAACAACTTTCGCCAATTCTTCGTCGCTTTTTCCGCTGCATCGACAGCGGGGTATTTGCAAGCACTGGCCTGGCAGCGATTTACGACTGCTAGACGGAGGTGTCGTCGACGGTGAGGGAAGATTGAGTGAAAGAGACGACGGAGTGACTTTATCCGTCCGTTTGGAGAGTCAGCGGTTCCTGGATCACCTCGCCCCAGTCAGGCAACATCGCCAATTTCTTCTGAGTGAGTTATCCCAGCAAGCGGACGAGAATGATAACGATGAGGAGCGATCCACTGGCCAGCCAGATGAGTCCGGTTCGTCTGCGATTGGAGAGCGAGGTCCAGAGAATGATCCCAGAGAGAGAAGAGAGGATCAGGAGCACGGCCCCGACATCGATGACCCGTTTCCCGAAAGTCCCGGTATGCTCCCCGGTGTGGAGGGTGGCCATGACTCCGGTAAATTCCCGGGATTCCTTTTCGATACGCCCCTCTCCGGTTTGAGGGTCGACAAACACATGCGCTCCGCTGACGGCATGTTGGAACACGATATTGAATTCGGTGTCCTCAACTTGAAAGTCCGTCACTTCGCCCTTTAGGTGATAGATCTTTCGAAAGTGCTCAACGACCGCAAGCCGGTCCGGTTGGCGACAGAGCTCAATTGGCACGGTGGCTTCGATTTCGGAGAACTGTGGTTCATCCTGCGCGAACCAGTCGGGATGGTTCATCATCAGGCCGGTGGCGCCAAAGAACAGGATCACGATAAACGCATAGAGACTGAGGTAGATGTGGACCACTCTCACCCAGAGCTTGATCTTGGTCTTGGGCTTGGTTTTGCGAGCGCGGTCTCTCTTGGATTCACTGGGCATTTATTTCTCTATTGGATTCTCTGGGCATCTATTTGGTGGTTGATTCATCGACGGGCCCATACTCAACCCTGACTCCTTGAAGCTCGGGCTGAGGATCTGCGGTTTGCACGGACGCTTGGTCGCGACAGTCCATCTCAACGGAAACGTGGGTGTGGTTTTCCCTTCCGCCGGGAGGTCCATCCTCACGATTCACGTCCAGGTGAATCGTGTACTTGCCCTGGGGAACCAGATCGCCAGAGTCGTCCCGCCCATCCCAGATGAGAGAATAGCTTCCCGGATTGCGAGTTGCTCGGGTGTATTCTCGCAGGGGGAGAGGACTGCTTCCCTCTCCGGCAAGAACCCAGGCGTTTCTCCAAAATTGGTTTAGATCCCGCACATAGCTGATGTCCTTGCTCTTGGCCCACAGCGCGAGGAGGCGGATTCGTCTGCCGACATCGTCCTCGATCCAGGCCGCGAGATAATGCCGGTGGAACTTGGCTTCCTGTTCCGATCTCACCAACTCGAACTGCACCCGCAGAGCAAATTTTCCCGACCAGGAAACTTGGCCGGACGCTCGCTCTTGGGTCTCCAGGACGGGGAACATTTTGCTGCGATGGATTTTTCCGGTCTGGTCCACGATGAGGCAGGCTGCATCGGACACGGATTCCACCGCCTTGATTCCTTCCTCGGGACTGAGTACACACAGAGCAGTGGCAAGGGCATCGGCTCGCTGGGCCGACCCCGCAACGACGGTGGCGCTCCGGATGTGCTCAGTGGCGAGTCCGGTCGAGGGATCGAGGATGTGCCCGACCCGCTTTCCGTCGATCTGTCGATGTCGTGCGTAATTGCCACTGGTGGCCACCGAGAGATTCCGGAGCTCCAGGCGAGTCAGCGGCGGAGCATTGTCTTCCGGCCTCGACGGGTCGGCGATCGCGATCCTCCAAGGGCGCTTCGAGGTCAAAGATGACTCCCCCCAGACGCTGATCTCCCCGCCAATGTTCAGGCGGAGGCCGCGAATCTCCGGGACGTCCTCGACAACCTTGCGGACCGCATTGTCGATCAAGTAGCCTTTGCCGATTCCATCGAACTGGAATTTCCCGGGAGCGAGTCTCACAAGATACATCTTCCTGACAATGTTCGGCTTTTTGCCCTGTTTGACGATGAAGACTTTGAAACCGGGGCGGACTAAAGAGACTGCTTGGGCCGCAAGGTCGCTTGATGGACTCTTGCCCTGCTTTTCGGATTGGTCCCACAGATCGATGGCCTCTCCCAGGTAGGCATTGAAGGCGAAGTCAGATTTCTCGCTGATCGACAGGCATTCCTTCAGGAGGTGGTGCAGGCCATCGGAGATGAGGATTCTTTCGCCGCTAACGAAGGGACGCGCATTGATGAGGCTGATCTCACTTTCGGGGTCGTAAGTGCTCATCAGTTTTTCCCCTTCCGCGATCTCCTGGAGGACGCGAGCCTCGGCCGCGGCCGCCGTTGGCTCGTCCTCGGCAACCACGGTGAACTCGAAGGAAGTGCCCAGGATGTTGTCGCGGGAAAAGTGAAACTGATTGGGGTCGATGGTCGGGCTGGGTGGTTGTTCGGGGCTTGCGGGAGCCGGAGTCTTCGCGAGTTCCTCGGGGTCGAGAGGCGCCAGCGCATCGATCTCCGAGGAGCCCAGAAACAGATAAAGGAGCGTTGCGCCGAGGACCGTCGCGGAGAGAGCAAGTTTGCTGGTGAGGTTCATTTGAGGGCGTCGTTGAAGGGATCGGAGAGGGGAGAAAGGGTGGCGTTTTGCTTATCGCTTTGCTTATCGCTTTGCTTATCGCTTTGGTGGCGCTTTTGGTGAATCAAAGGTGTAATCAATTAGTACTTTACCTGCGGTTGAAGAAGTCGCTTTTATCCCCTTAAAATTAAATGTCACAGTGTCACCGCCATTATCGGTAACTTTGAAGAGGCCGTATTGTGAACGGCCGGGATAGGTACCTTCACTGTAGGGTCCTCCTTTGCTGCTGCCAGAACTGTCCATCGCAGCAGCATGAAAGACAGGGAACATCGGTGAACCGTCACCGCCGTAGGTGTTGTTACTTCCATCGACCGCAGCCAGCATATGAGCGTCACCGGAAATGATACACATTCTTTTATCGAGATCGTTATCCCGGAAAACATTTGCCAACTCTTCGCGTTCTGCACAAAAACTGTACCAACGGTCTTTATTGCTTTGAGGAGAACCAATCCAGGGAGTCGTGCTAACCCAGACTATTAGTTTATGAGTATCTCTTGAGTTCAGGAGTTCCTGCTTAAACCACGCTTTCTGGTCACTTCCCATGAGAGTCCTACCGGGAGCTAAGGCATCGCCACCTTTATCTGAATAAGAACGCAGGTCTGTGACAACAAATCTTACCCTGCCGACAGAGAACGCTCTGTAAATGCCGTTTCCCGCTTTCGGCAGGATCAGATCATGACTGGGTACATACTGCCGGTATGCAAGTTGAGCAGCCGGTTTTCCTCGACTACCACCCCACGAACCATTAGAGCCAAAATCATGATCATCCCAGATATAGACGAAAGAATTGTTCTGATACAAATTGCGTTGCTTGGCTGAATTAAATAGTGCCTTATATCCTGTCGCGTAAAGGCTTGGATTATTAACAGTGATATCACGGTAGTGAAGATCACCTGTATTCATGAAAAACTGAATCGGCTTAGATGCAATATTGTCGAAAACAAAATGATCAGAGCCGGTATCCGCACAAGAGGCGGCAGCGAACGTAAAAGAGTATGCTCCCATCTTGATCGTTTGGAATTTCCCGATCAAATCATCGGTATTTCCATTTCTATCTTCAATCGCGTAATAGTATTGAGTCTCTTCTGTCAGACCGCTAATGTCGAGATGCACCATATTGTCCTCTTCCGAATCAGCAGTCTTGTATGCTGAATAAACCGGATTAGACAAGTCGGCACTTGTACTGACACGCAATCTCACCTCAGTACCGGCACTTTTAATGCGCGAGGCAACCTTCGCCGATGTATCACTTAAAGCTCCAGACCAGATGAAATTTGTAATCTGACCAGAAAGAATCTGGTGGTCTTCAGGCACGTTCAGACCCGCCCCGGAAGACTTCGTCTTATCATACCAATTCGAGTCGGCCGAGATCTTCTCGACGGGCAGCTTGCCTTGGTCAAGCAAACTGCCGAAGGTGAGGGACTCTTGATCTCTCGGGTCGCTTTTCATGTCTTCAGCGCGATCGAGGGCCGCCCGGAACCATTCGATCTTGCTTTTCCGCGCGCCTTCAGCCTTTGTCGCATCGCGTTCAGCCTTTTTTGCCTGGCGTATCGCCAGGCCGTATGCGTTGAAAGTTTTCTTGGCTCCTGCATGGCAAAGGTTGCAGCGGGCCGCTGCGATCTCCTCGGCCAGAACAGCGTCGCCTGGTTCTCCGCTACGGGGTTTGGCGTACTTCTTCTCGAACTCCCGCCAATACGAAGTCTTCGCCTCAACGTCGTGTGTGTTGAGGCAAAGCACGCTGCCGAGGACCATGAGTCCGTATAGCAGAAGAGTCAGGAGGTTTTTCATGGCGTGGTTTCCGTTGACTTACCCGGCATTTCTAATATGGCGTGGCTGATGAGCGGATTCTCTTCGTCTAGGCTGCGAATCAAACCGACGCGGCGTTTGAACAACCGCACGGCGTTGTCGACTCGAAACAGTGCCCAGTCCATGCCGTCAGCAGAGACACGGCATTAAATACGAATACTCGCTCACCTCGCCTGATCTAAACAACTTTCGCCAATTTTTGGTCGCTTTTTTCGCTGCGTCGCCCTGTTGGTCTTCGTAAGCAATGGGCTGGCGACGCTTTACGCCTGCTGGACGGAGTGGCTTTATCCGTCCGTTTGGAGAGTCAGCGGTTCCTGGATCACCTCGACGGAGTCAGGCAACATTGCCAATTCCTTCTGAGTGAGTTGTCCCGGGTGGATAACCAACTTTTTCAGGTGCACGAAGCGGCGAAGATAATGGACGCCGTCAAGAGGGCAGCCGCGTACATCCAGGTTCTTGATAGCGTAGCCCGTTTCGCTCGATAAATCCGAAATCTCCGAGCCACTGATATCGAGCGCCCTCGGTTGCAAGCCCGCAAGGACACTAGGCGAGGCGGCCAGTCGGGTCAGTCCCTTGCCCCCAATGCGTAGTCGGCTTGATGCGAAGTCATATTCAAACCAGCCGTCATGCCAGTGCGGATTAATCGAACGTAGGTGCTCTTGGATGATGACTGCCCGCTCGTTCGGATCGACACGTTTTCTCTGATCGTTCAAGACGATCATCGCCTCGAACCCGTCAAAACCTCTAATGCGGCCCAGGAGATCTACCATTTGCTCGACGGTTAGCCGATCGTCGTCGTTCGGTTTGAGCAGCGAATACTCGCGGGCGAGGTCACAAACAATCTGGTCCGGATACTCATTCCGCTTTTCACCTCGGGCTAGGTACTCGGCCGCTTGATTGAATCGCTGCATAATGAAGTAATGCTCGCCCATGGACCGCAGATAGACGGGGTTGTCGGGCTCAGCATCCAATGCAGCAAGCAACAGCTGTTCAGATCTTCTCCCGTTGGTGTACAAGTGGAATCCGATCACGGCTCGTTCCACCGACTTTGCGTTTTGGAAGGACAGCTTTTCGAGTTCGCCGATGCCGGCTTCGTAAAGCATCAGTGTTTGTTCGGCTTCGAGGCGGGCGGCGGAGGCAATCCGTTCCTTTTCTGCAAGTTTCCAGAAGGACCATGTTGCGCCGCCGAGCATGACCAGCACGGCGCATAAGACAGTGATGCAGAATCGCTGATTGCGCCGATACAACAAGCCAAGTTGAGTCAGCACGCCGGCATCTTCTGCGTGCGTCGCAAACCCGGTCAAATATCGGCGAACGTCCTGGCTGAGCGTTTCTGCCGATTGGTAACGGCAAACTGGATCGACCGCCATTGCTTTTAGCACGACGGCTTCGAGGCTCTTTGGAATATCCCGATCGGCCGCGCGTCGGCTCGGCGGTGTTATCGCGCCCAGCTTCGCATTCTCCAATACCGCCTCCGCCTCTCCATCCAGCGGGCATTGCAGTGTGAGGATTGAATAGAGGATGCATCCAAGCCCGTAGACGTCTGTGCGAGCGTCGCGCTCGTTGTCCTTTTCAATTTGCTCCGGCGCCATGTAGCCAGGTGTGCCTCTCGTCTGGCCAAACAGCGTGTCGGAACTTAACAGGTCGGGGTGCAGCAGACGTCGTTCGAGTTCAAGGCCATCTTCGCGTCCGAGCAACCTACCGAGGCCCCAATCGCACACCAGCACTTCGCCGTACGGGCCAACCTGGATATTGGCCGGTTTCAAATCGAGGTGTAGTACCTGGATAGAATGGGCGTACGCGATCGCGTCGCATATCTTGACGAACACGTGCAGCAGGCTTTCCAGTGGATAACGGCTGACGATTTCAGGATCGCTGGCGCGAAGCTTCTCGATCAACTCGCTCAGTGAATTGCCGGACTTCAAATCCATGGTGAAATAGGGGCGGTTCTGCGAATCCACCCCCACATCGTGGATCGTGATGATATTCGGATGGTCCAGCAACGCAGTGAGCCATGCTTCGTGAATGAATGGATCGCAGAGTTCGACCGGTGCGTCGTCGTGTAGCGTTGCCATGGCGACGTGGCGCTTACATCGCGCATCGTAGACCTTGAAGACCTGCTTCATGCCTCCGCTGGCAAGAAACTCCGCCGACTCATAGCGTTCGGAAATGCGTGAGATGGCATATAGCGAAGGGCTGATCTCTTTCTCCTCCACCTGTTCGTAGTCTTCGGCCACGTAGTAGAAGGAGGCGAGTTTTGAAGTCGGGTCGGGTTTCCGCTCGTCCATTTCAGGCTTCCAATTCGTTCATCACGGCTTTGACCTCTCTGATGAAACGCGCCTTGACGCGGCTCTTCAAGGTATAGACCGAGTCGACCATCAGATTTAGCTCCTCGGCAATCTCTTTCACGGGCTTTTCATTCAGACTCATTGTGAATACGGCGACCGCCTCGCGAGAGAAGACTTTTCGAATACGTTCCAGCGCCAAGTCGGTCACGTATCTGGCCCACTCGCTTTCGATTCGCTGTTCGATCTCCGACGAGGGGGTTTCGTTGAGCATCTGAAAGAAAGCTTGCCCCTGCTCCATCAGCTTTCCGCGCCGTCGGGTTTCCGCGAAATGGTCGACAACGGCGTTACGCACTACGACGCCCAGCCAAGTGCGAAACCGTCCTTTCCCCGGGTCGTAGCTTGCAAGGCTCTTCCAAAGCCTCAACAACACGTTCTGGACAAGGTCATCGAAGTCGTTGCTCGGCACATCCATTTGATGCAGCAGGTGGAAGATAAAGCGTTCGTAATACTTAACGAACTCCTCCCAAGCCTGCGCATCGTCAGCACTCTTGGCACGCAATATCAGCGACTCTTTCGTGTTCCAGTCTTTGCTCAAATGCCGCCCCTGTCAAACGGATCTCCTGCCCCCTCCCCGCGCAGTCTGCCTTAGGCGGTACCGGAGTCGCGGGGCGGCACCGCAGCAGCGAAACGCGTTCGATGGCCGGGCATGCGTTGCGCTTCTCGTTCTCATGGGGAACTGATAGCGATCTAGATATTCGGCAGTGGACCAAGAGTAATGCAAATGGGCTTCGCCATCCACTTCTCCGAGCACCTTTGGCCGCCTTTTAGCAGTTGGATTGACGGGAAGCCAACATCATCCGACCGTACCATTACAAGCTTCACGAATTTGATTCTCAGCCTTGAAGTAACCTGCCAAACCAACGTAGGATGAAACCCATGTTACGCCGACCTGTCCTGTATTACCTGGCTCTCGCGATGACGCTATGCTCGACCTCGCTACTGGCCGATGAAGACCGAGGCATCGACCTGACCTCCTTGATCCGGGATGACTGGGTACGCCAAGCCAAGGCCCGCAGCCAGAGCAAACCTCTTACGGTGGCAGACGATGCGGCCGGGGGATGCGACGGAATCAAGGACGGCACGGCGGGATTCCACACCCAGAAGCAGCAGAACCCCTGGTGGCAGGTGGACCTCGGCTCCGTTGTGCCGGTGGGGCGGATCGTGATCTGGAACCGGGTGAATGATCCGAATGGCACGCTACGGGCCAAGCGACTGGTGGTGCGGCTGTCCGCCGATGGCAAGGCGTGGGAAGAAGTCTACCGGCATGACCGCGCGCTTTTTTACGGCATCAAGGGCGGCAAGCCTCTGACTGTCTCGGCCTCGGGCAAAAAGGCCCGTTTCGTGCGAGTCTCTCTGGCGGACAACGAGTATTTCCATCTGGACGAAGTCGAAGTGTTCGCAGCGGAGAACCTGGAAACGAATCTGGCGCTCGACCGGCCTGCCACCCAAAGCAGCACGAGCAACTGGTCGACGCCGCGCAAGAAACCGGTATCCGATTCCTTCCGGAACGCCGCCGACGAGGCTCTGAAACTGGCTGTCGCCACGCGTACTCTCATGGCGGACAGTAATCGACTCGCCTCTTATGATACGGCGTTGGCCGACCTCAAAAAAAAGTTCGACGAAGCTGCCCCCGACACGGATTTCCAGAAGCTGTACTTCGCGGTGCGGCGTCTCCGGCGCGAGCTGATCCTTTCGCACCCGGCGCTGGACTTCGACAGGCTTCTGATCAACAAGCGACCGCCCCCAAAGTCCATAGCGCACCAGTGCGACCAGTACTACGGCCGACACAGCGAGCCGGGGCCGGGCTTGGTCATCCTGGATTCTTGGAAGGAAACTCCCAGGCCGACGGTGCTGTTTCAAGGCAAGCTCCCCAAAGGCTCCGTTTTGCATCCCGATCTCTCGTTCGATGCGAAACGAGTCATCTTCTCTTTCTGTGATCACACGGCCGTCATGGATGATAAAATCAAACTGCCCATTCATCCAGTTGAGATCAGATTCGGATACAAGAATCAAGAAACCGGCGCACGCCGCTTCTTCATTTACGAGGCAACAATTGATGGCAAGAAGGTTCGTCAGTTGACGGGAACACCAGCAGACCCGTTGAAGACAGCTTACGACCGCGCGACTGTACTTATCGAAGATCTCGATCCCTGCTACCTGCCCGATGGCAGTTTCGTTTTTGCCTCCACACGCAGCCAGAACTTCGGAAGATGCCATGAGGCAGATACACCCCTTCGTTTCTTCTTCATCGGGCAAATGCTAACGGTTCGGATATCCGTCAGATATCATTCGGCGAGGCCAACGAATGGGACCCGAGCGTTCTGCCCGACGGCCGGATCATCTACACGCGGTGGGACTACATCAATCGCCACAATACGTGGTTCCAGAGCCTCTGGGTGACGAAGTCCGACGGAACTGCAACGGCCCACTATTACGGCAATTACACGAAAAATCCCTGCGTCATCGCCGAGGCACGCTCCATCCCCGGCACGGGCAAAGTTGTGGCCACGGCCGCCGCGCATCACTTCATTACCGGCGGATCAATCGTAGTTGTCGACCCGCGGAAGGGACAGGACGGTCCGGAGCCTCTCACCCGAATTACGCCGGAAGTTAAGTTTCCAGAAACCGAGGGTTGGGGCGGCAAAGGATGTTTTGCCACTCCGTATCCGCTCTCGCGAAAGATGTTCCTCGCGGCCTACTCGCCGGAAGTGATCAACTATGGCGATCGCCCGTCCGATGCCGCGTTTGGAATCTACCTTATTGATACGCTCGGCGGCCGCGAACTGATCTACCGCGATTCGGTCGTTTCCTGTTTCGCGCCAATCCCCGTCCGGCCGAGGCCCGTTCCCAAGGTCATCCGTTCAACGCTACCGTCGCCAGACGAAACGCCTGCAACGGGGACATGCTTCGTCCAGAACGTTTACCAGAGTACCCAGCCAATTCCAAAGGGCAGCATCAAGTACCTGCGCATCAACAGAATTCACGGCCAACCTACGGCAAGCTTCACGCTGAGAAGCCGAGCAAAACAAGAAGTAGTCAAGAGTGTCATTGGCACCGTGCCCGTCAATGATGACGGTTCCGTCGGATTTCGCGTTCCTGCGAACGTCGGTTTCCAACTCCAGGCCCTGGACGAGAACGGCATGGCCGTGATGACGATGCGCTCGCTCATGTACGTGCGGCCGGGCGAAATAACAAGCTGTGTCGGCTGCCATGAACAACGATCCTCGACGCCGTATACTCCTGCGTCGCAGAACAGCCTGACCGTTCATACACCAAGGCCCGTCTCCGGCCCTCGTTACGAAGGCGGTTTCAGCTTCATGCGCACGGTGCAACCCGTTCTAGATCGCCACTGCATCAGTTGCCACGGCCTGGCGGATAATCTGCCGAATGGATTGAACCTGCTTTCCGGAAAATCCTATGCCTCTCTTACGAAAGCAAAGGGAATGGTTGCCATCGCGCTGAGCAATAACGAGACGTTCTACAGCAAACCAAAGGACTATTTCGCACATGCGGGCAAGCTGGCGAGAATGCTTATCAAGGGGCACGAGAAGCTAAAACTCCCGAAAGAAAGCCTGGAACGAATCATCACATGGCTGGACTTGAACGCTCAGCAGTATGGTGACTACTCGTTCAATCGACTGGAGAACCGCACGCCGTCCCCCGAAGGCGAAAAGGCTTTGCGGATCTATGTTGCGGAACGCTTGGGGAAGGAACTTTCCCGTGAGCCGTTTGCGGCACTGGTTAATGTTGGGCAACCGGATGAGAGCCGAATCCTCATGGCGCCACTTTCGGCGAAGGCCGGCGGTTGGGGCCAAATCGAAGAGGGCCGCTGGGCAACAAAGCAGGATTCCGCCTACCGAAAGATGGCGGCTTTGGTGGATGCGTCCATTACTCCGCTGGAATTCCACGACATCGAGGGCACATGCGGTAGAGACAACTGCGTCTGCGGCAGCTGCTGGGTAAGAAAACTTCGTGCCGGCAAATGATCCGCACCATTGCCGCCATGTCGGGTACACTTAGCAAAATGAAGGGAAGGCAAACATGAACATGAATATACGAGGAACTCTGACGCTGATTGCGGCAGCAACGGTATGTGCAGGGCTGGCCCAGGCCCAGGCGGTATCTGATACACGCAAGCCAAATGTCATCGTTGTGTTCATTGGATGATCCGGCGGGCAGGTCGGTCGCGCTCAACTATCACGACTGCATTGGCAGACACATATTCTGGTTTCAAGATGGGATCCGCAACATCAAATCGAAGATCGATCCTACCAACAGCAAACGCCCACCGGCATTTTGGCCGGTCCGTGTCGTCACCGCAGGCGAGTACACGATCGAACTGCGCCGCTGGCCGAAGGAAGCGGGCGCCTCGATCCATGCAAATCTTCCGCCCGGCGATAAGGTTTATGGCCTCCGCGCGCACCGAACGACGCCCGGCACAGGCTTCCCCGCTGTCAAGGCCCAACTTTCCGACGGCAAACTACACATCACGAAAGCCGTGAAGAAAAATGACGCCGGTGTGGCCTTCCGGGTAGAGCTGGCGAAAGGTTCGCAGCGTCTCTCGGCTGGATTCGTCGATGGAAAGGGAAAATCGCTCGACGCATTTTACGTCTATGTATCAAAGTCAAAGTGAGTCGATTGCGTTGAATTCATGCCGCCACAGATCAGGAAAATGCATGCACATTTTATCACGCTTGAGTTCCTTGGTGGTGACATGACTCGTTCCATGGCTGGCGCTAACAACGTCTTCACCGCCCGTGTGCGGGAAGACAGTTGCTGCCAAGCCGAACGTCGTTCTCATCATGGCGGATGACATGGGCTACTCCGACCTGCCGAAGTTTGGCAAGTCCGAAATTCCGACACCCGCCATCGACCGGCTTGCGGAAGAGGGAACGCTGTTTACGGATGCGTATGTCACTGCGCCGATCTGCGTCGCGTCGCGGATGGGCCTGTTGACAGGGCAGTATCAGCAGCGGTTTGGGATCTACGACAACATCTATGGCAAAGAAAGGAATCGGCTGTTTCTTCAGCAGACGCTGCTCCCCGCGGTGTTTCAGAAGGCCGGTTACCGTACTGGCCTGGTAGGCAAGTGGCATCTCAGCGGGAACAGCAACAAGAAGTGGGGGCAGCCGGGACCGCTTGAGCGCGGGTTGGGTGAGTATGTCGGATTTCGGGGCGGCGGTTCCGGTTATTGGAAAGGCGCCAAACTGTTCCGTGACGACAACCCGTTTGAATCGCCCGAATATCTGACTGATTGGTAGGGCAACGAAGCCAGTCGGTTCATTGACCGCAACAAATCCAAACCATTCTTTCTCTTCCTCGCCTTTAACGCGGTCCACTCGCCGATGCACGCGCTCAATTCCGATCGCGACAGATTTCGGGATGTGAAAAACGGAAACCGGCGAACTTGTGACGGCATGTTGCTCGCGATGGATCGGGCGATCGGATGTGTACTCAAGCGACTGGACCAGCATGGGCTCAGCGAAAAGTCTCGGCGTTCTTCCGTAGCAGCACGCTCGTTACCGACGACGGCAAGGCCCTGACCGGACTAGTCACCGCCGAAACCGAGACCGACGTCGAACTCATGCTTCCCGACGCCAAGCGAGTACGTATCAAGAAGAGCGACATCGAGGAGAGAAACGATTCCCCTGTATCCAGTATGCCTCAAGATCTGGTCAAGACTCCCGGTGAGCTGAAGGATCTCTTGAGTTACCTACTTAAGGAACAGTGAGCCAATCCGGAAACGTAAGATTGAGTACTCAAGGACGTCCATCGTCATCAAACCGTTTTAGACAGCGGGGTTTAATATCGGATGAGTTTTGGGAAAGGACGAGGTCGAGCGACGCCTCTGACCAGACCAGCGTCGGTGGGTCGGTCTGCTGTATTTCTATGGGCAGTCGCCAGACACAGAGGTGCCCGCTACGGGCGTGAGTTGTATGTTGGCTGTCAGGTGGTGTTGAACGTTCGACCTCTGAAATCCCTGATTGCGTCTTGAATACCCCGGCTTCGAGCTCGCGAGCCTCGAAAACAAAATCGCGAGACGGTATGGTGATTCTGCCTTTGTCGGAAGTGATTATGTAGAGAAGCAGGAAAACCACGCATGAACAGATCTCCCAGAGAACATCAATACGACGAGTTCGTTTCGCTCCTCGCTGGGCCTGCGTCATCGCTCGGTTCGAGGTACTACGTCATCGGCGTAATTACGCCAGCGATCGGCTGGTGTTCGATGAAGATGTGATCGAGGTCCTCGCAGCCGATGCGGAGGTGCGTCTTAACTGTATACGGCGGTGCGTAACGGACGATCAAATTCGTCGACTCAGCGAAGTTGCCAACGAGATGGAAGAGGTGATTCGCGACGGAAAGAGCAAACAGACTGCGGAAATTGACATCGCCTTTCATTCCGTTCTGCTGGGTATGACCGGCTCCACACTGGTGGCCGGGATGCAGCGTGTTCTGGTTCGCTTCTTTGCATCGAGTCGCGAAGTCGTACCGAACAAAGCCACTGATAATCGCGTGATCCGGGAGCATCGAGAACTTGCAGCTGCGATCCGTGACCGCGATGCCAATCAGAGGCACGCGCGATGTTACACCCGCAAGCTCGGGAGTGGTTGAGTTTTCCGAAATCCGAAGAAAGATAAATCTCATGAAGCTTCGAATCATCCTTGCTATTCTGACTCTGGCTTGCACCAAGGGTCTCTCACAAACTCATGCCGAAGATCGTGTGCTGTTTGCGTTTGATGATCACAGCATTCCGTGGCGGCATAACCTGAAAGTCACGCTGGTTCAGGCTGATAAGCATCCTGAGAATCCTGTTCTACGTCGCGGCCCTAAGGGAGCACCGGATCACGGTCACGCGATTTTGTACGGCACCGTTTTCAAAGAGGGCGACACGTTTCGCATGTGGTATCTCGGCATGATCCAAACCGAGATCGAAAAAGGCCAAGCTCCCGGTTGGTGGCGACCGATGTGTTATGCCGAAAGCAAGGACGGCGTGAACTGGACGAAGCCTGAATTGGGACTGGTTGAATTTAACGGAAACAAGAAGAACAACATCTGCCTGATCGAAGGGTCTGTTCATTCGATGACACTGGTCAACGATTTCCTTTCTGTCCTGTACGAGCCGAACGATCCCGATCCGAGTCGTCGATACAAAGTGGCCTACATCGCTCACATGCCCTACGACGATATCAAGGGAGGCATGAGCAACATTGGTGTCAAAGAGCGTCGCGTCGGAACAACCATCTGCGCGACCAGTTCCGATGGCTTAAGCTGGAAAGTCGCAGGAGATCGTCCCGCCAACGCGGGAGGCGAACGTTTCGAGGTGTCATCACTCTATCGCTTCGGCGATTTTTACTACTCAACCGGGCAACTGATTTCGCCCTGGACCTGGCGTCCTGATGGCAGCAAAACCGGACGCAACACGCTGGCCTTCCGGTCGCCTGATTTCAGCACGTGGTCGCAGGCAACCGCTCACGCCTACTCGCGTCCGGGGCAACTCACGAATCCTGCAGTTGTGGGCGAGCAAATGCACATGGGCATGGGACTTTGGAACCGCGGCAACGTACTGGTCGGTCTGCACGGCATGTGGCAGGACGCCACAAAGAAGCCGGAAGACGGGAAGTACTGGAACGACGGCGTTCACATCGATCTCGGCCTGGTGGTCAGCAACGACGGCGTGCATTTCCGCGAGCCGGTACCCAACTTCAGGATCATCACACGCGGTGAACCGGGTGCATGGGATGACACCGCTTTGCTGCAGGGCCATGCCTTCGTCAATCACGGTGACCGGACAATGATGTGGTACTCACACTGGGACACGTCTGGCAAACTCAAGACGATGGAGATCGGTCTGGCGACGTTGCGACGAGACGGCTTCGGCTACCTGTCGGCTCAGGAAGAAGACAACGACTCCGAGTTCATCACCGACTTCTTTGAACTTGATGAGAATGAGACAATCCACTTGAACGTCTCAGGAGTTTCGCATGACGCGCCGCTGACGGTCGAACTGCTGGATCGTCGAGCCCAGTCGATACCGGGTTACTCCACAACGGTTTCCGCCGGCGGCATCCGCGTTCCCGTCGTCTGGTCAAAGTCTGTAGCCGCTGGCCGAAAACGGGCTTTGAGAGTTCGCTACCCCGGCGGCAGTCCGGCACACGTCTATGCGGTTTACATCGGGCAGAGTTCGCGTCAGGAATAGTTTCGAAGTCAGGACCTCTTTCCCTCAGATCCTCTGATCCATGCATCAACCATTGATTCTCCATGAAACGCCTCTCCTTATTCGTAGCCGCTGTTGCCATGTTGGCGGCTCATTGTTTATCCAGCGAGAAGTCGAATCCGCCCTCAAATCAGCTTGTTCTCAAGAAAAACACATCGTTGGCTTGTGGCTGATGGGGCAATCGATCGGTTCGCGGACTCAGCCTATGGCACTCGTGTCGGGCATCCCTACCCGCTGTGGAACTGGTGCGTTCTCTTTAGTCACTTTCCCATTGCAGAACGATGAACATCTCCGAGAAGTGACATGAGTACGACATCTGAAATCAATCCGTACGTCTGGACGACTGTTGACGACTACGATCCTGATCAATGGAACCGCCACCTCAAAGACTTCGTACCTCCCGACCCCTTTGATGCGCATCTGTGCGGGTAATCGATGTGGGTAGAGACCTTACTGCTCACAAAACCAACATTGCAAATCAAGCATAATGGTGGACAGAAGGTGGCCATCAGGGATCAAACAGCTCAAGAAACGCAACGCAGTCGATCCCATCGACGACGACGGGAGTGAATTCGGCCCACAATTGGCTTAACATGATGGCCCACTCAACGCGGATGCAGCAGAGCCTTCCCGATCATTACTGCGGCAACCTGCCAGAGGCTCCCTGACGTTACAATCGACGGCGCTCGCAAGAATCCAGATTTACACAACTCGAACGGATCTCCTCACGCCCCGAAAGGCTATACGATGCTTGCACGAATTATTCTTGTTGTTGGACTTTCCAGCGCATCAATTCCTGCCCAGGACAACCTGCAGCCGAATGTCGCTCCCACGGCAACGGACCTTGCGATTCTGCCGGAACCGACGTTCCGAAATCTCTTCAATGGAAAGAACCTGGACGGTTGGGTGAATGTCAACACTGATCCTGATACGTGGTCGGCCAAAGACGGAATGATTGTCTGCACTGGACTGCCGATCGGGGTGATGCGAACGGATCGGCAATATGAGAACTTTGTGCTGGAAATCGAATGGCGGCATATGGAGCCAGGCGGCAACTCGGGAGTGTTCCTGTGGAGCGATGCCAAACCTGAAGGGAATCGACTTCCCCGAGGAATGGAAGTGCAGATGCTGGAACTGGACTGGGTTCGTCAGCACGGGAAGAAGGACGGATCGTATCCGCCGGTGGCATATGTTCACGGCGAGCTATTCGGCGCCGGTGGCATGACAGCCGTGCCCGCGAATCCGCGAGGTTCGCGCAGCAAGTCACTGGAACATCGCTGTAAGGGTGTCGGCCAATGGAACAAATACACAGTTGTGGCCGTTGACGGCACGGTCAAACTTGCCATCAATGGCCGTTTTGTAAACAGCATCCGCGACGCATCGTGGAAGAAGGGATACATCTGCCTTGAATCCGAAGGCCGTGAAGTGCACATGAGAAATATCCGCATCATGGAACTGCCCCCGGGAATGACGGACGAGACTACGACAGCTCCGGTCATCAAAACTGAATGAACATTCGGCTAACGTCTTTACCCGACGACAGAACACCCATCCAGCCGTAAGAGCTGCTTGACTTCAAAACCAGCGATTCGCGGGAAAGGTGCCTCCCGCGGGCGAGGACGTTCGTCGTACGTCCAAATCCTCGGCCGCTCTGCACGTTGTCTGGAAAACGTTTTGTTGCGAACGCGTTTCGGCTAGAATATTGCCATGAACAATACAACCAATCGTCGCCGATTCGTCATTCGGTCCGTTGCCGGATCTCTCGCTCTGCCCGGGCTGCCGTCGCTGATCACTCCGGTCGGCGGCGGAACCTCGGCCGTTGCTCAGTCGCGTGGTGCGAGTGCTGGTGCTCGCCGGTTCGTCGCGGTCGGCAACCTGCTCGGTTTTCAGCAGAAGCATTTCTTCCCGACAACGACGGGAAGAGCTTTTGAAGAGACGACTCTGATCAAGCCTCTCGCCGCGAACCGTGACCAGCTCACAATCTATCGCGGACTCGACCATGGAATTCGCGGCGGACATTTCGCCGTACATACGTTTCTGTCTGGTTTGCTGCACCACGAGTCGAAGAATCGAGCGGATGGCAACGTCACCATTGACCAGTTCATCGCCGATGAGGTTGGTAGCCAGACACGGTTTCCATCGCTGACAGTCGGATCCGAAGGCGGCATCCATGGCGGCTGCCAACTCTCGTGGACCAAGTCGGGCGTTCGCGTCCCGCCGATTACAGGTCCGGCAGAATTATTTGACAGACTCTTCACAACGGATTCGAAAGAACGTCGGGGCCGGAAGGTAAAGGCGAACTCGCTGCAGGCTTCCATTCTCGATTCGATCCGGGAGGAGGCGGGCTCACTTTCGAAGCGAGTGAACAGTGAAGACAAAGCGAAACTTGATGAATATTTCAGCTCGATTCGCGATGTTGAACGACGGCTGGAGTTCCGGAGACGGTGGGCAGATCAGCCCAAGCCGAAGCAACCTTTCGACAAACCGGCTGACCAAAACACGGTCGACGATCTTCCCATGCTCTACGAGCTGATCGCGCTGGCGATTCAAACCGACTCAACGCGAGTCGCAACTCTGGAGATCGGAGGCAGTTTCCTGCCCCAGCACGTTGGGATCAAGAAGGCCTATCACGGTCTGTCCCATCACGGCAACGATGAAGAGGCCATCGCGCACCTGATCACTCTGGAGAAATATCAACTGGAACACTTCGGAAAGTTTCTGACTCGCCTGGCCGGAATGCAGGTTGGCGAGCAAACACTGCTTGATTCGACGACCGTGCTTTTCGGTAGTGGCATGGGCAGCGCCAATTCGCATACCAACACAGACCTGCCGATCATTCTGGCTGGCGGTGGTTACGGCGGGGGCGAATTCAGGAAGGCCACGTCCAGCGGTCCCGGCAAGGTCCCACTGTGCAACCTGTTCCTTGACATCGCCCAATGGATGGGCATCCAGAAGGGATCATTCGGAACCAGTACTGGTACATTCTCCTGAATATGAGCATGCTTTTCATCAGGTCCGTTTGTCGGGGGTCGTTTCGCGCCGCCGGAATCTTCGCCATCTGCATTACAGCGCTTCCCTGTACGCTGGCGGCTCCCGCGGATATCCAGCGCGGTAAGGCGATTGCCGGTTTCCTTGGTAAATACTGTCTGCAGTGCCATGACGCGGACACGGCTGATGGCAAACGTGAGTTCGAATCGTTTGCATTGCCGATCACATCCGAGCAACAGCTGATCACCGCCGACGGCATCATCGATCAGGTCTCGCTGAAGCAAATGCCGCCCGAAGATTCAGACCAACCAACCGACGAGCAGAGATTGGCCCTGGTCGGTTCTCTGAGAGACAGCATCCAGGAAGCCCGTGGCCGATTCGAAAATCGCCGGGGCGTACCATCATGCGTCGGCTCTCCCATCGCGAATATGAAAACACGCTGGCCACGCTGTTCGGCCGTCGTGTCGACACGCTGGGGCTGACGGCGGATTTTCCAAAGGAAGAGACCAGTCGGCATATGGACAATATCGGCGAGTCCCTGGTGACATCAGGGTTCCTGTTGGATCAATATTTTCAGGCGGCCACGCGACTGGTCGACGCTCGTCTTGGTAAAGCTGCGATGAAGCCAAAATCGTGGCACTTCACCGACAATTTTTAGCAGTACGAGGAACTGACAGGCGCTCACCGAAGCGTCTTCAATTTTGAATACCTTTGTCTCTACGAACAGCCCAACACTGATACGCGGCAAGGCGGCTATGGACACATCGAGGATTTTCTGGACGGAGTACCGGTCTCAGGGACTTACGACATTGAAGTCCACGCCCAGGCCATGCACCGCGACACACACTACGACCCGAAGATCTTCCGTATCGACTTTTCAGAACCCTTTCAGCTGGCCGTCGTTCCCGGCGACGCGACAAAAGGACATATCCACTATCCTCAGGCGATCGAACCGATCCTGGGAATTGCCATAGTACCGGATGAACAGCCGGAGTGGCTGAGTTTTCGTGTCTGGCTTGACGCCGGGCAAACACCACGATTCATCTTTCCTAACGGCCCGTACGAGTCCCGGGCATCGGTCATCCAGGTCAACAAGCGGTACAACGATGAGTTCAAGGACAGGAAGGCCGCGAGCGGTGTCCGCCGTACGCACATTCTTCTGGAAGGAGCTTTGCCTCATATCAGGATCGGCGAAATCAAGATCCGTGGCCCGGTTCCGGAATCCGGCGGTGGAAAGGAAGAACTTGCCGTTTTCGGGAGCCAGGGATTTCAGAAGGATCACGCACTCGCACAACTGTATGCTTTCGCGCAGAGAGCCTATCGACGGCCGCTGAATGAATCCGACAACAGGCGGATCGAGGCGCTGTATCAGAAGCGGATTTCCGAGCAAGCCACGCCGCGTCAGGCGGCACTTGATACGCTGAAAATGATGCTCTGCTCGCCGTCCTTTCTTTACCTCAGTGAAATCACTCCGGAGGACGAAACTGAGCTGCATCCGTATGACCTTGCCTCACGTATATCCTACGCCCTTTGGGCCGCACCGCCCGACGACAAGCTGTCGGCCGTCGCCACATCCGGCCGCCTGTCCGAACCTGACGAATTGAACAGGCAGGTTCGACGTCTGCTCAACGATCAGCGTTCCAGCAAGTTCGTTAATGGATTTGTTGACAGTTGGCTGAATCTGCGAGACATCGGCGATCTGCCTCCGCCCCGCTAGGCCGCGCCTGAGTACTACGCCGAAAACCTGCCTGAGTCGATGAGGCAGGAGGCGCACCAGTTCTTCCGTCACCTGCTCGACAGGAACGGACCGGTGACGGATTTTCTGGACGCGGACTACACCTTTGTTGACAAGACACTGGCCAGGCTATATCGCCTGCCCGCCCGGAATACACTCCGGTTGGCCGATGGTTTTCGACGCGTGAGCCTGGCCGAAAACCAGCAACGCGGCGGTCTGTTGGGAATGGCCGGCGTGCTGACGGTTAGCGCCAACGGCGTTGAAACATCACCGGTGACACGCGGTGTGTGGGTGCTGGAGAACATCCTGGGCATAACGCCGCCCCCGCCGCCCGACGAAGTTCCGGAAATCGACGCCGACGTGAGCGGAGCCACCACAATCCGTGAGAAGTTGGCAAGACACAGCACTGATAAAACGTGTCATGTGTGCCATCGAAACATCGACCCGCTCGGCCACGCACTGGAATCATTTGATCCGATCGGTCGTTGGCGAGTCAACTACGCAAAGCCCAGGGGGAAAGGGGCCGCACCGAAGGTCGACCCGACGGGAAAACTGCCTTCCGGAGAAACGTTCAAAGACTTCGCGAGCTTCAAGAAAGTGATACTGGACAGTCGTCTCGATCTTTTTACACGCGGTCTGATTTCGAAGCTTCTTACGTACACGACCGGACGACACATGGAATGGAGCGATCACTATGAGATTGATGACATTCTGGGCCGTGTGAAAGCGAACAACTATGGACTGCGAACGATCGTGACCGAAGTCCTGACAAGCGAAGTTTTTCGATCACGCTGAGCCACAAGCATTTGGACAGACGGTATTGAGCACGTAAGTTGCTCTGGTATGGATCCGGTTCGACCGATCTGCCAAGCTCGCTAACTGCCGTCGGGACCTGGTGTGGTCAGGACGCTGCCATGCTCACGTCCCCACGCCTCCTGGCAGACTCCGACGCCAACATCACTTCGTAATACTCATCACGCAACGGCCAGCTCTCGGTGCGGAAGACCTGGCAGTAGATTCAGAGCGTGACCAGCCAGTGGGATGTATTAACATCCCAACACGGACGCATTACATCCTTTCCCCGATGCTGTCAATCTGCGAACGTATATGCTGCCAGGCGTGTCAGTGACGTGATCAGCCCCAAAATACCAGCGGAATTCGGTTTCTTTCGTCCGATCACCGTGGCATCCGACAGCGTATTGCGATGAGTTGTGGCCGCGGAGAGCGTCTATCCACAACCCCCACAACCACATCTTTTTGAAAACGGCTTTAAGTGTCTTCTTCACATCCCGAGGCAACTCCGCAACACGAGACTCATTCATTCCTGCTGAGAACCGCCGAATTACTGCACCGCTATGGAACTCCGTCGTACCGCCTTGAAGGCGTGATGGGCAAGGTGGCGCAGAGCCTGAACGTGCCCAGTGTCTTTCTGTATACGCCAACGGCGCTTGTGGTCTCTTTGGGCAGCGGAGCCCAGGAACGAACTTACCTGCGTCGAGTTGATTCCGGTGATATTGACATCAGCAAAGTGCTGGCATTTGATGCCGCGTTGGAAGACCTGGAATCCGGTCAGATCTCGATCGGCGAAGCGGCGACAAGACTCGAATCTGCGGCCAACGCGGCAGCCACGTTCAACCTGCCGGTCTCGTTGCTCGCCGCAGCCACCGCGTGCGCCGGAGTTGCAGTCATCTTTGGTGGCAACATCATCGACACGATCGTCGCAGGATTATTCGGTTGGGTCATCGCCTGGGTGACGACGCTCTACCATCGTTCCTTCGCACAGCGTGGCTGGCTGGAACCGGTCCTTGGTTTCACGGCGGCCATTGCGGCGGTCGTGCTTGGACAATGGCTGCCCGTGAATGACAGGTTGATAACCCTGGCCGCATTGATTCTGCCGATTCCGGGGCTCACACTCACGATTGCCCTGACCGAGCTGGCGTCCGGCCACCTTTCCTCCGGAAGTGCACGACTGGCGGGCGCAACAGTGACTCTTTTTACTCTGGTCCTGGGAGTTGCCATTGCATGGCGTTTGTCGAGCATCTGGGTCCAGCCGGTTCAGCCGACGCTTGATGTTCTGCCCGGGTGGTGTCTGTGGATCGCAGTCACTCTGACGCCAATCGCCTTCGCCGTCGTCTTTAAAGCCCCCATGTCGCAGTGGCCGGCAATCATGTTGGTTGTCGTCAGTGGATTCGTCGCAGGCCGACAGGCCGACACTCTGGCGGGAACGGAAGTGGGGGCATTCGTTGGAGCGCTGGTCGTCGGTTGCGGCAGCAATGTCTACGCCCGATTACTAAACCGCCCGGCAATGGTCCCACAGACACCGGGGCTGATGATCCTGGTTCCAGGTTCGATCGGCTACAAGTCGCTCACCGCGATGGTCGAGAGTGACACGATCCGAGGCGTCGAACTTGCCTTTTCAATGTCGATCGTTGGCGTTGCCCTTGTGGGCGGGTTGCTACTGGCCAATCAGATCATTTCACCAAAGCGAAGTCTTTGAATGCATCAACGTCAAACGCCGGAGGGTAAAGCCCCCAGGAGTCCGGGTCGTGATTGATACAGGCACGCGACGCAGGCAACTTTAGTGGTTTGTCACAGCCAGGTTTTAGGGTTGGCGAGGAAAACGGGGAATGCTTCCACCCTGACTTTTGCCTGTGACAAAGCACTAGGCATTGTGTCACCTGATCAGTTGATCGCAGCCAGCGATATCGAACGTGACAAGCAATGCAGGCATGGCAATTGATTCGCAAAAGGCCTACGTCATACTGGGTCACTGACAGCGTCGTAAAACTCTCCGGAAAAAGGAACACAACGTGAAGCAGGTCCTCACATGCACGCTCTGCATGTTTTGTCTTTCGTCGGTCGCGATCGCGGTGGAAGGTCGCCCGAATATTCTGTTCATCATGTCGGACGATCACGCCTGCAATGCGATTAGCGCTTATGGTGGCCGGCTCGCAAAAGTAGCTCCTACGCCAAATATCGACCGGATTGCGAGTGAAGGGATCCGGATGGACAAGTGCTTTGTCACCAACTCCATTTGTACGCCCAGTCGCGCGGTTATCCTGTCGGGCCAGCACTCGCACGTGAACGGCGTTAAGACATTGGTGGACGCTTTTCCCGGCCCGGATTCGGGGACACCCAATGTTGCCGATGTCCTGCGTCGATCCGGCTACCAAACGGCCCTCATAGGAAAGTGGCACCTGCGATCGCCGCCGTGGGGCTTCGACTATTGGAAGGTCGGTCCGGGACAGGGATTTTACTACAACCCCGTCTTCGTATCCTCGACCGACGGCGCTAAATACAACTCGCGGCCGTCGCGAAAGACCGCCCGCACCGCGGGCTATTACACGGACCTTGTCACCGACTACGCTGTCGATTGGCTAAAAGAACGTGACAGAAAAAAACCTTTCTTACTGATGCTCCACCACAAAGCTCCACACGGAAAGTGGGAACCCGCCGAGCGTCATAAGAAATATCTGGCCGATGTCAGGATCCCCGAACCGGCCACACTCTGGGAAGATTTTTCGCATCGCTCGGAGGCTACCCGAGACATGGGGACCTCCATTACAAGTCGTCTTTCTCCGCGACGCACCATGGTCGAAGACGTGCAGAAGGACAATTGGCCAGCGGGGTCTGTCGACATGACCGGCATGACAGAGCTTCAGAAGGGCAAGGCCGCCTATCAGAAGTATCTGCATGACTATCTTGGCTGCGTTAAGGCTGTCGACGAAAGTGTGGGACGCGTGCTCGACTACCTCGACACGAACGGCCTCACAAACAACACGCTTGTCATCTACACGGCTGATCAGGGAATGTTCCTTGGCGAGCATGACTATTTCGACAAGCGATGGATCTATGAAGAGTGTTTCCGCATGCCACTGCTTGCTCGACTTCCTGGTACCATCAAGGCAGGATCGGTCGATGACACTCACCTCTGTTCCAACCTCGACTACGCTCAAACGATGCTGGAATTCGCCCAGGTGAATGAGGCACCGGAAATCGCAAAAATGCAGGGCCACAGCCTGAGGTCCCTGTTTGCCGGCGAAGCCCCGAACCAATGGCGAGACGCCGTGTACTATCGGTATTGGATGCACCTGGCTCACCACCACATCCCCGGCCATTACGGTGTCCGCGACGGACGTTACAAGCTGGCTTTCTTCTACGGCCTGCCCCTTGATGCCAGCCTCGGCAATGGTGAATTCCCACCCAGCACGGCTGGATGGGAACTGTACGATCTTAAAACCGACCCCAAAGAAACGAACAACGTCTACAAAGACTCCGGTTATGCACCGGTCGTGGAGCGTCTCAAGACCCGGTTGCTCGATTTGAAAGAAGAGTACGGCGATCGTGATGAAGACTATCCGGCACTGATGAAGGTCCGCAAACAGTATTGGGAGTGATGAGCAAAGCTGCCGGCCAGAACAACGCAGGGTGCGTGCGAGCACACGCTCTTCCTTTCTGCCACCACAGCTAGAGCAGTTTTCGAAAGGATGTGGTCGTTCGGGCTCGTGGGAAGCACCCACAGCAGGCCGGAAAACGTTTTTCGCGGCCACAAGTCAGCGTAATACGCTGTAAGCAAGCACAACACCTATCGAACACAATTGGGACGCGGCTCAACACCGTCAAACAGAGGTTTGTCCCCTCGGCTTTGTCGAGAATTCCAAAGCTGAATGTCGTCGTCCCGGTAATTGGGTAAGAGTCACTTTTCGTACGGATAGTCAGTCCATTGGGCGATGGCGTTGGCCTCTTCCACAGAAAGTGGATTCAAGATTGAACCGGCTCTCCTTGGCATGCGTGCCGGCTTTCCATCGATAGGGAGGATTGCGAGTTTGATTCGTGTCACGCCCGCCAGGTCCATGGGGCGCCAATTCGATTGACGTTTTGATTGGTAAGTCATTTGCTTCAGGTTGAAGCCACCTTTTGTCTCCGTGCCTCCGTGGCAAATGTAACATTTCCGCTTAAAGCTGTTGGTCACATGTTGCGGTACGACGAAAGTGAGGGAAGTAGAGGCTCGAGCAGGTGAACGGTTCGACGAGGCAGGGTAAACACGCCCCTCGTCGTTAATCGACGGCGAGTTTTCTGCCCCCGGCGTTAGAAACTGCGTGCCATCAACCAACAACAAGGCAGTACTGCTCGTTGCCACGAACGCGAGCAAGATTCGGAAATTGATGTTCATAACTACGAGCTATTCGTCAGGCAGGAAACGTGTCCGGTTGGAGCGATAAGAATGACGAAGCCGACGATGAGGAGCATCGGCCGGACTTCTGTAAGCCAACCCTGATCTGAGTGTACGACACGCCAGGACGACCGTGAAAAACTTCTGTAGCCCAGGAACAGTTTTTCGACGAACAACGAGAGGGGCAGACTTCCCCCTTTTTTTCAGCATTGTGCAGAGATGTTCCGAAGATCCCCGTATCTTCAGGCAAACGAGTGTTGTTCTCGTCAATAAACCGTTTCAATTGGTCGACGTCACCCGCATTGATGATGTCCACCATTTGCCGGAATGTCAGGGGCATCATTTTCAGCTGCGTCTGCTACCGGTGATCAATCGATGTCAGACGTGACCGGTCTTGTGCGCATTTCCACTCCTGTCTGCGGCATCCATTTCGTTTAACCGCGAGGGCAACGCCCCGCGCTCTTCTGACTAGTGCTTCGTCACAGCCAGGTTTTTGGGTTGGCGAGGAAAACGGGGTCAGGTACCAAAAACCGGAACGGCCCGAAGGGTGCTTCGCATTTTTGGTACCTGACCCCCTTTTCCGGGGAGTGCTTCCACCCTGACTTTTGCCTGTGACAAAGCACTAGGGCAGTCTTCGAAAAGATGTGGTCGTTCGGGCTCGTGGGAACCACCCATGGCGAGGCCGCAAGACATTTTTCGCGGCCACAAGTCAGCGTAATACGCTGTAGGACAAAGGCGGCCCGCTGGGCACGCGGTTAAACGACGGCGGACGAATTGCCAACACGTCGCTCACTGAGTCCGGCAGAGCCCCGGTCTTTTCCAAAGACCGGGTTTTTGAATCAGCTGCCTACTCATTCATAGTCGCCGCCATTCAGGCTGTTGATCACGGACTTCCGCCATGCAGTGAGTTCCTTCTGCATCGACGCCACGCGTTCCGACTGACTCGCCACCACGTTGTCCTCTTCCATTGGATCGGCTTCGAGGTTGTAGATTTCGGTCGTCGCCTTGCCTGCCTGTTTCTTTCCGCTGGCGATGTGGTGTAGTTTCCACGGCCAGTCCAGCCATGCGGAATGTCCGGACTGCTCGTCGGCAGGAAACCGTTCTTTGATGACGGCCGCATCGGTCACCAGTCGAGCTTCGTCGTGATAATCTTTGCCAGCCTGTTGAGCGACGAGTTCTTCGCGCATCCATTTGTCGCTGGGCGTGGAGATGCCTCCCTGATTCATCTTCCAGAAGCCCATGGGCGTCGGCCGCACATCGGACTTGCCGTCGATAACGGAGACCAGGCTGACACCATCCATGACCGGCTGTTGGGCGGGCTTGATGCCGGTCAGTTCCAGAAGCGTGGGATAGATATCGGTTGTGTTTCCGGGAATCTCTGTGATGCGGGGCGTCTTGATGCGGGCGGGCCATTCAATGATGGAAGGTACTCGAAGCCCACCTTCGTAAATGGCTCCCTTCTTGCCGCGACCACCGCTGCTGGCCGTTTGCAATCCGCCGTTGTCCGACGTGTACCAGAACAGAGTATTGTCGCTGACACCGGCATCCTTCAGAGCGGTGCGAAGCTTGCCGACGGCACGGTCCAATCCGGTGATCTCGCCCAGCCAATGTGCGTTCTTCTGTCCGCCGTAGTGAACCAGGTCTTCAGCTGCAGCTTGATGAGGACTGTGTGGTGAACCAAACCAGACAACCGCCAGGAAGGGTTTTGATTCCTTGACCTGCGTCTGAATGAACTCGATCGCCGCGTCTGCGGCCAGTATTGAACTCTCGCCCTTCACTTCAACGGCAGTGCCTTCGCGACTGAGCACGGGATCGTTGTCGTAGAAATTAAAGGCGGACAGCCAGTGGTCGAATCCACTGTTGCCGGGACTGACCGGGCTGCCCTTCAGCACGGATCCCAGATGCCATTTACCGAAGTGACCGGTGACATAACCAGCTGCCTGCAGACGCTCGGCGATGGTGAATTCCTGCGGTCGGAGCGGTCGGCCCCATGCGAAACACCCGAAGCGATTCGGATGCCGGCCTGTCATGACGCTTCCTCGAGTCGGTGAGCACACCGGAGCCGCAGCGTAGAAGTGATCAAAACGCAGACCGGCAGCCGCCATCGCATCAAGGTGCGGAGTCTTCAATAGAGGGTGGCCGTTATACGCCGTATCGCCCCAGCCCTGATCATCCGCCATGACAAGCACGATGTTAGGTGCAACCGCCTGCTTCCCTTCTGCCAACGTATACACTGGTGAAATATTTTCACCTTCACCCTTAGTGAGTCCTGTTGCCATGATCATTGCAGTAAACAGTTGCAGTAAAAGTCTGCATTGCCGCAATGGATCCTGTTGAGAATGAGTCTCAATGGAAGAAAACGTGAACAGCAGAAGTTGTCGCACTGGGTGCGAGATGTGAATACTCATGGACGACTTTTCACGAAAGAAGAAGAACGATGGCGAAACGAAAACGAAACCCAAAGAACACGGCATGGTATCGCAGTTGGGACAACGCATGGTACTTGACAGAACCGGGGAAGAAAGTAGCCCGACTGAAAGACCTGGATGGCAAACCCATCAAGGGGGAAAGCTCCAAACTTGATGCTGATAAGGCAGTTGCCAGAATCCTAATTTCCGGCAGACCTGCAGACCAGGACGAACCCTGGACAGTCGCAAGAGCCTGCATGCTGTACCTAGCAGAGCTTCCCCGGAAGCTCCAGAGAGGAAGCATCCAAGAACGCCACATGGACCAGACGGTCGGATACGTGAAAAACTTCATGGCGTTCTGTGGAGCGAATCAATGTGACAATATCACGTTTGCAGACATCGATGCCTGGAAGGCGGCAAACCCGTCATGGGAAAAACCAAGGCATCCACTGTAAGCAGTCCGGGGAAGGTTTACGTTCTGCTGCCTGCCACAGCAGGGATTGAAAATTGATCCAATGAAGGGTTACCCGATCCCTTCACCGGGCAAGAGGGTGGCACCTTTCACGGATGAGGACTTAGCAGAATTGTACGCTGCGACTGATGATTATTACGCTGATTTCGTCAAGCTTGGCTCTTTGACGGGTTTGAGGTCATATTGTGAGCTGGCAGAAATAACGGCAGAAAACATGATTGTTTCTGATAGAGGTGTGCAGCTCAGCGTATCGGGCAAGATGCTGTCGGGTTCAAGAGAGAAAATCAGGATATTTCCGTTGCTGAAAGAGGCTGCAGAGATGTGTTTGAGACTTGCTGAGACTGCTCCTAAAGGATCTGGCATTCCGTTGCTGCGGAATTCCAAGGGTGGAAAGTGGAGTAGAGGGGCAGCGATAGAACGAATGGCCAAGCTTCGGAAGAAACTCAAATGGTGTGATGATAGTAGGAAACAGCACCTTGTAAATTACAGCTCAAGGGATTATTTCGCACATGGCATGATCTCAGGCAGCTTGACGCCGAACCGTAAAGGTGTGTCTCTGGAAGTGCTGGCGGAAATGATGGAAATACTCCAAGTGTGCTCGCAAAACACTATGTGCAGATGTGGAGCACCTATAACAATGAGCCTTTGTGGCAGGCGGTCGGACAGTAGCTATTTTGCCTGATTGACGTTCTTTCTCTCTACGAGTTGTCGAGCGATGTTCGAGATTTCAGAATAAGAAGTGTGATGGATTTATTGTTGAGTCCTGGCACATTACAAGGATTTACCAATGATGAAACCACCACTAACAATTGATGATGCCGCCTTTGTGTTAGGCATCGAGCCAGACACGCTCAGGAAGCGGCTCAGAAAGTCTGAGAAAGGGCTGTATAAGATACGTGGCAAACAAGTGTTTATTGAACACAGACAGTCAGGGGCAAACTTCCACTTCTTCCGTTTCGTCACTGCCTCCGTGAGTCGTCCCGGTGCGCGCCAGGAACGT
>JAAERP010000319.1 GCA_024230215.1 Fuerstiella sp. | reverse complement strand
TGTCACAGGCAAAAGTCAGGGTGGAAGCATTCCCCGGAAAAGGGGGTCAGGTACCAAGAATGCAAAGCACCCTTTGGGCCGTTCCGGTTTTTGGTACCTGACCCCGTTTTCCTCGCCAACCCTAAAACCTGGCTGTGACAATGCACTAGTCGCAACACGCAATCCGCCGTCAGTCCTGACTACATCCCATTGTCCACGTTCTGATGGCGAACAACGGACGGGAAGCATCGATTTTTGGAGCGTTGGCTCGCATCGGCAGGCGAGCAGATCCGCATCAGGAAGGCTGTTCAATGTTGACGCTGTGTATTCTGGGAGTCGGCCTTAGCATCGTCATCGGAGGTATCCTGGGCCTGCGTTTGCACGCCTTTGTTGCTTTGGTGCTGGCCGGAATGGCAGTGGCCCTGCTGACGCCGACAAGGCTGGTGGAACGTTCGGCCGTTCTGGAGGCCGCCATCGCCGTTGAATCGGTCTCGGCCGATGGAGTGATCAGCACGGCCAGCGAGACCACTGTTACCGATGCCGTGTTGCTGCTGGACCATGGCCGAGACAACTTGCTGACAGATCCCGCTTCCGTGTCCTTGCTGCCCGATGGACAACTGCACGTGATGTTTGGCGTCAACAGGGATTCCGAAATTGCCTCGCTACCGCCGGCGAACGAGCTGATTCTGATCTCGCGGAGTGACTACGAATCGGCGCAAGAGCTGGCGGCCAGCACTTTCGTATCCCGAATCAAATCGACCATCGGAGAATACTGCGGTAAGCTGGCGATTCTGATTGTGGCCGCGTCGATCATTGGCCGCTGCCTGCTGGACAGCGGCGCAGCGGATCGAATTGTGAACAGCACACTTAGTCTGCTGGGCCAGCGCATGGCACCTGCGGCTTTCGTCTTCAGCGGCTTCACACTCGGCATTCCCGTATTCTTTGACACGGTCTTCTACCTGATGATTCCGCTCGGCAAGGCACTGCGTCTGCGTACCGGCGGCAATTATCTGTTGTACGTTCTGTCGATCGTGGCCGGAGGCACGATGGCACATTCGCTGGTACCGCCAACGCCCGGACCTCTTTTTATTGCCGAAGAATTCGGCGTACCCATCAGTTCCATGATTTTGGGCGGGTGCATCGTCGGCCTGTTCAGCGCCTCCGTCGGAATGCTCTACGCCTTCTGGATCAACAGTCGCTGCGAACTGCCGCTCAGAGACATCGAAGAGGTTTCCGCCGCCGCAGGACCGAGCGATGAAAACGCTCCGGGGCTGTTTGCGTCACTGGTGCCAATTGTACTGCCGGTGGTCCTGATCACTGGTGGTTCGCTGTTGAGCAAGTCTGCCGACAAGACCGACTTATTTGCCGGAAACACAATCTCGCCAGATGTGGCTCGCGCGATCAGGACGCTCAGCGAAAAGAATCTGGCACTGCTGATCTCAGCCGCCTTTGCAGTGGTCATGTACGTCCGTACAAAGAGTCCTTCGCGGGATCAGCTTTCGGAATCTCTGCAACATGCGATTGCCAGTGCAGGTCCAATCATCCTTGTGACAGCGGCTGGCGGTGCTTTTGGTCGAATGATGCGGCAGACAAGTGTGTCGGAATTGCTGAACGATCTGCCCGGCACATCGCCGGTCATGATCATCGTGGCCGCGTTTCTGGTGACCACCGCAGTGCGAACTGCTCAGGGATCCGCCACGGTCGCCATGATTACATCGGCCGGAATCTTCGGCGGTATCGTGGCCGGCGGGGCGGCCGGTGTTGACCCTCTTTACGTGGCGTTGGCTGTGGGTTGTGGCTCCAAACCGATCGCATGGATGAACGACAGCGGATTCTGGGTAATTACTCGAATGAGCGGTATGACCGAGGGCGAAGGGCTTAAGTACATCACGCCCATGACCGCACTTGCCGGAATTGCCGGTCTGCTGGCGGTTATCGGCGGCGTTGTCGTGTTTCCGTAACAGTCACCTGTTGCCGGTTGCAACCCAGTTCTGAATTGACATACTACCCGCTCCGTGAATCCTGAGCCATCTGAGGAAAGAACATGTCCGACATTCGAAGTGGTGCCGTAACACTCCAAGGCAATCCCGTTGACCTGGCCGGTGCCGCATTGGCGGCCGGCAACGCCGCGCCTGAGTTTTCACTTCAAAGCAATGCCCTGGCAGAAGTGACCCTGGCCGACAGCGCAGGCAGGACTCGCATCATTGCCACAGTGCCCTCACTGGACACTGGAACCTGCCACGAAGAGACACGCAAGTTCAATGAGCACGCGGCCGGCCTTGAAGACACTGATGTGCTGGTTGTCAGCATGGATCTGCCGTTCGCTCAGCAACGCTGGTGCGGTGCTGAAGGCATCGAGAATGTACAAACACTCAGTAGCCATCGCTGTTCGAAGTTTGGCGAAGACTTCGGAGTGCTGATTAAGGGGGGCCCTCTGGATCGCTGTCTGGCTCGAGCCGTCTTTGTCGTCGGAGCCGACGGCAACCTGAAGCACGTGGAATATGTCTCAGAGATTGCTGAGCATCCCAACTATGATGCCGCACTGGCGGCAGCGAAGGCATAGCGTTCGCCAAACGCGATTGTAGTTACCAGTACATTGACATAGCACTAGTTGCGTTTCTCCGTAACACAGGACGACTGATCAGATCGCATCCATCGGCACCATAGACCAACAACAGGCCGCTGATTTTATCCGTGAACAAGTGCCCCACTCCGGTGAGGCGGCGGTCTTTCAATCAGCCGTAATCCTGGGTTCCGGATTGGGTGCGGCCGGAGAAATGGCGTTGAACCTTGGCGGAATCGCGATTGATTTCGATCAGATTCCGCATCTGCCTTGCCCCGCCGTCCGCGGACACGCGGGCCGTCTGATTATTGGCACCGGCGAACTGGCTGGAACTCTGCTCCTGCAGGGACGAGTACACCTGTACGAGGGGCACTCTCTGGAGCGGGCAACGTTTGTCATCCGAGTCCTGCAGCAGTTGGGCGTGCAGAATCTGTTGGTCACGAATGCAGCGGGCGGAATCAGCGATGCCTTTCGCGTCGGCGATCTCATGTTACTCAACGGTCACTGGACATTCCTGAATGTGCATCAGCCGTCCAACCAAAGCCGCAAGGGGCCATCAACCAAACTCTGGAGCGAGCGATTTCGACACGTCGCGCGTTCGGTAGATTCTTCGTTAGTCGTACACGAAGGTGTTTATGCGATGATGTCGGGGCCGAACTACGAGACGCCAGCCGAAGTGCAAATGCTGAAAACACTGGGAGTGGATGCCGTGGGCATGAGCACTGTGCCGGAGTCGCTTGCGGCAGTGGCCGCTGGCATGGAGGTGTTGGGAGTGTCATGCATCACCAACCTTGCGTGCGGACTTACCGATCATCCACTCAATCATTGCGAAGTGAGTCGCGCAGCCGCGGAGGTCGAAACGGAATTTGCACGGTGGCTGTTCAACGTGCTGTCACGACTTCGCTTTTGACTTCTTCTGCTGGTTCTCAGTCACGATTTCCACGAAGACGGCCCAGTCCGAGTGTGGGTGGAAAATGGTGAGATCCGGATCATTGAGAATGTGATGAACATCGTCGATACCGTCCTCTCGTTTTGCCGAGGCCAGTAATAATTCCATGGCACGGCGGGTCAATTCGTCTTTCCTGTCTCCGGCGTCTTCAACTTCCACGGCTCGTCCGTAGACACACGCCGTGTTGTATAGCGTCCATTTGCGTACGAACGTCGTTAGATCAGGAACCGACTTCAAAACGTTTTCGGCCATGTCGATGCCGGCGTCCGTCCTTCCCAGCCGGACCTCGGTCAGCGCAATCAGACTCCGAATTACCGGATCCTCCGGGCTCAGCCGATCGGCTTCTTTCAGGTCCACCATCGCAAGGTGTGGAGAGCCGGTGCGAAGATTCAACGATGCACGTGAAACATAACCATTGGAATACCAGGGCGAGGCCATCAGGATCGAATTCAGTTTTTCAAGTGCTTCCGAGTACTTACCCTCGCGTTTCAGATTGGAAACAGCCACTACCCTGGCACGCTGCTCTTTATCAGGCTCGGTCCGAAACGCTGCAACCAGGGCCATCTGATTCAGCTCAATGAATTGCTCCAGGGGTGAGGTGACGCAACGATTGAATGATCGCCTGGCGGCTGGATAGCTGGACGCAGCAAGTGACTTAATCAACTGCCGAGCAATTTTCAGATTCTGCGAGTCGACGACACCTGCAGCCTCTGAAGACACACGGATTTCCTGCATGCAGTCAATCAGCACCTGAACGGACTCAGGAGAGCCCTCGTTCTCCAGCAGGTCAATCATCTCCGCCGTCGCAGACTGATCGCTCATCAACGTATGCTGTGCCAACCCCAGCCACCGAGCGTCGTTGAGCACACTGAATTGCTTCAGCAGGTGAGTCTTCTGCCTATCGTCCAGCGAATCCAGTCGTTCGACAATTGCACTCAGCTGATCGCCCGTGGCACAAACGACAGCCGTCCGGAATGCGTCGACGCGCATGGTGCCGGTGACGGCCTTTGACCGCGACAATTCCAGCAGTCGTTCGGTATAAACGGAATCCAGATATCTTCTGATGGTCGTCATCAACGTACGCGTGTAGCGGGACTTCACAGCAGCGCTGGGCGGACCGTAACGCTGCACCAGCTTTGCCTGTTGTTCCTCAGTCAACCCGCCGTTCGATGCGGGCACAGGTAAGCGATGCAGGATGTACTGGCGAACAAGTTCCGCGTCGAACGGTTGTCCTGAAGCGAGCACAAACTCAATGACCAGATCCTGAATCACCGGTTCCGTAATATTCAGCAACTCTCGCTGAGCAATGTGGACAAAACTGAAATTCTTCTGAGCCGACATCAGATCCAGCAGTTCCTTCATGATCCTGACGTCTGCTGAAGTGACCATCCGCCCGGGAACACTAGTTGGCGTTGAACCAGTTGCGATGTCGACGCCAACCGCACGAGTCGCAGCTGAAAAGGCCATCAGCCGATACTCCGTGTACTCGGCCATCAGGTCCGGATACCGACAATCCTGAACATTCATCAACTCCTCAATCACGCGTTGGCGAAGCAGTGGGGCGTCCTTGACTTCGTTCCAAAACTCCCGCATTGCGTCACGCGCCCCAGGCGACACGGAACGCACGAATGAACGAAGGGCCGCTGTGGAAACTTTTACGCGATCATCACGGACCAAATCGTTCAGATGCGTCAGCACTTCAGGAAGGGCCACGCGATGTAGATTTTCCGCCACACGTGCCAGTTCCTCTTCACCGTGCTGGCGAGACCTGTCGATCAGCGAGCGGAGCTCATCGGCTGCCAGGCGATCAATACTGGCCTCAAGCACGGCTCGACGAACCCCGGTTTCCAGATGCGTCAGATCTTTCAGGGCCTCTTTGAGCGGAATGTGTTCGTAGATGGAACGTAAGGCAGCGGTCACCGCTTCATCCCGCGATTTGTAAAACAATCCGGGCAGTGTGATCCTGGAAGTCGAGCCTCTAGCCGCCTGCGGTCGAACAACGTAGAACTCGTCAAACTGCACCGCAGATCTAACCTGTGGCCGAAACGGAAAACTGGAACGCTCACCGCCGACCCGAACAGACATCAGCCACCCGTCCGCGGGCGTATACGCGGCAGTGATGCCGTCGTCGCTCTGAATATCCAACACCACTCTCCGCACCCCCTGCTGCCTGAGCCTGCGAAACTCGTCCGTCAGTGGCTCGATCGAAAGGCAGTCAAACTGACGATGAATCTCGACGACTGCGACACGGCTGTTGGGGCCAATGCCCTTCGAGTGGACGTTAGTATGCCTGCGAACCGCCTCATTCACGGAAGTCGTGACCGGCACGAGTGCCGTTTCCACCGTATCTTCCCCCGAAGACCATTGCAGCGAAATCTGCGGTTGCCGGACTCCCGCGCGGTCGACGCTGAAAGCAAGCCCTCCTTCCCAACTGGCGTCGGCGGCCAGGTCTTTGCCGTCGACCTTCAACAAGTCAGATACCCGCGGCGAAAACGACACAGGCTCGGCATCCACCGCGCACGTGAATTGACTTGTCCGTAACTTGAGGGGACTTCCCGAAAGATTCGTAACTCGGACGCGCAGGTCAATCTGCCCACGAAAGCGGTCCAGCACATAGAGACGAGTTCTTACCGCCATCACCTCCAGCTGCACACTCGGTCGTTCTGTGTCGGCCACCCCCTCATCGGCGCGGACAGACGGCAGACAAGTGGCACCGATGATCAACATCAGCGCAGGATAAGCCCGCCACAGGATCATCGTCGAAAACTTCACGGCCGACTGCTGCATGAACGAACTCCCGCTGCCCCACCAGCCTCCTGGCGAATACTCGACAGGCAGTTCAGCGAAAATGTTCGCCGCTGGCGTTGCGACACCATTGTATGCTGCAATGGGGACAGCGAGCAATCCGTTTCTCGGTGCGGCCTACTTTATGCTTACGAGTTCGATTTCAAAAATCAGCAGGCTGTTGGGGGGGATGCTCGACTGCCCACGTTCGCCGTATGCGAGTTCCGGCGGGATGAACAGTCGATACTTAGCACCGACCTTCATCAGTTGCAGAGCTTCAGTCCAGCCCGAAATCACCTGAGTCACTCCAAATGACACAGGACTATCGGTCGCCGCCGGCGCCTCACCCTTGTAAGACTCGTCGAACACGTTTCCGTTGATGAGCTTGCCACGGTAGTGAGTGCTGACGGTATTCTGGCTCGTGGGCTTTTCTCCGGTACCTTCACGAAGAACCAGATACTGCAGGCCGGACTTGGTCTGCTGCACGCCCTTCTTCTTCGCGTTCTCCTCCAGGAACTTTCGGACAATTTCCTTGCCGGCTTTCGCTTTCTCAGATTGGTATTCGATGAACGCCGCCTGGGCCTGTTCATCTGTCATGGCTGGTTTCGTATCCGACAGGATGGCCGCAATTCCGGCGCTCAGCAGCTTGAGATTAACCTCAAGCCCCTGCTGCTGCAGACTGCGACCAATATTCAGACCAACAGCGTAACTCACTTTGTCACCGACCGTCGTAAGTTCGATGACTGACTCAGGCTGTCCCTGAGCAACAGCAACTAAAGGAATACTCATTAGAATCATGAACACGGCAGGCAAACGCATGGTGGGAGCTTTCGGGACGAGTGTTGGTGGGGTGTAAAGCCGAAACTATGACCGATCACGAACAAAAAGAAAACAATCCTGTGACCGCGGTCCTCAAAAACCCACAATTGAACACACAAAACCAGTTTTCTTCAGGTGCTCGCTACCTATAGGAAAGTGTCCAACTGGTCGTGCTTTGACTACCCTTCGGATCGGTTTAAGAATCAGATCGGTGCCTTTCTGCTGGCCAATGAAAACTGCACGCATGGATACACAACAAAGACTCAACGAAATCGCCTGTGTTGGCGGTCTTAAGTATGCAGACGTGTCTTTCGGGACGCCGTCCAGGTGCCATTCTCTTCAGTTCACTCATGACAGCAGTCAGACTGTCGTATGTCGTACGAACAATCAAAATCGCTACCTGGCAGCGTCCATCACGAAGCCGATTACGGCCATGGCCATCATAAAGCTTGCGGCCGAAGGTCATTTATCCCTGGCGGAACCCATCAGCACGTTTCTCCCGAACTTCAAACGAGCAGCCATTCGGCGAACTACGGTGCGGCACCTGTTGACGCATACATCGGGATTTCCGGACATGCTGCCCAACAACGCCGAACTTCGAGCAGCACATGCATCGCTGGACGAATTTGTCTGCCAGGCCGTTGATGTCGAATTGGAGTTCCGTACGGCGACGGACTGCCGCTATTCCAGCATAGGCTTCCTGTTACTGGGGGCCATCGTGGAAGTTGTCACCGGGCAGAAGCTCGGAGTGTTTCTAAACGAACATTTTTTTGAACCACTGGAAATGACAAACACATGGCTGGGAATGTCCCCGAAACAGGCGAACAAAATTCTTCCCACGGTGTTGCCATCCATTCTTCCGGCGTGGCAACCAAACGCCCAGGAATGGGGTTGGAACAGTCAATACTGGCGAACGCTGGGTGCGCCGTGGGGTGGCATGATTTCCAGTGCCCGGGATCTGGGACGGTATGCCGAAATGGTGTTGCGACACGGTTGTGACGAAAACGGCAAACAGTTGTTGCCCGAGACCGCTGTGATTGCGGCCGTCAGCGACCAGACCGCCAGGATGGCCGCTCAGCGCGACTTCGTTGGTATTCACCGAGGCTGGGGATTCGGCTGGCGGCGGGAATGGCCGTCGCACAGCGCTTCCTTTGGCGACTTTGTATCGACGAATACTGTCGGCCACTGGGGAGCAACCGGAACGATGATGTGGATGGACCTGACGTCAAATCGCTACTCCGTCATCCTGACAACAACTCCGTACGAAGACAGCCAGGCAGTCATTCAGCGAATGTCAAACGTGACTGCGACGGCACCAGTGTGAGAACGCCGACCGTCTATTGGCCGGAAGCTTCGAAACTCTCCTTCGACAGGTAACGTCGCAAGACGTGACGACTGTCATATCAGAATAACTCTGTTGCCTACCGGCAACAGTCAGCTGATAGCGTGCTGAGCCACAAGATTCCAGTCGACGTCGACACCCAGACCGGGGGTTGAGGGCAGTGTCGTCAATGGACCGTCAATCACCAGCGGCCTGTGCACGATTGAAAACTCGTGATAGCTGGGTCCCAGACAATCGCCGGGTATCGTTTCGATCTGCACGTTTGGAGTGGACACAACGAAGTGCATCATGGCAGCGGCACCGACGTCCCATTCCAGATTCGAACCGATCGTACAGGGAATACGGTGTTCTCCAGCCAGAGCCGCCATTGCTCTGGCCCTCGCAATACCGCCCTGTTTGCCAGGGTACAGTGTAATGGCATCGCAGCATTGCTGCGCGATGAGTTCCTGAACGTGGACGTCGTCAAAACAACTTTCGTCGGCGAGTATTCGGATATCGAACTCATCACGCAGCTTCTTTGTCGCAGCATAGTCGCCCCGGGCCAGCGGTTGTTCCACGAGCGCCACATTGCAGTCCGCCAACTGAGTCAGGCAAGCCACCGCGTCACTGAAACTCCAGCCTCCGTTGGCGTCAATGGTCAGCTGTGTGTCATCACCGATGGCCGCACGAACAGCCTTTACCCGAGCGACATCTCGGGACGCATCGGTCCCGACTTTCACCTTGATGGTTTGAAATCCGGCCGCCACAAGTTTTTCAGCTCGTTGTCGCGCAACGTCTGGCTCGTAGGCTCCCAGCGAAAAACGATTTCTGATGGTCAACGGCCGGACAGCGCCGCCCAGTAGTTCAAACACCGGCCGACCAGTCGCTTTTCCCACAGCGTCCCAGCAGGCCATTTCAATCGCCGCCTTCGCAAACCAATTGCCAACCGCCACGGCGTCCATACGGGCACTGATTGTTGCAACGTCGTGCGGATCGCAACCAACGACGATTGGGGCAAACAGTTTCTCAATAATCGCCTGAGCACCCCAGACGGTTTCGCCGCTCCAGCGGGCTGTGACGGTGGCCTCACCAGCTCCAATCGGACCGTCATCCGTTGTCAATCGCACAAGAACAAACTCAGAAACGTCATGTTTGCCAAGTGCAGAGATCATTCGCCGTTCCGGCTTTAGCGGAATACGAACCGGAATTGCCCTAATCGATGTGATCTTCATTCGATAGTCTTCTCATCAGCGGAATTGGCTGGAACAGTCTGCGTCAACGGAAGGCGATAGCGTCGCGCAACCGGTGCCATCAAAACCGCCAGTGTCAAGAACACAACAAACTGGTATTCGTGTGCATTGCCGTTGCCGGCCAGAATTCCTGTGACAGTATTCATGATCGCAAGGAATGCAGCCGACAGCAGAATGCCAATCCACGTCACAAAGTTCATGGCGCCGATGAGACGACCTTTTTGATCCGCTGGCGGCGTCTCCTGCACATAAACCTGAATAGGGATCACAAAGATTCCGGACGAAACGCCCAACAACAACATACTCAGCCGCAACGACCATTCAATTCCATCAGCAACTCCAATGCTGTGCAGCATACCCTGCAACTGCCCCGCACTCTCAGCAGGACGGCCGAGAGTGCCACTGGCAAGCAGTGAAATCAGCAGCAATGAACCCACGATCATCCAGCCACCACGAGTCGTCCAGCGCGCGCCGCTCCTGGCCCCGCCCTTGTTGGCAAATCCTGACACGACGCAGCCCAGAGCAATTCCGATCCCGATTGACGCAGCCATCAAACTGGTGCGAGTCTTGCTGAGGTGAAACACGTTTTCGCCCAGTGTGTTCACCGCTGGCTGAGCGACACCACCGATAAACCAAAACAACATCATCACCAGAATGGACCGTGGCAGCCGAGGCTCACTGCGAAACAGTTTCCAGATATCGCCAGGAATAAACAAGTTGCCCGGCTTCAGTTTCAACTGCGGCTCTGCGACCGGCGTTCGACGGATGAATAAAGAGGTGCCTGTACCAAGGACAGCGATTCCCACGGCAATCATGCTGCAGAACCAAAGAGAATTGCCCAGACTATCCAACGCGATGCCAGCACCAGCCATACCGAAGATGATGGCCAGAAATGTCGTCATTTGAATCGCACCATTGACCGGTAACAGCTTCCCGCTGCTGAACAGTTCCGGCAGAATCCCATATTTGGCCGGGCCAAAAATCGCACTCTGCGCGCCCATGAACGCCAGCACCACGATCAGCAGTCGCAGCTGTGCTGAAGATTCCAGACCGTGCAGAAGCAGCACCTGCAGGGCCGCGGCCATGACAGAGATTTCAGCAATCTTGCACCAGACAATGACCGATCGCTTGGAAAAACGATCGGAGATGTAGCCTCCAATTCCTGACAGAAGCACGAACGGCAGCGCAAACGCAGCCAGGGCGAGCGGCTGCAGATCGTAGTTGGACGTCGTTGCCAATTCAGTACATTTCAGCAGCACCATCTGCTTGAAGAAATTGTCGTTGAACGCTCCCAGAAACTGAGTCGACAGGATTCCACCAAACACTGCATCGGACCGGAGTGCACGGACCGCCGAGCCGGTATCTGCCACGGGTGCAGAAATGGGGTCGTGTGAGGACTGGCCTGTGTCGGACATAAGAATTACGTTTTCAATGCGAGTCGGCCCGCAAGCCGATGCCGGCTGACGCCCGGAAAATGCTGGTCTGCTTCTCTGGTCGCAGCGCAGCTGCGGGAATAGTGGATGATTGTTTTCTATCGCACAACGTTAAAGGGACGCAGCCAGCCGGGTGACTGCTTCGGCAGCTGCTGTCACGTCGGCCTTCACTGTAAATGAACCGGGACTCAATCGAACGGCTCCGCCGGCTGGCATTGTGCCAAGTGTCTTGTGAACCAATGGCGCACAATGCAGTCCGGCTCTGCACCGAATCTGAAAACTCTGGTCCAGCACGGCGGCGACGTCCTGACTGTCCATTCCATCCAGCGAGAAACTGACGATCCCGACGTTTTGGGCGTCAACGCCGCCGAAGACCGTAACGCCGCGAATTCCTCGAAGCGCCTGCGCCAGCTGAGTCGAAAGTTCATGTATTCGTCGGTGGAGGTCCGCCACCGACTGCTGTAGTATCCACTCTGCCGCCGCATTCAAACCGGCCAGCCCCGGCATATTCAAATTTCCACTTTCGAATTTCGTGGGCATCCTCAACGGCTGCAGGGGAGACTCACTGTCGGTGCCCGTGCCACCGCAGCGAATCGGAAGAACTTCGTCCTCAAGGCCGTCACGAATGTACACGATTCCTGTTCCCAGCGGCCCCAGCAATCCCTTGTGGCCCGCTGTCGCCAGCATGTCGATCTTCAGATCGCGGACACTGAACGGTATATGCCCGACCGTCTGAGCCGCATCCAACATGAGCAAAGCACCAGTCTCATGTGCGGCGGCACTGATCATTTCGACCGGCTGAACAATGCCGGTCACGTTGGAGGCGTGATTCAGGACCGCCAGTCTGGCGGGCTGACTGTTGAGTTCGTGGACAAATGAGTTGGTGTCGAGGAGCCCCGTGCCGGGATCGAAATCGACATGAACCACATCCAGCTGAAATTCTGACTTCAACTGCTGCAGCGGCCTGAGTACAGAATTATGTTCCAGCGTCGACGTTACGACGCGATCCCCTTTCCGCAGGACGCCACGCAACAGCAGGTTTAGTCCGTCCGTGCAATTGAACGTGAAGGCGATGCGATCTCCGGATTCCGCATCCAGAATCATGGCCAGACGCTGCCGACACTGGGCCACCAGACGTGCAGCATCGGAAGCACCCGCATGGGAACCACGTCCGAAGGCAATGCCCATCTCTCGCATGTATTTGTCGGCAGCAGCGTAAACGCAATCGGGTTTGGGAAAGCTGGTGGCTGCATTGTCCAGGTAGATTGTGTTGTCAGTCATCGGCTAAACCGTCTACCAGCGTCATGAGTAACCGGTCGTCGACAACGGTGCCCCTGGGCTGCTGCTTAATCAGTTCCATCACCTGTCCGACCGCGCCGTCGGATACCGAGAGTTGTAATTGCGCCAGTCGGTGCGACACCGCATTGCGACCGCTGTGTCTGCCAAGAACCAACTGAATTCCTTCTGCACCGACTTTTTCGGGCCGGAAGGGTAGATAGGTGTCTGGGTTTTTCAGAAGTCCATCCTGATGAATCCCGGCTTCGGTAGCAAAGATGTTATCGCCACCAATCGGCTTCATTCTGGAGATCGACACGCTTGTCAGATCCGCAACCAGCCGACAGAGTGGCGACAGCTTTGTCGTATCCATCCTGAAAGTGCGTTGATATTGATCCGGATGCAGTGATAGCGCCATCACGACTTCTTCCAGTGCGGCGTTGCCCGCCCGTTCGCCGATGCCGTTGACAGTACACTGAACTACGTTGGCCCCCTCTTGAATGCACGCCAGGGTATTGGCCACGGCAAGGCCCAGGTCGTTGTGGAAGTGCACCGCCAGAAGTGCTCGATCAATATTCGGCACGCTGTCCTGAATCGCCTTGATACAGTCGGCAGCTTTTTCCGGCGTCAGCACGCCCACTGTGTCGGGAAAGCCAATCGTTGTCGCCCCGGCATCAATGGCTTCTCGGTAACACTCGCACAGGAAATTCATCTCTGTGCGGCTGGCATCTTCCGGACTGAAGGCAATGATACGAAAGGTCTTTGCCGCATATTCCACAGACTCAGCAATAATTTTCAGAATCTCCGTCTTGCTTTTATTCAGCTTTTCAGTGCGATGGATAGGGCTGGTACCGCAGAACAGGCTCACACCCCGTTTGTGCATGGGGTTACCATTAAGGGCTCGTTCCGCAGCATCGATGTCGCTCGGCAACGTACGGCACAACGCAGTCAGCACGGGCTTTTTCACGACTCCGATCATTCTGCGAATCGCCTCCACGTCCGCTTCGGACGACGCAGGAAACCCCGCGTCCAGGGAGTGCACTCCGGCGGCCTCCAGCGCCAGTGCAATTTGCAGTTTTTGCTCGGGATCCAGCGTGGCTCCCGGCATCTGTTCACCATCACGCAACGTAGTGTCGCTGAACAGCACGGCGCGGGAACGTTTGTGATGGCTGATCACTGCATCTCGCGCAGCATTCCGCACGCGATTTTGGAGTCGTTGGATTAGTGACAGACCGGACATGCCGGGCAGGATACAGTTTTCAGCAGCAACTTTGAATCGACGGTGTCTCGTCGCTGTTTTCCGGAAGCACGGCCGGGAAAGAGTTCAGAGTCCGGAGTCTAATCGGACCTGCTGCCGGAATGAAGTCATATCCTTCGTTTGACCGCGTCTAGTTTTCCGAGGGGCCGGCTTGCTCTCGGATCCCGGCGGATCTGATCGGCCGTCGCACGAAGGATCTGATTCAGTCCCTGCTGAATGGCAGGAATCTGCAGTAGGTCCCTGGAACTGGCCGCAATACAAGCGACAGTGAGCGGATGTCGTTCGCTTGTGAAACTCACGCGCATGCCTTTCAGGCCTGTATCAGGCGTGTCGCTTGCTAACCGCGATGATTTCTCGTGTGATACGGCAACCTGAGTTGATAGTGCAGGCAGTCTGCCTGCCTATCGTTCTCAATTTCACCGGAGATCCGTCATGCGTCATCAGTTGTTCGTTATCCTTGCAGTGCTGCTGCTTTTACCCGGGTCATCAGCTCCTGCTGCGGACGACAAGTTTCCTGCGAAGAGTTCCGCTGCGGTATTGTGCGTTGGCAACTACCATTCCGAGGCAGACGCCGTCCGCCAGCTGGAACGAATCTCCGGGACGTATTCAAACCTGCAACAGTGGCAGCAACGAGCGGAAACAATTCGGCAGCAGATCCTGACAGGCATGAAGCTGAATCCGCTGCCTGCGCGCACACCACTGAATTCCATCATTCACAAGAAACGCGAACACAACGGCTATTCAGTCGAATCCGCTGCCTTTGAAGCACGACCGGGGTTCCTGGTCTACGGCAGTCTGTATCGACCATTGGGGCGGAAGGGACCGTTTCCGGGAATCCTGTGCCCGCACGGCCACGCGCGCGGTCGTGAAGGCGGACGCCTGCGTCCGGATCAGCAGCATCGTTGTGCCACACTGGCTCGCATGGGAGCGGTCGTCTTTTCCTACGACATGGTCGGTTTCGGTGATTCGGAGCACTACGGTTGGGACCACAAACACAAGCAGGTATTGACACTGCAGACATGGAGCAGCATTCGAGCTCTGGACTTTCTACAGTCACTGGCTGATGTTGACGGTCAGCAGCTCGGCGTAACGGGCTGCTCGGGCGGCGGGACTCAGACGTTTCTACTGACGGCCCTGGAACAGCGAGTCAAAGTTGCTGTGCCCGTGGTAATGGTGTCGGCTCACTTCTTTGGCGGATGCCACTGTGAAAGCGGAATGCCGATTCACAAAACAGCCGAACTGGAAACGAACAACTGCGAAATCGCCTCGCTGGCGGCTCCGCGACCGATGTTGCTGGTATCTGTCGGCGGTGACTGGACGAAGAACACACCGCAGGTCGAGTTCCCGTACATTCAAAGCGTTTACAAACTACACGACGCCGCAACCACTGTCGAGAACACTCACTTCCCGGACGAGCAACATGGATACCAGGTGAAGAAACGTCAGGCGATGTATCCATTTATGGTTAAACACTTCGGACTGGATTCCGACGGTATCGTTGACGACGCCACGGCACTGTTCGACGAAACCGGAAACGTGATCGAATCAGTCGACACGATGAGAGTGTTCGATGATGACCATCCGATTCCAAAGCATGTTCTGAAGCCAGGATCGGCTGTTGCGTTTGCCGACTGAGGACCACGAAATGGTTTCAATAAGAGCACGCAGCGCCAGCAAGTTGCCGCTCTGGTTTTTTCTCCCCCGTTGGATTCACTCGCTCGCGCTTCGTGCTGGTATTTTCTGGTTTAGAAACTGCTCTTACCCTGCTCCGGGATCGGACAGTCCGAACTGGCACTTTAGCTCGGGTGCGAGCAAGCGCTGGCCCATCCACATGCGCGTAAGATCACGGACTGGTTCGAAACCGCGTTCGCGCGCCAGCTGTTCACCGGCTGCGTTCGGTGACGGCATGTCCCAGACAACAGGGCCGCGCAAACCGTTCAACAGCGTGTCTGCAATCTCACCAGCAGCGTCTGGTCCGTCTGCAGTAATCGGCCCCACGTACGTCGCAACGCGGCCCGTTCGCAACATCCCAAACCCGTTGTTATTCACCACCACCTTCGAATCTTCCGCCAGCATGTTGAGCCAGTGCCCGCGATCCACACCAAAGGCTGCCAGATCCACTTCGCTGAAGAGAGTTCCTGGGCCGGACGACGGCACAACGGCCGGGGAATCATCACTGGATCTTTGCCATCTGTTGAAACGCCATTCAGCCTGAAAACCAAGCCGGGCGTAGACTGGTTCTCCCACCGGCGTCGCATCCAGTTTGATGCACTGAACACCGCTTTCGTTCAGGTAATCAACGGACCGCCGCATCAGTGCCGAAGCAATTCCTTTGCGACGCTGATCCGGATGTACCAGCATCATACCAATCCACGCCAGCGGAACGGGTTCGCCGATGGCGACATGGTGCGGATAGCTGGTGGTGGTAACCGTTCCGACAACCGCGTCACTGATGGTTGCAACGAAACAGCCGTCCGGCTGATAGCGGAGTATCCGCAACCAGTCGGCCGGCATCTGATTCCACCCGGCCACTGCCCGCAGCCTGTCTGCGTCCGCCAGATCATCTTCCCGCATCGCGCGGACAACCACGGACTCCGAGTCTGTCATAAGAAAACCAATCACTTGCTGCAAAACGGAATCAACCCGGCTTCACCGCTGACGGCAGCAGAACATAGTTCAATAGAGCAATCATGTTTAGTCAATCGATGATATTTCGTAGGCCCTTTCCTGCCGGCCACATCGATTTGCTTCCGGCTCGATCGTATCCCCGGACACCTCACGCAAGAATATCACGAAGGACTTCGCCGTGAACATTCGTCAGTCGACGCTCTATGCCATTGCGATAGAACGTCAACTGTTCGTGATTGATGCCCAACAGATGAAGGACAGTGGCATGAAAGTCGTGCCAGCAGACAACTGCGGCCAAAGTCCAGTGTCGGCTCCGCGACAGTTCCATACAGATCATGGGGCGCCGGTAATTCGCCCTTCAGATCTGTCACCTGCGGCACCACCGCCTGCATTCGTTCCGACAGTTGGTAACTGCGAATACTGCCGCCAGAACGTTACTCTCTCCACGTTCCGCCAGATGTGGTCGATTCTGTTCGGCCAGCAAGTGCCGACTGGAAGTCGCAGTATCTGCTGCAAGTTCGCGAGCGGGAATCAGGTCACGCCGATGTCCATCGCTTCCATCCGGCCAAGTTCGGCATCGGAAAAGCGTTTTCGAACGGTTGGCAACACACCGCCCATGACCACGGTTGCGATGAATCCAACTAACAGCAGTGGGTAGTAGACGACGTATGGCTGCGATTGAAACAGTGCGGCAATACCTGCCACAAGACAGACGACACCAAAGACGACAGCTGTCCAGCAGATCGAAAGGCAGACGGTCTTACCCCGACCCAAACCGCAGAGGATCCCCACGACAGCTCCCATGATTCCCGACAAGGGACCCAGAATCCCACCAATCAGCGCTCCGGTCCGGTTTCCCCACCATGCTCCTTCAGCTGCTGTGGCGGAACTCCACTCCTGTTCGGTGAATTCAGACACGTAAAGCGGTCCAATCCAGACTTTGCCCTGAGCGGGCAATACCAGATTGATTTCCAGCCGCGAGGGTGGTCCGCTATCTGACCCCGCGCGAAACGGAAGGATGAATTCCCGCCAGCCTGAAGTTCCGTGGATCGTGCCCATCGGTCCGCTCGAAGATAATGTCCGGCTGAAATAGCGGCCGCCACCTGCAAAATGACTCCACATCTCCAGGTAGCCCGGCTGCTGAACGCCCTCGTATCGAATTTCCCCACGTACCAGGTAACAGGGTTTTGAGATTCGGGGCGATTCGAGCGTGGCGAGACGCACGGTCAGTGGCTGCGGGGCGTCGTGGACGACACACAATTCTTCTCGGCCGTCGGTCCGGGAACTCTCCGCCACAGAGACGACTTGTCCGACTTCCAGTTGCCCTTGTGCCTTCAACTCCGACCACCGGAGCGTTGTGACGTCGTCCACGGCCATCGCGACGGATCCGTTAACCAGAACAGCCAGCGTTAGCCTAAGCAGAATTCGACGGCTCATCTGTGTTCTCCTGTTCTTTCAGGTGGGCAGAAAGCAGTACTCGAAACGTCTCCAGAGAAAGTTTCTGGTCCGCCAACTGGGCTCGCAACAGACGTTCAAATTCAGAGACCTCGCTGTACTGCTCGACGGCTTGGATCTTTGCAATCAGTCGATCCAGTCGAAGCCGAATCGTCGGATAGGTCACGCCATACTGCTGAGCGATCTGTTTCAGAGACCCGGAAGCCAGTACCAAGCGTCGCACAAACGACAGATCCTCTTCACCTAAAAACGTAATCCAAGCTCGTTTGGACACCAGCAAACCTCAAGTCAATCTAAACAATATTAAACAACCCGAATCATGTACTTTAATATTCCGAAAGTCCACTTCAATTATATGAAATCATCACGTCAAGGAGGCGTCGCGGCAGATTGCGGCTTTGGACGCTGCAACAGCACGCTGTGCGGGGGTTTGCGGGCGGCTGCCGAAGTGGGCACATCGCACGACGGCAGCACCGCCAGAACGGTCGGTGACGACCTTTTGCTGCTCCTGTTACCCCGCGTTCCCTGGCACCGGCTTGCAGAACCGATTGCTGGTGTGCGACACTCTTATCGCCCATCGCAGACTGTTCTCGGTGATTGGAACGTCGAATTCAGCTAGCCCTTAAGAAAGCAATTTCGAATGCACCGCCAGGTACTGCTGCTGATCGTCGTGCTGCGAGCGATAGCCCCGCTGTCCGTCATGGCCGACTGGCCGACGTGGCAACATGACAATCGACGAACAGGAACGACAGATGAGCAACTGCAGGTCAGCAAGCTGACTTTGGACTGGGTCTGGCAATCCGCGTCGCCTCCTCAGACGGCGTGGGCAGGTCCGGCCAAGTACGATGCCTTTGCCTTCCACCGCAATCTGCCGACGATGCGGAATTATGACCCCGTGTTTCATGTCATTGCCGTCGGCGATCGCGTCTGGTTTGGATCGTCCGCAGACGATTCGCTGTATTGCCTGGGAGCTGACGACGGAAAAGAGCGATGGTCCGTCACGGCAGACGGCCCGGTGCGGCTGGCGCCAACGTGGTCTGAAGGTCGCGTCTATTTTGGGTCTGACGATGGATATGCTCGCTGCGTTGGGGCGGACGACGGCCAGTTGATATGGAAGTTCACACCTACTGACACCAATCATCTGTTCCTGAACAACGGTCGCTTCATTCCGTTTCAGCCGTGCCGCACGGGCGTTGTGGTTGACGACGGAACCGCATGGTTCTCGTGTGCCATGTTGCCGTGGAAGGACGCATGGCTGTGCGCGGTCGATGCGGCGACGGGAACAACGGACGACGAACGTCATTTCGTAAAGTCGCTGCCTGGTCGCACGATGGAAGGATCTCCGGCTCTGTCGTCAAAGTTCCTTGTGTTGCCTCAGGGCCGAGTTGCTCCTCGTGTTTTTGACCGCACCACTGGAAAAGACCTGGGGGAAATGGTCAAGAGTGGCGGTGGCTCTGTTGTTGTGGTGTCTTTGGATGAGGACGTTTTTCACGGTCCGGCCACGGATTCCCGCAAAGGTGGTTTCCGTCAATCCAGCGGTCAATCGCGTGAAGTGGTCGCCGGGTTGGGGCGTGGAAACGCGTTGGTTGTCGATGGAGCAACATCGTGGATGCTGACTGATTCTGAGATCATTGCTTCCAGTCTGACTGAGAGAAAAGTATTGTGGAAAGTGGCGTGTGATTGTCCGTTCGCCATGATCAAGGCGGGCGACACGCTTTTTGTCGGCGGCGATCAGATCGTCGCGGCACATTCGGCAAAAGACGGTCGTCTACTGTGGCAGAAGCCGGCCACCGGACGTGTGTTTGGTCTTGCCGCGGCCAATGGCCGACTGTTTGCCAGCAGCAACACGGGAACAGTTCACAGCTACGCAACGCCAGATTCCGAAAGTTCGAAGCCGGATGATTCTTCGCTTGCCAGTGCACTCTCCACTAAGCAACCATCATTGAGCGATGTACCAACGCTGGACGACGATCGATTGTTGGGGCACTGGAGTTTCCAGAAGTCGACGTCGACCAGTACTTCCGTGCACGCATTGCATGGGCCCAACCTGACGCTTTCGGGGGCGCCGAGTTTTTCCCGTATCGGACAGTATCAGGCACTGGAACTTGACGGAAAACGCCAGACGGTGATGGTCTCGCCCGACTTTAGAAGCGTGCCCGTGCCGACCGCACAGTTCACTGCTGAAGGATGGGTTCGCGTCGATCAGTTGCAGGAATGGGGCAGCATCATCGGTGTTATTCAGGACAACGGCGACTTTGAAAAAGGCTGGATACTGGGATACCGGAAAAATCGATTCTGCATTGGTGTCTCGTCGATCGGGGGACCAGGCCGTTTGACATACCTGACGGCTGACCACGACTTCAACACGGGACAGTGGTATCATGTCGCCGGAAGCTACGACGGAACGGTCATGAAACTGTTTGTCAACGGCAAGCTGTGCGCGGAAAGCAATCAGCAGGTGGGTGATATCGCCTACCCGGATCGTGCGTGGTTTGAGATCGGCGCGTACCACGACAAGGACGAGTACTTTCGAATGCGCGGAGCGCTGCACGAAGTACAGCTATACGGTGAGGGACTGTCGGAAGATGAAATCCTGAATCACTACCAGACGTCGCGCGACCGAATCCCGGCGAAGGCGACTGAAGCCAGCCTTGCTTCCGGGCCGTGGCTGCAGTTCACCGATCCACACAGCGCCATTGTTCGCTGGACCACTGCAGAGCCAGGCCCCTAGCTGTTGCAATATGGAACCGACGATCTCAACCAGTCGGTTTCGGATGACACGCCTCGGCATGAGCATCAGGTGACATTAACGCACCTGGGGCATCAACGGGCCTACGAGTATCGGATCGGCGTTTCAGTGGGCGACGTGACGACGTTCACACAGACGTTTGAATGCGACAATTTCTTCAACTACACGCCTGTATCAGCTGATCAAATTACCGGTATCCGCGACGCCGCAACTGCAAAGTTGTCTCAGCAGGTGCTGGAAAGTACGTCAGCTCGTCCGGGAATGTGTCTCGTTGTGGGAACAATCGATGACGAACTGTTACTGCAACTCTGCCGTGACAGCCCGCTGCGTTTTGTTGTGGCCGACACCAATGCAGCGAACGTCTCACGCCTTCGAACAATGCTTCGGGAGAACGGGGTCTACGGAAATCAGGTTGCCGTCCACCACGTGGCGGAACTGACGCACCTGCCCTTCGTCGGGAATTGGGCGACCGTAGTCCTGGCGACTGGCGAAACGGACGTGGACGAACTTCGCGAAATTGAACGCCATGTGCGACCGGACGGCGGGATCGCGTTGCTGATGCAGCCGCCTGCCAGCGACGTTCCCGTTCACTTTAAGCCATTGAATTTGCGAGACGGCAGGGTCTGGCATCGCTATGTGCGTCCGTCACTGGCGGACGCCGGCGATTGGTCTCATCTGTACGGAGATCCGAACAACTCGGCTTTCGCTGGCGAGCACCTTGGCGGAGCAAAGACCGCGGATGACCTGAGCGTGCAATGGGTCGGGCGTCCGGGGCCACGGTATCAAGCCGACCGTAACGGGCGAAAACCCTCTCCATTGTCGACAGGCGGGCGACTGTTTCTTCAGGGACTGCACCGAATCATTGCGGTCGACAACTTCAACGGAACAGTGCTGTGGTCGCTGGAGATTCCGGGGCTGGAACGATTCAACATGCCACGCGACTGCAGCAATTGGTGCGCAGACCGGGATCATCTGTATGTTGTGGTGAAAGACGAATGCTGGAAAATCGACACAATTTCAGGAGAAGTCATCAACCGCATTCCTGCGACGAATGGAACGCCGGAAGTGCCCACTGAATGGGGTTACGTGGCTACGCAGCACGGTCGACTCTATGGCAGTGCAGTCAGGGCGGGAACATCCTGGACCAGTTTCTGGGGTGGCGGCGACGCAGGATGGTACGACGCCAGAACCGGACCGGTCACCTTTCCGATTTGCAGCGACCGCCTGTTCTGCAACGATGTCGAAACGGATGAACTGACATGGGAATACAACCGTGGCGTCGTTCTGAATTCGACAATTACGATCGGTGACGACACGATGTATTTTGTCGAATCACGCAACAGCGAAATCATGGCGTCACAGGAGCGCCGCATCGGCGATGCCAAACTCTGGCAGGACCTGCACCTTGTGGCCATCGATGCAGCGACCGGATCACCGAAGTGGGAAAAGAAGCTCGATCCCATGAGTCAGCAGGTTGTGTTGTACCTGGCTCATGCAGCAGACCAGCTGACCCTGGTTTCATCTGCGAACGCCGCCTTCAAGGTCACGTCCTTTGGCGACAGTGATGGTGGCGAGCGGTGGACTCAATCGACAGAGTGGCTCAAAGGCAAGGGCGATCATGGCAAGGCGATGTCCCGCCCGGCCATTGTCGGTGACCGACTGTTTCTGCGACCGGCGGTTCTGTCACTGAAGGATGGAGCAGTCCTGCCGGAAACCATGCCCGTTGCACACGGGTGCGGAACCTATGCCTGCACGGCGGGTGCCGTGTTCCTGCGATCCAGCAACGTTACCATGTGGGATCCCGAAAATGCTGCCACATCATCCTGGTCTCGTCTGCGCCCTGATTGCTGGCTCAGTACAATTCCGGCGGGCGGCATGCTGCTGTCGCCGGAAGGGGGCGGCGGATGCAGCTGTGGGTCCTGGATGGAAACATCCGTCGGCTTCATGCCAAAGGTCTTCGACCGCCGACCTTAATGCAATAGAGTTATTGTCGTGAACGATACAGGCTCGTGGGAGTGACAGAACTGCTATTAAAACTCTCTCTTCGCGGCCACAAGTCAGCGTGAAACGCTGCAGTTCAACATCGCGACTCGGAAGAAAACACATCGACCTGCAGCGTGAATCAGAATCACGCCACGTGAACGTCCTGCCGGCATCTCCGACGACGACCGCCATCCCAGCGAAAGTATGTGCATGCAGCTATCCAGTGTTCTGACGCCCGAATCGGATGAGAATCTCCGACTGGCCGCGCAGTGCGGAGTGACACACATCGTTTCTCGTTATCCGGGACCAACGATGGATGATTTGCGTCGAAGACAGGTGCATTTTGCGAGGTTTGATCTGACGCTGGGTGTGATCGAAGGCTACCTGCCGATCGAGAACATCAAGGTTGGGTGCGATGACGGGACGGAAATAGGGGCACTCAAGGAACTTATCCGCAACATGGGCGAATCCGACATTCCGATTCTGTGTTACAACTTTATGGCGGGAACTGACTGGGTACGCACACGACTTGACGCCCCGCAGCGGGGCGGAGCCCGAGTCACAGCCTTTGACCTGGCCGATGCACAACGGGCGGTGCTTCTGGGGCACGACGGCGATGCGATAAACGTGCCGGCCAACGGCGTCGGTGTTTCCTGCGATGAATTGTGGACGAATCTGGAGGCAATGCTCACAGAACTGCTGCCGGTCGCAGAAGCGGCCGGAGTCATTCTGGCCATGCACCCGGACGACCCACCGCTGGCCGAGTTCGCGGGCCGGGCTCGCATCATGAACTGCGTGGACTCGTTCGAACGTCTGGTCCGGCTTGTCCCCAGCGCAAACAATGCCATCTGCTTTTGCCAGGGGACGTTTGCGGAAATGGGCGTGGATATTCCAGCCACGATCCGTCGGTTGGGCAAACATATTCGCTACGTTCATTTTCGTGATGTACAGGGAAGCCCGGAATCGTTTACGGAGACCTTCCACGACAACGGCCCCACCGACATGGCGGAGGCCATGCGGGCATATCAGGAGATCGGATTTGGCGGTCCGATTCGCCCGGACCATGTACCCATGCTTGAAGGCGATGCCGGGGAACCGGGCTACACAACGCCCGGAAGATTGTTCGCGTGGGGTTACCTGCGTGGCTTGATGCAGGCAACAGAAACGCGATGATGGCCGGATGAATCGTTGGGACCGTTGTCGAGTCAACGCTGAATCCGTTAGATAATCCGTCGATCGTACAGTCCCGACCTGCATTTGCATTCAAGCCAGATCAATGACCTGACGGAGCCCCAACAATGACGCATTCCGGCCATCCATCCGGGCCGCCCCAGGAACACGCATACAGTCGTGGCCCGCGAATCACGGCGGTTGAGACGGCAATTCCGTCAGACGTCATGCCAGGGTTGCTGTTGCTGCGGATTCACACCGACGCCGGCACAATTGACGGTGAAGAGGTCGTCGGGCATGGCGAGACCTATTACATTCCGGAAGCCGCCGCCGCCGTGTTACATGACTGGATGGCTCAGCGACTGCTGGGTGCAGATGCTGCCGCCATTGAGAGTCACTGGCGTTTTCTGTACGAACGCATGACGTCTTTTGGCGGGATCGGGGCCGAACTGCGAGCTCTGTCTGCTGTCGACCTGGCGCTGTGGGATATTCTGGGCCAGTTGACGAAGCAGCCCGTGTGGAGACTGCTGGGCGGGCCGGTTCGAGATGCGGTGCCCGTCTACAATAGTTGCGGCGGCCCGTTGTACGGTGTCCGCAGTTCAACGAGCGGCCGGCAGACGGCGGGCTGGCCCGGCCACGGTGACCCCGGACAGGCAGGTCCGCTGGAGGACAACTGGGCGTGCATCCACACACCGGGAGATCTGGCGGAAGAGTTGCTGGCAGAAGGATTCACCGCCATGAAATTGTGGGCATTCGACTCCATCTACCGTGAGTCCGGTGGGTTGCGCATCAGCGCTGCGGACGTGGCTCGCGGCGTTGCGCCGTTCGCAGCAATTCGAGATCGCGTCGGAGACCGTATGGACGTCATGCTGGACGGACACGGTTTCTTCGCCCTGCCGGCAGCATTGGATATTGCTGGTGCAATGCAGCCATTTCACCCGCTGTGGCTGGAGGACGTGCTGCGGCCGGACAGTATTCCTGCGATGGCCGAATTTCGTCGCGGCGCTGGTGTTCCGATTGCCGTCAGTGAAATGCTGGTCACTCGCGAACAATACCGCCAGACTCTGGACGGTGACGCAGCAGATTACCTGATGATCGACCCGACATGGGTAGGTGGCATCAGTGAATCGCGTCGAATTGCTGAACTGGCCCAGCTGTATAACATCCCGGTGCTGATGCATGATTGCACCGGACCATTAACATTGATGTCCGGGTTGAATATCGCCGGCGCCGTGCCTTGTGTGACGTATCAGGAATGCGTGCGAGCGCACATTGCTACCGTTTACCCAAAACTGATCGACACGACGGTCGTCGTTAACGCCGGACACATACGACTGAGTGATCGTCCTGGCATTGGCGTTCGCTGGCAGGCGTCTCTGTTTTCGTCTGATGCACCGGGCTATCGCATCAGTCGGTCGTAAGCGCGGACCCACAAAATCGGCATCCGGTGAACAGTCCTTCACCCGTGGGAGATTCCACTGTCACAAACAATTTCGCTGCAGGTCCGCTGCCTTCAATAGGGGGGGGCACGGCTACAGTGTTTCACGCTGACTTGTGGGCACGAAGAACGCTTTTCGATAGCAGTTTCGTTATTCCCACGAGCCTGAATCGTCCACGACAACAAGTAAGCTGCATCTAGCTGATGCTGAATTGTTCAAAGTGAACGCGAATCTCGCGAAGGGTGGCTGGCTGATAGGCCGTGGCTCCATACCGAGTGCCGCGAATTCGGCCGTCAACGCGCCCTCTTTCTTCTGCGGGAAATACGGCCAGGCATGGCGTTTTCATCGATCGTGCGTACGCCTGAATCTGCGGAAAACAATCCAGAGCAGAATCGGTGAACCGGTCGGCCAGAATAAGCAATCCATCGGGCGGACTGGAACTCTTCAATCGCTCCAGGGCCATTGTGGGCTCCGCGACGAACGACATCGCGAATCCATGTTTCGTGAAGTAGGCTTTCAATGCAGCCTTACGTTTTTTTCGCGAGTCCACCACGAGTAACTCAAAAGGCCGCGACATAAGGTGCAGGGAAACTGCATCCGGCTCGTCAGTTTCCCGCCATTCCCCCAATTCCACCATGGCGTTCTTCAAGTCTGCTATAGCTTCCCCGACCGACTGATAACGATCGCTGGGGCTGACCTTCATCATTCTTTGAACGATGTTGACAACACAGGCCGGAAGATCCGGGGCAATATTCCGGATGGGCGCAGTGTTAGTGTATCGGCTCAGCAGTTTGCGTTCCTCTCGGTCTCCTGTTCTGGGCCATGTGGGTGTTCCAGTGAGCAGCTCGTACATGATCGAACCGACGAAGAAGATGTCGCTCCGCGGGTCGTTGTTAGGTGCGTTCGTGCCGCGTTCCAGAGAGGCGTACTCAAGCGCGCGATGCACGTCGTCACTGGTGCCGGCGTGAGCGAGTACTTCGGCGCCGGCCAGCCCGAAGTCCACCAACCGGGCGACTCCGTGGGAACTCATCAGCACATTCGTCAGCTTCAGGTCACGATGGGTGGCGCCCTTTTCGAGAGCGTATTCCAATGCAGAACAGATTTCGTAGACGCAGCGAAGACATTCCTTCGGGGAGAGCGTCTCTCGAACGCGAAGGAAGTCACGCAGGTTGCCACCTTCGACAAACTCCATCGTGAAATAGTGAAAATCACCTTCACTGCCGACATCATAAATCGGAACAATGTTCGGATGCTTGAATCGCTGGCAGATACGAGCTTCGCGGTGAAACCCCGCCACGGCCGCAGGGTCCGAAGCCCAGCGATCACGGAGCAACTTCACGGCTACCGTTTCCTGGCCATCGACCGTCTCAGCCCGGTACACTCGGGCAAAACCACCTGAGGCATTTCGATACAGTAGTTTGTAGTTACCCAGCACCAACCCTTCCGTATCCCCATTGAGAATACGCCGAGTCTGCAGTGGCGTCAGTAAATGACGTCCCTCCATTAGCTGCAGGATGGCAGAAACGTCCTCGCCATTGAGCAATTCAGCCTCAACCTGCTGCCATTGATCGGCGCGAAGAAGCTGACTGGCGATGAGAAACGATTTCAGTTCATCTTGTGAATTCAGGTCCACCATGACTTGAGCGGTTGAGTCCTTTGAGAATGGAAGCAGGCATCAGCTGATGAACAGCGAAATCCGTGCCATTCGTATGAAGTACGGCGTGCACCGGAAAACGAAGTGGTCTTTATTGCAATTGTGAAGGCCAGGAAGGAGATCGACGATTGGAATCAGCCATCCAAGCGAAGATTTGGGAACCTTGATCCGTCATTCGACACAGACGTGGGGGGAAGTGAATGGTACCACCAGGTCGCCATGAATCAATGACGGCAGACTAAACATGAATCCCAAATTCCGCGTTTTTCCAAAGGAAATCATGCTGCGGTTGCTGTCAGGAATCAGTCGCCGGAGGTGCCCACCGGGATTTCCCGCACACAAACGTGTCAATCGGTAAAAACGTCGAAGATCCGCCATTATCCGATTGTAATTTCGATTCCGGTTGGGATTTCCATAGACGGAACAGAGATAGCGTCGCAATCGCTCCAACCTCCAGATCCGGCAACGGTTCATCGAACAGTATTGCGGGATTGACTGAAGCCATTCGCACAGCATCGAATAGTGACACGCCACACGCATCGATCATATGTACAATACAATCGCCCGTAATCGCGCCGGATCCAGCCAGAAACTGCCGCTGCCCAGCGACGACAATTCGACCGTCGTCAAGGACTTCCACACCCACGTCACCTTCGGCATAAGTTCCGGAGGGGCAGCCGCCGAACCCCGAGACGTCACAAGTCAGGATCGTCCGTGACATCGACTTGCAGCGCAGGACACACTTCAGGACAGAATCCGGCAGATGCCATCCATCTGCAATAATGCTGGCCCACAGATTATCGTCGGCCAACTGGTCCCAAAGATAGTTGGGGTGCCGTGGCAGTGTGGCGTGAGCTCCGTTGCCCAGATGAGTGCTCAGGCGTGCCCCGGCCTCAACCGCTGCACCTATCTGATCGGTATCAGCTGCAGAATGTCCCACCGCCACGACGACTCCATCGGCCGTGCACTGCTGAATAAATGGCACGGCGTTGTCTGCTTCCGCGGCCAGTGTCACCAGACGGATCCTGTCGCCGGACGCTGTTTGAAGTTTCTGAAATTCATCGTAGTCGGCAGGCCTGACATGCTGCAGCGGATGCGCGCCACGAGGACCGTCTTCTGTTGAAATGTACGGTCCCTCAAGGTGATATCCGGCGACGCAGTCATTCACCAGGGAACTCTGTTCGCACGCCTGACGCAGAGTACTGAACCCGTGATGCAATGCTTCAAATGAGTTGGTAATCAGCGTGGGAAAATACCGAGCCACCGATTTATTGACCAACGACTGAGTCACGGCAACAACCTGATCCGTTGTCAGAGCCGGACTGCTGAACCAGATGCCGTTGTATCCGTTGATTTGTATGTCAAAGAGACCCGGACTGACATACGGAAGATTTGCAGCTTCCTGATCCGAACAATCAGCTTCACAGATGTCGGCGATCAGGTCATCCTCGATCGTCACATCGACAGGAAGCAGCGTGCGATAATGACGTGCCCGAAACTGAGGCATCATTTTTCTCCTGTGGTTGCCGCTGTACCGAAGTGTCGTTCCAGCCAGCTGTCGAGGTCCGCTACCGACGTGGCAGACGTCAGCAGTTGTCTGTACGGCTGACTCAGAAAGTCCTGCTGTACCATGTTTTCAATCAGGCTGGCCAGGCCATCGTAGTAACCGTCCAGATTTAACATTGCTACTGGTGAAGCGTGGAATTCCAGTTGCGCCCAGCACAGCACTTCAAACAATTCCTCGAGCGTACCGTATCCGCCCGGCAACGCAATATAACCGTCGGCCAATCTGTGCATCGTTGCTTTCCGCACATGCATGTCCGGCACGATTCTCATGTCGGCGACCCGTTGGTGCATGACTTCCACTTTGGCAAGTGCTTCCGGAATCACACCAATCACGCGGCCTCTGTGCTGCAATGCGGCATCCGCCAGTTCGCCCATCAGCCCTACGCTTCCGCCTCCGTATACAATGCTGTGCCCGTGTGCTGTGAGCGTAACGCCCAACTGACGAGCAGCTTCTGCGTGGGCGTTGTCGTTGCCGCTGCGAGAACCACAAAAAACGCAGATGCAGGCCATGGTCTGTTCGCCAGATGGTTCAGACATGCCGTCTGCCAAATGCCGCCCTTGTTGATGTCAATGTCAATGAGATTGCATGCGACGTGAACTCAAAGTTCGCGTCGAAACGTCACCAATTCCTGTACCAGCTCAAATTTGGCGCTGGTGAACAAATCGTACGCCGCTGCATTGTCGGCATCGACCTGTGCCTCGATGATCTGGATAGACTGTTCGCGGAGCCGCCGACAGATCTCCAGCACCAATGAAAATCCGTAGCCGTGACGACGTTCTTTTTCCGGCACCCATAGGTCCTTCATGCCGACGGCCCGAACTCCCCACTTTGGCACGTAAACATCCAGTCCGATGATCTGCCCCGATGCGACGACCGTGTCCCCCTGACGTTGCTGCAGTTCAAACTTCAGGGCATCCAGCTGACCGAATCGCACGTGCCACCACCAGGGCATGTCGGCAACTCGGTCAGTAATCACCAGATTCATGCGACGACGGTGACGAATCAGTCGAGCACTCACAGGATCGCGCCCGACGGTCAGGTCGCGATGCAGGATCCGGGTACTGCCGTTGTGATGATAGCCCAGTGGTTCAAGAAACTCGGCCCAGGGAGCAACTTCGCTGGCGAATCCGGAGGCCTGCAGACCACCGTAGATGCCGTTATAGAAACCGTTGCGATCCAGTCCGGCCCCCGCAACGATCGATCTGGCTCCATTCGCCTTCAGATAGCCTTCCGCCAGCTGCAGAAGTTGTGTGCCTACGCCACGTCGTCGAAATTCCGGATGAACGACCAGTGCCGAAATCACGCCATCCGTTTTGTCCAGCGAAGTGCCGTCTGCAGTGCAGCTAAACCCCGCGTGCACAAAAGCGACGACCTGCCCCCCCTCGTGAGCGACAAAAAAACCTTTTCGGTCAAAGAACGGCTGCGAAAAAACGAACAGTTCAAAAATGTCGCAGGGAAACCCTTCAGCAGCGCTCGGTCCGAGGTTGCTTGAATGCCAGAGCTTCAAAACCTCTGGCGGATCGGTATTGTGAAACGTCCGAAACTCAACCACAAAATCTTCCATTCCCGCCCAATGGTCGACCGGCCTCAGACGGCAACAAGTTCTGACTCCAGAACGGACGCGTACCTGACACTCAAGACAACAACCAGAAGTACCGATCACCCACTGCCCAGACTCTAACGGTCGCATTCTTTTGTGACAAGCTGGTACACTTCGACTGTTCCTGACAAGCCGAAAGTTCGTTTCCGGGGCCATACAACCGGGACCGGGTCTTGCCAGGGAATCACAAGACAAACATTTCAGATCGAAGCATATGACGTGGACTGACCGAGAACTCTGTGCCTGGCTGGACGAAATGTTGCCGGCGGAACGCATGACCGAACTGGAACAGCAGTTGCGGTCGGACGAATCACTGCAGTCTCGAATTGCTCAGCTGATTCATCACCTTGACCAGGGGGGACACACGGTCGGCGAAATCTGGCACCGGGAGAGATTGAGTTGTCCGGGGCGCAGCGAACTGGGGGGATATTTGTTGGGAACTCTCCCGAAAGACGCTTCGAATTACGTCGAGTTTCATTTGATGACGGTAGGCTGCCGTGTCTGCCAGGCGAATCTGAAAGATCTTGAAGAACACGCCAATCAACCAACGGAAGCGCCGCAACGAAGACGCCGATTCTTCGAATCCTCTGCCGGTCTGCTCAATTCGTCTGACGCCGACGAGTTTTGATGACGCAAAGCACGTCGACATGGTAAGACGCCAGTGATTTTGCTGGTGATTCTTCCGTGAACCCCGGGAACAACTTCTCGTCAGGCACCACAGACCTGCCGAGCGATGCAAGTTCCAGCCATTCGTCGACCGAAGGACTCAAATATTACGGTCGTGGATTGCCAAACGAGGAGTCGAGTGTGCCGGTGGCACACTTTGGAATCCGTGCTGTAGTTAGTCCCTCTACGGCTCCGCGTCTCTGCGCGAGGATCTGGAAACCTGGTCGCAGGCCCTGACACAGTACATCGATCCAATCACAGAAATCGTTCCAGACCGTGCCGTCTGGATCGTTCGATTCAGCAGCTGTATCCCGCTGTTGAATTGTAACATCAGATGCTGCGACGGCATCGGCATACAACTCACCCGCCGGGTGGCCCTGTTGCTTGCAACAAGGGTTGCGCAGCAACGGGAGGTCTGTGTGCTCTCTCGAGCGACGGATTGCCGGAAGGTCGTTCCTCGAAACCTCCTGTGCCTGCGGCACCCATTGGTTGCGAGCAACCTGGGCTACCCATTGCGAGGCACTTTGGCGAGAGCGGAGTCGGGAAGCTTGCAGGAACTGCCAATGACTTCGTCGTTGTAGTTGATGAGTTCCGGATACTGATTGATCCCGTCGGAGAATCAGATCGCGTGCTGGCCATTACTCGACATTGCCATTCCGGCTTGACCGCTTTGCGGTTCATGCGGAGGCGATTGTGGTCAGGGAGTAATCCAGTTGCTGGCTATCGCGAGTGGGTATCGGGTGGGCTGCGTGAAAATCGGTTGAGTGCATCCGGAGTGAATTCGACGCTGTAGCCCGCGTCGGTTGGTGGCATGTAGCGACCATTCTGCATGCGAACAGGTGTCACCATGTATTCGTGCAGGTGGTCAGAATACTCCGTGATGCGTCCTTCCATATCTGCCGACACACAGACGTAGTCGATGATGCTGAGATGCTGGACGTATTCGCATAATCCGACGCCGCCTGCATGCGGGCAGACCGGCACGTTATATCGAGCTGCCAGCAGCAACACAGCAAGCACTTCGTTGACCCCACCCAGCCGGCAACTGTCCAGCTGACAGACCTGCATCCCGCCGGATTGCAGGAACTGCTTGAACATCACTCGGTTGTGACACATCTCGCCCGTGGCCACGCGAATTGGCGACACGGCATCTGCAATCGCAGCGTGGCCAAGAATGTCATCGGGACTGGTTGGTTCTTCCACAAACCAGGGGCGAAATTCGGCCAGCTGACCGATCCATTCGATCGCCTGAGGCACGTCCCAGACCTGATTGGCGTCGATCATCATGAAGGCCTCATCGCCCATTTCCTGACGCATCACTCGGCAGCGACGGATGTCATCGTCAAGATCACGCCCTACCTTGATCTTGAAGTGTGACCAGCCGCGTTCACGGAGCCCTTCACACTTTTGTTTCAACGCTTCGTCGGAGTAGCCCAGCCAACCCGCCGACGTCGTATAGCTGGGGTAGCCCTGCTGCGTGACCGTAGCCAGCCTTTCCGCCTTGTCAGCCTGAACCTGTGTCATGAGTTCGATTGCCTGAGTCGGCGTGATCGCGTCAGTCAGATACCGAAAATCGATGCAGCCGACAAATTCCTGTGGCGACATTTCACACACGATTTGCCACACCGGCTTGCCGTGAATTCTGGCCCACAAGTCCCAGACGGCGTTGATCACGGCGGCGGCAGCCAGATGGACAACGCCTTTCTCCGGGCCTACCCAGCGCAACTGACTGTCTCCTGTCAGTTTTCGATACAGCGTTACCGGCTCGGCCATCAACGATTCTACCGTCACCCCCACCAGTAGCCGGGCCAGCGACTGAATGCCGGCCACGCACAGTTCATTGCCGCGACCGATGGTGAACGTCATGCCATAGCCGTTGAGGTGGTCAGAATCAGTTTTGAGCACGACGTAGGCTGCCGAATAGTCCGGATCGGGATTCATGGCATCCGAGCCGTCCAATTCCTGAGACGTTGGAAACCGAATGTCGTGGGTTTCGAATGCAGTAATCGTGGTTGGCATCAGCGATCCGGATTGGCTGGTGTGTGTGAGTCAGACGTACCGACCAGCGGCAGCGGCCCATAAGGTTCCGAGCGGCAGCTCGCATCGGCTGGTGGGCCGCCCCGCCTCACGGCAGGGATCGCAGCCATGTCGCATCAAGAATGATACAGGCCAGAACGCAGAGGACTCCGCTGACCATTGGGAAACCAAACACTTCCCGATATTCCGTGTACAGCCGGCCCTCCACTTCCGTCTTCTCCAGCTGGTCAATCTCAGCATAAACTCGCTTCAGGGCTTCGGTGTCCTGAGCATTAAAGTACTGACCTCCTGTCTTCCGGGCAAGCAGTTTCAAGGTCGCCTCGTCCAGCCGCACGCGTTGTGCCTGCAGCACACTGCGTCCGAAAATGTCCACACCTGGATAAGGCGCCATACCCGTCGTCCCGACGCCGACCGCGTAGATCTTGATTCCGAATTGAGCGGCAGCATCTGCGGCGTCTTCCGGTGAAATGACGCCAGCTGTATTTTCACCGTCTGACAGCAGCACGATCACCTTACTTTTGGAATCCAGATCTCTTAGACGATCGACCGCCAGCGCCAGAGCATCTCCAATGGCGGTTGCCTGCTCCTCCTGCAGAAGCCGTTCGTTGATGATTCTGCCCTGGTCGTCATGAACTGGCTTTGGAATCTCCACCCCCTGCAGAACATCCAGCAAGGCTCCATGGTCAAGAGTGGGCGGACACAGAGCCGTGGCAAATCCACCGAAGGCGACAAGGCCGATCAAGTCGTCCGGCCTGCCATTGAAGTCGTCATTCCCGGCGACGAAGTCACGAAAGACACTTTTCACGGCTGTCAGGCGATCCACCTGTTCACCGTCCACCGGAAAATCCAGTGCCTGCATCGATCCGGATCGATCGATGCACATCTGTACCGCAATGCCTTCGGTCCTTATGCGGAATTCCTCTTGCCCCAGTTGAGGTCTGGCAAGTGCGGCGACAACCAGCAGCAGACCAAGAAGCTTCAACCCCGGAAGCACACGCCTGACGCGCTGAGCAAACGTGACCGGCAGCGTTTTCAACAGGTCAACGCTGGAGTAAAGGGCTGCAGGTTGTTCGCGACGACGCCCAAGAAGCACAACGGCTATATAGGGGATCAGCAACAGCCATGCCCACGGTGAACCGAAACGAAAAACACTCATACCTAAGTCTCCCGCAGTGCGACTGCTTCTTCCGGACTGCGGTCATCTGAATTCGGGTCATCGCGATGATCGTGGAGTGCCACAGCATGGGCCTTCAGTTCGATGAACTGTTTCGCTCGGTGCGTGCCTTGTTTAATGCCTTCCTGGTCCGGCTGATATCCGGCAAATTTCACAAGGTCGGCAGACTCCAGAAATGCACCCAACCGAGCGTTCGTTTCATGCGGGAACAGATCGTTCGCGTTGACCTCTCGAAGGAACTCTTCGGTCGTCTGCTCTGGCGCTCGGACGCCCGTGCTGCGCTCGATATATCGCCTCACGATGCCGGTCAGTTCTACAAAAAACGCCTTCACGTCGGTCTCAGACAGTCTTCCGGAAATCAACGCTCTTAGTTCACGGTTGGCCAATTCCTGCGGCGACAACTGCGGTTCGGCCGTCCTCATCGCTGTGCGACGTCGACGAAGGATGATGTAACCACCCACCAGCAAAATGATTCCGCCGATTATCCAAAGCCAGGCAAAAGCCAGTCCGTCCCGGGGAAGTTCCTCCGGAGGTGCGGGCGGTCTGAGATCGTTCAACGACGGAGCCTCTGAGGGAACAATCGTGTCGATGTTCAGTGTCAGGGCCTCGGTTTCTATCGTGTGCTCTCCGCCGTCACCATCAGGGCGATTATCAACAAACCGCACGGAAATGGGAGCCACCGAAATCGGGCCGGCGCGCGTAGGCTCCAATGTGTAAACCTGCTGTAGAATCCGGTGACCCTCGGCACGCTTTGGTATCGGTTCATGGAAATCGCGGATAACAAATTCGCCGAGTGATTGTCCAAACGGCGGCGCGTCAACTTTCACGCCGTCTGCGGCAGTGATGGTCAGTGTCAGTTTCGGCTCATCAGAGAGTCGAGGCTCTTTCGGTGACACATCCACGGCCACCTTGACCGGACCTCGCTCCACTTCCGTATGAAGGGTTTCCGTGCTGGGGATGTCTATAGAAGAAATACCGTTCTTCGATTCCCCACAGCCAATCAACAACGCACTGACGATTACGCCACACGTCATCAATGCCAGACGCTTAAGCAGTGGTACGACCTCGTCGGTATGTACCACGTCGAACTCTTTTTTCTGGTCACGTTCGGTCAAACATGTTCCGTGCCAAACGTGCGCAGCCGGAAGGGCTACGGCGTTTCCTGACCGGGCCAACATGAAATACATTCTGAATCGCCTCATCACAATCTTCACGCCACTACAGATTCGCCGACCGTCCAGTTGGCACCATCGCGAATGACCTTGCGGTATAACGTGTCACGTTCAACCGGCTCACGACCGGCTTCCCGAATCAGCTGGTGCAACTGCTCCACAGTCATGCCCTCCGGAGTGTCGGCGCCAGCATCGTGGTAGATAAGCTCGTGTACGACGGTGCCGTCAATGTCATCGGCACCGTAACTCAGCGCCATCTGAGCGGTTTGCTGTCCCAGCATGATCCAGTAGGCCTTCATGTGATCGAAATTATCCAGCATCAGCCTGGCAACGGCCATCATTCGCAGATCAGACAGACCATCAGATTTTTCAAGGGATTCCAACTCGGTGTTATCCGGGTGAAACGCGAGCGGGATGAAGGTTTGAAATCCACCCGTTTCGTCCTGCAGGTCTCGTAATTGCACCATATGATCAATTCGGTGCCTGGCCTGTTCGATGTGACCGTACAGCATCGTCGCGTTCGATCGCAGACCCAATTCATGGGCCGTTCTGTGAACATCAAACCACACAGCAGAATCCGCCTTGTGTTCGCACAGCTGTTTACGAACTTCGGCGTCAAAGATCTCGGCGCCACCTCCAGGCATGCTGCCCAGCCCGGCGTCAATCATCTGCTCCATAATCCAGCGAATCGGTTTCTTCGTGATGAAGCTGAACCAGCTGATTTCGACGGGCGTCCATGCTTTGACGTGAATTTCCGGGCACGTCTCGCGAATCGTCCGCACAACGTCCAGATACCAGTCGAACTTCTTCTTATGGTGCAGGCCGCCGACAACATGAATTTCCGTCGCTCCGGCAGCACGTCCTTCCAGCACACGTTCACGAATCATCGGTTCGTCAAACGTGTAGGATTTTTCATCCTTCAGATCTGCGCGAAATGCACAGAACCGGCAACGGTAGACACAGACGTTCGTCGGATTCAGATGAATGTTCGTGTTGTAGTAGGCGAAGTTTTCGCTCTTGCGTTCCCGCACGATATTGGCAAGATAACCGAGCGTGTGCAGGTCGGCCAGTTCATCCAGGTATACCCCGTCTTCGAACGACAATCGTTCTTCGCCGAGTACCTTGTCTGCGATCTCCTGCAGAGGAGTGTCGAGTGTCTGAAACATTCAATGCGGACCTTTATGATTCCTATATAGAGGTTAGAGGTTTCCAACCACGCAGATCGGATAACTCCGGAAACGATGATCCTGCTGTCGCGTAATCATCACCGAGCACGACTCATGAACTCCGTCGCATCCAGATATCGATACAGCCAACAATCAGGAGTCCAAAACTTACGACAGCATTGACATTGAAGAACGCGATATTGACACGCTTCAGGTCGTTGGGCCGCACCAGCCAGTGTTGGTACAACAGCAGCAGGCTGAGCACAACAACGCCCCCCAGAAAAACGGTCCCCAGATCAGCCATCGACCACAGGACGAACAGCGTAGCAATAGTCAGCAGATGACTCATGAAGGCAATACGCAAAGCCGCAGCAATTCCGAATTTTGAGGGGATGCTGTGCAGCTTTTCTTCTTTGTCGAAGTCAGCGTCCAGGCAGGCATAGATAATGTCAAAGCCGCCAACCCAGAAAAAAATCACGCCGGCCAGAAGTGCAGGCACCATGGCAAATTCGTCGCGAACAGCAATCCATGCAGCAATGGGCGACATCATCAGTGCGGCCGAAAGCCAGTAATGACAAAGACTGGTCCAGCGTTTGGCGTAACTGTATCCCAGCAGGAACGCCAGGACAGGAACAGAAAGCAGGACGGGCAACTGCTTCGGAAGAAACAGAAGCGTCGACGCGACGAAAGCCACGCTGCAGACAACCGTGAAAAAAGTCACCGTTTTGACCGACAATTGACCGGCGGGAATGTGACGAACGGCCGTCCGGGGGTTTCGCGCATCCACATCGCGGTCCACCAGGCGATTGAAGGCCATGGCAGCAGACCGGGCAAAGACCATACACAACAGGATGCCAACCAGATCTCGATACCGAAAAACAGTATCCGGCTGAGTCCACGCCAGCACTGCAGCCAGCGATGCGAACGGCAGCGCGAAGACCGTGTGACTGAAGCGGATCAGTTCAAGAAAATTTCGAACGTTCTGTAACACCGAATTCGGCTCAAAGTGGGATGGTTGTCAGACTCCGTGGCAACAACCGCAGATCATGTCCCGATGTAACGAGAATAAACTCCCCTGGCGACGGCCGGGTCCTCCGTGCCTTTGACAATTGCTCGACCATCGGGAAATACGGTCATTTCCAATTCTGAATCGCTCAAAACAACTCTCACAAGAAACGGATTGGACGTCACCGTGCCGGCGGTTTCCAGCCGGCACGCAAGTTCTTCAGGCGAAAGACGGAGGTTTTCCACGGGAGTGATCTGAACCGCATTCCGTCCGCACAGAATGGTCGACCCTGATGTCTGCGAACCTTCCAGCCACAGACGTTCGCCGCCTTTGCAGGCCGGGCATTCAGAAGATTCTCGAAGTTTCGACACATCCATCTGGCGAAATGTACCGTCCCAGACATCGACAATTGTAAGCTTCAGCGGCACGCCGTGGCTGGACAGGGCCGAACCCGATCCGAGGTTAACGAGAATCCGCAGCGCAGTCGCCGCCTGCAGCGACGCAATCACACTGATCGCTGGACCCAGAACGCCCGCCGTGTCACACGTTTCGGTCGTCCCTGGCGGTGGCGGGGTCTGCATCAGGCAACGCAGGCAGGCCGACTGACCGGGAAAAACAGGCATCATTTGCCCGTGGCTCCCGGTGCACCCTGTAAAAATCCAGGGGATGCCCGTTTCCAACGACACGTCGTTAAGCAGGTAGCGGACCTCGAAATTGTCTGTGCCATCCAGAATCAGATCAACGCCATCCGCGAATCCACGGACATTTGTGAAGTCGACGTCCGCCACGATCGGGTCGATGTTGACGCTGGAATTGACGCGACGCAGTCGATCCGCGGCACATACAGCTTTGGGCAGATGTGCCTCGACGTCATCTTCCGTAAACAACAGCTGACGCTGCAGATTGCTGAGTTCCACGTAGTCACGATCAACTATTCCAAGGTGGCCGACGCCAGCCCGCGTCATGGCGTCGGCCAGCACGCAGCCCAAAGCGCCACAGCCGACCAGTAGCACGCGAGAATCCCGAAGTGCCTGCTGGCCCTCCTCGCCGATCCCGGAGAAAAGCATCTGTTTTTGGTAGCGAGTGTTATCCATCGGCAGGCGCTATTGATCGCCAATCGATTCGCTCGGCATCAGCTTTCAGGTTCTCAAGGTCATACAGTTCCCGACCATCCTCGGTAAATATATGCAGAACCACGTCACCAAAATCCATCAGAATCCAGTTGGCTTCTGTGCGATATCCTTCGACGCCCATTCGATCGTTGCCACGATCGCCCTTCAGTTTTCGGTTTACCTCATCGGCGATCGCATGCATCTGGCGACGGCTGGTGCCAGTACCGATGACGAAGAAGTCCACGATCGACGCAATTCCTGTCATGTCCAGCACGACCACGTCCTGCGCTCGCATTTCGTCGGCACAACGAGCGGCGATGACGGCATTGTTCAGACTGCGTTGATACAGACCCTCGTCACGAGGCACAGTGACGGTCTCAGTGTCGTCGGTGGTGTCAGTTTCTTCCTCGGCCGTATCAGAACGGCCGCTGGGCGATCCTGAATCGACCAGTGGCAATTTGGATTCGTCCGCAGAATCTTCGGGGGGGAGGTCATCAGACGACATGGAAACACGTTCTAAAAGAAAAGCAGGGAGCCAACGAGAGTTGGAACTGTTTGCCAGCAACGAACAGACAGCCTGACCGTTTAACTTACCAATCCGGGACTGAGATTCCGATGAAGAGCCCCGGTCTTTTCGAAAGACCGGAACTCTGCGGTCCCGGACATCTTTCGCAGCGATGACACCGGTGAATCGGCCATGGTTCAGCTCTGCCAGACTCACACCGACGGGGCACAAAAAGCACCCCGCCAAGTCAGACTCAACGGGGTGCGTTTCAGTTCTTGATAGAAACAAGGAGAAGAGCAAGGCCCATCTCCAGTGCCGCTATTCTTCTTTCGCATCGTCACCGAAAGAATCTGCTGCTTCTGAGCTGGACGTCGCTTCTGCAGCATCATCTGCAACAGCCTCTGAAGACTCTGCCGTTTTGACCTCTTCCTCAGCATCAGCTCCCAGTGTAAACAACGGCCCCGCTGAGCGGCCCATGCCTCCCTTGAGATCTTCGGCCGTCTTGCGGGCTGCATCACTGCCGCCCGCTGGCGCTGCAGAGCCACCTTCACCAGCCGCTTCGGCAGCCGCAGCTTCACGAATTTCTTCATCCGAGCGGCAACTGAGTCCAATCTTTCGATCGGCAGTGTCCACTCGCAGAATTCGAACTTCGATGTCGTCGCCCACGTTGACCATGCTTTCCGGATGTTCAATCTTCTGATCGGACAGCTCGGAAACGTGTAGCAGGCCTTCAAGTTCGTCTTCCAGTTCAACAAACACACCAAAGTTCGTGATCTTGGTGACTTTGCCTTTGACACTGCTGCCGGGGCTGTACTTCTCCGGAATGGTTGTTTCCCATGGGTCGTCGGCAAGTTGCTTCAGCCCCAATGCGATACGACGACGTTCCTGATCGACCGACAGAATCTCACATTCCAGCGGTTCCCCCTTCTTCAGCATCTCATTTGAGTGCGAGATCTTCCGAGTCCAGGACATGTCGCTGATATGCAACAGTCCGTCCACGCCTTCTTCCAATTCAATGAAGGCACCGTAGTTCGTAAGGTTGCGGACTGTTCCCGACACCTTGCCACCAACGGGGTACTTGTCGCTGACGTTGTCCCACGGGTTGGACTGAGTCTGCTTCATACCAAGAGAAATTTCCTGTTTCTCTTCGTTGATCCCCAGAACCATCACGTCGACTTCATCACCAATGGCAACCAATTCGCTTGGATGATTCACTCGACGTGTCCAGGACATTTCACTGATGTGGACAAGGCCTTCGATGCCGTCTTCCAGTTTAACGAAGGCACCATATGACAGCACATTGACAACTTCGCCCTTGATGACGGAATCGACAGGGTACTTTTCGCCGATGTTTTCCCACGGGCTCTTGGATTTCTGCTTCAGACCAAGAGCGATCTTTTCCTTGTCATAGTCAATGTTCAGGACCATGACCTCGATCTCTTCATCGATCTTCACCATCTCCGTTGGATGATTGATACGTCCCCAACTCATATCGGTGATGTGCAGCAGACCATCAATACCGCCGAGGTCGACGAAGGCACCGAAGTCCGCGATATTCTTGACCGTACCTGTGCGAAGATCGCCAATCTCCAGATCGCTGAGAAGTTCCTTCTTCATCTTCTCGCGCGCTTCTTCGATCAGTCGGCGACGCGAAACGACAATGTTTCGGCGTGCTTCATCGATCTTCAGAATCATGCACTCGATGTCCTGACCGATGTAGTCAGCGATGTCCGACGGACGACGCACATCAACCTGACTGGCCGGCAGAAAGACATTCACGCCGTTCTTGACGACGGACTCGCCTTCCATCTCCCGGCCAATTGCAACCAGCAGACCGCCCTTGATTTTGCGTACGACTGGTCCCTTGACGATGTCTCCCTCGTCGTGGGTCTTGATGATCTCTTCCCAGTCGCGGACACGATCCGCTTTTCGCTTCGACAGGACGATCAGGCCGATAGAATCCTCGAATTCCTCCAACAGCACTTCGATCGACGACCCGACTTTGGGAAGAGTATCACCTTCTTCCCATTCATCTCGCTGGATGACACCTTCGCTCTTGTAGCCGATATCGACAATCACCTCTTCGCTATCAACCCGCACCACCGTACCGGTCAGAATGTCGTTGATGTCGTACGTCTGAGCTTCTGCGTTGATTACGTCCTCGAGGGCCTCGAACGAAGCCTGCATGACGGCTTCCAGCTCTGCGTCATCAACATTGAACTCGCGAAGAAGGTTACGATCTACCATTGTTAAAGCCTGAAACTAATCCGCACTCCGACGGTTCGGAACGCGTACTGCAAAAAAGGGTGAGCACTCGGACGCCCCCGCACAACAAAGGCGGGAAAACACAGCGTGATTCGAGCAAACGGGCCGGGATACTATCGAGTTATTGTTGTCAAGTCCAGCACCGTTATTTGCCTCCGAGCACCGGAATCTCAGCAAAACGAAGGATTTGGCAAAGTCGAGAGGTGGGCGGCGGGAAATGAGCATTTTCGCTGCGAATTCGGCGCCGCACGTCGACTATGTTGGCCAGTGAGTCTCTTCCAGTTCGCTGAATTTTTCGACCACGGCATGCACGCTGCCATCCGGGCGAAAAAGACGACCGCCTGCGAAGTCCTCGTCTTCCCAGTTCAGGCAATAGAACCCCGTGACTCTTTCCTTCGACAGACTCATCACGAACAGGTCTTCCATCAGCTGCGTCTGGTTCACTTCCTGAGCGGATTCAGCAACGTTCGAATCTGCAGAATCCGAGGAGACGGGCAGTGCGGCCATCACGTTCAGAGGCAGCTGCAGCAGCGACCAACGGTCGAGCAGCTGGGATACATGCAACATATCTCGGGGCAGACTCTCCAGGTCGCCGTCACCGAATCGCAGGTCCAGGTTGATCTCAGATAACGTCGCTCCACTGCGACGGAGCGTATCCACGAACTGAATGGGCGGCAGACGGTTCTCTGTTGTGCTCAAGTATTCGCCCCATGGCTGAATCACTCTCAGGCTGATCTGAATCTGCTCATCGACTTCCTGAGCCGCCTCGATCGCCCGTACGATCAGATTCAGCCGCTGCTCCTCAGAAAGAGCGTTGGCACCACCCCGATTGGGACCGCAGACGACTTCCCAGTGCCTGATCCGACCAACGTAACGGCTGACAACGGTCTCGACGAAGTCGGAGGTAAAACTCTGCAGATTCAGCAGGTCCCCTTTCCACGGATCCATCCACGCCGGAAAACAATCTGAGGACAGGTCCAGCAACGGTCCGCCCACCATGAACATCTTGTTGTCAGTTGCCCAGTCCACCACCGCATCAAGCTCTGTCCACTGGTATTCACCGTCTTTCGGTTCAAGATCTCGCCAGGTTGTCCTCACAAAAACAGCATTAAACGCCGCAAGAAAGGCCTTTTCCGCAATCGGTGACCGGGAAACCTGGCAACCAACCGTCATTGGAAAATTCAGCGTTCGCTGCTGACGGAATGTGATGCGTTGGCGTGTATACGCGCTGATCAGAAGACCAATCGCTTTGTGAGTATTGCGAATCGACTCCAACGCATCGTTAGATTGACACTCAGAGAAAACACCGCTGGAAAAATCCCTGTGGGCCTTCGAAATCACGTTGTCCAGAGCCGGACTGGACTTCAATCCGGCACCGGTCCACAACGCATAAAAATTTCTGAGTCGGGAAAGTTCCCCGCGAGCAAGTTCCAGCTCCAGCGCGTAATCGGCCTGGGCCTCACGCAATGAAGTCGTATGCACAACACGCTGCTCGCCGTCGATATTGCAAAGGACTCGCAGTTTGCTGCTATCGGACTGCCCCCGGATACACCGAAGGGTGCCTTGCTCCAACGTGCAATCTGCCGGAATTACGCGTCCATCGAACGTGACGAAGTCGGATTTCGACACACCGCGTGCAGCCACCAGATCATCTGTCTCAACGTTAAATTGAATAAGTCCCATGACCTGGCCTTGTGGCCTTCCTGTTCAACACCCTGTTCGCGCCGACAGCTCAGAAAACCAAGGTGATGGTGGCTTGCTGTGACAGCGAGAGAACTGGACGCTTAAGAAACTGACTTTTCTGTTCTCCCCCAGTGTAAGGTGATTTGCGGTCGTTGTTCAACAACGTCACGAAAGTTACACTTGACCACGCGGTCGACATCGAACAGATTCGGGAGAATCCGGTGCCCTGGCCCAAACGCGTATCTTTCACATCCTCTTTTGCCTCACACACCGAAAATGTCTACGGTCGTTCTTCAAAGCAGCATTCCCGATGTTCCCGTAAAACGTGGAAAGGTACGCGACGTCTATGACTTCGGCGACCAGCTGCTGTTCGTTGCCACAGATCGCATTAGCGCGTTTGACTATATCCTGCCGACTGGCATTCCCGGCAAAGGTGAGCTATTGACGCGCATCAGTCAGTTCTGGTTTGACCGTCTTTCAGTCGAAAATCACTTCCTGACAACGGATTTAGGCCGACTGTCACTGCCTGCTGAGGTCACAGAGCCTCTGCAGGGACGCAGCATGATCGTGCGCAAGACCCAGGTTGTCCCTTATGAATGTGTGGTTCGCGGATATCTGGCTGGCTCAGGATGGCTGGAATACCAGCAAAGTGGCACAGTTTGTGGCATTTCGCTGCCAGCGGGGCTGCAGGAGAGCAGCCAATTGATCGAGCCGATCTTTACGCCAGCCACAAAAGCAGAAGAAGGACACGATGAGAACATCAGTTTTGAGCAGATGCAGGCAGACGACCAGATTGGCGTCGAGCTGGCAGAACAATTGCGGTCGCTGAGTCTCAGGATCTACGCAGAGGGGGCCGAACATGCCCGAAAACGTGGGATTATCATTGCTGACACCAAATTTGAATTCGGCCTGCTGGACGGCAAGGTCATTCTGATTGACGAAGTTTTGACCCCCGATAGTTCCAGGTTCTGGCCACAGGAAAAGTACCAGGTCGGCTGCAGTCCCGCATCTTACGACAAGCAGTTCGTACGCAACTGGCTACTGGCGTCTGGCTGGGATCGCAATAGTTCTCCTCCTGAGCTTCCCTCGGATGTTGTCGAGCAGACGGCGGCGAAGTATAGTGAGGCGTTCCGAAAACTCACCGAGACCGGGCGGTGTACGAACGATCAGGGGTCCAGTTTCTCCGAGTTTGCCGATTGAGGTGGCCACAGAATTGTTGTTTTTCCGAATCAATTCTGCCATTTTGGGGTGCGGATCAATAGACTTGTCATGGCAACATTTCAACAGATTGGGCATCCGGGGCGGACAGTAACCGCCGCCGGCCATTCGTCCTATCGCTGCGGACAGGGTCGGTGTTCGCGCATACGCAAGGTGTTGCATTAACGAGCCCGGTTGAGGTGACAACGTGTCGGACACAAAAGAAATGGAATCAGCGTCAGAAACTGGCGATTCCGGTGCCAACAAGAAGAAGCAGGTCACGACGATTGGCGACTTCGAGTTGAAGAAAAAGCTGGGCAACGGCGCGACCGGCGAGGTTTTTCTCGCCAGACAGGTCAGTCTTGATCGGCCTGTGGCCGTCAAGACGTTGTCAAAAGAACTGACTAAGAAAGAAGATGCCGTCGCCCGCTTCCTGCGGGAAGCCCGGTCGATGGACAAGCTGGACCACCCCAACATCGTAAAGTTCTACGTAGCCGATTCGTACAAAGGCATTCACTATGTTGCCATCGAGTACGTAAATGGCAAGAGCATTCAGAACTGGCTGGACAAACTCAAACAGTTTTCAATTGGTGATGCGGTACACATCGCCATGGTCACCGCAGAGGCGCTGAAACACGCTCATGACCAGAACATGGTGCATCGCGATGTCAAACCCGACAACATAATGCTGACCAGCGCGGGTGTGGTGAAGGTTGCGGACTTTGGTCTGGTAAAGACTCTGGATGAAGACGTGGCACTGACCCAGAACGACACGGGGCTGGGAACTCCCTTGTACATGGCGCCCGAACAGGCCGTCAGTGCCAAGACCGTCGATCAGAGAAGTGACATTTACTCTCTGGGTGCCACGCTCTATCACATGCTGACCGGTGTGTTGCCATACAGTGGGCAAACTGCCGTGGAACTTATCATGGCCAAGGAACGTGGTGTTTTCGAAGCGGCGCGAAAGCTTCGTCCGGAGATCCCGGAGCGTCTTGATCTGATGATCGACAAGATGCTGGCCAAAGATCCGAAACACCGCTACAAAAACTGCGCCGAAGTCGTCCGCGACCTGGCGTCCGTTGGAGTTCATAACGCAGCAATCAGTTTTGTCGACGACGCTCTGCCCACCTCGGTTGGCAGCGAACCGACGTCTGAACTGAAAAGAACATCTCCCGTCATGGGAATCACGATGGATTCGGCCGCGCCGACGCCAGGTGGACGTCATGTGCCCGAGGCCGCGGATGATCCGGAAGAATCAATAGATTCAGGACAGACATGGTTTGTTCAGTATCGGGACGCAGAGAAGAAAACCATCGTCAAAAAAATGTCGACCGCGCGCGTGCTGAAGTTGCTGAAAGCAGGCAAGCTGTCTGCCAAAGCGCGGGCCAAAGTGACGGCAACGGGATATTACCTTCCGCTGGCGGAGTTCGCCGAATTCACCGAGGCGATCGAGCAAACGCTCCAACGAAATCCGGCGGATGTCAGACACGACGATCTGAAGAACGTCTACAAGAAGGCTCGACGGGAGCAGAAGCAGGAAACTCCGGGGCGTTCCGTCAAGGACAGGCCGCACGGCATGATGGGAAATGGAGTCGGCATCGCGTGTCTGCTGGCGATCGGATTATTGCTGTGGCTGGGAGCCATGTATGGCCGAGTGATGTTTGAATATCTTGGCCAGGTGGTCACCGACATGATGAATTGAACCGACATTCGACGCTACGCGTACCGCCTCTGCAGTGCGTTGATGGGACAATGCCATCAGAGTTCACTACTCAACGAAAGACCATTCCGCACCCCGTGACATGGAGTCCAGGTAATACTCCAGGCGGTTGAGGATTATGGGGCCAACGACGTCCTCAATTCAGAAGTGCCCAACGATTGTAAACTGGCCCCTTGTTCTGCCACACACGACGTGTTGTATTTACGAACTTCAGGCGAGGTAACCACGTGTCGGAATCCAGGAAAAATGGGTCAGCGCCAAACGGTAGTCAGCAGGCTGCAAAGAAAAAGAAGGCTTTGACCAGAGTTGGCGACTTCGAACTGAAGAAGAAGCTGGGCAAGGGGGGCATGGGAGAGGTCTTTCTGGCCAGACAGGTCAGTCTCGATCGAATTGTCGCATTGAAGACTTTGTCGAAGGAATTGGCGAAGAAAGAGGACTTTGTCGCCAGGTTCCTGCGAGAGGCCCGCTCCATGGCGAAGCTGGACCATGTCAACGTTGTGAAGGTGTACGCAGTCGATTCGTACAAGGGGCTCCATTTTGCCGCGATCGAATATGTGGACGGCAAAAGTGTCCAGGACTGGCTGGACAAGCTGACCAGGTTCTCGATCGGTGATGCCGTCCACATTGCAATGGTGTCTGCCGAAGGCATGAAACATGCCCATGACCAGAACATGGTGCATCGGGACATCAAACCCGACAACATCCTGCTGACCACCACAGGCATCGTGAAGGTGGCGGACTTCGGCCTGGCAAAGGTGCTGGACGATGACGTGTCGATGACCCAAAGCGGCACGGGACTGGGAACACCACTGTACATGGCTCCGGAACAGGCTCGCAGTGCCAAGACGGTCGACCAGCGCTGCGACATTTACGCGCTGGGTGTGATGCTCTATCACATGCTGACTGGAAAGTTGCCATATGGAGGTGAAACTGCGCTGGAGCTGATCATCGCGAAGGAAACCGGAAAGTATGACACCGCTCGAAAGATCTGCCCGGAAGTGCCCGAGCGTCTGGATCTCATCGTTGACAAGATGATGGCGCGGGAGACCAATCATCGCTACAACGACTGTGCCGAAGTCATCAAAGACCTCGCCGCCCTTGGCGTGCAGAACGATCCGCTCAGTTTTGTCGATGGTGCGTTGCCCACCGGGATTGGTCGTTCCGTTTCTCCCACAACGGCCGACATGGGCGGCACTGCGGTGTCCGGTGGACCGTTGCCCACGTCGCGACAGGTGGCCAGGACGGCCAAGGTCAAACAGGCGTCACGGACGTGGTATGTGCAATTTCAGGACGCCAATAAAAAAACCGTTGTCGATAAACTGTCAACCGGACGCGTGCTGAAAATGCTTCAGGCAGGCATGTTGACGGCGAAATCCCAGGCCAAAGTTTCGTCCGACGGGTCATATCTTCCGTTGGCTCAGTTTCCCGAATTCACCGAAGCAGTCGAGCGGCAAGTCAGTCGTCAGTCGACAGATGTCAGACGCGAAGACCTGAAGAATCTTTACAAACAGGTTGAACGGGATCAGAAAAAAATCACTCGGTGGCGGTGGCTTACAAGAAAATTTCGCGGACTTGTGGGAGGATTATCCCTTGTCATCTGGCTGGCAGCGATTGGAGGACTCATCTGGCTTGGCGCAACCTATGGTAAGGCAGTCTTCGATTATGTCGGCCAGGCGGTCACCGACAAGATTAACGCGCCGGACGACGCGACCGACGACACGGAAGAATAGAAGTCTTACTCAGGTCGCAGCGCAGATCGATGGCAGAGTGAAGGTGATTGATGTTGCGTCACTCAGCAGTCGTATGGTGGCCCGTTAATCCGAAGTTCAGGGCGGCTGTTCAAAACAAGGGATAATTGCACAGCATTACACTGCCGCTAGCACTGACCGGCCGCAAATTTCGCCTTGTCATCACGCCCCGCCGAGGCCCTGAACCGATCATCGTCGCGGTCGGCTGCCCCCGACATTCTCACTGCCGAACAGCGTCCGCATATTCGGTCCTCGTAAGTCGGACGCCGTGTTGCGTGAAGAACAAATATATGCGCAGTTGATTCGTTCCTGGTGAACTCCTTGATCCGGGCCGCCTTCCGTCTCGTTGTAAGTGCCGTCAAAGAAAACTGAGTGTTTTCGGCGGACAACACGGACCAAACTCTCGAGAGCAGAATTCATCGCCTCGAAAATCGTCCGCGTGTAACGTGTCAGTTGTTTTGAAAGTCAGAGGTATCCATGGAAACAACAATTCAGGAAAACGAGCTGCGGCAGAACCAGGGTGCTCTGGAGATGATGCTGGTGGTGGTAATTTCGTGCATATTTCCGCCCATCCTTCTATTCGGATTCACTATTGTAAATCCACGTGAAGAGATCGTTGTCCTTCGCTTCGGAAAATTCGTGACTATCCTGAAGCAACAGGGCATCTGCTGGATTCATCCCGTGGGACGAGCGTTGCATCGGATCCCCACGCGTGACATGACACTGGACATTCACACGACCACGGTTTTGGAACGCAACGGCAATCCCATTCAGATTAGCGCCGTCGTCGTCTATCGCGTCGAGGACGCGTACAAAGCAGCTCTGGATGTCGAAAGCTATCGCACGTTTATCGAAGACCAGGCCGGCGCTGTGGTGAAACGCTGCAGTTCTCAGTTCCCGTATGAATCGGCAGACGAGAGCGAAGCATGTCTGAAGAAGGAAAGCGACGAAGTCACCGCGGCGTTCGTCAGTGAACTTCAGGATGCCGTGAATCCAGCAGGAATTCGAGTTCTCAGCGTCCGATTGAATGACCTGACCTACGCTCCGGAAATCGCTCAGGCGATGCTGATGCGGCAACAGGCGCTCGCCCTGATCGATGCTCGAAAAACCATCGTGGAAGGTGCGGTTGAAATTGTGCGTGATGCTGTTGATCGACTGGCCGCTGCAGATCTGCAAATGTCAGACTCGGAACGAGAGTCGCTGATTTCAAACCTGCTGGTGGTCATCTGCAGCGGCGAACGACCTCAGCCCGTGATGCAGATTCAGTCGAGCAACAATGGATAGAGCAGTTTGCTTATTGTCGTGAACAATACTGGCTCGTGGGAGTAACAAAACTGCTATCGAAAAATGCTCTTCGCGGCCACAAGTCAGCGTGAAACGCTGTAGTGGGAAAAATTCCGACCGAGCCGGCCAGCCACTTCGTCATGGTGAACATCGGCATCATGGTGATGTCGGTTCTGCCCGCGGTGGGGCTTGCACGAGGTCACGCGCGTCTGTGGTTTACTTCGTACTGAATGGTGAAGTAGTGTCGGCCTCGATCGCAAACGGCATGTGGGTAGACGCAGCACAGGCCCCCAGGAAGATCAGCAAGGCCAGAGCGTCGTGTCGTCTGGTGCGTGAAACAGATGATTGAGGTGTATTCATGTCCTGATTCGCTTTGCGAAAAAGTCAGGAAAACTCCTCCAGTAACCGGGGAATCAAACTCGGCAGCCGCGATCTCGAGGACGCTATTCCAGAACATCGTCCAACAGCGAAATACTGACAACCTGATTCCGGGCGACCATGACCCGTTTCCGGTTCGCCCGAATGCCGTGTAATTTGGTGTCCAGAACGTAGACTTCCCGTGTCGTTTTCGAGTCGCGCAAATCATGCACGTCAGCATTGTTAAGAATTACAGTCTTGTCATTCATTTCAGTCATTTCACCCACATAGACAAACTGCGACTCCACATCGATCACGACATTCCGGTTCAGAAACTCTCTCATTACGCTTTCTCTTGCGGATAACCGATGAACACTCGGCAGCTGCGAGGGTCTCAAACAGACGACGCATCATTGCGATTTTTTTCGCTGCGGGGAATGTCACCATTCCGCGAGTATTCTAGCAGCCAGGGCGTGAACACAACGCAAGCCCAACGGTATGGTGTCGACTTCGCCGAATCATCCCACTGCATGAAATCTCACCTGTCACGCCCCCATGATCATTCCCTTTCGCAGCAATATTCAACAGATGGGCGGTTACGTCTCCGGTGAGCAGCCGCAGGGCGATGGCTGGGTTAAGCTGAATACCAACGAAAACCCGTACCCCCCGTCGCCCAAAGTCGTCGCAGCCATCAAGGACGCGGCCACCGGGAGACTGAACGTCTACCCGGACGCCTCAGCAACAGAGTTTCGCAATGTTGCCGCTAAGCTGTTTGCTGTTGACCCCGACTGGATCCTTCCGGCCAACGGCAGCGATGAAAACCTCACCATCATTATTCGTTCCTTCTGCGAACCGAACGATGCGATCGCCTACCCGTATCCCAGCTACGTGCTGTACGAATCGCTCGCACGAATCCAGAACTGCTCGGTTAGCCACATCAAACTGAATCACGATTTCCAGTGGGATGCTGCCGCGTCGAACGCCGTTTGCGGCCCAGCCAGGGTCGTGTTCGCACCAAACCCGAACTCTCCCACCGGTAATCGCTGGACAGCCGATCAGCTGCACCAGCTACTCCCCGATAAAGGTATCCTGGTCGTTGACGAGGCTTACGGAGATTTCGCCGACGATCCTCATCGCGGCGAATTGCTAAAGGATGACCGATTCGATCGTCGACTCATTGTCACTCGTACCCTCAGCAAATCCTACAGCCTCGCCGGGATCCGCTTCGGTTTTTCCATCGCGGATCCCGAGATCACAGCAGGCATGCACAAAGTCAGAGACAGTTACAACTGCGATGCGGTCGCTACGGCGGCTGCCACCGCAGCACTGCTTGACCAGGATTGGATGCGTCAGAATCGTGAAAAGATCATTTCAACACGCAGCCGTATCGCCTCAGAATTGCCACAGTTTGGTTTCAAGGTGTCACCCAGCGAGGCCAATTTCGTGTGGACAGTCCACGAAAGCGGGCGTCACAGGGAAATCTACGAACAGCTGAAACAGAAACGAATCCTGGTCAGATTCATGCAGTATCCAGGTGCCGGTCCGCATGACGAAACGGTCGACGGCCTGAGGATTACGGTCGGCACTGATGAAGAGGTCGCAAAACTGTTCGATGCACTGAAGACTGTCGTCGCTACTGCATGCTGACCAGACACATGCAGTCCGGCCAGCAAAACATGACTGCAAAAACGCACGATCACCGTATGCACGGAAGCCGAGAAGAGATGACTGTCCACAACTTTTTCCCCGGCCCAAAACCCGGCACCGTGCGTTCTGCGGACGGAACTGTGCTGACGGCTCCTGTAGGGTGGGTCCTGCTGGCGCCCGGTGACGCCGCGTTGACCCGCCGTGTCAAGGGCGCTGGCGACCACTGGGTTGTGCAGGAAAAAAAGGGCCGCCGAATGTTCTCCAGAGGTGTCCTGGCACCAGCATCAACGATTGATCGGATTCGCGCCGAACTGGACGCAGAACGCTCCACGGAAGCCTATGCAAAACGCCGACAGGCGGACGCGCGGCGGCGGGAGAAGACTCAAAGTGAGTATGTCGATAATTTCTACAGTACGGTCGTGGCGTACCTGGATTTTCATTCCAGGTATCGTCCGCTGGCACAGCAGTTGGCTCTGGCTGTGACGAAACATGCCACGCCGGTCGGCAGTGGCACCGTGGCCCGGACAAAACGAATTCCCGTCGAACAGCGGGCAGAGGCTGCTGTTGTTGCCTGGATGCGTCACCAGACGACTGGCTACGATTCTATGGCAATTCCTCGAGTCAAAGGCAAGCGGCGTGAAGTCCGGCGGATGCTGGCTGAACGCTCTAAACACCTGTTAAGCCGATATCGACAGGGCGAACCGCCATCGAATGACTGCCCACTGCAACGGGCCTTGACAACACCAATGACCAAAGGCGAAGCCACGTGAAGCAGGGACGTTACCGGCACTACAAGGGCCGCGACTACATCGTTATCGGCGTTGCACGCCACAGCGAAACAGACGAAGCGCTGGTCGTCTATCGGCCGGAATACGGCGAACGCGGATTGTGGGTGCGTCCGCTGGAAATGTTCACCGAAACGGTAGAGGTGAATGGTCAGCACGTTCCGCGATTTCAATTCGTCCAGACGGACGAAGAACGCCATCTCGCTGATGATTGAGGATCATTCGTGGCACCGGAACGATTGTCAGAAAGCCCGGTTTCCCCTGTCCTGACGTGTCAATTCGAAAATACTCTGGTGATTTGCCCGGTCTACCGATATTGTTCGTATGGGCCGATATCCGGGGAAGGCATTTGAGAGTGTTGCAGATCCGGAGAGCGACCGTTTTCTGTGTGCCGACTTTGTGAAGGCCACAGACCAATTCTCACTGTCGAATCTGACCGAAGGAGGTCCAAGATGTGTCGAATCCTGCCAGGCTTGGCGCTGGCCTGTCTGGTGATGGGGTGTGCTGAAGACAGCCCCCTAACACCAACAACCGCGTCTCCAACAGCCTCGCCACCACCAGCCTCAGCACCTGAGACGTCCGAGGCACCTGAGTCGCCCACTGATGACAGTGGCGTGACGTATACCACTGTTTCCCTCAAAGTTCCGGGCATGCACTGACCTGTCGGCTGAGTGCCTAAAGTGCAAGAGGCACTCACATCGCTGCCGGGTGTAGCGAAATTTGACGCAGATACAAAAACTGGAATCGCGACCGTCGAAGTCGACGACGCACAATTTGACAGCGAGAAAGCAATTGCGGCACTCGCTGATGTTGGATTTCCGGACAGCACAATTGTCACGGAATGATCAGCGAGTCAAAATCCAACACTCTCAACCAGGCTGCTTTGCTACTTCAGCAAAGCAGCTTTTTTATTGCCTGCACGGCCCCGCCCAACCGCCATCCTCGAACCGGTCGTTGACCTGGAACGAACCGCCGGTGGTTCGTCCGGCGGAAGTGCGGCAGCAGTCGCAGCCGGTATCTCACCAATGGCCAGCGCCAGCGCCAGCGACGGTGCGGTTCGATTCGAATCCCGGCGTCCTGTTGCGGGCTGTTTGGCCTAAAACCGACACGGGCCTGAATTCCGAATGGCCCGGACACATTTGAATCATGGGGAGGACTGGCCGTGAAACACGCGGTCACTCGCTCGGTGAGAGGCAGTGCTGCTTTGATGGATGCGACCGCCGGTGCCGAACGCGGCGACAGTTACAGCGCTCCGTACCATTCCGGCCTGTTCCTGGCAGAACTGGCTCGTGAACCCGGAATGCTGCGAATTGCCATCGTCAATACGATGCGTCCAACACAGTTTGTTCACCCCGAATGCCAGCACGCGGTATCTGATGCTGCAAATCTGTGCGAATCGCCTGGGTATTTTGTCGAAGATGCCACCGGTAATTTCAATCGACGTTTCGTCTCTCGAGAATTACGACAGTCACATGGCATCACTGTTCTGGTAGCGCTGCGGCGCCGAATTCTGCAGCGGCTGAAGGTTCTGGACCGTGAATTGCGTGACGATGACCTGGAACCAGTCACTCATTTCTATTGTGACTATGCCAACGAATACTCGGCCGTCCAGATTGAAGATTGCCGCAGTGTTTTCCACAGGGCCGCACGATCGATGGCAACGTTTCAGTCGAAGTACGATGTCATTCTGACACCGACGTTGGCGACGCCGCCTGTGAAACACGGTGAAATATGCATGACAGGCACTTCTCAGTCCGTGCTTGAAGGGCTGTTGAAGTTCATTCCCTGCACACAGATGGCCAATTGGACCGGGCAGCCGGCTATGTCTGTGCCGTTGCACCAATCACAGGACGGCCTGCCAATCGGTGTTCAGTTCATGGGGCGTTTTGGAGACGAACCGACCCTGTTTCGACTCGCCAGCCAGCTCGAAAAAGCAAAACCCTGGTCGGACCGGAGGCCACAAATCGTTCAACGAGCTATGCCAGATTCCAAAGAAGGCAATCAGACCATTGGAGCCCTGCTGACGTCGGCCGGAAACGACGTTCGAACGATAAACGACACATGAGTCGTCCTTCGCCGTGCTCGATCGACCCGCCTATTTCTTTCCGTCGATGTTCTCTTCGATCCGGGTGTCGTCGGGCGTTGGCGACGGACAACCGTCTTCAGGGACTTTGACGTTGGCGGTCCACAGGATTGCGTTCAACACTACTTTGCGAAAGTTGTCGTTCTGCCAACTGACATGATTGTGGGCACCGGTGAAGCCGAATCCGCGGCCGCCAGCCGGTCGCTGATAGGCCCATGCGACGTGCTGTTTTTCGCCTGAGTGAACTGCTTTTCGGACAGCGAAATTTCCACTCCGCGGACCATCGGGACGCTTCAGAGTTTCTGGTGGAGGCAGGTCCGTCAAAATCGGTGTCACCCCTTTCATGTCTTCCACAAATCGCATGTGATAGTACCATTCGTCGTGGACGCTGAATGGCTGAACGCCATTGGCGATCGGGTGATCCGGCAGGTCCTCAAACTTTGGTGCCCAGTGAGGATTAACGGACCAATCGAGGTCACAGAATCCTCCCATCCATTCCAGGAATTTTTCGCCTGCCTTTCCTTTTTCCGCTTCCGTTGCCCAGTGAATCATCACTACGCCGGTCCCCTTCTTCATCAGTGCATCAAACTCGTCCAGATGCGGATTGAGAAGATGACGGCTGTGACCGGTGGAGAAGATCACGACCGTTGCTGCGCCGTCCAGAATCGATTTGTCTTCGGGATAGCCGGGCTGCGGCAGAACCACCGCTTCGACGTTTAGTTTCGAATTGTTCAGGGCATCGGCCAGTATCATGTTGCCGGCGCGATGTTCGTGTTTCATCCGCCCATGGCTGGGCTTGCCGGAAATAAAGACGATTTTCGATTTTTCTGCTGCACGACCTGAAGTTAACAGCGACACGGCAAGGAGGGCCGCAAGGCACAGTTTGATTTTCATAGGTTACTCACTAGTGACGGATACTTTGTTCCAATAGGCCCACTCGTTACGCCAATCGTTGGGACGATTTTCAATTGTCAGCTGAATCGTGCGTCCGGCGAATTTCGTAAGATCAACAGCAACGTCCAGCCACTCGTCTTCGGACACCGATCCTGAACTGATGATCTGATCAGAAACAACTTCACCAGCGGCCAGAACTCTCAGTTGCCAATCGCCATGCGGATGATGGCTGACGCGCATGTTCAGCGTTGTCTTACTGTTCTGCGGAACCTTCAACGCCCGAAACAGGCTGCTGGGCGTCTTTCGATCCAATGGATGTGTTTGGACGGCCGTCGTATTGCGAAAAACATTGTGATGCACCACGCCACCTTCACCCACGTTGCGAACCTGAAACCCTGGGGCTACTTTCTGAATCGTCCACTGCCACTCGGACGGTTGCTTTGCTTTTTTCGGACGATCAACGCCGGCAGCGACGTCTCCCGTGACCATGCGGCGAGCGACAAATTCCTGCAGTGCCGGAATTTTCCCTCCGACGGCAAGGCTTAAGGATTCGCGGGGATAGTCGGGCACCATTGGTTCCAGCCCAAACCAGTACATCCGAGGTAGGTTGTTGTCATCGACGTCTTCGCCGTGTGACGCAAGTCCTTCCAGAATTGACCAGCGATCACCGAAGGGCATCCTCTGTACGGCCGACGAAAGATAGAGACGTACGACTGGCGATCGTTCGTGCTTTGCCATGGCTGTCAATGATTTGAGAACCGATTTATCGACCGGCGTTTTGTCCGCGGCGGCCACCGGCTGAAACGCGTTGACAGTACTGGAATCACACAGAAACTGAATCGCCCAGCCGCGGACGTACTCGTCCTCATGCCCCAACATCGCGACCAGAGCGTCGTGATCCAATCCCTCGGTCACCTGCAACGCCCACAACGCACGAAGCCGCTTTGGTGATGACTGTGCTGCCTGGAACAGGTCATCCAGTTGCGAATGCACGAGCGCCTTGTCCAGTGCACCACTCGCCGCCCGTGACTGCAGTAACGTGCGCGAATGACGAACGTACCAATCGTTCGCGTGCGTCTGCAGTGCAACCAACTGAGCATCTGACATCACACGCAGATTGGGTCGAGCGACAGGTTCTGCGTCCTTCGGCATGATGCGATACACACGGCCACTGTTTGGGAAATTGACGGCATTGCCGCAGACATCGCTGTCGTGCCAATCCAGAATGTAGACTCCACCTTCAGGACCGATTTCAACGCTGAAACCGACCCACGCCATGTCATTGGTCGGCATAAAGTCGTCGCCGTGTTTTCCAACAAAGCTGGAACCTTTCGGCACCATGACATCGGTCAACACGGAGTGTTCATGAATGTTGCACATGAACAGCCGATTTCGATATTCCTCGGGAAAGGTGTCCGCCAGATAGAATCGAGCGCCACCATGGGCCGAAAGGTGCGTGTGGTCGCGAATTGTCTTGATGTCGTCGAAGATGTATGGATTCACATGTGGGCGGCTTTGCTTGTGATAGACGCCTCCCTGCACTACGTGGAACAAGTGCGGAATAACGCAGCATGTGGCAAATCCCTGCCCATGATTATCAAAGTCGAAGCCCCACGGATTTGACAGCCCGCGCGCGAAAATCTCAAACGTCTGACGAGTCGGATGAAATCGCCAGATGCCGCCGTCGATGAACTGGCGGTTCGCATCGTCGTCACCCGGTTTGCCGACCCGCGATTGGGTAAACACACCGTGACAACCGTACAGCCAGCCATCGGGGCCCCAAATGAAACTGTTCAGCGTCTCGTGGCGATCGTTGATCCCCCAGCCATCCAGCAGAACTTCAGGAGGTCCGTCAGGCTTATCGTCACCGTCGGCGTCAGGAATAAAAGTCAGATTGGGTGGCGATCCAACAAACACTCCACCAAATCCACAGGCCAGTCCCGACGTAAACGTCAACTTGTCAGTGAACGTCTTTTTCGTGTCGAAGGTGCCGTCACCGTCGGTATCTTCCAGAATCTGAATCCGGCTGACGTGATCGTCGGTGTGTTGCCTTCGCGTCTGGTAGTTAAAGTTCTCGGCAACCCACATCCTTCCACGGTCGTCAAAACAGAACGCGATGGGTTCAGCAATGTCCGGCTCAGACGCAAAGATCGAAACCTCGAAACCATCCGGGATCGACATATTTGCAACGGCCTGATCCGGCTTAAGAAACGGCGCGTTGCTGGTCTTGTGCTGCTTCTTAGGCAGTTTGTTTCTGGATTCCTGAGCCATCCCCGCAGGAACGGTGCACCACAGCAGGAACAGGACAGACAACACCTGAGTCACATGGAACCAAAATCGTTTGTTCATTTCGCCAGCTCCACTTGCTCAGTTGTTCTCAGGTACTTCATCAGGTCAATCATTTCCTGCGGCCTCATGGCCTTCAATTGACCTTCCGGCATCATCGATTTGGGTGAAATCACACGTTCTTCAATGTCCGACTTGGCGATCACCAACCGCGGTTGCTCGACTGTCTTCAATATAACGCGATTTCCATCCTCTTCAGCAACAACGCCGTTAACAGCCCGTCCGTTGACTGTGAGAATCGAAACCATCTTGTAGCCGGCGGGAACGTCATAACTGGGATCGACGCTGTTCAACAGGATATAGTCAAGGTTGGCCCTGTTCGATCCCGTCAGATCCGGTCCGATTTTGCCTCCTTCGCCGTACATCAAATGGCACGTGCCACAGATTTTCCTGAAGACACTTCGGCCGCGGGAAGCACTCGCGTCGGCAAGTGCCGCAGGAGTGATCCTTTGCTTGTACCTTGCGATCAACTTTTCACGGTCCGCCGCAACCGGCCGGACTTCGCCAAACACTTTTACGAAACGCTCCTTTAAAAGACCGTGCAGCGAGCGACGGACGTGCGAGGGAATATCATCCGTCGATATTTCTTTTCGCTCGACAGCGTTCAGCAGCGCCGCGGCGTAGTTCCTGCGGGTGGCCAGAGTTTCCACCACCGCGCGCCGATGTTCAGGACTCAGTTGCCCGTATCGTCCCAGCAATACTCCAGGAGCCGTTGCATTCTCAACCATTGCATAGCCTCGAATCGCATCAAGCCGCAGGGCAGGCTCTTCCAGCAATGATTCCAGGAGGGAAGACGCTTCGTCGTTCTGATAAGTCAACAGTGAATGAAGGGCACTGCGACGGGCTTTGGGATCGGCCGAAGTGTCTTTCAGAACCGCCATCGTTCGCTGCATCGCCTTGCGATCGCCGAAGATCTGCGACAGTTGTGTGGACAGTTTGCGAATGCTCTCGTGTTCGCTGTTGGCCAGTTCTTCACTCAGCGCCCCCCAGCCAGCAGGAGCAGCAACATCCCGACGCCCCTCAAGCCCGCTAAGCATGCCTCGCAGCAAAGCACTGCGCACGCCAGGATTGTCGGTGGCATTCAGCGTCTCAACCAGGAGTGCCAGGGACGCTGACTCGTCCGCTGCCTTTGCCGGGCGGGGCAGACAGACGAACAGAAAAATCAATAAACATGTATAGAAACGCAGCATATTCATTGCCGTGATGGTCATATCTTTGCAAAAAACCGAACGTCCGTTGTGTATCGGATGACGACATCCTATCAGCTTCCACGAAATCGTCGAGCGGGAGCCTGAGTAACATGCACGGCGATTGTGCCGGGACTGGGGAACGCCCCTCTCCGGGCCTGATAGCCCGACTCTCCCAAAGGGCAAGTGAGACCTCGCAGTTCCTGTTCACATCGTCTTGCTGCGATTCAACGAACACCGCAACACGCAGTGCGGGCTGCCGGCATGTTTTGCACATTCACCGCAGGCAGGCTGCCGACACTACGGAAGAATGACAGGTAGCTTCTGATTCCAACTCCAGCACTCCGAATTCGATGGCCATCGCCACGGAAAGTTCGCCGCGCGCGATTGCCCGGATGACGGGAGTTGCGGTCACAAGGAGCGTCGATGCCGACAGGTGCTGTTGGCCTGTTTTCCTGGACACACGAATCAAACCAGGCAATTTTTCAATTCGGTACACTGCTGGCTGGTCGACCAGAAGTACGTCGAACCCAACACACTGTGAGGCAGGTTCCTTTCCCACTACGCCGAAGGCTGCGTCCGCAAAAAGATCCAGCTCAATTTCAATCGGTCTGGTCGTGGCCCGTGGGTCGGCTGGAAACATCAATCCCTGCTGACGTGCTGTGACAACGGCCACCGCGATGCTCAACGCATGTGCATGAGCCAGCTTGAATCCAGCACCGTCCAGGAAACACGCCGGACAGGCGATCGTGGTCGAGGCCGAAGTAGACCAGAGAATTGCCGCTGTCGCGATTGCTCCGGCTGCGTTCATCCACTCATACTTCATACGATTGGCCCTTACGTTCAGCTCACGTCGACGACCGTCCTGCCGAACATCGCCCCCGCATCACAGGATTTCCGTCCAGACATTCCTTCTTTGCGCAGGGCGACGTCAGTTTGCTTCCGGCGGGGGCGAGTTGGGTGTGACGACGTTGAACCAGAACGGGAATTCAGGGTCCAGCAGCAGAAAGAACTCTCCCAGCTTCCGGGCTCCTTCCGCGGGTGGCTGAATCGTGATCTTACCCTCCAGGATCGCACCAGGGAAAGTGGTCTGCTGCAACATTATTTCGTCCAACGTCGTACGAGCCATGGTGATCGTTGCGTCGGCATCCTGTGCTTGCTGGCCGATTGTGTGCGTGAGTGCAGAATTCTCCAGACTCAACAGATAGTTCCCGGGCTTGACATCCGGAAAAACGAAATTGAACTTAAAAACTCTGCCGTCTGCTTTCGGGCCGTTTAGCTTAATTCCCATGTAGTCGAACAACATATCCGTGGGCATGACTTTGGCGATGTCTGGCGGGGGAGCGATTCCGATGAAGGAATCGCTGGTGGTCACGCCATGACGAAGTTCCTGGGCACCGCTGAGATAAAAATTGCGCCACGGGCCGCTTTCGGCCTGATAACCCAGCTGCTCCAGCGCGTCGGACTGTAGCTGTCTGGCGGCTTTGTTTTCGGGATCCGCATAGACGACATGATTGACCACTTCGACGACCCAACGGTAGTCACCTTTGTCGTACGATTTACGTGCCTTTCGTAAGACGTTTTCGGCGCCACCCATGAATTCAACATACCTGACCGCGCTTCCTGACGGCGGCAAATTGTGCAGGGTGGCCGGGTTGCCATCAAACCAGCCGAGATATCTTTGATAGACGGCTTTCACGTTCTGGTTGACGGTGCCGTAATACCCCCGACTGGACCAATCGGCGGTCAGACTCGGAGGAAGCCTGATCATTTCGGCAATCTCGGCCATCTTGAAACCGTGATTGGCGAGACGCAGCGTCTGATCGTGGATGTAACGATACATGTCGCGTTGGTTCTTGAGATGCTTCACGACACGACCAGTATCATTGCCCTTGATGTCCCTCCGCCATACCGGCCAGTGATGTGGAGCAAACAGAACATCGGTTTCGCCGCTCCAGAGATTGAGGGCCTGATTGAGATACTTGGACCATGCCAATGCGTCGCGCACCCTGGCTCCTCGCAGCGGATATACGTTGTGCAGCGTGTGAACCGCGTCTTCGGCCGTACATAGCGCTTTGAATTCCGGAATGTAAAAGAACATTTCCGCCGGCGCTTCACTGTCAGGAGTCAGCAGAAAACGGAATTGCAGCCCGGCCAACGTGTGCGTCAAAGCCGATTGAGTGATTTCTTTGGTGGGGCGGATCAACGTGACAGTACCCGCCGGCGTCGTCAGTCCAAGACCTGAGCCAATCTGCCCTCTTCCGTCAGAACTGGCGGGCAGGAGGTTGCCATACGTGTACGTTGCTCGCCGGGCCATTGCGTTGCCGACATAGACGTTTTCAGAAAGGCCACTTTCCAGAAATCCTTCGGGAGCAATGATCTGCAAACCAGCATCGTCATCATCCGCAACAACACCTCGCACGCCGCCAAAATGATCGATGTGACTGTGGGTATAAATCACGGCGACCACTTTTTTTCTGTTGCGGTCCCTGAAAACACGTTCGTAGTACAGTTCCAGTGCGTACGCGGCGGTCTCTCTGCACGTCAATGGATCCACAACCACAATCCCGTGCGGGCCTTCAATAAAGGTGATGTTTGCCAGATCTGCTCCTCTGACCTGGTGGATGTTCTCATGTACTTCGAACAGTCCCGCAATCATCAGCAGCTGCGTCTGCCGCCACAAACTCGGATTAACAGTCAGGGGCGATCGTTCGCCTTCTCTGATGAACGAGTATTTTCCCAGGCTCCAAACGGGCGCGTTGTTTTCATCGACAACGATCCCGTCGTTGGGCAATTCTGCCATGAAGCCTCGGCGCGCATCCAGAAAGCTCTGCTGTTCCTCAAACGGCAGCTCGTCGTACAACATAGAATTCGCAGCAATGGTGGATTCCGTTGCTGGCTTCGCGGCCAGTTCCATGTTCGGGCTGGCGGCATCACGCTCATCCGAGAACAGGGGGGATTCCAGAGTGACCACGAGTGGAACAACGCACAGAAGGGCCATCAAAGCTGTCGTCGGTTTAGGCATCGCACTGTCTCCGGATGATTTTTTTACACGGACGCATGTGGACGCTGCCCAAAGCACGAGAAAATACCACCGATCCTGGCGGAAGACATCACGCCACAATCAACGGAGGCAACCGCCACCAATCATTCGCATGAAGACATGAACGCTTCCATACAGGTACGACCGTGACTGGCAATGTTCCGCGAACTTCATGCAGAAGCATTTCCGGACAATTGCCTGTGCCACCTTTCTAGGCGCCGGATACTGCAGCGACAAGTTTGGAGCAGTATTTGCCCCGCGTTTTTTGGTATTAGCCGCTCGGACACAGCAAGGAAAGGCGACACAGCGATAGAGGGAGGCAAAGTTGGCCCGCTTATCGGTACTTACATCTACATAGTCGCGAAGCGACAGAAAACAGGTAGCCCTGGTTGTACGGCCAGGAATTAGTGAAATCCTTCGGAGCCTCCTTCGCAGGCTTAGTCCAGCACGGCCAGGCATTGGTTCGAATTCACCACCTGTTAAAGAACTCATGCGAATGCGAAGGGGACTGATAGATTGCGAACCGGTTTGACCTTGGTAGAGTATCTGTCTGCACCGTTAGACGCGGTCACGACATTGCGGTGTCAAACGACATTTGCAACGAACACCCACACACGATGAATCATTCAGCAAGCTCGCTGACCGGGTTTGCGAGGACTCGGACGATTCCAACACCGCAATGAAGGGCTACCTCCACAAAGGTCTCGGGTGATGTCGGAATGCAGAGTCCTATGTTGCAGAAGTCGTAGCCGTCATCTACTTAATCACAACAATCCTCCTTTCGAATTGACACGATGAGACGACTTCGAGTGATTCTGATTGAGATGATGTTTCCTGCACTGTGCGTTGTGTTTCCACGCGGTGCGATGTGCGGTGACGAAAGGACCTTTATGGGCAGCGACAGGTTGAGCCTGGGCATGTTTTCAAATCTGTCTGCGTCCGTCCGCATCGCTGACGTGGATCAGGACGACGACCTTGACGTAGTGGTGGCCAACGGACGTCATTGGCCGCAACAGAATTTTCTGATGATTAACCAGGGGCGGGCACGATTCAGCGTCCAGCGGAGGCTGGGCGATGAACTTCGCACGACCTATGCCACAGAAGTCGCTGACCTGGACGGCGACGGTGATCTGGATATTGCCGTTGGCAACGACATGGCACCGAACCGCGTGTTTCTTAACGACGGAACGGGGCACTTTAATCCAGGTACAACGTTTGGCGAGATCTCCAGCGTCCGCAGCCTGACGCTGACGGATATTGATGCAGACGGAGACGTGGACATTCTGGCGACCAGTCGCGGTAGACAGAATGAAATGTACCTGAACGATGGTGCAGGCGGCTTTGGCGCAGGCCGGCCCTTTGGAGAACGCGCCGATTCCACGATTGATGTCGCCGTTGCCGATCTGAACCAGGATGGACATGCAGATCTTGTCCTTGCCAACCGAGACGGCCAGCAGAATTATGTTCTGCTGAATGATGGGCACCTGAATTTCACCAGCCGAATCCCATTCGGTACCGGAAGAGATCAGACTCGTTCGATCGCTGTGGCCGACATCGATGGAGACGGCACGCTGGATCTGGTGGCCGGCAACATCGAGCAGCCGAATTCCGTGTACCTGGGTGATGGTCATGGCGGAATCCGGGCAATCGCGAACTTCGGCCGTGAAGACGGACGCACATATGCTGTGGCAGTTGCAGATATGGATAACGACGGGGACCTGGATCTGGTCGCGGGCAATGTGGCCCAGCAGAATGCGGTGTTCTTTAACCAGAGTGACGGCACGAAGTATTCAGAAGCCCGCTTTGGAGACGAGTCGGATGCAACCTACGGATTGGATACCGGTGATCTGGACGGAGATGGGTTCAAGGATATTGCGGTGGCAAATTCCGGTTCTACAAATCAGGTTTTTCTGAACCGTCCGCTCAGGAAATAGAGTCGTTTCGATTGGATGATCGCGCCTGCCGCGGTCATCTTCGCGGTACTCATTGGGAGTGGATCAACAATTCCGGAGCACTAGCTCGAATCTGGTGGCGGCCATGCCGCATAGGAGAATAACTATGAATCTGTTTCGCCAAAGCTGTTTGCTGCTGGCCTGTGTCGGGATTGCTCTGGCGGCGCGTGGAGCTGACGATGGTACGGACTGGCCATCATTTCGCGGGCCCGGAGGTGACGGAGTGGCGGATGGGTTTCCGGTGCGCAGCGAATGGAATGCCGACGCCCAGGCCGGTAACGTCGCCGGAGTCCTGTGGCGAACCGAGGTGCCGGGGCTGAGTCACTCAAGCCCGGTTGTCAGCGGTAATCGGATCTTTCTGGCGACCGCCATTGCCAGCGACGGAAAAGCGCCTTTGAAGGTCGGCCGCGGTGGACGCCCCGACGCGGCGGATGACAATGGTGAGCAGAGCTGGGTGGTGCTGTGTTACGACAAACTGACAGGCGCCGAACTCTGGCGACGGATAGCGTGCCAGAGGCAGCCCCGATCGACTCGTCATGCCAAAGCCACGCACGCCAACACCAGCGTGGCCGTTGCCGGCAACAACGCCGTGGCATTCTTCGGTTCGGAAGGACTGCACTGCTATGACCTGGACGGAACGTTGAAGTGGAGTCGCGATCTGGGAGTCATCAACATCAGCAAGTACGGCATTGGCTGGGGATACGCCAGTTCTCCGGCGATCCACAAGGATTACATCGCCATCGTTTGTGATGACCCGGAAAACCCCTTCGTCGCTACGTTGCGACTGTCGGATGGCGAAGAAATCTGGCGAGTTTCGCGCCAGGACATCTGCGTCCGTAGCTGGGGTACGCCCTTTATACACAGCACTCCGAAAAGAACTCAGGTTGTCATCAATGGCTGGCCCTGGATCGTCTCGTACAATCTGAAAACGGGTGACGAACTATGGCGAATTCGTGGCGGCGGGGATAATCCCGTGCCCACCCCTTTTGAAGCCCACGGCCTGATCTACGTCACCAGTGCTCACGGTGCACAGTCGCCCATCTTTGTTGTGCGGCCAGAGGCTAACGGAGACATTTCGCCGCCTGACGACACAGACGGAGAGGAAGAGGAAGAGGAAGACAGTAGCACTGCGATTGTCTGGAGCACAACGCGGGGCGGAGCCTACATGTCGACTCCCGTTGTATATGGTGACTATCTGTATCTTGGAAATCCTAACGGTGTCGTTCGCTGCTTCCACGCACTGACAGGAGAGAAAATCTACGAGCAGCGTCTGGGCACGGGCGCTACGATTCTGGCTTCTCTGGTCGCGGCCGAGGGAAAAATTTACTGTGCGTCCGAAAATGGCACTGTCTACGTCGTGGCCGCCGGACCGGAATTCAAAGTGGAGGCCCAAAACAAGATGGGGCAACCCTGTTTCGCAACACCCGCCATTTCTGAGGGAGTGTTGTTTTTCCGCACAACAGAGAGTCTTCTGGCCATCAAATGAGTGCATTCACACTCTTCAGCACAACGCGACTGGCACCAATTCTCGAACCGTCGCTAACAACAGTATTTCCCGGCAGCTGAGCATTTGCGCCGATGAAGACGCGCTCGCTGACTTTCGGATGAGGATCACCGCTATCCTCTCCAGTTCCCCCGTTGTCAACTAGGACTCAATCTCTCCGGACATGGAATCGCCACCGAATCGGTCGATCGAAACGAGTTCTTCAAGATTAAGAAGCCCAAGTCGAGGCCACGCTGGCTTGGTCCCCTTGCCGACCACGACCAGCATCAGCGGAGGATGGTCCTCGTCCAGGCCAACCACCTTGGACACCTGAGCGGGGTCGAACCCTATCATGGGGCACGATTCATGGCCGAGCCCCTGCGCGGCAAGCATCAGGTTCATCGCAGCCATTCCAACGGAACGGCAGGCTTCATCGCGTAACAAAGAATCGTTTCCCTCGTAGAACTGGGCGATTAACGGCTCAAACTGCTCGCGGACTGCCGGAGGCGCGTTGCGCAGATAACGATCGGTTCTCCTGTATGCCTTCAGATCACCGGTAATGACGACAACCACGGAGGCGTCTCGCACGTGCTCCTGCCCCCATGCGGCCGCCTGAAGCTGATCCTTTTGCTTCTGATCGACAACGGCAACGAAATGTCTGTTTTGCATGTTGAACGAGGTGGGCGCCAAGGCAGCCGCCGACAGCAGCGTGCGTAATTCATGGTCCGTCAACTCATGATCAGCGTCGTAATGCTTGATCGCTCGCCTCTGTTTGATTACATCGAAAATGTTCATGGCTGCATCGTTTCCTTCGTTGGACCGTGTGCGTCGAGAACTCCCACATGACCAGGAAGTGTATGACGGGGCACTCGTGAAATTGCTTACAGAATAATCGCCTGATTGCGAAGTCACGCGTTTTCGAGTTCCAATTCGGTAACGCGTGTCTTCAGTCTATCAACAACGGGCGCCATCTGATCCTCTGACAAGCGGCGAACAATATGCTGTGGGCAATTCACGTCCCATGCTTCAATATGAAACAACACCGATCGTTGAGGCTTGCCGTAAGAGTCGTCGTTCAGTTGCTGCAACAAAGTGCCGCCGCCTGCGACGGTTTCAGATGTATCCCGGATCTTGATGCGCCGTCGGTTCGCGTGGTCCATCAGGTGCAGGCTGTATCTGTCGACGCCAGGTTTCTGAACAGGTTTGTCCACAACACTCGCCATGCTGTCGAACGTGTATTCAAACTCATCGACTGATGGCATCGCGCTTTGTCCGTTGCCGGGGTAACCCGGTGCGATAACGTGATGCTGATCTGCCAGCTTTGGAACAGATTTCGGAACATTTGCGACGACATTGGAAAACCGTGCAGCAGCAGAATTGCTGGACATGAAACCCACCAAACCTGCGGCGCGCATCAACAGCCGCTTGCATTCATCCGAGGTCGTAGCGGGCCTGAAACTAAATTCACATAGCCACAAGCGACGGAGGCAGATAGCCACCGCTTACCAGTGAATGGCAGGGCGATAGCCGCCGGTCTTTGGCCGTGCTTCCACCCGCAGTTGCCCCTTGTGGTGTCACGCCGCAGCCTTACCAGCGGAAGCTCGAGCACTGGAAATCAACTCCGACGTACTCAGAACGAGGGCCAGTTCACCTCCGCCCAGTTGCGCCACACCGCTGACAATTCCGGTTCGATCCAGAATCTTCGAGATATTGTTAATGACAACCTTACGCTGCCCCACAATGGCATCCACCACCAGCAGGATGGACACCGTCTTGAATGTGACCAGCACTCCACGCACGGGTGCTCCGGAAGAATAATCGGGCGGTCCCATACCCAGAAGTTCGCCCAGCGACACGGCGGCAAACGGCTCACCGCGAATGAGAGCAACCTTGCGTCCCTGTACGCTTCCGATCTGGTCGCCATCCAGTTCGAAAATCTCACGAATGAATTCAAAGGGCAGAATAAACGTACTGTCGCCGTGCCGAACCAGCAGTCCATCAATGACGACAACCGCTTTTCGCACAGGGATTTCCAGACGAAAAACGGTTCCTTCGCCAACCTTCGCCAACCTTCGATGTCACCTGAATATCGCCGTTATATTCACGCAGGCTGGTACGAACCACGTCCAGGCCGACACCACGTCCGGAAACGTCCGAGATTTTCTCGGCCGTCGAGAATCCCGCATGGAACACCAGGTCTACGGCTTCGTCGTCCGACAGCGCATCAGCCTGCTCCTGCGTCAGCACTCCCTTTTCGACCGACTTGGAACGCAGCCTGGTGGGGGCAATTCCACGACCGTCGTCGCGAACAATCAGGATAACGCGTTCAGTGGTCAGCTCACAGGACATCCACAGGTTGCCGGTTTCGGCCATATCCTTTGCGCGGCGCTCGTCCGGCGTTTCAATGCCGTGGTCACAGACGTTTCGAATCATGTGCATCAGCGGTGCATCAAGGTCCTCGACCAGCGACTTGTCGATCTCAAGTTCTTCACCGCTCAGATGCACATCCAGTTTCTTGCCAAGGTTCATGGCCAGCGTGCGGGCGACTCGCGGGAACTTCGAAAACAGGCCTCGCACGGGCACACGCCGAATCGCAGCCACACTGACCTGCATCGTATTGACCTGCGTGGAAAATGCGGTATTCACCTGACGCAGTTCTTCAACCAGCGCGGGCGCACCCATCTTTCCGTTCATCCGATTCTGCAGATCTTTCAGACGTTCCAGAGTAATGAACAACCGGGACACGTCAGTCAGAAACCCATCGACGCACTCCTCTTTCACGCGCAGGTAGCGGACACGTGACTGAGCTTTCCCGGCCTTCTTTGTGTCAGCAGCGGTGCCGGTGTGTGAAGTGTCTGCCGTCGCGCCGCCTTCGCCGGACTCGTTCTCTGATGTCTTGTCTGTCGCCGCGTCGTCTGACTCAGCCGCCACATTTTGTTCGCCCTGTGAAGGCTTGTGAGAACACAATGCATGAAGCTGTTCCACCCATCGTTCCACGTCCGGTTCGTCCGCATTGACCATTTCGTCTGACAGTGCCAGAATCTCGTGGACCAGCACGCTCAAAGGATCGACGGGTGCGGCTGAATTGGCCGTCAGGCCTGCAATTTCCTGAAGCAGTTGCTTTTCACGGCTACCCAGTTCGGCAACCTCACCCTCGAGGGCCTGATTCAGTAGTCCATCCAGAATATCAAAGCCGTCGATAAAGGAACGAGCGAGCCGTTCGGTCAGGTCAATTGTTCCGCCACGGACTTCGTCCAGCGTGTTTTCCAGCGAGTGAGCAAACTGCTTGATGCCCGCAAGACCAAAGAAACCAGCGTTGCCCTTGATCGAATGCACGGCGCGAAAGATGGAGTTAATCTGTTCGGTGTCGCCCGGATCAGCCTTGTACGATTCCAGTGACGCGGGCAGGTCCTGCAGCAATTCCAGAGACTCGTCGACAAACGCCGCGAGTAATTCATCATCCTCATCGATTTCTTCAATGTTGTCAGCCATGATTGCGTGGTCGCTCTCGATTTTCTGTTTGACGTCAGAAGACGTTGTATGAACCTGCCCTACGACGACACTACTCCGGACTCATCGGTCTTACGATCACAGAGTTCTTTCAAGACTTGCCTCCAGCGGTCCAGCGTTGCGAACGCCGCATCCAAAGAATCGATTAGCCTGTCGAATTCATTGATCGGTTTGAAGAGGCAGGTTGCAGCCCCCAGACGAAACGCACGCAGTGCAGAATCCATCGTCACCAGACCAGTAAGCATCACCACCTGAATACCGCCGTCGTATTTCTTGATTTCCTTAAGAACATCAAGCCCATTTGCGTGGGGCATATCGATATCCAGCAATACCACGCGGCATCCGGTACGTAACAGTGTTTCAATGGCGTTCTCCGGTCCCGTCAGCGACAGAACTTCGATGCCCCGCCTTCTCAGTTTCCTCCCCACAATCTCCAGAATCTGTGGATCATCATCAATATGCAGTACCATTCGGCGATGATTGTTCATCTTGAGTTCCCGTCCTGGAATTGCGGAACAAAACCTGGTTTCAAATCAATACAACACAACGAACAAATTGCTGACCAACCGTTGTCATCACGCAGCAGGAGGGCGGCCACTAGCTCGCGACAAATGCCAGCCAGTAGAAAAACCATCCGGTTACCGCCGTCAAACACATGTCCACTGCCGCCATCCTTGCCCAGAATCTGTGTTGCGGCCCGTACTCGTTAGGCCGTGGCGGCCGAGGCAGCTTTCGCAATGCCTGAACAATGACAAACACCCACAGCACAAATGAAGAGATGGCAAACACAAGATGCAACCACAGTGACCAGTTGACCAGTCCTTCCACCAGATTCTCAGAATAATAAGGGGATGCCGCGGCACGTTGCCGCCACCCATTGACTCGCATGTCAATTTCAAACAACGTCACCGCCAGCAACAGCACCGTTCCAAGCGCAATCTGAACTCGCATGTGAAGCACATAACGCTGCCGACACCTGACCTGATAAATGCTCCAGCCCATCACGGGGACAACCGCAAACATCGCCAGAAAAACAACGTCCAGCATCAATGACGCGCGGTTGCCCAGGAATCCATCCAGTCCTGGAAAATCCATCAAGATGTCCTTCGTGCAAATGTGATCCACGCAGCGACGAACGGCTTTCCAGACCTGCGAAAGCTTGAAGTGCCCGCAGTCCGTGCTGCTGCTCAGTTACTCCAGCCACACATCAATTTGCCTGGCTCCTTCGGTCAGACGAAACACCGAGGTAGGTATGTAGCCCTGCCTGCGTACGTCTGAGACGATCTGTTTCAAGTCGATTTTCTGTTCATTAATCCGCCCTTTTACCTCTTCATCCAGCAATTCGTCAAGATGTTCAATCGTGGAGGCGTACTGCGTGAGTTCAACCTTTGTGCGTCCATCTTCCACGACACGGATCTTTAGATAGCGCGCCATGCTGTCGAAGTCACATTTTGGCGCTTTCTCCGGCGGAATCTGCAGATTCGCCATATCATCGGACAGGCCGCCCACGCATGAAGTGAAGGCTTTTTGCCAGAAAACCGGTGTTCCAAGTCCACCGAAATAATATGCGAGGCCATGGAAGGCACGCAGCAGGAACACCATGCGAGCCGGGCCCGCAATCCGAAAATTCCAACGGTCATCCCCCAGAATATCGCTAACGCGTTCTGCCAGATTCCATTCTGTGACATCATACGGATACTCGCAGCAAAACGGTTCAAACAGCACGCGACACAGTGCCGGTAGCTTGCCGGCCAACGGCTCAAGGAATTCGCGGCTGAAGCCCAGCTGCAGAAACAGCGGCCAGGGCGACTCGCTGCGGTCAATCGTAGCCTGAATCAACCTGGCCAGCCCCAGCTGTTCCTGTGCTGACGGTTCAAAGACACAGCCAAAATCATAAAGCAGCAAACGAGCGTTATTGCCCTGGGCGCAGAAGCGAAAGTTTCCCGGATGCCAGTCTGCCTGCATCCTTCTCTGTTGGAAAACACCGGTGAGAAAGAACTGCAGCATAACATTGGCAAGACTGCGCTTCCGGGCATCATTCCAATTTGCACAGACGTCATTCCATTGATCGCCCACCTGCCAGTCAGTGACCAGTACATTCGCAGTGCTTAGATGATCAATCACGGAGGGAACGATCAAAAACTGATCGTAGGCAGCCCATTCAGCAAACGCTCTCTGCTGTCCCGCCTCGCACTCATAATCGAGTTCTCGTTCAAGGTCCTCAAGAATCGTCTCGCGGTAGGCTGTCAGATCGAACCCCTGGCGCAGATTCCCAAACGGAGCCCCCAGCCAGCCCAGCATCTTCAGGTCGGCCAGGACAGTGTCGCGGATTCCGGGGTACTGCACCTTGATCGCAAGCACTCGTCCGTCCCGCATGGTCGCCCGGTGCACCTGCCCCAATGACGCAGCAAACGCGGCGGGGGCAATGTCGGATAGAACCTCTTCCAGCGGACACCCCCATGCTGTCTCGATGACCGGCCGGACAACTTCCTGTGCCAACGGTTCCGCATGCCGCTGCAACGTGGCGTATTGATCCACGTTCCTGTCGTCATGGTCGTCCGAGAAGCTCAGCATCTGCCCCAGCTTCTGCGGCAGGCCACGCATTCGGCCCATGCGAGCGACAAGATGGCACCGCACGCGATCACGAACATGGTCCTGATCGGCCGATCGCAGGCGATGTGCATCGCGAGCCAACGCGGCGTAGCCCGCGATTCTCTTTATCTTCGAAACTGTCATCCGTTACCGATCGAAGTCAGTGATCCAGGTCACTGCAGGTATTTGATCATTCTGTATTCTGCCCAACCGTTAGCGAACAGACGCAACTGGCTAAACATCACAGGCTCCCGCAATCTCGCCGGTCAGTACATCCGCCCTGCCAAGAATCTGTTGCACCTCTTCTTCACCGTTCACCGGGTCCGCCAGTTCTCTAAGCCAGGCAACGTATTTATCCAGTGCGGCGCCAGGCCATGGACTTTTTTTGTCGCGATGGTCAACCACTTTTCCTTCTGCCACGTGTGTGGTACCGGCAACTTCCTGCACGGCAATCGCCATCGCTGCTGATTTGATGGAATGCAATGACCGCAACGAATCGTTGACGACGTCCTCGGCAACGCTATCTGTCGATGCCAGCCGGCACAGTTCTGCCAGGTGATCCACACGATCATTCAGTTCGTTGCGGAACGTGACCCAATGACGTTGTCCTCGCGACAGAGATGCCCCGGTAGTCTGCGACGCATTCCTGCCAACTGCAACCGTTGCTGCCTGTTCCTGCGTCCGGTCTTCGATTGCATCCTCTGCGCGCGTAGCTTCTGAAACTGAATCCGTGGCATCCGTCTTCTCGCTGCTCCGGCCTGCTCGCGTCTTCAGCAACTCGTGAGCCACTTCGACAACTCGATTCAGCTCGGGCTTTGTAATCATTGCGTCAGCCCTGACGGCGGCCCCCTTATTTCGATTATCCTCAGTCAGAATCGACGAGAACAACAGCACATACAACTTGCCCAGTTCGGGATGTTCTTTGATGTTTCTGGTCAGGTGGAAACCATCAATCTGCGGCATTTCCACATCGCTGATCAGCAGGTCGGCAACCTGATTGACATCACCCGTTTCCCGCAGGCGCTGCTGGATCCACGTCCACGCTTCTTCACCGTTTTCGAATGTTGTCAAACGGGTGTATCCGCTGCCACGCAGGGTTTCTGTCATGGCCTGTCGAACGGTGGCCGAATCGTCTGCCAGCAGAATTCGAAGCTCGTGGCGCGGCAGGTTTTGAGGATTGGCAACGACGTCCGCGCGATTTGCCAGTTCCGAAACCTGATCAGCGATCATCTCGAAGTCCAGCATCGTGATCAGCCGCTCATCAATCGTCGTCACGGCCGTCACAGGAGTGGCCGACTTCGTGACAACGCTGGGCGCCGCAAGGACATGTTCCCAGCTGACACGATGAATCCTGTCAACGGTATCAACCAAGAAGGCAGTCTGATACTGGTTGAACTCCGTCAGAATAATCGTGGTTTCGTCAGGCGCGTGAGTAGGCTGCTCGTTGAGGTGCTTGTGCAGCGAAACACAGGGCACGACGCTGTCCCGCAACGTGAAACAACCAATGATTGAACTATGCGATTTTGGCAGGCGTGTGATTTTCTGTGCCGGCAGAACTTCCCGCACCTTTGCCACGTTAATACCGAGGGCGTAGTCACCCACGTGAAAGACAAGAATCTCGACTTCGTTGGTTCCGCTTTCCAGCAGAATGTCTTTCTCCAACAGGATGTTTCCAACACTCGCCACGACTCACCTCAATCTGAAAAGATCTGAAACGGTTTTGATTGAACGACGTTGGTGACCCACTGAATGTGCAGCAGAGACTGAACACAATAAACCTGAGTCAGTCGTGCCAACCGCAACCGAACTTATTTCGACTCCACAAGCTTGTCGAGAGCACCGGTCAAACAGTCTTTGTCAAACGGTTTCACAATGAAATCGCTGGCACCAAGTTTGATCGCGTCCTTCAGCACCTGTTGTTGATCCAGCGCGCTGACCACCAGCACACTGGCGTCCGGATCCTGCTTCAGAATACCGCGGGCCACCCAGCGCCCTCTTGCAGCGAATCCGACAACTGCTGGATGAGGGCAGCACGGAAGCGACCTCAGACGCAGCTAAGACGTAATCGTTCATCTAAAGGCCCAGGACATTGCCGTTGTCACTGGGCACTGGGCCTGACTGACAGTGCGGCTGATCCGGGGATACTTCAAAGTCAGCACGCTGAATCGGCGTCCACATTCCAGCTTCATCATCTTTGGTTGCCAACTCTGATCGATCCTGCTGCTGACAACCAGGTATCTGTTCACTCCTGCGGCTGTGCTGTCTTCATCTGCACGGAATAGGCGACGCCGTTCAGGATTTCCTGGTTGCCAAAATAGCGATAGAATCCGGAGTCTTTGTCTTCAAGGGCATTCACGCGTGTCGCGCATTCGACGCCCAGAAACCATCTGCCTGAATTAAGACTGGCACGAATGACCTGCGTCCCGCCACCTCCATCAGCCTGATGCCGGGCTGACCCTGCAAATGCAAACGCGTCTTTCGACAGGTAGATGTGCAGATCTGCGCCGACGGACTCTTCGATCGTCTTCACTTCTACGATGACGTCTCGGTGATCGTCCTCAACATCAAAGCGAAAGTGATGGTATTGTCCATCTCCGATCATCGTCAGTTGCGGAAGTTTATCTTCCGTGGATCGAGACATGTGTCGTACCACACCGTCCTTGAGATTGCCTTTCAGTTGCGGCGTCCCGGTTCCGTCCAGAGCGTACAGCAGACAGGATTCTGTCAGTGCCAGCCGCTCACCGGACTCTGCTCCTTCCGGATGAGATCCAATGTTCACAATCCGGCCGCTCACTTCGTCAGCCCGATACGCCCAGATCGCAGCTCCGTGATGAGTCTTGTGTCCGGAGTTTATGTAGGTGGCCAGAACCTCGGTGTCTGACGCATGGTGCCCTTTGTCCGCCGGCAGCCAGTTTCCGTTGTTGTGATAGATATCTTCCACCAGCTGATCTTCGCCAAATCCACGATAGGCCAGCAGAGGCGAATGATCAGGAATTGCGTGGCCGACGCGGGCCTTCTTCAACCCGGTGTTCATGGTGTTAAACGGAAAAATGTGCAGATACCCTTCGCGACGAGCTGCCTTGCTGTCAACATTTCTGCCACTGAAGAACGACCCCGCACAGGAGCCGCAATAAGCACCGCCGTTTCTGTTGAATTGGCGCAACGTCTCCCGGCCGGCAATTGTTAGCGACTTCCCGTGACTCGTAGCGCCGCCACCGTTAACGTAGATCATGCGATATCGGGGCTGGCCGTCGGGATACAGCAGAATACCGTTCCGGTCATTCTCACTGCCAATCAGCAAATGATTCTGACGAACCGGATCCTTGCCGGCGTAGTATTCGTACGACAACCCCAGCGATTCGGCTGCATACAGTGTCTTCCGACTGGACAGATTAACTCCACTGCTCATGAATAGATCTTTGTAGAATCCTGGCCGTTGCGCCGCCTTCGCAGAGGACGTTTCTGTTGTAATGTCCGTGCACGCAGCATTGACAAGTTCTCGAAAGGCCTTTCGAGGATAGGTGCTCTTCTGAGTCTGAGTGAGCACCATACCGATGATTTCGCGTTTGGGATCTACCCAGACCCAGGTGCCATCGGACCCCGAATGAGACCATGTCTCCCCCGGCGCCTGCACCGACCAGCCCAACCCGTACGTCGCGGCGGCTTTGATCTTTTCGGCCTGCGGATTGGTGGCCTCAGTAACAAGGTCCTGACGCAGAATCCGTTTCTGGTTGTATTGCCCGCCATTCAGCAGCATCTGGCAAAAGGCGGCGTAATCAGCCGCAGAGGAAACCATTCCTCCCGATCCTCGGGGGAATGGAAAGTCCGGCTCATCCGTCGGCTTCCAGCCAGCAGCCCATTGGCCATCGTCCGCTCTGCGAAAGACCGTGGACATGCGAGCACGGTCGGCATCAGACTCGTGGTTGCAACTGTCCGGCATGCCCAACGGATCGTAGATGCGGCCTTTCAGAAACTCTTTGTAGGACCCGGTCAGTTTTTCAATGATTCCTGCCAGTGTGTTGTAGCCGGCGTTGTTGTAGGAGTAGGTTGTCCCAACTGCGACCTCAGCCCCAATTGCTCCGAACCTCCCGACTTCAAGCAGCAGTGTGGGAGCCGCAGGGTGCTCGTCCGTTCGCTTCATCAGCGGTTCCAGAAACAGACTACCGATGCGCATACCACTGGTATGTGTCAGCAACTGCCGAATGGTGATATCCCGCGATTTTTCGGTCTCAAATTCGGGCAGGTAGCTGCGCACCGGATCATCCAGCTGCAGCCTTCCATCCTGAACCAACAATAGAATACCGGCTGCTGTGACAGCTTTGGAATTAGACGCCATCCGGAAAAGACCGTCCTTGCGCATCGCGATCTTCGATTCCGAATCGCTGTGACCAAACGCTTTATGCAACACAATTTTTCCACGTCGGGCCACCAGAACGACAGCGCCTCGCAGTTCATCATCCTGAACGGCCTGATCAACAACACCGGCCGCGATCTCCAGCCTGACTTCATCCAGCCCAACCTCAACCGGACGTCCATGCGGCAGTCCAGGGACGCCAGAAGACGCCACCGCAGGATCTGCGCTACAACAGAAAAAAGCGATCAGCGACAGAAGAATACGCATCACATTTGAGTCCCTGAGAACAGACGAATCATATTTTCATAATGCCGCGATTATCGGCGGAATGCCAGGCGTGTCCACGCATAACCGACGTCATGCCAGGAAACAACGGCAAGGATCTCTATAGCCACGTCAGGTATGACTGACGCTCAGAGCCGGTAGCTCGTCGGAAGGCCCCTGAATCGTTGTCGAAGTCCGTCAACGACCGGACCGCATTCATTTCAATGCAGACTGGATAAAGGGCCACATGATGTCGGGGTAAAACTTATGGCCGGACGCTCCCCACGCATGGCGGAAATGATTCGGTGCGCCGGCCGCCTCATAAATCAAGCGGACATGTGTCATCGCCGCCTCGACATCAGGAAATGAGTGCAGTCCATCCTTGCGACCGTGAACTGCCAACAGCGGTCGCGGAGCTGTCAGCCCTCCGATGTCGGTCATGTCGCCGAGTTCCACCTGAGCACGTGGCACCAGACAGCAGTCGCAGTGAAACACAAAGCCGGTGTCGCTGGTGTAGGATGTGAAAGAACAACTGGGCACTGCGACAGAAACGCGTTCATCCAATGCCGCGACGTAAACCGTCAGAACGCCGCCACCGGAATTTCCGAGCAGCACGACTTTTGTAGGATCGATACCGGGAATTTTCGACAATGCCCAGTCCAGGATCCGCTGCACATCCCAGACTCGTTCACCGACGGCTGTTCGACCGGCCAGCAAACAGTGAATCAACTGGGCTCGACAATCCCGCCTGCCGTGTCTGCCTTTGAGGTCAGGAATGGAAACGCTCGCAGCCAATCCGCGAGTCGCCGGCACAAGCGTTACAAAACCTCGCTTCACGGCCTGCACGCCAACGTCTCCGTCTTTCACACGCGTGCTGTTACGATGCTCATCATCGCGATAGTCACCAGCGTAGGTATTCCAGCCATCGCTGTCGTGCCCATGAGCACAGATTGCAAGCGGACGTAATGATGTCGATTTGTGCAGCGGTGTCAGCAACCAAAACGGAATTGTGACTCCCGACTCCGTTTCAATCGCTCCCCGCTGCCGCTGATAGCCCTCTTCTTTGATCGGACTTTCCAGCCGAACCGATGGCTGGTGGTCGCCGCTTTCCTGTCGCATCCGATCCAGACCAAGCAGATCACTCAGTTTCTTTCGAGCGTCGCGCTGCCATGCGGTGAATCCGCCAGGGTAGTTCGACCGAAAAGCCAGCGCCGCAGCACCGGCCGGCGCTGCGGCGCTGGAATGGATTCGTTTCAGATAGCCGGCCACAGGATCTGGAAACTCCACGAACGGTCGCTGCAGGTCATCCTGCCCCAAGGCACTTCCAACAAGCCACAAACACGCGAGTGTCGCCACACGACTTCGTATTACTGTTTTCATATTTTGATGACTTCCGCAATTGATGCACGGCCTGCCTGAATGTCGTCAACCCCATGGGGCAACGCCGTGAAGGAAATTAGACAACTAATTCATTGCTGGAAATTGCTTTGAGTTTTTTCTTTTCATCGATGTTCAGTTTTCGAATTTTCGGTTCGCCGAGCGGTTTCT
>JAAERP010000318.1 GCA_024230215.1 Fuerstiella sp. | reverse complement strand
TCTGGTACCCGTATCGGGGCGAGGGGTACTTCGGAACCGGGTATCGCTATGTTCCCGGTCTGGAGTTTGGCAAGCCCGGCGAGTATTTAACGGATCGCCTGACAGACGAAGCGTTGACCGTCATCGACAACGCGGGCGAGACACCGTTCTTTCTTTACCTGTCGCACCACGCGCCGCACACTCCGATCGAAGCGAAGGCCGAAGACGTGAAATACTTCGAGTCGAAGCTGCGGCCCGAGATGAAACATCAGAACGCGGTCTACGCCGGGATGCTGAAGAGTCTTGATGAAGGCGTCGGTCGCGTGCTCGCGAAACTCACAGATCGTGGCTTGGACAAAAACACGGTCGTGATATTCGCCAGTGACAACGGTGGCTTTATCGGGGTCGACAGGAAGTCCGGGCAGACGGTTCCAGCAACGAACAACGCGCCGCTTAGAAGTGGCAAAGGGTCTTGCTATGAAGGCGGCATTCGCGTCCCGATGATCGTTCACTGGCCAGGCGTCACGACTCGAGGTGCCGTTTGTCGTGAACCGGTGATCGTGATGGACCTACTGCCAACTCTGCTTGCTGCGACCGGAATTGAGCTGCCCGATGACGTCACAATTGACGGGCTGAATCTGACACCACTGTTGAAGGACTCATCCGGACGGCTCGATCGCGACGCGTTACACTTCCACTACCCGCATTACTATTCTACGACGACGCCTGTCAGCGCGATCCGATCAGGCGATTGGAAGCTGCTGGAATACTACGAAGATAACCGCGTTGAACTTTTCAACTTGAAGGAAGATCTCGGTGAGACGACGGACCTCGCCATAAAACATCCGCAGCGAACGGCACAACTACGCAAACAGCTTCAACGTTGGCGCGACGAGGTCGGCGCTCAAGAACCGAGACCAAACCCTCATTTCAAGCCTCGAAAGAGCGGGAATCGATAATGTTCACACGATCTTCAGCCGACCGTGTTGCTGTTTCACATTGAAAAGGGATGAGTTTATGTTTTTGAGTCGACCCCGCGCTGTGTGTTTGGCCGCTACGGTATTGCTGCTGTCTTCTTCCGTTTACGCCGGAGAGAAGAATGTCCTGTTCATCGGCATCGATGACATGCAGGTGGCAGCTGGCTGTTATGGGCAGACCATGATGAACACTCCTCAAATGGATCGCCTGGCCTCCAAAGGCATGGTCTTTATGAACGCGTATGTTCAACAGGCCATCTGTGCCGCCAGCCGGGCGAGCCTGCTGACAGGCTGTCGACCAGACACGACCGGAGTGAACTACCCTTACACGCCCTGGTTCATCACCACCTTCGTTAAGAAGCATCCCACCATTGCCGATTCCTTTTCCAAACAAGGTTTCTATACCCGCACCCTCGGTAAGATTCATCATGGCTCCCCCATTGAAATGAGCTTTACCGAATCGCATTATTCTCCGGAAGCTGGATTCTTT
>JAAERP010000317.1 GCA_024230215.1 Fuerstiella sp. | reverse complement strand
CCAGTCGTTGAGAAGTAACCTCAAGCAGCTCGCCGGTGGTAGTACTTGAGCATGCCACCGAGTCGTTCTCTGCACTCGATTTTACCAGCGACGGCACCAACATCCTGATCAGGCTCGATGAGTTCATTGCCGAGGCCCTGATGGTTTCTCTCGCCATGATAATGCTGGACGTATTCACGAACGGCGTTCTCAAGTGATTTCCGTCCGAAGAAGATCATGCGGTCGAGGCACTCTGATTTAAGACTTCGAAACCATCTCTCCATATAAGCGTTCAGGTTGGGACTCTTCGGTGGCAGCAGGACGACTTCGGTGTCCGTGTTCGGCGCCGAAAATAACCAGTCTCCGGTGGCGAGAGGTGAAATCAAGCGGCTGAGATGAGATCCGAGCTGTCGTATCTCGTGAATCGGCAGGCAGTTCGAGTTCGGCTGAGTTTTTTGACCCTACAGCATCAGGATTCGGTACCATCTAAGCTTTTGAGGAGAACGAGTGATGGATCGGATTCGTGCAACAGCCGGACGACTGATCACACTGCTGTTCACGGTTCACCTGACCACTCAGGTTGCCGCGGCAGGAATGCCATCCATCACGCTGACAGATTTGAGCCGCCTGCGGCTGTCAACGCTTTCTTTTTTCCTGGTTGTGTGTCTGCTCACCGCCTGGGGTCTGCAAGCCATCTGGAATTCGCTGCGGCAGGACTTTCAGAAGCTTCCGCTGCTGTCGTACAAAGGAGCAGTGGCCGGCGTATTCTTGTGGGGACTCGTGTTCGTCGTTGTGCTGACCATGATCTCCGGGGCGCGGGAATTGATGATGCCGGGAGCATGGGAAAAGAACGGCCTGACATATCGACTGGCTGATCAGCCGAAGTCAACAGACGCGGACTCCATTTCCGCCGAAGTTGCTCGGCAGCTGAACGAACGCACAGAACGGATGCAGCAGCTGCAGAAACTGGGACTCGCGCTGCAACAGTTCTCTGCCGATTACGGACGTTTTCCGAACGCTGACGAATTCAAAGAACTGCCTCAGGACGTTCGCCAGTTGCCCGGTTCTGTTGCGGCTGATTATATTTACGTTGCGCCAGCCGCCGAAGCATCTCAGGCAGGCGCCAGGGTGGTGGCTTTTGAGCCCGCTGTTTTCCAGGACAGCTTGCAGATGGCATGGTATCAATCCGGCCATGTCGCGCCGTTGTCCGAAGACGGACTTCCGGGGCCTTATCAGCCAGCGGAGCAGCCATGAAACGCCGTTACAAATACGCCCTGGTGTTGTGCGTCATGGTGGTTCTGTTTCTGGCATTGCTGGGAATGACATTTCTGGTACAGGTGCCGTATTACATTGTCGCGGGCTGGCTCCATTTTTTGATGGGCGCGATTCCCGCTGTGACTGTTGATCTGTCTGCCGTTCTGCTTGCCGCCGTCGCATTACTGGTACTGGTCTGCGGAGTTCACCGGGCCGGTCGGCACTGGGTTAAACAGCAGGCGTCCGGTGCAGCGCCGGAAGGCCATGCTGCCGTTGGCCACGGTGAGGTAAGCGTCTGGCGAGTTCGCTGGACGCTCTCATTCGTGGCAGGACTGCTGCTGGTATTCACCGCGGGAATCAGCGTCGTCGGCGCGGTGCATCAGCTCGTGTGGATAGGTACTTCTTCGCAGCCGCTGACTGAGAACAGCTGGGACGGAATCATTGGACTTGTGTCATCAAAGAACACCCTTAAAAACATTGGCACTGCTGTATTCGAATACCACGATCAAACAAATGCTTTTCCGGCCGGCGGTACGTTTAACCATCTCGGTCGGCCGATGCACAGCTGGGCCATGGCGCTGTTGCCGTTTCTCGACCATCAGTCCCTGTACGACTCAATCGACAAGAAACTTCCGTGGAATTCGCCAGGCAATGAAACTCATTTTCGAACTCCGATCACGGAAGTTCAGAATGAGTACCTGCTGCGGAAAGAGGCGCCAAACAGCGCATTCGCACCCGCCCATTACGCTGCCAATCAGAGAGTTTTTTCGCTGGGCCAGGCGCTTAGTCGTCAGGACATAACTGACGGATCCGCAAACACAATCATGCTGGGCGAGGTGGCGACCGAAATTCGTGCATGGGGAGACCCGCTTAACGTCCGAGACCCGGCGATCGGGATTAATGGACACCCGAATGGTTTCAATTCACCGTATCCTGGCAATCGTGGCGACGCGGTCGTGTTTCTGATGGCAGACGGATCCACCAGAACAATCCGCCAGACGATTGATGCTGAGATCCTGCAGGCGATCAGCACACCAAACGGCGGCGAGCCGGTGGGCGAATATTAACTCGCTTGTCAATGCCGCAGACTTCCCGGTTTTTGTTGACACAGATAGCGTGACGTTTTCGGTGGTTGGGTGCAATCGGTGAGGAACGCGCAAGTGGGATTCCCGCCCGATGGCTTACTGGACTGGTCGCAATCACCACGGTGTACTGGGCTGTGTCGACATCCATGCCTTCGGAGATTCGAATCTCTATTTTAAACGCAGCCGTGATCGGCTGATCTTGTCGAGCGAGCACCGCGTAGGGTCAAAAAACTGAACCCTGCTGAACAGCAAGACCTTTGGGACTTCCGTGCGCGAGCTGTCGCGCCTGCTGTTAACCCAACTCAAGAAAGTTCGAGGAGAGTTCGTTACCTCCGAGCCACCGTAAAGGACTCGAACTTCTGCAAACATAGTGCGGACGGATGACGTGGATTCCGTAGCTGTTGATGCGATCGAACAGCTGTTCGTTGTGCGACATCAACCAGATCACCAGTTTTCCTCGCGGTGCGACTCGTGTGTCCACAGCAGCATGCTGCACGTCGGCTGGCTTTCCGTCTGTCGTTTCGATCAGGAACCCTATTTCGGGGTGCGCTTTGACTCGCGAATCAATTTCGCTGGCACGAGCTGTGAGTTTGTAATGTTGCGGTTTCGAGTCGGCCGCTGCGATTTGTAATCCGGTACGAAGGACCTTTGTCTGAACCGGGATAAACTGCACAGCGTCGGCGATCACGTATTTTCCATCGGTACCATCTGTCGAGATTCGGACCCAGCCCTGTTTGTCGGCATTGAAACGAAACTGACCCAGCGAGCGAAACAGACGATCGTGCTTCGGAATGTCCTGCTGATTAATGCGGACTGTTCTTTCCCCGCCGGCATGATGAATGGTGACGGGCGTGTTCGTCGACCGACGCACGTTGTAGCAATCCGACAGACGGACTTCGTAGATGCCGGCGTTGGGCAGATTGGGAGTGAATGTGACCGAACTTTCGCCCTTCCCGGATTTCTGATCGTGCAGGTAGCCTAACCCGACATAAGGTGGTGTGTGTGTCGAATACTGCCATTTGCCAATCAGGGTCGCTTCGGTTTCGTCGACGACAATGCCAGGAAGTTGCGTGATGTCCTTCACCACAAACGAAACCAGTTCCGGCTTGTCGACCTCGCCTGGATCGTGGGTATTTGGCAGGGCCGCCGGATGTGGCTTGAGATCCGGCCTGGATTCCAGTGCGTGCGCCGCTGTTGAGACACACCATGCGCCGACCAGAACAACAATCACTCGTCGCTGCAGCATCAGTGCCAGAAACAACTTGCATCCGGTCGGTCTAAACATCGCGAATCTCTCCTTGTGCCGGCGTCAGAGCCCAACGGCATTCGACGTCACGCTGATTACCGCAGGCCCGCGCGAACCGGCTTACCGTTGCTGGACAGGATCTGTGAATTCGTCAGTGCGTTGCCAAAACGTTCAAAGTCCTTATACGTCCAGATGACGCGTTTCTGGCGATCTACTTCGATCAACTGAGGATTCTCAGGACCAGCATGGCAGTTGCCGATGAGAATATTCCCGCCTGGCAAAACCTGCAGCGACGTGACCCACGCCAGCTGTATCTCAGGCAGGTCGTTCTGGTGAATGCTCCAGACATCCTGGCCCGCCGGAGTCACTTCAAGAATCCCATGACCGTTGCCGGTGCTGATCAGCGTATTACCGTTATTCAATCGCACTGCACTAAAGCACTGATTGCCGAATGCTTCCACACCGTGACCGCTGGCACGTTCACGTCCAAACAGAGGCACTCTGTACTCCCAGACCACCTTGCCTGTTGAATTGTATTCTCTGACCACGCCGTCTCCTTCGTGGCAGGCCAGGTAGTTTCCAGTTGACAGTTTGCGTACCAGACGAGTGTCGCGGTGCGGATGTGGGTGTTCCACCTTCAGTGGAATCCACGTGGCGATGTCGCCATTCGCGTCAATTTCCAGAATCCGTGAACGACCGGATTCGACAACCATCGTGTTACCGTTTTTTAAACGTTGAAAGGCGTGGATTTCGATGCGACGGCCCTGATTGCCTGCGGCCGTCTTTGCTTCGTATTGCCAAACGACGTTGTCGGTTTTGGGATTTACTTCCAGCACATGAGTCCATGTGTCCTGGAATAAAACGTTACCGTTAGGCAGCGCATGCAGATCGTGCAACGGTCCGATCTTTCGTTCCCATTCGATTTTGCCGTCTTCGCGAATAACCGCAATTCGCTTCTTTGACGAATCCGCTGCGATAAAACGTCGAGTCGGCGTGTCTGCTGCCACTGCCGAGCTGACAACTACTGTCATCGACGAAGCTGTAAGAAGAAACAGGAGTGCAATCCGCATAACGATTTTTTCAGGCATAGGTGTAGGTGTGTTGGAACATGGCCTGGCAACGAACTTTCGATCTCATTCTTGCATGTTGCGAATGGTTTAGACAAGTGTTGCCGTGTGAGAGGACAGACTACGTCAGCTGTTTCTTGTCTACACATCGCCGCGAAGAGGCGGAGCTGTTATCTGGCAGGTGTCCGCTTCAACAGCGGTTGCAGCCAGAGTGCCCAGTCGGCGCCAGGACCATCGTCAGTCGGGTGAGTCAATAATTCCAGTTGCTGGACGCCGTCGAGCTTTACGTCGAAGTCGATGATACTGTCTGAGTTGACAACCTGAGACTTCCACAACGTCCTGCCGTCGCCGATCAGCTCAAACCGCACTGACCCGCCGTGCCCGGACGCCAGCCCAACCTTGCCGGTGAGCGAATTCCACTTATCATCAATCTGATACGTGTGACGAGCGGGTGCATGGGCGTAGATGCCGGTTTCGAATATCTGTCCGCCGGATTCCAGCAACATCCTGTCATCAGGGACGTGATTAAAAGCTGGCCGCCCCCAACCCACTTTGGCCGACGTCGACTTGAAGTTTGTCAGGCTGATTGCATCGGAATCTCCCTCAAATTCGGCCGGTGTCTGTACGGGGGCCGATGATCGCGTCAACTGCACGGCAATGGCCCAGGCCTTGCGCAACTTGATGTCGGTCGCCAGCAGCGCGGCCCTGTCACGATCGCCGCTGACAAGTGCGGCCACGACCGGTGCGAGTTGCCGTCGTATTTGAAACATGGACAGATCAGGGGTTCCATCGTCGGCAATGTCATAGGAATACCGATACTTCGTTCGCGACATTTGACCACCCGCCGAACCGTTTGCGTGCAGAGGAAATAGACGCAACTGGCCCTGTTTTCCATGGGGCAATGCGTCTGTTCGCAGAGTAAAACGGCCGTCGGCTGATGGTATTGCCGTCGCTGTTGTGGCGTTGTAGTCGCCGCCTCCGTCGGGATCGAAATAGGCAACGACTGCATAGATCGGAGGATCACCATTGATGACGCCGGAAACCTGAATCGCTTTGTCATCGGCCACGATCGACACGTCGTCAATCGAAGCCGTGGCTGTTTGTTGCAGGCCCTTGACGGAGCCGGAAAACTGCGGATGCGAAGCGAGTCGAAGAGCATGAGCGAGCGTCAGGAAACTGCCACGCCCATCACCACGAGTTTCATCGCCGTATGTTCGGTTGCCTGATCCCATCAGGGCGGTCCCTCGGACCGTTTCGTCCGGCCGTGCCTTGCAGTGAGGCAGGCCCAGGGCGTGGCCCAGTTCGTGTGCGATTCCGCCAATGAAAATTGAATTGTGTTTGCCCAGTGAAATACGTCCATACTGACCATCGCGGATCATCGGCTTTGTCAGGCTGAGGTTGCGTGGGTCGAGCTCCGGCGAATCCAGCTGCCATGCTGTGCCACGGCGAAAGGAGCCACCAGCGTAATACGGCGACTTGTGCGTGAATCGAAGTTGTTCCTCATCCCAGCTCGCCAGGTTGCACAGGATCAGAATCGTCTCACGATCCGGTTCGATGTCTGCGCGCTGCAACACCGGCAGACATTCTTTGCGAATCTCGTTGCCGGATTGCACAGAATAGTGGTTGGTCGTATGACGACCGTTAACCGTGTGCAGGACCAGCTGTTGTTTGTCGTCGTAATTCAAATTGAACGTGCGATCTCCGAGTCCATGTCGTTCCATTTCACGCAGATAGAAGTCCTGGATGTGCCGCATGATTCGCGTCAGCCGAGGCTTGTAGTCTTTCGGAAACTCTTTGTCGGAAGGAGTCCAGCAGACCAGATGCAAAGAGCGTCTTTCGGATTTCGGCTGATCAGCATGCCATGTGTCCAGAATTCTCCGAGCGGCTGTTGCCTGGGCGTGGGCATCTGCTGTTTCCGCCGGCTGCATGTTCAGCAAAGCCACAGCGACAAGCGGCAGGACAATCGAAACGCATCTCACAACATGACTCCAGATAACAAGGTTTCAGTTGAGGCCCTGGCCAGGCCCCATGCCGTGCCGTCGCCTGTCGTCCGTGGATAACATTAAGTGTCCACCGAATTGGACCAACGGACTCTACACGGGCCCACCCAAAGTTGTCAGTCAGCCCGATTGCCTCATTTGTTTCCGACGCGAATGGCACGTTTTTCACAGAACGGTCGAATTCCTGACAGAACATTGGCATACTTTTAGTACCGATTGAGACAGAGTTGGTGCAGCAAGTGCGATTACCTGCAGGAACGTTCTTGTTGTCGAATCAGATTTTGCGATCAGTGGAAGCAGGTGTTCGGCCCCGACCGCCAGCTTGATTCGTCCCATGCATCTGCCTCGTTAGTACTTTCAACGATATACGCCGTTATCGAACCATTAAGTGACGATGCTCGGCAGTGGTCAGTTTCCAGATTGCTTTGCAAGGAGAATTCAAATGTCAGTGGTGACTGAATCCGGTACGTTCATTGCTCCCGCTATTCGCCAGACGGGAATTCTGATTGGGGACGAATGGCGGCCAGCCGTCAGCGGCAGGACATTTCAGACAATAAACCCGGCCACCGAAGAAGTCATTTGCGAAGTGGCGGAAGGTGACGCCGAAGATGTCGATCTTGCGACGCATGCCGCGCGAGCAGCATTCGAATCCGGTCCGTGGTCAAAGATGGATGCTCGTGATCGAGGCCGCCTGCTGCTGAAGCTGGCTGACCTGATGGAAGACAACCTGGACGAACTGGCCGCTTTGGAAACGCTGGACAACGGCAAACCCATCGGTGACGCCAGAGCCGCTGACCTGCCGCTGGCCATTGACTGCCTGCGATATTACGCAGGCTGGGCGGACAAAATTCACGGAGACACAATTCCGATCCGCGGCGACTACTTTTGCTACACACGGCGCGAACCGATCGGCGTCTGTGGACAGATCATTCCGTGGAACTTTCCGATTCTGATGACCGCATGGAAATGGGGGCCGGCTTTGGCAACCGGCAATACGGTCGTCATGAAACCGGCCGAACAAACTCCGTTGACGTGCCTGCGTCTGGGCGAATTGGCATTGGAGGCAGGATTCCCTCCGGGCGTCATCAACATCGTGCCTGGCTACGGGCCGACTGCCGGAGCGGCGATTGTGAAGCATCCGTTGATCGACAAGATTGCATTCACGGGGTCAGGAGAAACTGCTCAGCGAATCATGGTCGACGCCGCCACGACGTTGAAGCGGCTTACGTTCGAACTCGGTGGTAAGTCTCCGAATATCGTCTTCGCGGACGCTGATCTGGATGCTGCCATAGCCGGAGCCGAGTTCGGGTTGTTTTTCAACCAGGGACAATGTTGTTGTGCCGGCAGTCGGCTGTTCGTCGAAGACTCTATCCATGAAGAATTTGTGGAACGCGTCGTTGCCCAGGCCAGTCAACGAGTGCTCGGCAATCCTTTCGACAGCGAAACGACTCAGGGACCACAGGTCGACAAGGATCAATTCGATAAGATCATGCGTTTTATCGAAAGCGGCTCCAATGCAGGCGCTACCTGTGTCACCGGCGGACAGCGAGTCGGCAATCGAGGCTTCTTTATCGAACCGACCGTCTTCACAAATGTTACGGACGAAATGGAGATTGCCCGGGAAGAAATCTTTGGGCCAGTATTGAGCGTTTTGAAATTCAGCGACATCAACGAAGTGATCAGCCGTGCCAACGATACGACCTTCGGGCTGGCTGCCGCCGTCTGGACCAGCGATGTGCAGAAAGCTCACAAACTTGCTGCCAGTGTGCGGGCCGGCACCGTCTGGATTAACTGTTACGATGTGTTCGACGCCGCGGCCCCATTTGGCGGCTTCAAAATGAGCGGCATGGGCCGTGAACTTGGCGAAGCCGGTCTGCAGAACTACACCGAACTGAAGACAGTCACGCTGAATCTGGGCGGATAGCCGCGTTGTGCAGCCGGTCCCCGGTACAGACACCTGGCAGGGTGTCCGGATTTGCTTGTGACTATCTGCGGATCAGCAATGCGCTGTCGGCCGAGCGTGTCTGCAGTTCCTCTGACCAGGAACGGATGGCTGAAGTCATGCGCTGACGATCAAGATCGTCCGGTTCACATTCCAGCAGAGCCTGTTGCAGTGTGCGAATGGCCTCTCTGGGTCGTCCGCTGTCGTAACGGGTGACTGCCACCTGCATGCGGACGACCGGCAGCTGCGGAACCTTTGTCATGGCGTGAGCCCACAGACTATCCGGATTGCGCCACACAGGCAGGTGCCGGGATGTCGCTATCAGTGCTGCGCAAACCACTGTCAGCCCGATAGCCCATTTCATGCTGCCAGCCAGATATCGCAGGACGTCCTGGCTATGGTCTTCAGACACTGCCAGTAGTTTCTGCATTCCGGCGGCGACCAGCCCAAAGATGATGATGCACGGCAAATATAGATAGCGGTCGTTCATCAACGTCGTGATCTTAAAGAAATTCAGCACCGGCAGCAGCAGCAGCAGATATGTTGCCGCTGCCCACAGGATGGCAGGACACTGCCTGCGTGACCGATGGATGAGTGCGCCGACCACCAGCCAGCCAGCCGTGGCCAATGCGACCATCTTCCAGATGCCGGTTGTCGGTGGATCGTACAGCACACACAAATCGGTCGGCCAGAACAGCATGCCGATGTAGCGCCACATGATGGTCGTGTCGATCGCGATGATTTGCCAGATGCTGTAATCCAGATGCCCGCGGACACCGCCAAGGATCGAGTGTTGGGCTGCCATGGTCTTAAACAACAGCAACAAACACATCACGCCGGGAATGACCTGGCGAACAAACGCATCTGCAAATTTCTGTCGGCGGACCCAGACGTCGTACGCCAGTACGACGGCCGGAAGAATGACGGCCAGGGCCTTGGACAACAATGCGGCGGCCAGCCATACGACGTACCAGGCATCGTTTTTTGGGCTGGCTTCCGGCCTTAATCGGACAATGAGTGCCGACAGCATGAACGAGGCAGACAGCAGTCCCTTTCGTGAGGAGATCCACGCTACCGTTTCGATCTGAACGGGATGAACAAGAAACAACGCCGCCGTGACCCACGCAACGAACTGTTTGCCCGTCAACTGTCGCACAAGGACAAAGACCAGCAGCCCGTTGATAATGTGCAGCAGAACATTTGTGGCGTGATACCCGCTGGGATTCATGCCCCACAACGTGTGGTCGACCAGCAGTGACAGAATTGTCAGGGGGGCGTAATTTCGAGTTACCGTTTCCGTGGCAACTCCCCACAAGCCGGACGGTGACCAGCTTTTGATCAGATCGTTGTTCAGGATGTAGGCCGGATCATCCCAGTTCACGAAGTCAAACCAGACTGACGGCCAGAACGCCATCAGGCCTGCGATCACCAGCGAAGCATAAACCCACCACGGAGCTCGTTCGGTTTTATTCAACATGGCAGCAACTCATGCAGGACGCCGTCTTCGACCGTCTTCGACGGTCTGTTCGAGCTAGAGTAGTTTTCGAAAAGATGTGGTCGTTCGGGCTCGTGGGAAGCACCCATAGCAGGCCGGAAAACGTCTTTCGCGGCCACAAGTCAGCGTAATACGCTGTAACGCTCGGTAACTGTTGGTTCGCTTCCGCCGGACGCAGCACGCGCAATGCGGATCGTTAGTCGTCTCCCGAAGCACCCCACGTTTGGCAGTCTTCCAATGGGCGTAGACGATGCTGGCTCGTGGGAGTAGCGAAACTGCTGTCGAAAAGCGTTCTTCGCGGCCACAAGTCAGCGTGAAACGCTGTCGTGATTAAGTATGGCCCACGAACCGTGCGTTAGACGTTGCAAAATGTCAACTCGCCGGAAATTCCCTACCATCCGCAGCGGACAGAATCGTTTCAGGCAGTACATCCGGTCACCGGACCGTTATCATTCGTACCAGACAAGATCTGATCACCAGTGGCTGGGGAGACAAATCCTGATGAACGTACTGCCGGGCATTTCAATCTGCGTTGCTATTACCCTTTGTGCGACAACAGCGGCGGAGGACTGGTCTGCTTTTCGAGGACCATTGGGCGATGGCATTTCGCGGGCAGTCAACGTTCCTGCTGAGTGGAGCGAGGATCAGGGCGTGGCGTGGAAGGTAGCATTGCCTGGAAAGAGTAACGGCAGCCCGATCGTATCTGCGAATTGCGTGTTTCTGGTTAGTGCCGAGGACGCTGGTCGGAAACGGCACCTGCATTGTTTTGATGCGCACGACGGTACATCAAAATGGGTCCGTACAGTCTCTTTTCCCAAAGAGATGCCAACTCACAAAACAAATCTCTACGGCGGCACCACTCCGGCTGCCGACGGCGAACGGGTTGTTGTCTGGCACAGTTCCGCGGGGCTGGTCTGCTACGACTTTGTCGGCAATGAACTGTGGAAACGAGAACTGGGTGAGTTCCGGCATCAGTGGGGCTACGGAACGTCGCCCGTGCTGCACAAAGGAAAAGTGATCCTGCATAGTGGCCCCGGGCAAACAGTATTCGTGGCGGCATTCGATCTGAAAAATGGCGACGCGATCTGGCAGACGGAAGAGCCGGTTGAAAACGACGGCGAACGAAACGACGCCAACAAGTACATGGGATCGTGGAGTACCCCTGTTGTTGCCACCGTCGTCGGCCAGGAAATCGTGGTGTGCAGCATGGCTACACGAGTTAACGGGTATGACCTCGCCACCGGAAGAATCATCTGGAGCTGCAGTGGCCTGCGCGGCGAACGTGGTGACCTTGCCTATACTTCGCCGGTGATCGCAAACGACATCTGTGTTGCCATGGGCGGGTTCAAGGGGCCGGCTGTTGCGTTTCGTATGGAGGGCAGCGGTGACATCAGCGACCGTCGTCTCTGGCGGAAAGACAAATCCAATCCGCAAAGAATCGGTTCCGGCGTTTTTGTGGACGGCTATATCTACATGGCTAACGCCGGTGTCAACACGGTTGAATGCATTGACCCCACCAACGGCGAATCCACTTGGCAGCACCGAACACAGGGCGGCGCTCATTGGGGATCGCTGGTTTACGCAGACGGAAGATTGTACACAACCGATCAGGACGGCAGCACGACGGTGTTTCGCCCGAACCCGGAGAAATTCGAACCAATCGCCACCAATCGGCTTAATGATGCCGGCAACTCGACGCCCGCAATTATCGACGGAGTGATTTACGTGCGAACGTTTGGGCATCTGTACTGCATTCGCTGACGCAAGACGACCGCATAGAGGTCCGGGACAGCCGGAATCGGCATCCCGTTTGTGCGAAACCGCACTCAGCCGCAACAGGGTGTGTTTTGTCCCTGACCATGACTTTGTTATGGTGGGCCGGGCGCCAACTGCTGTCAGGGATGACCGAGAGCAGTTTACTTCTTCTCGTGAACCGTTCTGGCTCGTGGGCAGGCCGTTTTCACAGGCTGGAACACGTCTTTCGCGGCCACAATTCAGCGTCATGTGCTGTCCGCACATTAATGTCCCGGAATTCGTTTGGAAATGACTGTGACCTGTCCTAACCCGATCCAACCTCCGGTTCGCACTCTGATGGGGCCTGGTCCGAGCGATGTTGCTCCCAGTGTCCTTGCTGCGTTAGCAGCGCCGACAGTGGGACATCTGGATCCGTACTTCCTGCAGATCATGGATGAAGTACAGACCATGCTGCGGCAGGTCTTTCAAACCGAAAATCAGATGACGATGGCCATCAGCGGCACTGGGAGTGCCGGGATGGAAACCTGCGTTGTCAATCTGGTTGAACCTGGCGACAAAGCGATCATCTGTCAAAACGGTGTTTTCGGCGGACGCATGGCCGACGTGGCAGAACGAGTCGGCGCTGACGTTACGAAGCTGGAACGACCTTTCGGTGAAGTCTTTTCCACCGAAGGAATTGCTGCCGCCGTTGATCAGCACAAACCCAAAGTTGTGGGCATCGTTCACGCAGAAACATCAACAGGCGCGCTACAGCCGCTGGAAGAAATCAGCAAAGTTGTACATAACGCCGGAGCACTGCTGCTGGTCGACTGTGTGACGTCGCTGGGTGGTCTGCCCGTGGAGATCGATCGACTCAACATCGACGCCGCTTACAGTGGGACGCAGAAGTGCCTCAGTTGTCCGCCGGGGCTTTCGCCGGTCACCTTCAGCCCGCAGGCTCTGGAAGCGATGGATGCTCGGAAGCAGAAGGTGTCCAGTTGGTATCTCGACATCGGGATGCTCCGCAACTATTGGGGCGCTGATCGAGCCTATCATCACACTGCACCAATCAACATGAACTACGGTCTGCATCAGGCTCTGCGACTGGTGCTTGAAGAAGGTCTTGAAGCCCGCTTCGCTCGACATCGATTGCACCACGAAGCGCTGAAGTCGGGGCTGCAGGCGATGGGAATTGCCTATTCGGTCGCTAATTCGGACCACAGCCTGCCGATGTTGAATTCCGTGCTGATTCCCGATGGTGTCGACGACGCTGCCGTGCGAAAGCAGTTGCTGAACGATTTCGGAATCGAAATCGGCGGTGGACTCGGTCCGATGAAGGGCAAGACATGGCGGATCGGCCTGATGGGCGAAGCCGCAAGAAAATCAAACGTCATTCTGTTTCTTGGGGCGCTGGAACAATGCCTGGGCGCACAGGGGCAGAATGCCGAACCGGGTGCCGGAGTTGCCGCTGCGAATCAGCGATACCTGGAATAGCTATCCTCATGATCCTCTCCCCCCCCCATGGGAAGAAGGGGTCAACAGCCGAATGAGGGCTGCAAAGGTGCAGGGCCGGTTCCCGTCGGCCGCATCAAATTGCACGGCCGACAGGAACCGGCCCTACAGAAGAATCATCAGGAATATCAAACGACCCCGGTCGTTTGATTGTCGACAACAAAGCCCTCTCTCCTTCAGGGAGGGAGGCCATCGTTTTAAACCCTACCAATAACCAAAGGAACAGTTCCATGAGTATGGCGATCACTGCTGTGCACGCTCGCGAAATTCTTGACAGTCGTGGCAATCCAACCGTTGAAGTTGATATTCAGGTCGAAGACGGCACCGTCGGACGAGCGGCTGTGCCCAGCGGTGCCAGCACGGGAGCTCACGAAGCGTGTGAACTTCGCGACACTGACAACAAAGACCGTTATCTTGGCAAAGGCGTGCTGCAGGCGGTTCGGAACGTCAACGAAGAAATCGGTGATGCCATCATCGATCAGGACGTGACCGACCAGGCGACCATCGACCAGATCATGCTGGACCTGGATGGCACGGAAAATAAATCTCGACTTGGTGCCAACGCGATTCTGGCCTGCTCACTCGCGACGGCTCATGCAGCTGCCCGAGTCAGCTTTCTGCCACTGTTTCGATATCTTGGTGGTGTTGGCGGCAACTGTCTGCCTGCTCCGATGATGAACATCATCAACGGTGGTGAACACGCCAACAACGGCATCGACATTCAGGAATTCATGGTCATGCCACTCGGCTTCGACTCGTTCAGCGAGTCCTTGCGAGCCGGCACTGAAACGTTTCACGCACTGAAGAAGGTCCTGGCGGACAAGGGTTTGTCCACTGCTGTTGGTGACGAAGGCGGATTTGCTCCCGACCTGAAGACCAATCAGGAAGCCATTGAAGTAATTCTGACGGCCATCGAGAATGCGGGCTACACACCTGGCGAGCAGATCAAGATCGCTCTGGACTGTGCCGCTTCCGAGTTTCATGACAACGGAAAATACACCCTGGAAGGCAAGTCCATCGGTGCTGACGAAATGGTCGACCTGTTGGCTTCATGGGTCGACAAGTACCCAATCTGCAGCATCGAAGACGGTCTGGACGAAGACGACTGGGATGGCTGGAAGAAGCTGACCGATGCGATCGGCGACCGCTGCCAGCTGGTCGGTGACGACCTGTTCGTGACCAACGTGAAACGTCTGAGTGAAGGCATCGACAAGGGTATTGCGAACAGTATTCTGATCAAGGTCAACCAGATTGGTACTCTTACTGAGACCATTCAGGCCGTTCAAATGGCCTATCAGAATGGCTACACGGCTGTCATGAGTCATCGATCGGGCGAAACTGAGGACAACACAATTGCCGACCTGGCTGTGGCTCTTCGAACTGGTCAGATCAAGACAGGTTCGGCCAGCCGAACGGATCGGATCTGCAAGTACAACCAGCTGTTGAGAATCGAAGAGATCCTCGGCGATACTGCTGCCTTTGGCGGCACGATTTCCTAGCAGGCTGTGCGGATACGTCTGTTCATGTGAGCGGCAAGGCGCCAGCCGCCGGTCGTTGGCATGTCGCTCATTTCCATGAGCACCAGAGCAGGGTCATTTGACCCTGCTCTTTTTGTTGCGCGACAGACTGAGCCACGCCGCGTTACACGTGACGATGTATTTGGGATTTACAGGACTGGCGGCCTCGGCACTGTAATCCAGGAAAGAAAATGTTCTGGAACGCACTTCACCGAAATGTAACGACTCTCGCCACCGTTTAGAGCAGTTTTCGAAAAGATGTGGTCGTTCGGGCTCGTGGGAAGCACCCAT
>JAAERP010000316.1 GCA_024230215.1 Fuerstiella sp. | reverse complement strand
TCAAGCAAACAGGAGCAAGGTGGCGAGTCAGACGTGTCAACCGAATGGTCGGACTCTGCGCAAATATGTACAGCAAACAGTGGAATCAATACTGGAAGTCGCTCGTCGCCTGAAATACCGTAATCCTTGAGCGCACCCATGTACGAAGGCGAATCTCAGTTGTCACTACCCTGTGTTTCCGAAGAGACCTGCGTTGCAGAAACACAATCATTCGCTGATCAACAGATCGCCTTCAACGTTTCCGGTCAGCCCATGTTGGTCCGCTGGCAGAACCTGACGCCTGCCGCAGTATGAAGCTCAGCCACACATCCGGTTCCCTCAATCTCCAGCACCTTCAATTCGTTCAGGAACACAGCGTAATAACTGAGTACGATTAGTGAAACCCCCACCGGGAGTTCAGCTTGAGTCTGCTTAACCACGAAACACTTGTCCAAACTGCCTACGACCTGCCCCCGCTGCCGCAGACAGTGACCCAATTGTCCGATCTGTTTGCAGATCCGAACTACCAACTCAGGGATGTAGTCCGGGCTGTGTCGCTGGATTCGTCGTTGGCGGGAAAGCTACTTCGCCTGGCCAATTCTGCAGTCTACGGCAGTCGCCGCGTCGGATCCACGATTGAAGCGGTCGCCCGGCTGGGTTCCGGCGCGGTACGATCCATTTCAATTGCCTCCAGCGCACGACCGAAACATGATCTGGACCTTTCCGCATTTGGGCTGACGCCGGACACGTACTGGAAACACTCAGTCACCGTCCTTACCCTGGCCGACGTGATGGCGACCCATGGTCCGGCGAAATACGGCGATGATTTTCCTACGGCTGCTTTGCTGCATGACTTCGGAAAACTCGTTCTTTCCAGACATCTGACGCCGGAGCACTCGGAAGCCCTGCAACGAAGAAACCCGGAGTTGTCCGCCGTACGCCGGGAAGAGCTTGCCCTGAGTGTCAACCACGCAGAGGTGACTGCAGTTGTTGCCCAGGCATGGAATCTTCCGGATGATCTGGTCCGCGCCGTCCAGCATCACCACAACCCGACAGCGTTTGACCACCCCATGTGTCATGGGCTGAACATCGCCAATCAGCTGGCCTGGCAATTGGAATCACGCAACGCAGAACTTGAGCGGGAATCGGCCAGCCGCGCCACATCGATGGCAGCGCTGGGGCTGACAGCCGAACAGTGTGACGAGGTGCTGGAGATGGGTGTCGTTCGTCTGCAGGAAACGTTGGACGCTTATTCCTGATCGCAGCTACGCAGGTACAGCACATACTCGTTGTGAATACGACGATGCCGGAAGAGCCCGCATACTTTCCCTGTCGGACAGGAAGTCCACCACTATGAAGTGGCGACGATACTGAACACGTCATTCTCATCGTCCCTGACGGAATTTGGCGGCGGCATTCAGGAATGTGTGCTGGTCATCCGAACCGCGAAAACACCTGAGGCCGACTTGTAGAGCAAAGTCGGACATGCGGCGACGGAAACTGTAGATTTCGCCGTTTTTTTTTGAAGTTGCGTTCGTATCTGCGGGGCCGGTGGGATATCAATGTCGCTCGCAAGCGATAGAAGACTCTGTCTTCAGACTTCGCCATTTTTTGAGACCTCACAATAAGTGAACATCCTGATCTGCAGTTGTATCGGTTTTCTCGTTGGCGGAATTCCGTTCGGATATCTCGTCGGCAGGCTGATCCTGCGCGACGACATCAGGAACCACGGCAGCGGAAACATTGGCGCCACCAACGTGGCTCGTGTGATTGGCTGGAAGTGGGGATCTGTGGTTTTGTTCCTGGACGCATTGAAGGGACTGCTGCCCACCTGGGGCGCTGCTTGTCTTGCCCGGACATACGAATCTGAATCCATGCAAATCCACATGGCAGTCGCAACCGGCATCAGTGCGATCCTCGGGCACATGTACCCTGTTTACCTGCGGCTTCGAGGCGGTAAGGGTGTGGCGACGGCATTAGGTGTCGTGCTGGTTCTTGCACCACAAGCCGTGCTGATTGCTCTTGCGGTGTTTGCCGTCGTGGCGGGAGCCACCCGCCTGGTCGCACTGGGGTCCATACTGTCTGCGTTGGCTTTTGGCGGAATTCAACTGACGCTGATGGGCAGCCGGGCGCTGGATGCCAGGAATCTGTCATTGACGGTCTTCTCGGTAGTCGTCCCGCTGCTGATTATCTGGCGACACCGCAGCAATATCGTCCGCCTTGTCAAAGGAACGGAGCTAACTGTGACAACGCCCGTGGGCCCGGATGAAGAAACGCCGAACACCGAATCCGACCAACGAGACCGCTAACCCGGTATCAGAGTGAAGCGTTGACGCCTCAGCTCATATGAAGTCGGCATAATAGAGCGACAGCACTACGGAAGGCCATTGTGACTCAGTTTTCATTTCATCTGGACGCGACTGATCAGAATACCTCGGCACGAGCTGGACGGTGGGTGACTCCGCATGGCGCCGTGGAAACGCCAGCCTTCATGCCGGTGGGAACTCTGGCCACGGTAAAAGGGCTGCTGCCCGAACAACTGAAGACTGCCGGAGCACAGATGGTTCTTTCAAACACCTATCATCTGGCATTGAGACCCGGATCCGAAATCGTCCGTGACCAGGGCGGATTACATCGATTCATGGACTGGGACGGTCCGATCCTTACCGACAGTGGTGGTTTTCAGGTCTTCAGTCTTGCCCGTTTGAGGAAGCTGGACGACGAAAAGGCTGTGTTTCGTTCACACATCGACGGCAGTTTACTGGAGTTATCCCCGGAAAAGGCGATACAGATCCAGCAGGATCTGGGCGCCGACTGCATCATGTGCCTGGACGAATGTCCTCCCGCCAACGATGTCCCGGAAAAAATCAAGGCAGCTGTTGATCGCACAACCCTATGGGCCAAACGCTGTCGAGACGCTCAGACACGTGACGATCAGGCACTCTTTGGCATTGTACAGGGGGGAATCAGCGAAGAAATGCGAGCTCGGTCGGCCGCTGGCCTGGTGCCCATCGACTTCCCTGGTTACGCCGTTGGGGGGCTGAGCGTGGGTGAAGCGCCGGCCGACATGTACCGGACACTGGATTTCACGGTGCCGCAGCTGCCCAGTGAAAAGCCTCGGTATTTAATGGGGGTTGGGCGACCGGAGGACATTATTGAAGCGGTTTGTCGAGGGATTGACCTGTTCGATTGTGTGATGCCCACACGAAACGGACGCAACGCCATGGCCTTCACCAGCCAGGGGCCCGTGCGACTAAGGAACGCTGTGCACCGGAATGACGAGAGTCCACTGGACCCGGAATGCGAATGCACGGCCTGCCAACGGTATTCACGGGCCTATTTGCGGCACCTGTTCGTCGCGAAAGAGATGCTGGGGGGCATTCTGGTGTCGCTGCACAACGTTGCATTTTACCAGAAGCTGGTCCGAGACCTCCGAATTGCAGTAAACAACGGGACTGTGGCCGAGTTCCGCACTAATCAGCTTGCTCGCTGGCAGACGCAGCCTTAGTATACCGCGTTTTTCCGGAAGTCGGTGGTTGGACAGAAGATCGGTTCAGTCAACGACCACTCTGTACGGAACATCAAAGCTGTCCGGGAAGGATCAGAAATGGTCGTTCTCACCCTAACCGATCGCATGTTCGCCGTGCGTCCACAAGTCTGCCTTGGAACACCTACGTGAAACTTATAGGGCTGAATTCTGCAATCTTCGACATTTTGACATTCGCACAGGACGGTGCGGCACCCGCAGGCGGCGGGGCCGGTGCCAATGCTCCTGCCGTGAATCCATTGGTCGAAATGGCACCAATGCTGATGATGTTTGCGGTGCTGTTCTACTTCATCGTCATGCGACCTCAGCAGCGAGAACGAAAAAAGCGTGAGGACTTGCTGGGCCAGCTGAAGAAGAACGATAAGGTTCTGACCGTCGGCGGCATCATTGGCACGATTGCAGATCTTTCGAACGATGGTTCGCGAGTGACGCTAAGAGTTGACGATGGGACTCGAATCAAGTTCACACGCAGCAGCATTCAGGGCCCCTACTCTGAGAACTCCGAAACAGCGGGGTAGTCTCGCAAGACGTACGAGATCCTCGGGCCGGCAAACATCCGGTCCTGAGACGGTCTGATATTGGTGGCCTTCACGGTCATCCCATTTTTTGTTTTCTAATAGCCTGGCGACCGTGGATGTCACCAGAAGTCAGAACGCAGTCGGAATGACTGCCGAAACGTTCAGGAATCATCTCAGATGTTTGAAATGCTCACAGGAGTCTTGACGCTGGCTGTCCAGGATGGCGCAGCCGCTTCACCTGCCGTCAAAACTGCCGTACCTGCGGTCGAAGCTGCCAACGTTAGTGGCGGAATGGCTTTCGGGATCTTCGTGACCGGACTCCTTGGTGCGTTTATCCTGGGGGCCTTTCTTGCCAAGGCCATGAAGGTGACCGATTGGGGCCTTCGTTTTGGTGTCTGCCTTGCCGCCCTGGCAATGGGCGTGATGCCGTTCATGGTACGAGCGATGAATGGTGAGACTCTGGGCGAAGGAATTCGCCTGGGTATCGACCTTGCCGGGGGCACCAACATGGTGTTTCAGGTGCAGGAAGAGGAAGGCAAGGAACTCACCGACGAACTGATGGACAAAATGGTCGGTGCGGTTCAGAAGCGAATCAATCCTTCCGGAACGTCAGAAATCACCGTTCGTCGCGTTGGCAAAGACCGCATTGAAGTCATCGTTCCGGGCGAAGACAAACAGACCGTCGATGACATCAAACGCCGCATTACCAAGCTGGGAAGCCTGGAATTCTACATCACTGCCAGTCCGGCATTCGATAGTGAAATCATTAGCCAGGCGGAAGCCCTCAGCAAAGACGAAAAGCAGCTGGTCAGAACTTTGGGTGATGGTTCCAAGGAAGTTATCGCGATGTGGCTGCCCGTGTTCGAAAAGGACAATGATCCACAGGTCACGATTACGGACCCTGGTGATACAGATTTCGAATCAGATGAACGAATAGGATTGAAGGCGGTTGAAGAAGCTAATAAGACCGCTGACACCAAAGCGGAATATACTTTTCTGCAGCACAGTGACGCGGTTGACCGGAATGTTGAAATGTATCGGACCCGTGATGGCAAACGGGAGGACTACAGTTCTAAAGAATACCTGGTGCTCGTGGACCCTCCTGAACAACAGGTGAGCGGTAAATATCTAAAGCAGGCTGGCCATGGAGTCGACCCCCAAAGTGGCGGACAAATTGTCACATTTCGCTTCAACACTCGCGGAGCATTTCTGTTCAGTCGACTGACAAGTCGCCACATCCCACAAGCGGGCAAGCCAAAACGTGGACTGGGCATCGTGCTGGACCGCCACATCTACAGCGCCCCGGTGATCAATTCCACAATCAGTGAGAACGGGCAGATCGAAGGTAACTTTACGTTCGAAGAAGTTCGCGAACTGACGGGTGTGTTGAATGCAGGGGCATTGGAAGTGCCCATCAATCCCAAGCCGCTTAGCGAAGCCACAGTCGACCCAACACTGGGTGAAGATGTTCGCCAGAAAGGCGTGCAGGCCATCATGGCGGCGGCAGCTGTTGTCGTGCTGTTCATGCTGGCTTACTACCGGTTCGCCGGAATCGTTGCTGTTATCTGCCTGTTTCTAAACCTTGTACTGGTCCTGACAGTGATGATGGCGGTAGACGCGACATTCACTCTACCAGGTCTGGCCGGACTGGTTTTGACCATCGGTATGGCCGTCGACGCCAATGTTCTGATCTTTGAACGAATGAGAGAAGAGACCAACCGAGGTTCAAGTTTGCGAATGGCCATCCAGAACGGCTTCAGCAAAGCATTTACCACCATCGTGGATGCCAACGTAACCACGTTAATTACGGCCGTCATTCTGTACATGATCGGTACTGAAGTGGTGAAGGGCTTTGCCGTTTCACTCTTCGTCGGAATCACCATGAGCATGTTTACGGCTCTGTATGTGGGACGAGTGATCTTTGACGTGGCTGAGAAGAAGCGGTGGATTACAAAGCTGAACATGTTCAGCCTCGTGGGTGCCACAAAGTGGGATTTCCTGGCGAAGCGCCGTCCATGTGCGATGATCTCGATCCTGATGATCAGTTGCGGATTGGTCGCCTTCTTTTCCCGTGGTGAAAAGAACTATGACATCGACTTCACCGGGGGCACGATGGTCACCTTCCAGTTGACGGACACCGCCGAAACGGAGACCGTCCAGGCAGCTCTTGGAAAGCAGTTTACAGACAACTTTACCGTGGAGCGTCTGACGCTGGCGGGCACTGCCGCCACATCTGGCAGCAAACATTTTCGATTACGCACCACAGAAACGGACACAGAAGAAAACGCAACGGAAGCCCTATCAGCCGAAGATCGCGTGCGACAAAAAGTGTACGAAGCCTTCAAGAGTGAATCGTCCATGAACCTGCTGATGGTCACGATGGAGCACAGTGAATTGAAATCATTCACGATTGAAGAAGGCGCTGAAAAGGCCGACGCCATGCACTACAGTCGTTTCGACGGCGGGCAAACGTCCGACATTACACTGTCGAATGAAGTTGCCGTTGGTACGATTTCTGATATGCTGGCAAGTGCCATTGAAGACATCACTGCAGGTGAAGGATCCAAATACCCGGATCCCGAGGCCGTGTTCGGTATCGAGGGAACGAATGGTTCGGGGATGAATGCTGTTGGACAGGAGGTTCAGAAATTTGACGGTCTGACGGCTAGAGCAACGCCGGAACTTTCCGCAGAAGACTTCGAAACGGCACTGGCCGCTATGCAGGCACAACTGGACAGCAGTCCGCTGTTTGACGAGGTCAACACCTTTGCCAGCGCCGTTGCCAGTGAAATGAAGACGTCCGCCATTATGGCCATTGTCATCAGCCTGCTGGCCATCGTGGCCTACATCTGGTTTCGATTCCAGAAAATCACGTTTGGTCTGGCAGCCGTTGTTGCCCTGGTGCACGACGTCCTGATCGTCCTGGGCCTGATGGCTATCGCCTCCTTTCTAAGCGATAACGCACTTGGAAAAGCACTGCTGCTGAATGACTTCCGCATTAATCTGCCAATGGTTGCCGCCTTCCTGACGATCGTCGGTTATTCATTGAATGACACAATCGTGGTCTTCGACCGTATCCGTGAAGTCCGAGGCAAGAACCCCAGCCTGACCGACGAAATTGTGAACACGTCTCTGAACCAGACTCTGTCCAGAACGCTGTTGACGTCGTTGACTACTTTCTTCGTGGTGTGCATCCTGTACGTCTTTGGTGGCGAAGGTATTCACGGCTTCGCGTTCTGCCTGACACTGGGTGTCATCGTCGGTACTTACAGTTCGATCTACGTGGCAAGTCCTGTCCTTGTCTGGCTTATGAATCGCGACACAAAGACGGCGTAGTGCCTCTTCGAGGCGTGAATTCGGGGTTGGAGACTGGCTTTCGCAATTCGTTATGCTCCAACCCGGTTTTCAGACTGGATCACGCAGTAGTGTCTTTTCCGAGTGACGTGAAGATCGAGCCGGGTCCTGGCGCGTGGCGTGCCCCGGATGCCGCTGAACTTTATGAAGTTGCCCGCTGGGGCAATGGCTGTTTCTCGGTCGGAAACAACGGTCATTTGCTGGTCCACCCGGACCGCAGCGCTGACCGCTCGATTGACCTGAAGGAGTTGGTCGACCGTCTTCAGCTACGAGGCATCGACGTTCCCGTATTGCTGCGATCCAATGGCATTCTTCGCGACCGACTCGCAGTTTTGTCACCGGCAAAAGTTAGGGTGGAAG
>JAAERP010000315.1 GCA_024230215.1 Fuerstiella sp. | reverse complement strand
GCTTTCGCCGGGCGAAAAAGTGACGCCATTGCAATGGACGGCGACGGTTCGACCTTCCTTCGATCGGGACACACCTCTGCCATCCAACGAAGAAGCGAAGTCGCTAAAGCGCGGCGTGAAGTGGTTCGACAATTTCCTCGTGGGAGAGTCGTGGAGTGCCGACCTGGCCCAACCTTCAGACGACACTTACGGCCCGACCGATCCACGGCGTCGAACGGGACTGCCAGGTGGCGATGGCCGTCATGGCATTCTTGAAGGGCACATTTCAAAGATCTTCACTGATGGAAGTCAACCGATGCGATGGCTCTTGCGCGGCGACTGCATTGCTGAATCGGCGATGGCTTTTGCGCTCGGCGGACACCTGCATAACGAACTTGATCAGCAGAAGGTGGCGGCGAATCTCATGGATTTTGTCTACTTCAGTTCGGACCTTTATCGCAGCGATCCGAACAGCCCGACATACGGTCTTCTGGGGTGGTATTCCTATCGGTCCGGCCCCGACATTTTTTGGGGCAATGATGGCTCGAAGGCAATTATCGGGAGCTTCACGGCCGCCGCCGCTCTCCATACTTCGCGCTGGGATGAGCGGATTCTTACCAGCGTCCTGGCAAACTTTCGCACCACCGGTTCCATGGGTTTTCGCGACGGCATGCCAATCAGCACCAAGGCGCTCCAAGAGCATGGTTGGGAATACTTTGCCGCTCGCCGCAGCATCGCTCCGTGGCCGCAACGCGAGGCGTGGGCGTGGGCATGCTATCTCTGGCTATACGATAAGACCCGCTACCAGCCGCTACTCGATCAGGCCCGCAATGCTCTGCGGATGACGATGCAACGCTACCCTGACGGCTGGGGTTATGCGCTTCACGAAATGCAGATGGAACGCGGCAGAATTCTGCTGCCTTTGGCTTGGTTGGTACGCGTCGATGACACTCCCGAGCACCGTCAATGGCTCCGCCGAGTCACTGATGACATGCTCGTCCGGCAGGATGACTCCGGTGCCATTCAGGAACAGCTACGTGCCACATCGCACAGTGACAACGCGGACTACGGAACCGGCGAAGTGTCCATCCTGCACGCCGACGGGGATCCCTGCGCCGACGTCTTCTACTCCATGCCGCCGGCATTTGTCGGCCTTGTCGAGGCGGCTGCCGCCACCGGCGATCCGGTCTACTCACAGGCCGCTGACAAGGTTGCCGAGTTTCTGATTCGCGTTCAGGTGCGTTCGGAAGACCATCCTACGTTGGACGGCGGGTGGTTTCGCGCCTTCGATTATAAAAAGTGGGATTACTGGGGCGGCAACGGCGATAGCGGCTGGGGAGCGTGGTCGAGCGAGACTGGCTGGGTGCAGTCACACATCGTTGCGGCAATGGCGATGCGCGAAACGAAAACGTCACTGTGGGATTTCACCTCCAGGAGTTCGGTCGGCGAACACTTCGAAAAGTACCGGAAGTCGATGGAAATTGACCGTGCGGTGAGCATCATGCGTCAAGCCGCCCCGAAAGAGATCCGGCACCTCGCGCGGGGCAAACCGGTTCAGGCAAACATCGAGCCGCATCCGCTGCATCCCGGTGCGGGCCTCGCCGGGCTCACCGACGGCCTGCTCGGCGAGGAGAAAGACCTACGTCTCGAGTGGATGGGCTTTCGCGGCAGCGACCTCGAAGCCACCATCGATCTCGGCCGCAAAATGCCGCTGAAATCGGTGAGCGTGCGTTTTCTGCAATCCGTCGCGGGCGGCATGGTGCAACCACGCCGAGTCGAGTGTCTGGTCTCCAACGACGGCAAAGCGTTTCGCCTGCTGGCAGCAAGTGTCATCGACGTACCGATCGATCGCGATTCCAAAGGCCTGTCGATCAAACCCTGCGTCCTCAGGTCCGAACCGAACCAGAGCAACGCCAGCAACCACGCTCGCTATGTCAGGTTTCGTGCGGAGTCGCCGGGCGCCTTGCCAGCCTGGCATCCTGCGGCCGGCAATCCCTCGTGGCTGTTCGTCGACGAGATTGTTGTCGAGTGATTGTTCGCAGTATAAGCCAGCATAGCTCGACCGCGGCGTCACGCTGAAGCAGGGCCGCGCCTATGAATGGTTGTCGCAGGCGGAAGCGGTGACGCATGTGGGCGACGATTTCTGGTCTGTGGAAATCCGTTTGCCAGTCACCGCGTCGGACGAAGACCCGCTGCATCAAATCATTGGCAATCGGCCGTTCAAAGCAAAATCCGAAGCACTCGCGACTGGAAAGGGAACAAGTCTGCTGTGGTACTTCAACCTGCTCCGTAAACGGTCCGGGACAGATGAAGTGGAAACGACGTCTTTTTCGCCACTGGGCGAGGACGCAACGTCGTTTCACACACCGCTAAGGTTTGGAAAGATCTACGTTCAATGAAACGCTTGTTTTCAGTTTTTCCGGAGATACTTCCATCGCGCGTGTTCGTCTTAGCCCAGCGGGCGTCATATCGTTTGCCGGTGGCGTAAGCCACCGGATCGCAATCACACTAAGACGGAAGCCCAGAGGGCGACACATGGCTGCACATCAGCAACTTCTCTACCACGTTGTTTTCAGCACCAGGCAGCGCCGCCCACTTCTGCAAAACGATCAGTTCCGAGAAAACGTCTGGGCATACATGGCTGGCATCGCATCGAATCTTGATGGTCTCGCAATCCGTATTGGTGGCTACCACGACCATGCTCACCTGCTTGTACGGATTCCAGCGAAAATCTCCGTGTCTGACTTTGTGGGTAGGCTGAAAGCGAATACGAGCAAACACATCAACGATTCTCGTGACGCCGTTTTGAAGTTCCATTGGCAAGACGGTTATGGAGCCTTCACGGTCAGTCCATCTCAGCAGGATTCGGTTGTCGCTTACATCGACAGCCAGATGGAGCATCATCGCAAGCAATCGTTTCAGGATGAGTTCCTGGCGATTCTTAAACGCCATGAGGTAAAGTACGATCCCCGGTACGTTTGGGAGTAGATGTGTCGGCCTCCGGCCTTGATGCGCTGGGACTTCGGATCCGGTGGCTGACGCCACCGGCAGGGATTGTATCGGGCTCCGCCCTTGAGACAGGAGCAGATGTAGCGCCGGTTTCCCCCAGCCGGAACGTGATTGCAGCAAAACCACCGCAGGTTGTGATCAGCGGTTTGCAAGCGAATCAACTATTCGCACGCCAGACGAAAACGACCGATTGGAACCGGCCCTGCTGAACGACACCGAGTACATTGGCTTCCGAAGTCTGGCAGCGGGACGTGAAACTGCAGCCTTGTTGTGTCGACGTTGGACAGGCGAGACGATTGCGAGCTTGTCAAAGAAATTCGGTTTAGCTCACCCCGACCGTGCATCCAATCTGATTCGTCGTGCTAGACTACGTTTAGAGAAATCGAGAGAGTATCGCCAAGCGATAGACGATATTGAACACAATTTGGACCTGAAAACCGAAAACCCAGCCTGACCCCGTGAATGACCCAGAAGATGAAATGCCCCTTTCCGCTCCCCTCAGTCGTTCACCTGTATGGCACGGTGGCTTTGATTCCAGCACTGCTCGCTTCGCTCAGCGCGAACGCTGACTCCAGCAAGTCACTCAAAGGCACCAATCCCAACATCATCTTCATCCTCTCAGATGATCTCGGCTGGGGCGACCTTGGCTGCTATGGCCAGGCACAAATCCTCACTCCTAACATCGACCGCCTCGCCAGCGGGGGCATGCGATTCACCAACGCCTACGCAGGCAACTCTGTCTGCGCGCCCTCCCGGTCCTGCCTCATGCAGGGGCTCCACCCCGGCCACGCCCGCGTCCGCGGCAACGCCTACAGAGGTTACCGCGAAGGCCTCTTCAAGAACGACGTCACCGTTGCCGAAGTTCTCCACGAGGCCGGCTACGCTACCGGCCTCTTCGGCAAGTGGGGCCTCGGCCTCTCCAGCCAACCCGACGCCGTCCCCACAAATCAGGGCTTCGACGAATTCTTCGGCTACCTCAACCAACGCAAGGCCCACTCCTACTATCCCGCTTACCTCTGGAAAAAAAAATCCAAGATCGAATTCCCCACGCACGTCGGCCACGATCACAAGCAGCAGAGCCAGTACGACGCTGAAGGCAGCGTCCGCCCCCACGGCATTGAAAACCCTAACGACGCGCAGTACTCCTTCGACCTCATCCACGCCCGCTCGCTGGACTTCATTCGGCGGCATGCCAAAAAAGATCAGGCGCAGCCCTTCTTCCTCTACCTCGCCCCCACCATTCCGCACGGACCCCTCATCGTCCCCGAGCTCGGCCCTTACAAAGACAAGGACTGGTCCATCGGAGCCAAGGAATGGGCTGGCATGGTGACCCGCCTCGACGCCGCCGTCGGCGACGTCCTCGCTCTTCTCGAAGAACTCGATCTCGACGACAACACTCTCCTCCTCTTCGCCGCTGACAACGGTCACTGCAATGACGGTTACGACCGCGACAAATCCGTCACCACTATCAGCGATCACTTCAACAGCTACGGCCCTACCCGCGGGCTTAAAGGCGAGAGCTACGACGGCGCCTTCCGCGTCCCCGCCATCGCCCACTGGCCCGGCAGGATTTCACCCGGCCAGATCAACGACCACTCCTGGGCCTTCTGGGATTTCCTCCCCACCGCTGCCGAAGTCGCGGGTATCCCGGCCGCGGACCTCCCGACCACCGACGGCGTCTCCATTCTCCCCACCCTCATCGGCGAACCCTCCCGGCAAAAACAACACGAATACCTCTACTGGGAATACGGTGGAAGCCAGGCCATCCGCACCGGTAACTACTTCGCTCACCGCACCAAAGGCGGCCCCGTCGAACTCTACGACCTCGAAAAAGATCCCCAGCAAAAAAACGACCTCGCCACCGCCAACAAGAAACTCGCCGCCACGGTCCTCACCTGGATGAACGCCTCCCACACCCCGTCCACCGTCTGGCCCACCCCCGGAGAATCCACCACCGACTACAAGGCCCGCCTCAAAAAACTCGGCATCCCCCCATACCCCGTCAACATCGACGGCTGACCGAAAAGAAAAAGGGGGCAATCGAATCACCGGCAAATGCCAGTCATGTGGGGCGACGGTTTGAAGCGATGGATGACAGCGAGTTGGTAAACGAAATATTGAGATGGAAAGACCTGAAACATGTCGATTGACCTCTTTTTCGCGCCACGGTGTTGGAGCGGTGGGGTTGAAATGGCAATTTCCTGGCAATAAGCGGTCGCGATTTCCTTTTTTGGCGCGCCATTTCCGGTGTCGGAGCGCTTGGGCTCGTCCTTGTCTTTTCATCGAACGCTGAAGCCCAACCTGCTCCCGAGTGAAGAACACTTCGCTGGGGACAGGTTAGGTCTTCGGTTTTCAATGTGAGAAGCTGTGCGCGTTGGCTCGTCTGAAAACCGTTTGTGAATATCTGCGATGGTGAGGCAACTTCGCGTTCAATTTCCAGGTGCGATCTATCATGTTTTAACGCGTGGCGATGGCAGACGCCGGATTTTTCAAAATGGTGGTCACTACGACCGGCTTACTCGTTAACTCAAGGGCGAGGTGACTCGTAGCGGTTGGAAAGTGCTTTCCTATTGCTGGATGCGAAACGGACTTCAGAAATATCTCATACCATGAGATTGCCCGCGTCGTTCGTATACTCAACAATTGACCAAGGATGTGTCTGAACTACCGGCCGCCTGCTGAAGTGCTTTCTGGCAGCCCAGGTGTTGCGTTTCGGAATTGAATCCAGGGATCCAGATGAGAAAAGAAATTCTGATTGCCGTTTGCTCGGTTGGCCTCTTTCTTTCGCCGTTCGCTTCCGCCGAATCGTTCCTTGTCGAAAACGGAGAAGCTCGGGCTGAGATTATTGTCTCGGAAACCCCGACCCGCACCCAACGGCTCGCGGCGCGGGAGCTACAGACTTACCTCAAGAAGATCTCGGGCCCGGAATTGCGCATCGGCTCGGAACCTTCCGGTGACTTTCCGGTCAAACTCTACGTTGGGGCGAGTTCGTACACCGACGAATTGGGAGTCACTGCCAATGAACTCAGATACGGCGCCTACCGCATTGTCTCGGGCGAGAACTGGATGGTGTTCATCGGGGACGATACGGATTTTGTGCCCATCGAGCCGTGGCCTCGGAGTAGCACCGACATCAGTAGCGGCAAAATGCAGATGGCCTGGAATGCGATCACGGGCGAAAACTGGGGCTACCCGCATCGGCAGCTGCACAAACATTATTCGGGTCCGAATCGGCTGTTCGGAACGCCCGATGAACAGGAGACAGATAAAGACGGCAATATCAACATCTGGACTTTCGATGAACGCGGGTCGTTCAATGCCATTTGTGGATACCTGCGGAACCTTGGGATGCGCTGGTACATGCCGGGAGAGATTGGGGAGATTCTTCCGAAATTGGATTCCATTGCCCTGCCGAAGATCGACGAAACGGTGCATCCGGATTTCGCCATGCGCAATTTCCAGTTCCGTCCCGGAGGGGGTGGTCGCGAGACGATGATGTTGGGCAATCGTCTCGGAATGCGTCGACCCTATGGCCGCCAGGCGGCCCATGGCTTCCGGGACATGACCGATAACGAGCACACGATGAAGCATCATCCCGATTGGTTTGCGCTCTATGGTGGTCAACGTCACAACCAGCCCGACATCAAGAACAATCAGCTCTGCTATTCCAACGAGGAGCTGTTTGCCGAGGCAGTTCGCTTTGCCCGGATTCAGTTTGATCATTTCGATATGGATGTCGTGAGCATCATGCCGCCGGATGGCTACACCGCGATCTGCCAATGCGAGCTTTGCGAGGGTAAGGAGTCGCCCGAGTTGGGGCCGCGAGGCACTCTCTCCAACTATGTCTGGGATTTTGTGAACCGGGTTGCCAGGGAGATCGCCAAAACGCATCCCGGCAAGAAGATCTCGAACTGCGCGTACGGAGTTTACACCGAACCGCCAGGCAACATCGACAAGCTGGAACCCAACGTGCAGGTCATCATCGTCGGCGGGCGGCGGCCCAAGGATCCCGATCCGGAAAATATCCGTCGCATTCGGGAAGCATGGACGAACAAGACTGACAGCCCGATCGAGATCTTTGAGAACTACCCCTTCACCGCTCGAAACTTCTATCTGCCCGTCTTCAATCCCACCGTGCTGGGTGAAGGAATCAATGCGACGAAAGGTTTCTCGCGGGGAGAAGATGTCTGGTTGTCGCAGGACTACAGCGAAAAGGGAGGCGGGTTGAATCACTTCATGGTGTATTTCACCGCGAGAATGTACTGGGGCGGCAAGGATCAGGACATTCGCGTGCTATTGGACGAGTACCTGGAGCTCTTCTATGGTCCCGCAGCTGAAGCGATGGGACAGTTCTTTGCCTACTGCGAAGAACACTGGATGGCGATGGACAAGGATGCTGAGAAAGCCGGTCGGGCGCTGGAACTCTTTGAGCTGGCGAAACGAGAGGCGGATCAGGAATCGGTCTACGCTCGCAGACTCGCTTTCATCGACAAGTATCTCGAGCGACTGCGAATGAGGCTTTCGGTGCTTTCTCAGAAGCGCGGTCCTGTACCGAGCGTACGGAAAGTCGGTGGCAGTCCGGTGACACCTATTGTCGTGGACGGCCGACTTGATGACCTTCCCTGGCAAAAGATCCCCACGTCTTCCACTGGCAAGTTCAGAGAAAACCAAACCGCCGAGGCGCCGGACTTCCCGACGACTTTCATGGTGGAGTGGCGCAATCACATGCTCTACTTCGCGATTCGATGCGAGGAACAGCCGGGGGAGCCCCTCCGAATTTCCAGTCAGAAGAATGAAGATCCCGCGCTCTGGTATGGGGACACCATCGAGATCCTCCTGGAGACCGATCGCCACAGTTATTATCAGATCGCGGTGAATCCGGCGGGAGCGATCATCGACATGGACCGGAGTATGGATAAGGCCGGCCGTCAGCGCTGGTCCTCCCAGGCGGAGGTCGCGACACATGTCGCGGATGATCATTGGATCGTCGAGATCGGCATCCCGGTGACTCAGGACGAAAATGATCCCTATCATCAGGTCATCGGGAACCAGCCTTCTATCGACTTGCCCTGGCATATTAACCTTTGCCGCCAGCGCGTGAGAGATGGTGGGACCGAGCATTCCGCCTTTGCTCCCACTGGGAGGAAGAGTTTCCACGTGCCCATGAAGTTCGGCTACTTTCACAAAGGATCCTCGCATCGATTCGAAGCCGACCCTTCCGTGACGGACTACCTCATCGAGAGCGATAAGGCGAAGAAACTTGTCCGGGCGAGGAAACGCGAAGATGCGCTCTCCATCTATCTCGCTCTTGCTGACGATGAGAAGACCACACCGCGGCAGGAGTCACTTGCACTGGAGCAGGCGGCGAAAATCGCGAGGGGGCTCCAGGACAGCGCTTTGGAGAAAGAGCTGCGGGAACGCCTGCAGTCAATTCGAAGATGAATTGAAACCGGGTCAGGCAAACAATTGTGACAGTTTGGGCGTCTGGTATCGACGGTGGATTTGTCAAAACGTTTTGACTGACCCCGAAATCTCTGACTCCTTCCACATCTGCCGTCAGCGGATTCACGATAACGGCTCAGCGCACTCCGCGTTCTCGCCGAAGCGAAAGCCCATGATCTAATCTCACGGAGTTGTGGCAGGTCCTTCACTGAAACTCATACGTTTGGTCGCTCGTTCCAGAATCTACGCTTTGATAGTTCTACTCCTGGATTCCCATACGTTTTCTTGGAATCCGCCGTCATTTGGCGAGATGTGCCTGACCGAGAAGAATCGTCGAATCTGCTGAGCTGAGAATCCAACGATTTCTGAATGAGTTCAAATCCCGTCACCTCTCTCAATGGTCTTCCTTGCAACGTCGCACCGGATTTGCGCCAATTCAACCTGCATCAGTCCCCGTCTTCTCTGTCGTTTCAACGCAGCGCGAACTTCTGAGGTCTGTTTCACCGACGCGAGTAACAGGAGAGCGCAACCCGCTGAAGTTGACACAAGCGCCGCGAATTTGAGTGGCAGCGAAATGAGGGCGGGGTGCCCCCTCCTACCCGTTAGCCTGCTCGAGAAGATCAGAAGTGTTTTCTATGCCGAAATTAAGTGTCCACGATCGAATGATGGGCGATGTTATTAGGTGATCGATTGTTCTGACGGTTTCAGGGATCTGCACAGTATGAAACACGCACAATTCCTCGCATTGATCGCCGCGCCTTTCCTTACGGGAAGCCTCTCCGCAGAGACCATTCGTGGTAAAGTTGTCAGCAAGTCAGGCAAACCGGTCGAAGGTGTCATGGTGTCGGCCTTTGACGAAGACCATCAAAAGAGCACCTCTGTGTTCAGCCAGATGAAGGTGGTGTCGTTTATCGAGCCACCTCAGGCGGACGTGATCGCACCAACAGTGGATGTCTCGTGTGTTGACACCGATGTGCTCCCTCTCTTTTTTATGTCGAACAACTGAGCCCGTTCGGCTGTGTCCGATCAGAGGTTCACAGCTTAACCAGTATTCCTCCACTCATTCCGTGGGACAGTTCAACAGTATCTTCCGAAAGGTTCTCGATTATGTCGCAATCTCTCAAAATGAAGCGTCGCGATTTTCTGACAGCGGCCTCGGCGTCAGTGGGGTTTGGCGCGACCGTCATCCCCGGCAGTGCATTGGGGCTTGATGGCACACCTCCGCCAAGCGAAAGAATATCGATGGGGTTGATCGGCTGTGGCTCGCACGGCGCCGGTTGGAATCTGGATCGAATATTCAACAACAAGGATCAACAGGTTCTTGCCGTTTGCGACGTTGACAGCAAACACATGAATCACGCAAGTCAACGAGTCGAGCAACATTATTCGCGAACGTTGAAGTCACGGTATAGTTGCCGAACGACGGGCGACTTCCGCGAGCTGATTAATCAGAAAGACATCGATGCTGTCTGCGTTGTGACTCCCGACCACTGGCACACGATTCCTGCATTGATGGCCCTGAAGGCCGGCAAGCATGTTATCAGCGAGAAACCGATGACATTGACAGTCGACGAAGGTCGAATTCTCTCTGACGCAGCGAAGGCTTCTGGCAAGGTCTTCCAAACCGCGTCGGAGAATCTATCGGTCGAAAACTACGCCAGAATGGTCGAACTGGTTCAAGCTGGTGTCCTTGGAAAGATCAAGAACATCAAGGTGCTTTTGCCACCCGGCAACCGCATGGGCAATAAAGGCAACTTCCAGGAAATGGCCCCGCCCCCAGAATTGAATTACGAAATGTGGCAGGGCCAGGCGCCATTGGCTCCCTACTGCCCAGCCCGAGTCCATTACAACTGGCGCTGGAATCTGGCGTACTCTGGAGGCGTGCTCACCGACTGGATTCACCACCTGCTTGCACTCGCAATGCTCGCGACCGGCACCGAAAAAACGGGACCTGTTGAGGTTGAGGGCAAAGGCGAGTTGCCCGACCGCAGCAGTGTCTGGAACGCAGCACCTACGTACAACTTGAAGTACAGGTTTGCCAATGGCATGACCATGTCGATTTGGGACGATGTGCCAGGCTTGAAATTCGAAGGCACCGATGGCTGGCTGCTCTGCCGCGGATGGCGGGGACCGATTAAGCCAAGCGATCCTGAGTTGCTCAAAACGGAATTGCCGAAAGACAAACGGCTCAAACGCATAAGAACTGACGGCCAGGGTGGCGAGCATATGGACTTTACTGATGCCATCAAGGAAGGACGGCAAGCCTACTGGCCGGCTGAGGTTGGACATCGTGTGATTACCGTTGCCCATATCGGAAACATCGCTATGTCGCTTAATCGGAAACTCCAATGGGATCCCGCCAAAGAAAAGTTCGTAAACGATCCCGAAGCCGATGCCATGCTCTCGCGAGAACAACGCGACCCGTGGGCGATCAGGAATGTCGATTCATGGATAAATGTAGGATGACGCCATGGGCGACGGTAATGTGCGATTTTTTGCCTTTCTTGTCGATGCCGCTATTTCGTCGGTGCGTCAATGCAGAGATCTACGCAGATTGCCGTCTCCTGTGACCGCGGCGAACACCGTCGCTCGTGCACGAGTACGCATTTGTATGCGGAGAATGCAATCTTCGGTCACTTTGCAGATCGCAGTTTCTAACCCATGTCGGTTCGACATGAGCGCCCAATGACAACCCCCGGTGAGGGACAAAACGATGTCATTTCGTGTCGTCAGGACGACTGCAGCACAGGCGTATGTCGCTTAAGTTTCATGCACTCCTTCGATGTGACCGAAGCAGATTCATTGGCCTGTTGGAGTACTGGAAAGAGAGGGCAAGATTCGTCTGAATCTATTTCTCAGTGCGATTCTTCTGGCGCTCGTCGCGCCTGCGTTTTCTCTCCTCTGGAGTTCGTATCTTTGGAACAGCATCGCCGGTGCTACTCGTTGGCCCAACAATCTCGAAGCCCCGCTTGATCGGTGTCAACTGTGTGAGCTTCCGGAGGTACGGTTGGATGTCTTCAACGGGCACAGAATTCGAGCTTGGGATAAATTCACCGAACGGTCTCGCCTGTGGCTCCAACTCTCTCAACAGAACACTCTTCATCTTCTTCAGCTGTTCGGAGTACTCCGTGTCGTGGGCAAGGTTGTTCGCTTCCAGCGGATCCTTGCCGAGGTGATACAGCTGGTCAGACTCCAGATAATGGGGGCGCCGGCCTAGTTGGTTTGAGAGTGTCTTGTCGTTTCCTATGTAGGCCAGGGCACGAGGTAGCCTCATCAGGTTCACAGACTGAATGCGTGCAAAGTGTTCGGTGTTGTATCGAACGGCGATGTGCTTCCAGTCACCTGTCCGTACGCCACGGGCATTTCCGAGTTCGAAAAACAGGTGTTCGTGAATCGCGTTTGCTGGATTGGAAAACATGGGTCGTAGACTGATGCCATCCACTCGATAGCCGTCGGGCTTCTTCACTCCGGCAATGTCGAGGAAGGTGGGGACGAAATCAGTCGTTTGAATCAGGCCTGAACTGACGGAGCGAGCCTTGATGACTTTCGGCCAACGCATGATGCAGGGAACTGCAGTGCCGTTGTGGTCGTGCAGCGTCCATTTCCCTTTGGTGCCGTGATCTGACACGAAAACGAACAGAGTGTTGTCGGCAATTCCCAGGCGATCCAGCTGATCAAGCATCGCACCAACCGTTGCGTCCATCCAGGTGAATCCGACCGTGTTCGCGTCGAAGCCAGCGTCGGCCACTTGTTTGCGAAGGTGCTCGCGGGGGCAATCACCTTCGGCAGTTTGTCGAGTTTGCCAGCGCCGGAAACGAGTGGATGATTCATCGATTCACTCCACGCCTTCCCGCCGCCGTGCATCAACGTCGTTGCGTAGTGCAGATAAAACGGTTGATCCTCGTTCGTCTCGATAAACTCCAGCGCGGCTTCGAGCGTCCATTCACCATTGTGTCGGTTGTATGGCGCCCTGATGTTTCCCCAGTAGTTGTGTTTGGCCCAGGAGAAACCTCTGCCTTTGCCATTCCCGATACCATCGCTCATTGCGCTGCCAACCGGCGATCGTTTCCGGTGAATCGGGATCAGCATCGTCGTCCGGGTAATAAAGGCCGACGGCTTCATAGTCCTCCCGTTTTTTCAGTTCCGGCCCCACGTGAAGTTTGCCAACCAAGCCGGTCACGTATCCCGCCTCGCGTAGGACGTTGCCGATATTCATGTTGTCGTTTTCAGGCCCGAGGTTGAATCCCGGATTGCCCTGTCTGTCGCGCGGGTGTTCTGCGAGATAGCGGCTGGAATACGAATTCCCCGGAAACCGCCCCGTCAACAACGTGTATCGTGACGGTGTGCAAACGGTCGACGGCACATGCGCATTGTCAAATAGAATTCCTTCACGCGCGAGTCGATCGACGTTTGGGGTGAGCACTTTCCCACCGTAACAAGCGAGTTCGTCTTTGACTTGATCGTCGGTGACAAAAACGATGATATTGGGCCGCTCATCCGCAGAGGCATTTGCGAGTGCGCTTACGCCGAGGAAGCCGACGATAAGTCCAAAACACCGCAGGGAATGTGACGTGATTGAATTCTCGTTTTCTGTGTTGTTCTTCATTAGGTGTCCTTCGCAAAATAGCGGCGCAGCCGGCGAGGGGGGCGGGGGGGGGGGGACAGTCAGGTCGGTCACATTATCGACATCATGCCAACCTTCCTGGCCGCCGCCCAGGCGGACTACCCGAAGGCTTACAAGGACGAAACGATTCCTCCCATGGAAGGCCGGAGTCTGTTGGCAGCAGTCATCGAGAATGCGACCATCGAACGGGATCCGCTGTGCTGGGAGCACCACGGCAATCGCGCCGTTCGCAGCGGCGCTTGGAAGCTGGTAGCACGCGGCGAGTCAGGGCCTTGGGAGCTTTACAACATGAAAGATGACCGCACGGAGTTGGACAACCTGGCCGATCAACATCCCCAAAGAGTCAAAGAACTGAATAACATCTGGTGGGCGTGGGCTAAGCGATGCAATGTGCTGCCTATGAATCCGAATAAAAAGAAGAAAGCCCAAACGAAATAGCAATCCCACCCACTCAGCGGTTCGTTGGGGGAACTGGAAGCCGCCCCACCACTCAAAGGAAGACTGTGATGAAAGCGCTCGGCCTACGATTCGAATTCTCGCAAGCATCGGTATGGATAACGTTATGCTGTGCACCAGTCGTATTTGCGGCAGTCGTTGTTCTGGCGTTGAACGCTGCGTGTTTTGCAGATCGTCCAAACGTCCTGTTCATTGCGGTGGACGACCTCAACGACTGGGCCAATTGCATGGGTGGCCGTGAGGGAGTTGACACACCGCATCTGGATCTGCTCGCACAACGCGGCGTTCTGTTTACCAACGCGGCGTTCTGTTTACCAACGCGCTGTGCCGCTCCCTCATGCAATCCGTCGCGCGTCGCGGTGCTGACCAGCGTTCGACCCTCAACGTCGGGCGTCTACAACAACAGAGACGATTGGCGCAAGTCACCTCGCTTGGCCAAAGCGGTTACAATCCCTGAGCATTTTCGTGCAGCCGGTTATGACGTCTTCGGCGGGGGCAAAATCTTCTGCGCACTGTCGTGGATCAAGAAGGGCTATGGAAAGTCTCAAAACGATCCGCGCTGTTGGGATAGTTATGGAAGCCGCCCTGAGATGGCCACGCGTAGCAAACGATTGCTCCACTAAACGGCATGTCACGCGCAATCTGGGCGGAACGCAAAACTGCTGAGTCAAAGTTGACATTGAATCCATGAACGAACACGAGCACATCACGGTCGACTGCAGATTCGACAAGTTGGTTCAGCCTCTCGTGAAACGAGGATTTTGCAACGGATGTCGTCGCCCCTCGTTCGGCCGCCAGCCGTGACCGTTTGGCTGACCGCGGCATTACAACAAAACTGCGCCCGTAATCGAGTGAACCCTCATCGTTTCCGTACTCAAGCCCGGCGGATTCTTGACCTGAACCGACCCGATTCGTCGCATGCAGGATCTCCCACGTTGCCTTGCTCTGGTCCGCACGAATTCGGGCGACAGGTTTGGCACCAGGATTTCCAGTCATCTCCTGAATCTGGCGACTGAGCGGCCCCTGTGATTCTCGATTCGGATCCAACAGGATGGTGATCTTTGACTGCGCAAACAGCGGGTTCGATCCCAGCACCGTAGTGACACAGAACACGAATTTGAGGATCGTGGTTCTTTGGCTCATCGGCATCCAGCCTTTGCTGATTTCAAATCGCGTCAAAGGCGGAATACTATGTCAGATTTTCTATGAGCGGAACTCCCATGTCAGCATGTCAGTTTTCGATCGTCACCTTGTTCGCAGCCGCCTGCAACTCCTTGAGCCGCTCGGCGGTAATCTTCAGGTCTTTCGCACCGGTGAAGCTGTTGCCGAAGAAGAGGATGTGCCTGGGTTGCTCGGCGGCGTGAGAATTGGCGGTTAGAGGTAACAGGGCGACGCATAGCGTTGTAAGCAGAGTTCTCACGTTGATCCTTCGGTGTTAAGTGTTCAATACTCCGCACCCGCCGCTCGCTCGGTGACCGCGATGTCGATGTCCGGGGCTTACTTCGGCTGAATCGGCCCGGCTTCGATGAACCGCTGGATCACGGGTTCCAGCGAGTCGGCCAGGACTGCATAGCCCTTGGTCGTCAGGTGCGTGCCATCAACAAACAGTTCGGATTTAAGTGAGCCGTCCGCATTCAGGAAGTGGTCCTCCAAATCAAGAAACACCACTTCGCCATCCGGATAGCTGTAGCCTGCGTTGATACGGTTCGTTTCCCTGCACCTGATCCACTTAGCCGCGTTCTTGACCGGGAGGATGCCGAGCATAATCACGCGCGTGCTCGGCAGCCGTCGACGAAAGACCTGTGCGACCGCGCGAACCCCGCCAGCCACATCGCCTGGCTGAGCGTCGATCCCAAGGTCCCACTTCACTTTCCCGCCGTCGCTTTGCTTGACAGTGTAGTTGTTGGTCCCGCACAGCAAGACCGCGACTGCCGGCTGTTGCCCTTTGGCGAAATCAAGGTTGCCGTGCGTCACGCGGTAGAGCATGACCGGCGTGATGTCACCAGAGTTGCCCATGTTGATCGGGTTGTACTTCGCGAAGCGATCTTGCCAGACGGCCTTACCTTCGGCTTTCGCAAGCGACCATCGCCAGGTGATCGAGTCGCCGAAGAAAACGACCTGCGACTGGTCGGCATTTGATACCGCCTGATTGACCCGCTGGAATTGTCCGTGCCAGTACCCGTCGCGAATGGCATCGGGCATGATGGTGCTGGACGACGGGGGGATCGCGTCCCGGAAATCCGGGGCCGCTGGCTCTTGCGGCGTTTTGCATCCATCAGACGCACCGCCGATCAGGCCCACCGCAAGTACGACGCCGATGCAGTTGACGGCGGCCCTGATAGCGAAACTGGTCATAACTGAAATTCTCCTTTTGCCTGCCTGGGCTACGCCCTCGCGGTGGGTCAGATGCAGTCCGATTCGCAGAAGACGTACGGACTTGATGACATGGATTTCGTGCGTCAAGAAAGGTAAGGGAATTCGGGAACCGCGGTGTCGGTCAAAATACGGTGGGTTGACAGCACCTCTCGATCGACGCACGGGATGGATGAGAGAGTCATCCCCCGTCTCGAGAACTCTGACAGAAAAGTCTGGAAGTCGCGGCAAATTGCACGTCGAGTTGTATTGAGAAGCGAACTGCAGCACACAGTTCCAGGCATCTGAGACTTTCATTGATCAGGGCCCGGTTGAGTAGTAAAACCAGACTTGCTTTTTGATCCACCTGGCATCCTGCTCTGATGCGGCCAGATCTTTGTATTCCGGGATGTCTTCCCAGCTTCTACTAAGCACTTCAAGTTTTTTGAATTGACTCTGGCGTGGGTCCATACCCGTCAGATAGGTATAGAGCATACAACCACTGGCATAACGAGCCAGGCCATTGCCATGATTGCGATCGGCGTACCACCCTTCGATGCCGTACTTCTTCAGCGCATCAAGCCAGAGCATCATGGCCGGCACAAGTGTCACTTGATGTTGCTTGCCATCAACTTCCATTTTGCTCAGATCCGCCTGAAACCGTTTGTAAATCTGAGCGACATGGTGTTTGTAATCACTGGGTGATTGTGTTCCCGGGTGCATATACAAAACGGTTTGGGCACCGGACCCAACAATAGTGCGGTGAAGCAATTCCAGGGCTTGAAGGTTTTTCTGATAGGGAATTGACTTACCGCGATCGTCAGGCAGATCGACTGAGTCAGGCAGCAGATAGCCGGCACGACGGCCATCCAGAATGACAAAATCAAAAGGCCCGGAACGAATTAACGCATGGATCCTTCTATCTGCGGCGATTTCGGGAAGGCTTAATGGAATGCGACCGTAATCCAAAAACTCAACACCGTGTGGGTCTGCCGGCTTATCCCACTGACTCACTGCCTGGTAATCAAGACCTGCTTCTTTGCAGAAACCTTCAAAGGCATGGAACAGTCCGCCGCGACTGCAGAAGACACTGTTGCCAAGAAAGAGAATGCGTTTGGAATCGGTATTCTGGCTGAAGCTGACCGAGCTGGTGACCAGGAGGATAGTGAATGCAAAGAGACGTTTCATGTAAAGATCATTTTCGGAGTTATTACATCTTCCAGTCATACACCAAGGGGATTAGACGCTGGTCAGGAACGTGTTGCAACCAGCCTTGGGTTCATCGCTCAGCCGTTCGGACAATTTTGCTCGGTCAGGCACATCTCGCCAAATGACGGCGGATTCCAAAATGCATGGACTTGATGACACGGAATTCGTGCGTCGTCAAACGTACCCAGCAGAATCAACTGTTGATCTCGTTGGTCCAGATCAGGGAAATTCCCGTTCGTTGCGTGGCGTCGCGTATTGCGGAACGCCGTTAATTGCCCGTTCCGCGGTCCGTCTCATCCGGATACCAAATTTTCGGTACAGCGCCATTGGCTTCCGCATCGTCTGCACCATTGGAAAGCCAGCAGAGACGAACAACACCCAGCCGAACGATGCCCTCGTTGTTGCTCCCATACCGGATCACCGAGATGATACCGTCGTTGTCGACGATTGATACGTAAGTGCCAGATGCTGTCGATGTGGTGTTTCAGAAAATGGTGGCCAAAGAATCAGGTGACAGGCTGCAGACTATGAGTCAGGTTATCAGTGAACTGGAGGGATGTGGCGTGCTGGAAACCGCCGCTTCTGCATCAGCGTCTGCAAATTCAAATGATCCGGCATTTGGTAAATTCCTGCACGACTGTCAATACAGAATGCGGACGCAGTCGAAGAACCGCCAGTGGCTTCGATGCCGCACCACTGCCCCACAACCTACGCCCCCACAGCCAGGGACAACCCGGCTCGGGCGATGATGCACAGTGACATGCGGAGAAGGATTCTCACGTTGTGCCTCTGACGACCACCATGGTTCAACAAACGTCTGACTGAAGATGTATTTTCGACATCATTGCCACCGCCTGGCTCAATGCGTTTTCCTCGGATTCAAAGTAGCTGTCTTCAACTCCAGGTGTTTCTTCAGCGGTCCAAATCAGTTCGGTTCCTGCTCCATTTTGATACAGTTGATCGCACACTGTAATAATGAACGAGATAAGTGTGAAATTCGTCTGTCTGGCAGGCTGTATTCCCTTCACGCCGGGAATTGAACACACCAACTGGCGGTACTTCGGCACGCCGGCGTCCGAGATCATGCACCGCACTGAGCAGCGAACCAAAATGCAGCCGGTGCTGTCTTAGCCAGGAACAACGTCCGGTAACACGACTGAGAAACCACGAATGCTGCGGTTGACCCCCAGGACATTGAATCTCGTGATTCAACTGCAGAAGGTGAAAACAACAAAGCCCTGGTTCTTCAGGACCAATCAAGAGAAGACAATCCAAAGCCTGCTGCAGCGGATCGGAGCTACTGGCGAAGCTGCTGCATTACCTTGTGTCGCACGCTTTCTTTCAAACTCTAACACCGAGATTCAGAAGACTGCACGGAGCATTGTCCGGACTCTGCTCCCGCAACTTTCCTCCTGCGAGTTGATGCACGTTGGCGAATTGCTTAACTCGTCGTATGGCTGGCATACCGCCGATTCGTGGGACGACATCACTCCATCCGAGATAGCGGGTATTGCAGGAAAGCCGGGCGAAGACGGCCATGTTGCCGTGCTGGGGCTAATGACATTCCACAGGAACGGATACGTTCGTCATGAGGCAGTTCGTCAGCTATCGACGCTCTTTGATGGCACTGAATTCAGGTTCCTGCTAATTCGTCAGAATGACTGGGTGGAGCCGATTGCGGAGGATGCTCAAGCTGCGGTTGCTGCCCGTTTAGTAGATGCAAAAGTGCCGGTCCTGGAGAACTCACTGGAGATTATTTTTCGTTTGGCCTCGTTGAGAAGGTATGACCATCGAGAGACCATTATCAGGACTATTGATGTTGTGCTCAGAGAAGGCAACCATTCTGCTCTTCGCAGAATAGTCAACTCACCGTCACGTACTGTCCGGCGACAAATCGTCCGGCTGGGTTTGGAGAAGGCGGGAGACCATCGTTGCCGTCTGGTATCCTAAGGACTTGAGTCTGATGACGCCGTGATTCGGTTAAGTTGTTGCCGCCATTTGTGCTCCGCGTATGAACAGGATCAGGATCGCCTGACCGTTGCCCTGAATCGTTTGCCAGAGGATCGGTTTATGCCAGTTCGACGTGAGGCTATTCGGCAGAAGGCCAAACGATTCCCTGACGCTGCACGCGAAGTGTGGAAACAAGCACTCCTGGATCGAAACCGATCAATTAGGGGATTAGCCTGCTGGCACCTAACCAAGGCAGGGGGCACTTCACCAAGCACAATTTACCGCAACGCCGTCAATATTGCCCCCGAATCGTTGTCAGCGTTGGAAGGCTTGTCAGAAACTGCTGACGAATCGGACCTGGATTTCTTTCGACATCTGCTGAAACATCTGTTGCCAAGCCGCCGATGTGTAGCCGTTCGGGGACTAGTCCGTATCGGCAAGGAATCGTTGGTCAATGAAGTGCTTCCTTTGTTGCAAGACGACAGCCCGAGTGTCGTTCGTGCTGTATGGAATACCATAGGGCCTTACCTGGACGTGGTTCCCCAAAACGATCTATTTGCTGCAGCGATGGATGGCAAACTTCTGGTTGCTCGCCACGCGGCAGTTGACATGCTTGCTGACATGAATAAATGGGAGAGTCTCTCGTGGCTGCTGAAGATTGCCTCTGAAGCAAGAGAAGACACGGCAGCACATGCAGAGCTGATCATTAGGAAGCTCTGTGCCCGCAATTCTGTCTTCACCAAGCCATCGAAGTTGAGCAAAGAGACGATTACACGGGAACTTGAGAGGTCAAGAAACTCTGTGGCAGAAGAAGTCCTGAATCTTGTCGAAATTGAATTGAACCGATTCGGATAAAATTAATGCTAAACCCGTACGAAACACCGAGTGAAACTTCGACCAGGAAGCAGCCACCTCGGTGGTCATACCCTGTTGTGTCACAAAGTGTGGGTCGTGTGACGTGACAGCCCGATTCGATTGCATCCAGCTCTTTGGTTACGTTGTTACTGTTCTCCGCCTCATTCTTTTCCAGCCTGCCCAGCCATGAGCAATCCCTATCAGCCACCCACGGCACAGACAGAGAAACGCAGTGCACGCCCGTGGATGATTCTTTCTGCACTTCTGTTCGTCGCGCTTGTCCTTATGGGAATGGTCCTGCTGCGTTCTTACAGAATGACGGAGATGGCCAGGGAACAGGAACAGTTGACCAGAGCAAGAGCACAGCAGTCGTTACCAGAAGGCAAACGATGCACTGAAGGAAGCCGAGGCGGCGTCCGTCAAGGATTGATCGCCACGTCGTCAGGACTCAATCGCAATGAAGAAACGAATCAACACGAATCCCAGTGTAAACGGCGGTGAGAAAGTGTGGCGCTTGGCGGTCGGAAAGTGCAGCGCTCTGGTTTTAGGATTCTCTCGTTGGAGCGTGGCTGGCAGCTCACGACGAGGGTTTGTGAGGGGTTCTCAGGCCTCTGTTTTATTACTTCGTCGTTGTCGCGGTTGTGCTTGACCGTGACGTTCGTTTTCGTCG
>JAAERP010000314.1 GCA_024230215.1 Fuerstiella sp. | reverse complement strand
GTTGCGGCAGCAGTAACTGAGGGCGATCTTGTCGCGGCAGCAGTTCTTTCAGGCAATCGAAATTTTGAAGGTCGGGTCAATCCACTGGTAAAGGCGAACTGGCTCGCAAGCCCACCGCTTGTGGTGGCATACGCTCTTGCTGGAACAATTGATATTAATCTTGAAACAGATTCACTCGGCGAGGGTATTGATGGTCAGCCCGTGTATTTAAAAGATATCTGGCCAACGCAGGATGAAGTGCGTGAGACGGTGGCCACAGCGGTCGTTCCCGAGCAGTTTCAGAGTCGATATGGAAATGTCTGGAATTCCAACGAACGATGGAATGCAGTGCCCACATCGGAGGGCGAACTTTACGATTGGCAGGGAGACAGCACGTATGTCCAGGAACCACCGTTTCTCGCAGAACTGACTCAAGAGGCAACGCCACCAGTAAGTGTTACTGGAGCTCGCGTGCTTCTGGCATTGGGTGACAGCGTGACCACTGATCATATTTCACCTGCCGGTGCAATTGCCAAAGACAGTCCAGCAGGTCGCTACCTCGTTGAAAATGGCGTGCCACCTGAAGAATTTAATAGCTATGGTGCACGTCGTGGGAATGACCGCGTTATGACACGCGGCACCTTTGCGAATATTCGCATTCGCAATCTCCTTGCACCGGGGACAGAAGGCGGTGTGACTCGTCTGCTGCCTGATGGAGAGCAGATGGCAGTCTACGACGCTGCGATGCAGTATCGAAAACGAGGCGTGCCGCTCGTTGTTCT
>JAAERP010000313.1 GCA_024230215.1 Fuerstiella sp. | reverse complement strand
ACCATTCAGGCGACAACCAAGCGATGAAGGCTGGATCGGATGAACTGAAGAAGGTCTACGAGTATTTCAGGAAATTCGACTGGGAAACATGGGAGCCAGACGACGTCGCCCCCCATAAGGAGTTCATGCTGACGATCTGGGAATTCCGCAAGGTTCGTGGAGGTGACAATAAGTCGCTGCTGAACAGCCTGAAAAGAATGATGCCCGCATTGAAACGTCATTTCAGCGCAGGACAAGCCAACGGCATGCCTTACATGAAGGTGTCAATGGGCTTCTGGCACGGCGGAAACGTATTGGGACGTACCGGGCAGCAGATGCGCGGCGAGCAGGTGACTTCCTACTGGAACATCGACTGGAAAAAATGGGACTATCCGCCCGTCCAGCCCGCTGCCATCCCCAATCGCAAAGGCATCTTGACCCATCCCGCCTGGTTGATTGCTCACGCGCAGAACTTGGAGACGGATCCGATCCATCGCGGAAAATGGATTCGCGAAAAGCTGTTGGCCGGGACAATCCCCGACGTGCCGATCACCGTGGATGCGGTTATCCCGCCGGACCATCAAAAGACACTTCGACAGCGGATGGAAAACCGGACGGGCGCCGCGTACTGCTGGCGTTGCCACCAAAAGATGGACCCGCTAGGTTTTCCCTTTGAAATCTACGATGACTTCGGCCGTTTCCGAACCGAGGAAAGCCTGGAGCACCCGGGGAATCTTCTCAAGGAGGCCAAACGGGGTGAGGTTAACGACTTTGGCGCCTCGCTCGCGGTTTACAAGACATTGCCGGTCGATCCACGTGGCGTGCTCAAAGGGACGGGTGACCCGACACTGGACGGCGACGTCGAAGATGCGTTCGACTTGATCGACCGACTGGCGAAGTCGGAAAAGGTGCGACAGTCCATCATCCGCCATGCCTTTCGCTACTTTTTGGGACGCAATGAAACGCTGTCGGACTCCAAGACGTTGATTGACGCGGACAGGGCGTATGTCGATAATGACGGCAGCTTCGACGAAGTGATCGTGTCACTGTTAACATCCGACTCCTTTATTT
>JAAERP010000312.1 GCA_024230215.1 Fuerstiella sp. | reverse complement strand
TAGGGTCGAAGCATTCCCCGGAAAAGGGGGGGCAGGTACCAAAAATGCAAAGCACCCTTCGGGCCGTTCCGGTTTTTGGTACCTGACCCCGTTTTCCTCGCCAACCCTAAAACCTGGCTGTGACAGAGCACTGGAACAGTCTGCAAAATGCCGGAACCGATTCCGGCTCGTGGGGGCAACCGTTCTGCTGTCGGACACGTCAACCGCGGCCACTTAGTCAGCGGAATTCGATATCGATCGATATTCGAATTGGTCGGCGTATCCGGGGGCACTTAGACGGCACGTTGATCCGATCGGGACATCGTTCGATTCACTTGTTGCGCCAGCGCCTACTTCTCGCCCCAGTTACGCGGCATGTCAGGTTGCTGCCAGCCGCTCATGCCTCCGTCAACCATCAGCATGTGACCGTGAACATGTTTAGCGGCGTCACTTACCAGGTATACGGCCCCGTCGCCGCACACTTCCGGTCCGGGGACTTCACCGTTAGGCGTGTGCAGACGCATCCAGCTTTTGAAGTTCGGATCTTCTTCGATGATGGACGTCAACGGAGTGCTCACCAGTCCCGGTGCAAGTCCGTTGACTCGAATACCGTGTGGTGCCAGAGACACGCAGCAGGATTTGACCATCATCGCCACGGCCCCTTTTGATGCGTCGTAACACGTGTGTACAGGTTCCGCCGATTGTCCGTTGATGGAGCCGATCATCAGCACTCGACCGGCAGTCTGTTGTTCGATCCAGCGCCTGGCGAATCTCTGCGTCAAAAAATAAGGTGCAGCAACGTTCAGCCGCATCGTGGTGCCGTACGTCTCCATGTCCATTTCCAGGTACGGCTTGTCGATATACGTACCGGCATTGTTGACCAGGATATCGATATCGGGCATCACGCTGACCGCTTTTTCGAACACTTCCTCAACGACCGTCTCTGTCGGGCCGGACAGGTCCCCCGTGATAAACTCAGCGGTCACGTTTGCAGCGCGGCAGTTCGCCAGGACTTCTTCCGATTCCGGACTCTCACGGCGTCCGTGGATAACAACACTTGCTCCGGCAGCTGCGAACGCTTCGGCGATGGCTTTGCCGACACCCTTGGTTGAGCCCGTCACGAGCGCCGCATGTCCTTGCAGGTGAATCATGTACTTTCTCCAGCAGAATCAGGCTCCGCCGCTGATGTGTTGTTGAATCAAACCAGGACGCTAAGTAACTTTGTCATCCCAACGATGGCAAACACCAGAATCCACGCCACCACAAAGCCGCCGACTCCAAACTTCGTTGGTGTCGGAAATTGAAAACCGGCGAATTCGATCACGGTTTCCCGCGTTGAGTTGTTTTCGGGGACTGTGCAGGGAGCCGTCACGATTTCGTCCTCTTGAACGGGTGTTCGCAGCAGAGTGAAAAATGGATCCAGCTGTTGCGGCGACTGTGGTCTGGTCACCAGTGCGGCGATCACCCCGGCAATCACTCCCCCACCGATATAGCTTAGGCTTTGCCACGCATCCAGCATGACCCAGGTCTCATCTTTCTGGCGGAACAGGCTTTCAAATTGTGGCAATTGGTCGTGCAGCCAGGTGCCATAGTGGCTGACGACGATCCATGAAATTGCCGCCGCTGACGTTGAAACCCACACCGCCACAGTGTTCCAGCGTTTCCAGAAGATTCCGAACCACATGCTGATACCGATGGCCGCGGGTGTTTTGATCACAACCTTCATGGCGTGAATCACATCGGTAAACGTCGCCTGCAAAATCAACGCCGCCAACACAATTGCAAGTCCCGCAAAACGGGCAACCCACAGGTAATGGCGTTCTGACCTGCCCATTACCAGATGCCGTTTATAGATGTTCTCCGTGAATAATCCGCTGGAAACCACCATTTGCGCATCGCTGGTACTCATTACCGCAGCCAGTAGCGATGCCATCAGCAGGCCAATCAACCCGGGAGCAATTCTCGGCAGAATGTCATAAGCGGCTCGCCCAAACAGTTCATCCGCGAATTTCTTGTCCGCTACGTCAATTGCCGTCTGCTGGTCTTCAGGAAGGCTGTCGTAATCATTGCTGACTCGCTGATGCAGGGATTGATACAACGCCTGATCAGCGGGGTCGTTTGACTGTAACAGTGGACTGTTTGCACCAAGATACCATGCGATGCAGGCGAGTCCGGTGAAGGTCCATGCCACCGTGCAGAATCGTTTCAGGAAGTTGCCAACGGTAAAGCCGAAACGCCCTTCAAATTCCGTTTTGCCGGCACCGCAGACGCCCATGATGTGGGGTTGAACGATAATTCCCGCCAGTGCCGTGACGGATAGAACGCAGACGTAAAACACCGTGATCGGCTCGCGGCCAAGTTGTTTGGCAACTTCAGCGCTGGCAACAAAGTCAAACATGCCGGGCTTCAGATCTGCGAATTGCTGCAGAGCGCCAAAGCCACCAATCTGATGAAAGACAAACGGCAGCAGCAGAATGGAAAACGCGATCGTCAGCACGCCCTGGATGAAGTCGGTGATGATGGCGGCTGCCAGCCCGCCCGCCATTCCGTATGTGACAAACAGCACTGTCATTGCCAGGATCGCGTATTCATAGCCCTGCAACGCACGCCACTGCACGGATACCGTTGGCTGTTCACCGGCCATGTCATTCTGCGGATCCTCAGTGGATGTGAACGAAACACTGGGAACCTGCACATCCAATTGTACCGCCATTTCATCCAGCGCGTTTCCGGTCAACGCGTTGATCATCTTTCCGCTGCTGAATAACGCTCCGGCGATGAAGACGATCGAGATCAGGATGCCATAGGCAGAATATAAAACTGCGGTGGCCGGACTGAAACGGGCTCCAAAGAAGTCTGCCGTGGTCAGCGCACGAATCCGTCGCAGAATCGGCGCGATGATCCAGTAGAATGGCGTCGCGGGCAGCCACAGGAACTGCCACCAGATGCCAGCCAGGCCGGTTCTCCAGGTACCAGCCACAACCGTAATTGCCTGGTCACTGCTGGTGCCCGAACCGAATGCGAAGAACATCATGAAGAATTTGCCAAAGCGGCGGCCCCCCATGAAAAAGTCGGCAGCGTTCTTAACCCGAGTTGCCGACCACACGCCAATCGCCAGAATCACGATGAAGTAACAGCCCAGCACAATCCAGTCGGCGGCGTGCATTCCCAGAAGCGAATTGGCCATGACGATTCCTGACTTATCCGGAGCGTACCATCGTCTGGCGTCTGCCGGGTGCGTGTTGAATGACAATACAAATCAGCGTGCGAACAATATCGCCCCAGCTGCGGAAAGACAATCGGCGGCCGGTATTGAAGCCATGCAGAACTGTCCCGCGGCATTGATGCGGCCGAAGACGGGATGCGGTTTTGAGATCAGTTTTTTTCCAGCGAGTGAGTCATTGATCGTTGCCAATCAGCAGAAATCGGCCGGCATTTGCGAACTGTTTCTGTCTGATCTCGGTTGTTCCTCAAGCGGTGTGGGGCAGTCAGTTGACGGATCGGGGTGCCAGTCAGGATGATTACCGTGAACTGCGTCCGGCACGACTGACTCATTCGAGATCGCCGACGTCGCAGCTTGCAGCAGTTCACGTATTGTCGTGAACGATACTGGCTCGCGGGAGTGACAGAACTGCTTACGAAAATCGCCCTTCGCGGCCACACCTCAGCGTGAAACGCTGTAGAATTCTGTTCACCGATTTCTGCAATTCCGCAGGTCTCCAGGATACCGATGAAACGCCAATTCCTTCTTAGAATGTTTGTCTGTGTTGCCTCCGTCAATACCGCGTTATTCGCGGCCGAGCGGCCGAATATTCTGTTCATTTTCACCGACGACCACGCTCCGCACGCCATTGGGGCTTACGACGGGTGGCTGAAAGACGTTAATCCCACGCCGAACATCGACAAATTGGCCGCGGAAGGCATGTTGTTTCAGAACAGCTTCTGTACCAATAGTATCTGTGGCCCCAGTCGAGCTGTCATTCAGACCGGCAAGCATAGCCACCTGAATGGTTTCATGAGCAATGGAAATAAGTTCAACGGAGATCAGCAGACGTTTCCGAAACTGCTTCAGAAAGTTGGCTATTCAACCGCCATGCTTGGCAAGTGGCACCTGGGCACTGATCCTCAGGGGTTTGACTACTGGAAGGTCCTGCCGGGCCAGGGAGACTATTACAATCCGGCATTCAAGGGACCAAAGGGACGTGAAGTCATCCAGGGCTACTGCACCGATATCGTCACTGACCTGGCGATTGACTGGCTGAAGGAAAATGCCACGGGTGACAAGCCGTTCATGTTAATGTGCCAGCATAAGGCTCCGCATCGCACGTGGATGCCGCCCCTGCGGCATCTGAATCTGTACGACGACGTTGAAATCCCCGAACCAGGAACGCTGTTCGACGACTACGCAGACAATGCCAGTCCGGCGCGGTTTCACGAAATGGGCATTGATGGCCATTTGAATCTGGTGGCCGATTGCTTTGGACCGGAATTAGCCAACTGGAATCCCACCGGGAAATCGATGGACCGTTCCGGCATCCGAAATAAGGAGAAAATGACGCCGGAACAACTGGCTGCATGGGATGCCGCGTTCGAACCCAAGAACAATGAACTTCGAAAGCTGAAACTTACCGGCAGGGATTTGGTTCGCTGGAAGTATCACCGGTACATCCGCAACTATCTGCGATGCATCAAAGGCGTCGACGAAAGCGTTGGTCGCATGGTCAGTTTTCTGAAAGAGAACGGACTTGAGGACAACACCATCGTGATCTACTCGTCAGATCAGGGGTTCTACCTCGGTGACCACGGTTGGTTCGACAAACGCTGGATGTACGAAGAATCTTTGAAGATGCCGCTGATCGTGAAGTGGCCGGGCGTCGCCAAACCCGGAAGTGTCAACAAAGATCTTGTCCAGAACCTGGATTACGCAGAAACGTTTCTGGACGTTGCCGGTGCGGCGATTCCGACTGATATGCAGGGCAAATCACTGGTCCCCGTCCTGAAAGGCCAGACGCCGTCGGATTGGCGCAAGTCGATTTACTATCATTACTACGAATATCCCAGCGTCCACATGGTGGCCGGACATAATGGAATCCGTACCGAACGCTACAAGCTGATTCGCTTCTATCAGTTTGACGAATGGGAATTCTATGACCTGGAAAAAGATCCGGACGAACTGCAGAACGAGTACGGCAATCCAGACTACGCCGACGTGATCAGAACGCTGACGAAGGATCTGGAGCAACTTCGTCAGCACTACAGGGATGAATCTGACATGCAGGTCATGCCTGAGAAGTGGCGCAAGCAGTTTCGGGATGCCGGCTGATCACTCGGCCCGCGGCGGCGGCGCCCGTCATGCGTTGACAGGCTATTCCTCGGCAAGCGGGCTAAGCACGTTTCTTAGCCCGCGCAGGCCGAGAAAGGCAGCCGCATGAGTCGGTTCGCTGATGCCGGAGTCTCTGCGTTCCGCAGACTCTTCACGCCTGGGGGATTGTGCCCGCACGGTTGATCTTGCGACGGCGGCGGTGTGGTTCGCGACGGCAATCACGTATTGACTCAGCCCATCATAGCTGGCGAGTCTCTCACCGAAATCACTGATACTCATCTCTTCACGGTCCAGGCACAGCGCCAGACGTTGAATATCCCGGGTTGCGGGAAGGTCGAAGATATGTGGCGCCGGACGTTCCAACTGCAACGGATCAAGACGAAACCTTGGTGTTGCTTTGCCATTTTCTTCGTCGATGTTCACGCTGTTTGTGGTAGCCATTACCTTGCCTTCACTCAACCAATGTTTACTTTAGAAATTGCAGCAGGTTCTGAGATACCAGGTTGGATACGGACGCCATCGTGAATTGCTGCAGTGTCAATAGTTCCTGCATACGAACGGCCGCCGCCGCGAGGTCAGCGCTGGTGGTCTCACCGTATTTGACCTGCTGATCCAGAGTCTGGTCCTCCGTGCGGACCAGCAATCGTTCGATCTGTTCCAAAGTCACGGATTGAATCCCGACTTCGTTTAACAGGTGATCTTCAAGTCGTTCAATATCACCCAGACGTCTGTTAATCGCGTCTTTTCGATCCGTGCCGTTCAGATCACGTGTGTTGGTCAGATCGTCTCTGAGGGCAATCAGCGTGCCAAAGACGTCATTCGTTCCGGGAAACTCTGCAGAGTCTTCGCCAGTCCGAAACAGGTTTGTTGTATCCAGGTGAACGGTCGATCCGTCCGTGGGATCGGTATAGGTTTCATTGGTTGAATACACAATGGGTAGTGTCGTGACGCCACCATCGATCGACAGCGTGCCGTCCGCAACGATGTCCACCGTCCCGTTGAAGCCTGCGGTGATTGCCGAAACATCAACGAAGACAAGTTCACCATTCGGTCCTGTTACCGTCAGGTCCGTATCGGCGCTGGTAAAGTCAACGGTTGCCCCGCCGTTCAGTGATACCGTGCCGGAGGCCCCGGTTCCGCTGGTATCGACGATCTGCAGTTCGTGAGTACCGCTGGCTCCAATGATGGTATCGCCAGTCGCCGAACTGGTCCCCGCAGCGACGCCGGAGCCGACTGCATAGGTCGTGGTCGTGTGAGAGACCGTTAACGAACGGTGCCCGGTCGCGGTATCCGTGCCCAGCCCAGAGGTAGTGGGTGTCCCGAAAGTCTCTCCGGCCAGTGATGCTCGTGAGGAACTGG
>JAAERP010000311.1 GCA_024230215.1 Fuerstiella sp. | reverse complement strand
CTTCGGGCCGTTCCAGTTTTTGGTACCTGACCCCGTTTTCCTCGCCAACCCTAAAACCTGGCTGTGACAATGCACTGGCATTGTGAACTCAATTCTTCGATCCCTGTGGATTCAAATGCCATCGGACCAGCGCCACGTCCATCTTGCACACTTTCGCAGCAGCCAAATTGCGAAAACCGGTTCCGAAGACAGTCAGAAGCATCCCGTCAGGTAACAGCACGGTCGAAGTGGATTGCACGCTGCAGAACCACGCCGTTGCACCCGAGATGTTGCCCACCCAGGTAGCCAGGATGTAACGGTACTCCTTGTCCCACGTTTGCCCATTGTCGTGGCTAACCACTGCCTCAACGCCGAACTGCGGGAAACCATCGTGTGTGGCAGGGTAGCCCAGACGCACCACGTACGTCATGACGATATCCCCATTGGGCATAGACACCATGCTGGGATGATGGCGGCCCCATTCATACAGAGGCGTCAGGTCGGACCAGTTTTCTCCTTCGTCTTTCGAATTTGAAACCGCCAGGCCTCCGAAGTGATCGAGCTTGTGATGAGCAAATCTCTTTGGATAGTCCGTGCGACATGCGGCGACCAAATCACCGTTTGAGGCCTGGATCATGTTGACCTCGTTAACGCCCAGCCATTGCGGCACCTTCACTTCATCAGTCCACGTTTTTCCCTCGTCCGTGCTGGAGCGGAAATAGCCCTGGGAATACGAGCCATCGGCTGATCCCCAGGCAACTCCGGTTGGCCGCCAACTTGCTTCAAACAAATTGCTGACCTGTCCGCCAGGATTCTTCACCACGAGCAGTGGGTTCCACACATATCGTCGGTCCACTGAATCATCGACCGACAAGAGTCTCCATGTCTCTCCGAAATCACTGCTCATCCAGCGACCGTGCGTGACGTTCTCCGGGTACGCCAGCAGCTTCCCGCCGCCAAGGTTGGTCAGCCCCAAAGCGATACCCGGTTTCGGCAGGCCCTCGGCATCGGTGCTCAACCACTTACGCTCGCTCCATGTCCTGCCGTGATCGTCACTGAAAATCAACGCTGTGTGAGTGGGATGGTGCGTCACCAACAACATCACAACCCGATCCTTTTCAGACATATACGCCAGGTAGGGCATCTGGGCGTTCTCATCGTCCAGTGCTCTGTACCAGGGCTCGCTTATCCATTGGATCTCGGCAGCCAACGAAGCCGGTTCATATTCGCCGTTAATCTGCTGCACGACATGCTCGCGTTTGCCGAACGGATGCGGATTCGGCACAGGCAACTCTTCGGCGTTGATAATCGACAATCCGCAGGCGAAAGCGAAAACCAACGGAACGATCAGAACCAAGTAGTATTTCACGGAGTAATCCTCAATGTGTTTATTGCCAGGGGACAGTCGCTCCAGGACTGGCTGACGTAATCATAACCCGAATCAAATGGTAGGCAGGTCTTTGCCGATCTGCGTGCCCGAGCTGTCGCAGTATCCCGCCCACCTGACGGCCTTTTTCTTCCTGCCTCGACCATTCTCCCGCACGAGTGCTGCTCGCTGCGTGGATGGCCTGGAAAAAACGCTCACTTGAGTGACTCGGCAACCGCATCTGCCGGGACAACGAGCACAGTGCCATGACGCATCTGTTTGGCGGGAAGCGACATTTCGGCGGAACGGTTGGTCCAGGTTTTTAAATCAGGGCTTGTTGCCAGACAGTATGAGAACTGACTGCCGGGAGCATCCCAGTACAGAAACCACATCCTGTCACGTTGGAACAGGGACGGACCTTCGCCCATCTGGTCGACGATCATGGTCCCGGCACCGACGATGGGCGGCCCCAGCCTCGTGTCATAGGGCCCCTGCATGTGCCGACTGAACGTCAGACGCAGGTTCTTGCCGCCTCGATCCGGCCCCAGTTCGTTCTTTATGACCATCACCCAGCGGTCATCGGCGAGATTTCGTGTTCCGCGGTCGTCATGGGCGATGAACGGATCGATAACGCTGTATTCGGGATTCTGCGGGCTAAAAAACAGGGCCGGTTTCGAGAAGGTCTTGAAGTCCCGGGTCCGGCTTGCGTACGTGCGATGATCGTACCCGTGTGGGTCGCCACTTTCGTCGCCGTCATTTAGTTCCGCCTGCGTCGTGGAACTCCACAGTATCAGGAACTCCTTCTTCTCCGGGTCCCAGTGCAGCTCAGGGGCCCACGTATTTCGGACCTCGTTGAAGTCGCCCCAGATATCGATCTTCGTCGGCTTGTTCCAATGGAGGAGGTCTTTTGAACTCGCATAGCCGATACTGCGTGAGTTCCAGCTTGTCGTCCAGATCATGTGAAACGTACCGTCGTGATAGATGATGGACGGGTCCCGCGTGAGACTCTCATCTCCCCATGGCTGGGCTGGCACAACGACCTTGCCGTCACTCAGCCAGTCAAACTTCAGTCCGTCGTTGCTAAAGGCAAAGTACACGCCCGTTTCGCCATTGCCGAGGAAATACGGCAACAGAAATATCTCATTCGCAGGTTCGTCGCCTCTGGTGTCGGTGGGGAATCCAGGCAGTGCGACCAGGATGAACAACGAACAGAATCTTCCCATCGTGACGCACATGTACATCAAGCCCTCATTCATCACAGGATGTTCGTGCCCCGAACACCGAATTGCCACACGTCCTGACGTCCAGCCGCCGACTTCGAGTAGGCTTAAAGGCACGCCGCTTCCGCTCGCCCCGGCACCAATGCCTTACACTCAGTGGGGCGACTGGATTTGATCTGTGCCAGAATACGTACCTTAGATGACACGTGTTGGAATTCGGGTGAGTTTTCGGAAGGATTTCGCCTGATTCGGTCGGTGTGGACGAAGTTGGCCGAACCTCGCCAACCGATGTCTCGTCAGTGGCCTACCATCAGACGTCTGTCATCAGTAGGCCATCAATTCCACTTCGCTGTGTCACTCGCTGACTCTCCGCTTCGGATATAGCGGTGCAGCGTCGACATTGAAACCTTCAGTGGCTCGCTGATAGCATCAAGCGTGACTGATTTATTCGCAAAGAGGCCAGGTCCAGGTTAGGATCCGGCACCATCCGCGGAGGCAGGTCATGCCGACAAGACGTCCTGCTTACTTTGGTCGCGTCGGAGGTCCCTCGTCTCGGTCCGAGTCCGTCGCGGTACTGCTGATGAAGGTCTGGTCGAGCGCCACAGTTCGATCGGGCCGGGAAGCGTCGCTGCTGGTCTCTGGCGGCAGACCGCGTTCGTGTCGGCTCCACCAGGAATCAGCATCTTCATTAGACCATTGGTGGGCCATCGGGCTCAGCAACAACAGCTGCGCCAGTTCCCGTGCGGTTTGCGGCCGCTTCGTGCGTGATTTTTCAAGGCAGGACAGAACCGCGTGCTCAAGCTGGTCCGAAAACGGCCGGCCAAACCGTTCTGATGGTGGGGTGGGCGATTCGTCCACATGCTGCTGACAGAGTTCGACGATAGATTCCGCGGAGAAGACAGGTTCACCAGTGAGCAGGAAGTAGCCCACAGCTCCGACGGCATACAGATCGCTGCGGGCGTCAACCGACGCTGGTGATTCGATCGCTTCGGGCGACATGTACAGTGGCGTACCCGTCAGCGCTCCGGCTGCCGTCATTCCGGACTGTTTGTCCTGATCCATTGCGCGGACCAGACCAAAATCCAGCACTTTAACAACATCCGCTTCGCCACCACGTCGATTCAGCATGACGTTGGCAGGCTTGATGTCGCGGTGCACCAGCCCCAGCGTATGAGCTTCGTGGAGAGAGCCGCACATCTGCAGCAGGATATGGATCACGCGGTGTTCCGGCTGGGGACCATAGTTCTGGACGAGATCCTGCAGCTCGAGCCCGTCCAGGTATTCCATTGCGTAATAGAAAACGCCTTCCGGAGTGCGGCCATAATCGTAAATGGCGATTGTGTTCGGATGATTCAGCTGGCAGGTGATCTGCACCTCCCGCTCAAAACGCGCAATGGACTCGTCATTCACCTTGTCAACGTCCAGCATCTTGATGGCCGTCTGCCGTCGGAGCATCGAATGGTGCCCCCGGTAGACCACGCCCATTGCACCGGCACCGAGTTTGCCATCGAGTGTGTACTGCCCCAGTTGTTGGGCTTCGACCGCGGCTTTCTGTGCGTCCCGTCTGGCTCGGGCGACGACCAGAGTAAACACAAAGATGGCGATTGAGCTGACAATCAGCAGGCTGTACAGAATCCAGAACGCTCGCTGCAGAATGATGATCGGGCGGAAGGCCTGAGCGACATCCACTTCCGTCGTTACACCGATTTCATATTCCGGCAGCCATGTCCATGCGCCTACGACCGGTACGCCGCGATAGTCGCGATAGCCTTCCACATCGACTGCCGTTTCGCCGGCAATGGCCGATGCTGCCATTTTTGTCAATGGCAACTTAGCTCGGCGGACCGCTGGTCGAAATCCTGCGGTGACATCGCCGCCGGGGTCGCGTACCAGAACGTTGAGAATTGACCGTGAATCTTCCTGATCCGGTAACAGCCCCAACAGAATCAGGTCATGATCGAATCGGCTGTTTGAGACAAGGACGCCGTCACGATCGAACGCGTAAGTCTCGCCTGATTCGCCGACACGCCCGTACTGCAGAATTCGGGTGAATTCCTCTTCCGGACGAATCTGCATCGCCAGCGCTCCAATCACCCGAAAAGAGTCATCGCGAATGGGAGCACAGACATACATGACCGGCAGTCCGATCATGGACGGTTCTGACTCTGACCTCATCAGGACAACACTGCCGAATGGGGGCGATACAATCGTCTCACCATCCAACGCCCGGGAAAGAAACCGATTAAACTGCTGAATCTGCTGCTGACCAACAAGAGACGCGTATGAAGAAGCCACGATCTGTCCGGAATCGTCGGCGGCAAAGAAGCCAACGTAGTCATTTGCGGTCAGTCGCGGAGACAGCTGCTGACGCAACTCTTCCTTTGCCTGCTGTGCTGCGTCATCGGCACCGGCTGCCACTGTTTCGAACAGCTGACGAACCGACTTGTTGTTGGCGATTGATTCCGCATTGTGCTGCTGCGTCGCAAACCAGTTCTGCAGCATCTCTGTTTCCAGCGTCAGCACGGTTTGCAGGCCGCTGGAGAGATTCGTTTTGATCGTGGATTCAATCGAGCTGCGGAGCATGAACCCGAGAACGGACAACACTATGACAGCAATGATGGGCCAGGCCCACAGCTGTTTCTTCAGAAACAGCCGGGTCCGAGTCATGCCCTGCGAGAAGCTCCGCGACGCCCACGTTGCGTGTGGCTGCGGTTGCGTTTCTGCATTAGTCCTGCGGAATACGTTGAATGGGTTCATGGCAATGTCAACCTACCAATATGCAGGGGCTTCATACCAGCCCTGAGTGTCAGTAATGACCGAACGCCGTACATTATTGTCTGGCAGCGAGGGTCCACACATCTATGGCTGGTTTTTTCGATCGAGTGGATCATACCCTTCGCGGTAGACATGCCGGTTGTCCGGAGCCGCCCCGCGCAGGTGCCGGCGAACACACGTGTCGCATTTGAAATCCTGGGAGGCGGCACGCTCAGCGATGTAAACAATTTCTGTGATGTGAACAACAAGGGGGCCGGAGCCGCAAACGCACTTAGCCGTGGGTAAGACCCACGGAAGGATAAGGTCAATGGTAGCCAGAGCCGTGAAACGGTCGCAGCAATGCGTTATACGTGTTGATGATTCGCTACCGACGTTTCACGGCTCGACTCACGTAAACAACTGGTGACCGACGGCTTGTGCCGTGGGCTACGTGCTTGCGCCATTTCGTGGCTAACCAGCTTTGTAGGTAACGACAAGGACTGGTCCTGGTCGACGCAACCTGTCTGCTCGACTACGCTTCGTGCTAAAATGAAGAAGAAACGGTCGATCATCAACCAGTGAGTAGTCACGTCTGAGAACTGGGCGAGGTCGGCTACCACACAATCAAGACTTGAAGAAGCCCAGGAATGCGCCTGTGTGTCGTCCCACGCGATTCGTCCGCTCTCCCACTATTCGAACGAAGCATTATGAAGATCTACTTCCTCCTGTTCAGCACATTGTTGTCCGGACTTCTGTCACCATTGATCGCGGACGATGCTGCGAACCGGGAACGAGTGCACCGGATCACGCTGGAAGAGTACGAAGCGACCTTGAAGTTCTGGGCTCAGCGCCACCCTGAGCTACTGCAACTCGACCGTCCCGAAGAATCTGCGTCGGGGCTTGGAATTCATCTGCTCAAGATTACCGATCCGAACGTTGCAGACGACCTTAAGCAGGTCGTGCTGGTTACCTCGCTGCACGGCGGTCCCGAACGATCCGGCACAACCACGGTGTTGCACTTTGTGGAGTGGCTGCTGAGCGATGCTGAAGAAGCGCGAGAGACACGTCGAAAACAAATCGTGCTGATCATGCCGATCAACCATCCCGAAGCGTTCTTTCGGACGGATCGCTTTCTGAATGCCGAAAACATCGATCCGTATACAGGCGGCGGACCTCAGCATTGGGATCTGCAAAAACTGCAATACAAGTCGTTGGACAAGGCACCGGAAGTCAAGGCCGTGCTGGGCGTCATCGATCGTTGGATGCCGGATGTCCACGCTGATATGCACGGTACCGGTTTGCAGGAATATCCCCTCGAAAAGCTCGGCGATCGGACCCGGTACCAGGGACAGATCATGTTCGAGGTGACCGGTTCGGCGTACTCGAACTATGCGCTTCGGCCCTGGGACTGGCGAGTCACCGAAGCGATGATCAGGGCGGGGGAAGCAGCCGGATTCCCGTCCGATCGTTTCGAAGCAGATGGTCAGCGATCCTTTCATGGACCGGTCATGAATCCGATCGCCGATCGCACATGGCGGGGGCAGCCTAACTTCTACACCGCGCAGTACGGATACGCGAAATTCCACACCATGGTCAGTGCGTTCGAAGTCGGCTGGGAGCAGAGCGGTGTCGCGCGACTGCGGGGATTGCTGCGAATTGGCAATCACCGATGGCAGGATGAGCCACACGAAGGGTATCCCGTCGATCGAGTGAAGTCGTTCGTGGGCCATTTCGTCACGTCATATGGGAGCACTCCGGGGGACCGTCGGCCCAGCCGAGTGGAACTCTGGCAAAAACAGGGCCGGTTCACACAGGCCATTTTGTACCCGCAGACCGATGGTCGGGATACGTATTTTGTCGCTACGTCGGCTGCGGCTGCAGAGGCGCTGACTAAGGACATCGATGAGTTCCTGGCCGGCGTTGCAAATCGAGCTGACGTCAATGCCGATGGTTTTCAGAAGCTCGTTCGCAGCGGACCGGAAGTTCTGCTGGCTGTTGACAAGGGACGGCCCGGCGATCAGCAGATTAGCCCGATTGAGTACGGAATCGGATTCCGGCTGCGACTGCCGTATCGCAATCCAACAATAGACGCCGTAAAACTCAACGGAAATACTCTCAATCAAAGTGCCACCAACGGCTGGCAGTCGTGGTTCGCCAATGGATACATGCAGGTTCAGGTCAATCTGCCGCCAGAACTGGCGGCGAAACGTGATCTGTTCATGATCTCCTGCGAGTATACTCCTGACGTCGTTCGGCGAATCGGATGGACTCCACCACAGCCGGTGTTGGATCAATTGAAACGGTGAGGCCCCCCCCCTTCGAACGGTTTGTCGTCCCTGGGTGCAGACACATGCTCGCCGGATGGCGAGCGCACTGGACCGACTGAGGGAAATTGTCAAAGCTGAAATCCCGGGTCCGTCACCAGCCAGACGGTAGATCAGAAACAGGTTGACCGCAGGCCACAACAAGTCAGGAAACGGCATGGTATGCCTCAAGTGTCCATTACCGAGGCCAGCGTTGCGAGTTGCGAGGTGAGTGTTGCGATTCAGTCCAATAGCACGTGTATGGCTAACAGGCTGTCCGGATACGTCATTTCTTGTGAGCGACACGGCGCTAGCCGCGGGCTGTTGGCAGTGTTTTCACCCGCGGCTAGCGCCTTGCGGCTCACCGTTTCAGGTCTCCATGCAGCCTGTTAGCGGATACATCGATTACGGCTTTCGCCATGGCCATTCGCTTGTTTGCTGTCTGGCGTCGCAGGATGATACGGCATGTCGGAATTCCGTCTGACCCAGATGTCTCAACACATACTCGCGACGCGTCGGAGTGACGGACATGAACTGTATTCTGCAGAGCGTCTCTCGCCTAATGGCCGCTGCGCTTATGGTTGGAATCGCCGCGGAGGCGACGCCGCCCCGGCGACCACCAAATGTCGTCTTCTTTCTGGTTGATGATCTCGGTTGGACTGACCTGGGTTGCTACGGCAGCGATTTTTACCGGACGCCGAATATCGACAGGCTCGCTGCGGCGGGAATGAGGTTCACTCAGAATTATTCGGCCTGCAATGCCTGCTCGCCAACGCGTGGGGCGCTGATGACCGGCATGTATCCGGCCCGCACACATCTGACCGATTGGATTCCCGGGTGGGGCAAGCAGTATGGCAGTTTTCCACTGCTGCCGCCGCAATGGACGCAGCACCTTGAGCAGCAACACAAGTCATTGGCTGAGGCGTTGCATGACGCGGGCTACACGACGCTGCACATGGGCAAGTGGCATCTCGGAGGCCCGGGAAATCTGCCCGAAGACCATGGCTTCGATGTCAACATCGGCGGCTCCATTCGGGGCTTACCCCGTAGCTATCACTTTCCGTACGGCGGCGAGGCTATGAAGTGGCAAAGCGGTCTGCCCGAATCGCAGCGAACGGGGCGCTATCTGACGGATCGTCTGGCCGATGAGTCTGTGGCACTGATTGAGCGTACAAAAGACAAACCGTTTTTTCTGTACCTTTCATTCTACGCCGTGCACGCTCCGATTCAGGGTCGGCCCGATCTGGTTGAAGAATATCGACAACGGCCGTCGGGGGACCGTCACAGGAACCCCGAGTATGCCGCTATGGTGGAAGCCGTCGACCAGGCGGTCGGGCGCGTACGTGCCGCTGTTGAACACAGCGGAGTCAGCGACCGCACGGTTATCGTGTTCACGTCCGACAACGGCGGCGTCTGTCGCAGGACGAGCAACAACGCACCACTTCGCGGCCAGAAGGGGCAGCATTGGGAAGGTGGCACGCGTGTGCCAGCCATCGTCCACTGGCCCGGCGTCACGCCGCCCGGGTCGGTATGCGCCGAACAGATTATCACGATGGATTATTATCCGACGATTCTGGAAATCTCCGGCGCGTCGGGTGATGCGGCGCACAATGCGAATGTTGACGGTATGTCTCTGGTTCCGCTGTTAAAGAACCCCACCGCGTCACTTGGCCGCGACGCGCTCTACTGGCACTATCCGCATTACAACCCATTCGTCGGAATTCCCTACGGCGCGGTTCGCGCTGGCGATCATAAGTTGATCGAGTATTACGAGGACGGTCGGGTGGAATTGTACGATGTTGTCAATGACCTGAGCGAAGAGCATGATCTGGCGGCGACACAACCTGAAATTGCAGCGAGGTTGAAGAGGCTACTACACGAACACCGCGATCGAGTCGGAGCACAAATGCCCGTGCCGAATTCCGATTTCAAGGCTGTGAAATAGCCGTCTGCGCCGGTGGTAACGCCAAGCCGTTGCGACGTTTGCTCAATCTCTGCGGAGGCACTGCGCTGTGCGGGGAACGCAGCAATGCATGGTTGGATTGCGTGGCCGGGGTTGGAGCGATTTTTGTTACCCACGAATTCATTGTCGCGAAGCGACGAAAGCACATACGCTCCAGCCCCACCCACCAGCCGAAAACCACATTTCGTAACCGTACACTCAGCGGTGAACCCGGCCTCGTTTGTCGCAAACCGGACGTGGATCCTGTATCTTCAGGCCTGAACACCTCCTCACTTAACAAGAATCCGCAATGATATCGTTGACTTTTCGACTGACGTTTTCCGCACTGCTTGCCGTCGTGCCGTTCGCCGGTTTTAACTCGACCAGTGCACTGGCCATCGATGAGACCGAAGCGGCCGCCGACGACGCGAAGAAGGATTCCGGCGAAGACAAAGATGAGTGGCTGGTCGAATCACCGCATGGACCACAACACGAACAACCGATTGACGTGGATGAGGGGACGTGGATCACGGTCGATGTCAGTCCTGACGGCACCGAAATCGTCTTTGACCTGCTTGGTGACCTGTACATCATGCCGATTGGCGGCGCGGATGGGGCGGACGGCAACTTCCCCACAGCGCTGACATCCGGCATCGCCTGGGACATGCAGCCGCGGTTTAGTCACGATGGAAAATCGATTGCGTTTACCAGTGACCGCAACGGCAAGGGAGGAAAAGCGGGGGACAACATCTGGGTCATGGATCGCTCATCCGGCACAGCGACGCAGGTGACGAATGAAGGATTTCGGCTGCTGAACGGCCCGGCATGGTCTCCCGATGATCGTTATCTGGTGGCTCGCAAGCACTTCAGCAGTCGACGTTCGCTGGGTGCCGGAGAAATGTGGATGTACCACCGCGACGCGGCCGATGCAAACGCGATGAAAGGTGTGCAGCTGACCAAACGTCCGAACGATCAGAAAGACGTCAACGAACCGGTGTATTCGCCGGACGGTCGCTATCTGTATTACTCGCAGGACAGTACTTCCGGTGACCAGTTCCAATACGACAAAGATTCCAACGGCCAGATCTACGTCATTAAGCGATTGGATCTGCAGAAAGGGGAAACCGAATCGTACATCACGGGACCTGGTGGAGCATGTCGTCCTACACCTTCGCCTGACGGAAAGACACTGGCTTTTGTTCGTCGCATCGGGGCGAAGACGGGCCTGCATCTGTTCGATGTTGAATCCGGTGCGGTGCGGCTGGTCTACGATGAACTTGAACGCGACATGCAGGAGGCGTGGGCGATTCACGGAGTTTACCCGGCCTTCGGATGGATGCCGGATGGCAGGTCCATTGTGATCTGGTCGAAAGGGAAGATTCGCCGCATCAACGTTGTCGATGGTGCGGCCCGCGTCGTCCCCTTTCGTATTCAGGACACTCGAACAATCACAGAACCTGTTCGGTTCCCGATCGACGTTGCTCCGGCAGAGTTCGATGTGCGCATGCTGCGTTGGGTGACCACATCACCGGACGGAAAGCTGGTTGTGTTTCAGGGGCTGGGGCATTTGTACCTGCGAGACCTGCAGGACAATTCGCTGCGACGTCTGACTGATAGAAAGCATGAATTCGAGTTCTGCCCGAGCTTCTCACGCGATAGTCGTTCTGTGGTTTATACCACGTGGAATGATCAGTCGCTGGGTTCCCTGCGGATCGCGTCTGTCACTGATCCGAATGAAAACCGACCGTTGACCATACGGCCCGGTCATTTTCGAAATCCGGTATTTTCGCCGGACGGGAAATTTATTGTGTTCGAGAAGACCAGTGGTGGCATGTTGCGGTCGCCGTTGTACTCGCACGATCCGGGCATCTATCGAATCGACCTGGCCGGCGGACAACCAGAGCGGATTTCGAAACAGGGAAAACGTCCTCAGTTTGCCGCCGAGAACGATCGCGTGTTTCTGCAACGCCGCAGTTCCGATAAGGAAGCCGACAATCTTGCGTTGTACTCCGTCGACCTTGACGGGCACGAGGAACGTCAGCACTACACCAGCAAGTGGGCCACCAATTACTGCATTTCTCCTGACGGTTCACAGGTTGCATTCGTTGAGCGATTCAACGTTTATGTGGCTCCCTTCGTCAGTACCGGTCAGCCAATCGAACTGGGACCAAAGTTTGAAGGCTTGCCCGTCCGCAGGCTCAGTGAGCAGGCGGGGGACTGGCCTCATTTTTCCGGCGATGGAAAACGGCTGCACTGGTCGCTGGGGCCGGATCTGTTTACGGCCGAGATCAGTGAATTCACCAGGAAGGCTGAGGAAAAGAAAGACGGTGCTGATGACAGTGAAGATTCGGACGAGGAAAAGCCCACAGCCTCGTCGGTGAACATCGGATTCAAAGCGAAACATGCTGCTCCGTCGGACAGCTTCGCGCTGGTCGGAGGTCGCATTGTGACCATGGGGCCCAATGGCGTGATAGATGATGGCACGATCGTCGTGCAGGAAAATCGTATCGTGGCTGTCGGGCCGCGGGACCAGGTGGAAATTCCTGTTGATGCCCGTGTTATCAACATCAAAGGCCAGGTCGTGCTGCCAGGTTTTGTCGATGCACATGCTCACGGTGCTCAGGCAACTCAGGACATGACTCCTCAACAAAACTGGATCAACTATGCTCGACTGGCGTTCGGTGTGACCACTATTCACGATCCGTCCAACAGCACTCACAACATCTTTGCGGCCAGCGAACTGACAAAAGCGGGGCTGGTGACCGGACCTCGCACATTTTCGACGGGCACAATCCTGTATGGTGCCGCCGGTAGCTACAAGGCCGAAATTGAAAGCCTGGACGATGCCAGATTTCACCTGAAACGCATGCAGGCCGTGGGGGCATTTTCGGTCAAGAGCTACAACCAGCCGCGACGCGATCAGCGGCAACAGGTGATAGCCGCGGCTCGCGAACTGCAGATGATGGTGGTTCCTGAAGGCGGTTCCACATTCATGCACAACATGACGATGATTGTCGACGGTCACACGGGCATCGAACACACTCTGCCCGTGCAAACAGCCTATAGCGACGTGATGGACCTGTGGCGCAACACCAAAGTTGGTTATACACCGACTTTGTGTGTGGCTTATGGCGGGATTTCGGGTGAACAGTACTGGTACGAAGTCGACGACCTGTGGCTGCACCCACGCCTGAAGAGCTTCATCCCGCCACACGTTCTGAACCCACGTTCACGGCGCAGGAATAAGTCACCCCAGGAAGATTACAACCACATCAGAGTGGCCGAAATTGCGAAGCAGCGAGTGGACGACGGAGGATTGGTGCAGGCGGGCGGACATGGCCAGCTGAACGGAATCTGCACTCATTGGGAATTGTGGAGTTTCGTTCAGGGCGGTATGACTCCCCTGCAGGCCCTCCGCAGCGGTACTTTACATGGTGCAAAGTATCTTGGACTGGATGGCGACATCGGTTCTCTGGAAACTGGAAAACTGGCTGACATGCTGGTCATTGAACCGGGCGCAGATCCGACGAAGAAGATTCGCGATTCCCAGAAGATTCAATACACGATTGCCAACGGGCGCATCTTTGAAGCCGCGACGATGAAAGAAGTCGGTGGAGAAGCTGCCCCGAGATTCTTCTGGCAACTTTCAGGGCAGGGTGTCAGCTTCCCATTGATCGGCCTGCCAGGCTGCGGCTGCCAGCGATAAGTCGGACCTGAGATTTCGCGCAGAGGTGGGAGGACGCAGGGCAAAGAGTTTTCCTGTCCTCCTCTCTTCTGCGCGAGAATTCGGTCAAATACAGCGTAATGCGATGACGCGTGGCTGCGAGAGACGCGTGGCTGCGAGAGACGCGTTTCCGCCTGGTCCAACGGCCGGTCCGCGAGCCCGAACGGTTCACTGCAATGACCACAGCGTTTCACGCTGACTTGTGGCCGCGAAGGACGTTTTCGACAGCAGTTTCCTTACTCCCACGAGCCAGTATCGTCTGCAACAATAAGTAAACTGCTCTAACCCGCCTCAGTACGAGATTTCGAACAGCGTGGGCCAGTTCTTTCCCGTGACAAACAGGCGCTG
>JAAERP010000310.1 GCA_024230215.1 Fuerstiella sp. | reverse complement strand
TGCACCCCGAACGCGGATCGATGGATGACGTTACCGTCTGGATCAACCTGAAACAGGCTCAGGAAATGCTTGGCATGCAGAATCTGATCAACGCGATTCTGGCTCTGGAATGCGATTGTGCGGGCGATCGCATCTCCGCAATTCGCGAAGAAATCGAAGCAATCCTGCCGGGCACTCAGGTTGTTGAAAAATACTCTCAGGCGTTGGCCCGCGCGGAGGCCCGCGCTAAAGCGAAAGAGACTGCGGAGTCAGCATTGGCGCAAGAAAAAGAATCCAGCCAGGCGATGTTGCTGCGTGAAGAACAAACGCGAAATCAACTGGAACAACAGCACGCTGGATTCGCCGCTGTTCTGGTTCCGCTGGTTCTGTTGGGTTCGGCTGTGACCATCTTTCTGCTGACTCTGGCGAATGCCCGGCAGCGGACAGAAGAAATCGGTATTCTGCGAGCCGTCGGCCTGAAAGCTCGACAGATCATCCAGGTCTTTCTTTCGAAGGCGGCTGCCATTGGTCTGGCTGGAGGCCTTTTGGGCATCGGCCTGGGCTTCTGGATCGGCTGGTCGCTGGGTGGCCTGTCGACAATCGGTCTGCCATGGCAGCAGCTGTTTGCCGAAGGCGACCTGTTGTTAACGATCGTCGCGTCCCCGGTGCTGGCACTCATTCTGACCGGAATCGCCAGCTGGGTGCCGGCGTTACTGGCCGCTCAACAGGACCCTGCCGTCGTACTGCAGGGAGGATAGAAAACCAACATGCTGCTTCAGCTTGATAATATATCCAGGACATACGCAGACGCTCATACAACCGTCCATGCGGTTAACGACGTGTCGCTGCAGATCTCTGAAGGAGAATTCGTTGCCGTTCAGGGAGCAAGCGGGTGTGGCAAGTCGACGCTGCTTCTGACAGCGGGCGGTCTACTGAGGCCTGATTCGGGACAGGTGCAGGTTGACGGGCAGGATCCCTACGCGATGACAAACGATGTCCGAGCGGAATTCCGGGCGCAGACCATTGGCTTTGTCTTTCAACAGTTTCATCTGGTTCCCTACCTCAGTGTTCTGGAAAACGTTCTGGCACCCGCGATAGCCGTATCAGGATCCGAATCAGAAACACGGGACCGTGCACTGCAGTTGATCGAACGCTTCGGACTATCAGACCGTCAGCGGCATGTGCCGGCTAAGTTAAGCAGCGGAGAACGGCAACGCACAGCCATGGCGCGTGCTTTGCTGAACGGACCGAAGCTGATTCTGGCGGACGAACCCACCGGGAACCTCGACCACGAAAACGCCGACACAGTGCTCGGGTATCTGGCAGACTTTGCGGCCGATGGAGGAGCCGTGCTGCTTGTGACTCACGACGACCGTGCCGTGGCCTGTGCAAAACGTGTCATTCATCTGCAGGATGGCCGCATCGCTGAGCCCGTGACGAGCACCGCATAGTTCCACAGAACGGCACTGTCACCTCACGGGACTGGAATCGGCGCCGGCAATCCGATATGAACTGGGCGTCCAATCAACTCCTCAGTCAAGATGCCCACCCGTTCCGCGGAGACTTCGAATGCGACCTGTTGCCTTTGCCATTCTCTTATTATCGATCGCGCAAGTCCCGGCAGTTGCCGAAAAACCGGCCGCGGAGGCCGAGTCCATCAGCTTTGGTGCCAATGACTGGCCATGGTGGCGAGGACCTCAGCGAAACGGAATTGCCAGCGGCAAACAGTCGCCTCCACTGACATGGAGCGAAACGGAAAATGTGCTGTGGAAGGTCCCCGTTCCCGGCCGAGGACATGGTTCCGCGACGGTGATCGGTGATCAGGTATTCCTTGCCGTGGCAGATCCAGAGCGTGAAGTGCAGTCGGTGCTGTGTCTTGACCGGCAAACCGGAGAACGCGTCTGGGAAGCAGTTGCTCACGAAGGCCACCTGGAAACGGGAGGCAACAAGAAGGCGTCGCAGGCGTCATCAACTGTCGCGTACGACGGTCAGCGGCTGTTCATCAATTTTCTTAACAGCGGAGCCATCTTCACGACCGCGTTCGACATGTCCGGAGACCGCCTGTGGCAGACGAAGATCAGCGATTATGTCGTGCATCAGGGTTACGGCTCATCACCGGCTCCCTACAAACATCTGGTCATTGTTGGGTCCGACAACAAAGGCGATGACGGCGGTGCCATTGCAGCGCTGGACCGTGCGTCCGGTGAGATCGTCTGGAAACAGTCGCGGCCGGCGAAGCCCAATTATTCGTCGCCCATCATTCTGCACGTGGCCGGAAAAGACCAGCTGTTTCTCACAGGCTGTGACAAAGTCACCAGCTTCGATCCGCTCACAGGATCAACAAATTGGGAGATCGAAGGGGCCACAACGGAATGTGTGACGTCCACGGTGACGGACGGCGTGCATATCTTCACCAGCGGCGGATACCCCAGGAACCACATGGCCGCCGTTGTCGCCGACGGATCCGGCACCGTAACGTGGGAGAACACAGTGCGAGCGTACGTACCGTCAATGCTTTGCGTGGACGGCCACTTGTATGCGACACTGGACGGAGGCTTCGCAACCTGTCTGGAAAGTGACACCGGGAAAGAGCTCTGGAAAAGTCGTCTCGGCGGCACCTTCAGCAGTTCCCCGGTTCTGGTGGGCAACCGCATCTATGCAACCAACGAAGAAGGCACAACATTCGTCTTCAAAGCCTCGCCGAAAGCCTTCGAAGAACTGGCCAAGAACCAACTCGGCGAAAGTGTGTTTGCCACACCAACAATCTGCGGCAGTCGCATCTACACCCGCGTCACTCATCAGGTCGACGGACGTCGACAGGAATACCTGTACTGCCTTGGCTCACGCGGGCCGGTGCGGGCTGACGTCCGGGAATAAGATGGGCCGTTCCCGCTGGTCGCTCCGGAAACTAAGCACGACGTACCGATGACCGGGAACAATGCTCAGGTTAACGCAACCTGATGCTTTTTCGGGATTCAGAATTGGTGTTGTTCCATAGCCGAACTCGCCAGAGTTTGGAGGTTGTTCTCTATGTTGTCCAAAGTCCGGCGACTTCGGCCCCCCCCCCAGGAACAGGACTTGACAAAGCACTAGCCCAGTCCCAGCGCATCCAGGACACGTTGCACGGTTTCCGGCGATGACAATTCGGCCTTTCCGAAACCATATGTTGCGCCGGCAGCGACAGCCTGCTCCTGAGATTCGGGGAAGTTGGAAACCAGCATGACGGGAATCTGTTCCATCTGCGGATTACTCCTGATCAACTTCATGATCTCCATTCCGTCGCTATAATCTGCATCCAGCTTACGATTGATCAGAATCAGATCCACAGCATTTGACTGAAGTGCGGCGAGAGAATCGTCGGCAAGGTTGGTCGCCAGCACTTCCACATCAAAGTTGGATGTCAGAAAGTGCGTGATGGCGGCATTATCAGGTCGACACTGCCCGATACTCATGACAGTTTTTGAGGGCATTTCGTATTCTTTCCTGGGATCCGCGATTGTATGAACGCCAGGTGGCCACACCGGGCAAGGGTCCAGACAACAGGACGCTCAGAATGCGGAAATCCTTGCGACAATTCCAAACAAATCAAGACAACGATGCCGTTTGCAGCTACAAATCGGTGAGTGAGTCGCTGGTCAGCTGGTATGTTCTGCCCAACAGTACTGAAAGGGGTTCTGGTCCCCCCCGCACTGGACTCTCGGCGTTTTTTCCGACTATGTTGCGTGTCTCTTTGAATTCCTCCGTTGTAGAAGCTCCTTTATGTCGCAATTTGATGTCGCAGTCATTGGTGGCGGGATCATCGGCCTTGCCACCGCATGGCAGATTTCTGAACGTGATCCGAACCGAAAGATCGTGTTGCTGGAAAAGGAATCGTCGCTGGCATTCCACCAGACAGGCCGCAATTCCGGCGTGATTCACTCGGGTATTTACTACAAGCCGGGCTCACTGCGTGCAAAGAACTGTCGTGAAGGCAAGGTGGCACTGGAGGCGTTCTGCACGGAACACGACGTCGACTGGAACCAGACGGGAAAAGTGATCGTCGCGACAAATGAAAATCAGTTCGCGGCGTTGGACAATATTCTCAGTCGCGGGCAACAGAACGACGTGAAGTGTGAGATCATTGATCAGGATCGGCTGCGAGAACTCGAGCCTCATACGGCGGGCATCAGGGCAATTCATGTTCCGGAATCTGGCATTGTGGACTACCCGGGAGTGTGCACCAAGCTGGGTGAGATTCTGAAAAGTCGAGGCGCCGAGATACGATTCAATTCCCGGGTCGTCAAGATCCGGCAGGCGACCGATGCCGTGTCCCTTGTCACGCCGGACGATGCAGTGGACGCAAAACAAGTGGTCAATTGCGCGGGCCTGCACAGCGACCGTATGGCGCGCATGTCCGGCCAGGCAATGAAGGAAAAAATTGTCCCGTTTCGTGGTGAGTATTACACTCTGGTGCCGGAAGCCGAACATCTCTGCCAGTCCCTGATTTACCCGGTCCCGGACCCGCAGTTTCCCTTTCTGGGCGTGCACTTCACGAGGATGATCGAAGGAGGTGTGGAATGCGGCCCCAACGCCGTTCTTGCCCTGGCGCGCGAAGGATATTCGTGGGGACAGATCAATCCGCGTGATCTGTTTGAGTCGATCACTTATCCCGGATTCCTGCGACTTGCGCTGCGATACTGGAAGACCGGCGCTGGCGAGATCTGGCGGTCCCTGTCCAAAGCCGCGTTTGTGCGAGCGTTGCAGAAGCTGGTGCCGGAAATCAAGTGTGAGCACCTTGTACCCGCCCCCGCCGGAGTGCGTGCTCAGGCACTCGCACCTGAAGGAAAACTCGTCGACGATTTTCTGGTTCTGCGGAAGGATCGAGTGCTGAATGTCTGCAATGCACCGTCCCCTGCAGCCACCGCATGCCTGAACATCGGCAAACACATCGTCGGAGAACTGGGCATCTGACCTGCGAGGTTGCTGACAATTCTCAGAAAACCGACCAGGCATATCAGGCGGTGTGCGAACAACGTTCCCGGGAATATTCACCAGCCCGGCAACCGCAACGGACCAACCTTGGGAGCGACCACCGTCGATTACTTCAGGTATGCTGTTCGTTCGAATGACGATTAACTACACTCCCGGCACGTTGTACGCCTGACCAGGTTCGGTCAGGCTGGGCTGCTCAGCCACAATCCACCACTCGTTCCGCTTAAACTAAGGTTAGTTCGATGTATCGAGCTTTGTTGACAGGTGTACTGACTGTTTCCACGATTCTGGCCACGGCGTTTGCAGCGGAGGCGCAGACCGGAAGGGTGCTCAGCGACCAGATCCTTCCGCAGGACACCTACCTTTACGTTTCCTTCCCGAACATCACAGCTCTGAAGAGCCATGTCACTCAGGCATCCGTGGGCCAGCTGTGGAACGATCCTGCTCTGGACGCCTTCAAGGCGGAGATCACGACCGCATTCAGCAGTGAGCTGGATGAAGGATTGGTTCAGGTTCAGGAGGCGCTGGGACTTACGCTGCAGGAATTCCTTCAGATCCCCAGCGGTGAGATTTCGATGGCTGTGTCCAAAGTTTCGGGCAACAAGATGGGCCTGGTAGTTTTCATGGACTTTGGCGACAAAGAACAACAGGTTCAGGACCTGCTGGCCAAGGCGGTCAATGTGTTGTCACAGATTCCCAAACTGAGCCATGAAGACGAAGTGTTCGACGGGACGGCAATGGCAATGTTCCAGATTCAGTATCCCGGAAAGGCACCAACGCCACTTGCCAAAGAATTCGGCTGGTTCGTGAAAGACGGCCGCCTGGTCATTTCCAACCGTGGCGAACTGCTGGAATCCGCGCTGACGAACTGGGACGGAGGAGCTTCCGATGCCTTCGCCGGTAACGAAGCCTATTCCTACATCATGTCACGCTGCCAAACGGGCGATCGAACATCTTTGAGCACTTTCTTCTTTGATCCGATTGGACTGATTACAAATCTTATCACCTCGGGGTCGCTGGGCCCTCAGGTAACGGCAGGGGCAGGCATGGCGTTGGGCGTTCTGCCTATGACGGGCCTGACACAGATGAAGGCCATGGGGACAATTGCCGAAGCGGGCAGCGGCGAGTTCGAATCTGTGCAGCGATCAGTGATCTATTCAGAACAGCCACCAATGGGCCTGATGCAGGTCTTCCAACTCGACGAAGGCGACCAGACACCGCCATCGTGGGTCAAGGAAGGCGCAACGACTTACATCGCCATGAAGTGGAAGATTGAAGACGCATTTACCGCCATTGAATCACTGGTCGATTCGTTTCAGGGAGCTGGATCTGTAGCGGAACGATTAGATCAGATGGCCGACAGCGGTCCGGGACTTCACGTAAAAAAGGACATCATTGATCAGCTGACCGGCCAGATTCGACTGGTCGGCGCTCCTGGCGGACGCGCCGGCTATGGTGGCGATCAGATGCTGCTGGCACTTGGTGTTCGCAACGACGAATCGGCTGCAGGCGTTCTGTCCAAGGTCGCAGATTTACTGGGAATGCAATCCAGAGAGTTTCAGGGTGCAACGCTCTACGAAATTGAGGGCCCGGAAGCGGGGCAGTCGGTGGGAGTTGTGGTTTCCGGCGGCCAACTGATGATCGGTCTGGGCGAATCACTGCTGAATCAGACTCTTCGAAATGACGACGACATTCCTCCTCTGTCCGAATCCTCCGACTATCGTCGTGTTGCTCAGCATTTTCCCGCCAACGCTCTTTCCATCCAGTTCAGTCGGCCGGCGGAACAGTATCGATCGCTCTACGAAATGCTGCAAAGCGGTGAGGCAGCAGATCAATTTCCAGGAATGGATGAATTGTTCGACAAGGTCGACTTCACCACGCTGCCCCCGTTTGAAGCGGTCGCAAAGTACATTCATCCCGCGGGCAGCTACGCTAAGAAGGACGAAAACGGACTGTTCGTGGAAGCGTTTCAGTTAAGCGAATAGTTAAAGGCCTGCTCGGACAGGCGGAATCACTTATCCTGACGACGTCACCGTGACGTCGTCAGGTTTTTCTTTGCGCTTCGACATGCGATTCAGCGAAGGATTTTCCCAGGCGATATTGGCTGCAGCCGATATTCCGCCGTGAGTTGTCAGTAAATAGATACGAGGTACTGTGTGCCACTGGCTCGGCCGGTGTTTTCAAGAGCTTCGTGGCACCGGCAAAGCCAGTGGCACACGTCCGGACAGCAATGAGGCAGTCAAAGCTGTCCTGACGGAACGGGAGGCACCTCTCGCCACCGGACGACTCTCTCGCACGCTACAGAGAACGGCTCGTAATGGTCGCCTGCAGTCCATCGCAAGCGGAATTCCAAACAGTTTAGAAGGCAGTCATGCACGCGGATATACAACACATCAAGGAAAAAGTGGGCGAGAAGGCCGATCTGATTCGTCGCCTGAATGGAGAGCTGGGTAAAGTCATTGTCGGTCAGGAAGCGATGGTGTCGCGACTGATGGTCGGGTTGCTGGCGGACGGACACGTACTGCTGGAAGGCGTCCCTGGCCTGGCCAAGACAACTGTCATCACGGCGCTGGCTCAGGCGTTGTCCGTCGACTTCAGCCGCATTCAGTTTACGCCGGACCTGTTACCCGCGGATTTGATCGGCACGATGATTTACGTGCCGGGCGACGGATCGTTTACAACTCGCAAGGGGCCGATCTTCAGTAATCTTATTCTGGCGGACGAAATCAACCGAGCCCCCTCGAAGGTGCAGTCGGCCCTGCTGGAAGCGATGCAGGAGCGGCAGGTCACCATCGGTAACGAATCCTACTCACTGGATCGACCGTTTCTTGTGCTGGCGACGCAGAACCCCATCGAACAGGAGGGCACGTATCCGCTGCCGGAAGCGCAGGTCGACCGATTCATGCTGAAGGTGACGATCACATATCCTGAGCCGGCCGAGGAACGGAAGGTGCTGGATATGGCGTTGGACGAGACTGCTCGCCCGGTGCAGTCCGTGCTCGCTCCGCAGGACATTTTTGACATGCAGGATGTGGTCCGAATGATCTACATCGACGATCAGATCAAGGATTACATCGTCTCCATTGTGCGGGCCACGCGCGACCCAAAGTCGTTCAAGCTTGACCATATCTCTCAATTAGTCGACTTCGGCGCGTCACCGCGAGCCAGCATCTTTCTGGGCAAGGGCGCGCGGGCAATCGCATTCCTGAACGGTCGCGGTTATGTGACTCCGCAGGATGTGAAAGACATCGCCTACGACGTTCTGCGACACCGGGTCATTCTGACGTACGAGGCGGAAGCTGAAGAGATGACGTCGGATGACGTTATCCGTCAGATTCTCAGCGCGGTGCCTGTACCATGAGTGTTCAGTCGGTCGCAGAGATCCTTCGCAAGGTGCAGCGTATACAGATCGTCGCGAACCGTTCTGTCAACGACCTGTTGGCAGGCCAGTATCGGAGCGTCTTTCGCGGTCGCGGGATGGAATTTGACGAAGTTCGCGAGTATCAGCCCGGCGATGAAATTCGTACGATCGACTGGAACGTCACGGCCCGCGCGGGAACGCCGTTCATTAAGCGATTCAGCGAAGAACGCGAACTGACCGTTTTGTTCATGGTCGACATTTCCGCGTCCGGGAGTTTTGGATCCGGCCAACAGTCCAAGCTGGACGTCATGATTGAGATGGCGGCGCTGCTGATGTTTTCAGCATTGAAGAACAACGACAAAGTCGGCCTGCAGTTGTTCGCCAACGACGTAGAGAGCTATTTTCCACCGCGTAAAGGCAAGAGCAACGTTTTACGGCTGATTCGCGAAATGCTGGCCGTCGAGCCGGTTCAGAAGGAAACAAGTCTGGAAACGGCACTGCAGTATCTGAATCGAGTGCAGAAGCGACGCGCCGTGGTGTTCCTCATCAGCGATTTTCAGGCCGAAGCCTCACGCAGGGCACTGGCAATTTCAAATGGGCGACACGACCTTGTGGCAATCACGGTTATCGACCCTCGCGAGCAGACTCTGCCGAATGTTGGCTTTGTCACACTGCGTGACGCAGAGTCAGGTGAGCTGGTTGAGGTCGACACACGGCACCCGGAAGTGCGCCGTCTGTTTGCCGAAAAGGCTGCCGACACTCAGCAGCAACTGTCCACGGGACTGCGACGTGCCGGAGTCGACCAACTGTCGATCAATACGGGCGAATCCTACGCCACAAGCCTTCGGCGATTCTTCGAGTCGCGCGAAAGACGGCTGCGGTGATGTTCTAAGTCAACTGAGATTTGCTGCATTTCTCCGGGCAATGAACATTTGCCGAAGATTCGGAAACAGAAGGGACTGATCCTCGGAAAACGCGTGAATTTTCGGTCATCGCACTTACACCATTCGTAGCGTGCCGCCATATTCTGCGATCACCGCCATGCAGTGCAGGCAGCCCCGTGCCCCCCCCTTTCTTATGACGCTCCAGACTTCGAAATACACCGACCTTCGGCTCACTCCCCCGTTCGACGAATGGGCGGAGCTTTTGGCGATCAACGCGCTCGACAATTCGCGTCTCGACGACTTGCGAACGGCGGCAAGGCAACGACTCGTCTCGGCGGCAGAAAACTATGTTCTGCGATTGCATGCCCTGGTCGACGATGCTGACCTGCCAGCCAACAGTGCACCTGTATTGACGGGGCAACCGGCCGAGCAGCCGATCGTGCTTACGGGACACCAACCGGTGGTCTTTCATTCCGGTCTCACCTTCAAGTACGAAACAACTGAACAATTGGCCGCTGATGCCGGTGCGATTGCGGTCGCCGTAATGATCGATACCGATTCAGGAGACGCCGGCCAGTTCAGCTATCCGCAGGCCGATGCTCTCCGAACGGACGATGATTGCAAATCCGGTTTCCCTGGATCAGCAACTCTCGAAATTGAATCGCTGGCCGTATCGAACAGCCTGTTTGCTCACGGAAGATTGAAGTCAGCGGCGGAGTTACACAAGCTCGGCGACCTGGTTGCCAGTCATCTGAACAGCCTGTCGCAGCCCGGATCGGAGTCAAATGTCGTTCGAACGTTTCGAGAATTTGCTCAGCTCTCTGCCGCGAAAACGCCTGCCGCAGAAGCGAACACGATCGTGCGGCGGCAGCGTGGTATTGGTAGCCGAATGCTGGAACTGCCTCTGTCCGCAATCAGTGCATTTCCTGAGATGCTGGCATTCACGGCAGATATTCTGAAACAGGCGCGACGCTTCGCCGCCGCCTACAATGCGTCGTTGGAAGTGTTTCGCGATGAGAACGGGATTCGCAACAGGGCAAACCCTTTTCCAAATCTGAAAATCACAGAAGAGAGTTGTGAACTTCCTTTTTGGGCAATCAGTCACGACCGAAAAACCCGGCATGTTCTGGAGGTTCAGTTCGAAGGAAATGTCACGCGGCTGACCGCGAATAACCAGACGATCGACTCATTCACAGGCAGCATCACTGCAGAATCACTGGAACCGATGCTGCTGCAGAACATTCAGATCGTGCCACGTGGGGCGATGATCACCGCGTCACTGCGGCTGCTGTTCAGCGATCTTTTTGTACACGGCACAGGCGGTGGCCGATACGATCGCTTTACTGACGAGTTCATTCGGACCTGGTGGAACGTCGAACCGCCGCCCTATGCGGTTGCCAGCGCATCTCGTTATCTGCTTGTCGCAGACAAACACGAACTGGAACGTCTGGATCGCATTCGACATCAGTTGCGAGACCTGCAGTACAACCCGCAACGACATTTTGATTCCAGTGTGTTCAGCGAAGAATTGAAGTCTCGACTGCTTCGGTTGTGTGACGCCAAGGCAGCAGCGGTGGAAAACATGAAACTGGCTCATGCCAGCGGGCAGTCCGCAAAGGATATCGGCACGACTATCCAGGTGATCACGAATCAGGTTCGTGACGAGGTCTCCGCAGAGTTCGAGCCACAACTGCGACGGCTGACATCACTGTCCGCTGAACACCGCGACGCCACCAACTGTCGCACCTATCCCTGGTTCATGTTCAGCTGACGCCGAAAACTTTGGCACTCCTGGGAAGAATTCCCCGAGAGGGCCAAATTGCACTGCCAACGCAACGCGTAGCGAACGCTGGCAGCGGGCGCAAAGTATGAGGCGGCATTTTGAGGCCGCAAGGTTGACGCTGACTACCCCATTTATCAGGCAGTCGCCGCCACGAATGGCTTGCACGGCTTCATCCGCCATGCCCTCGTTGACAGCATTTCAAGGCAGAGGTAGATTCCTGCAGGACATTAACAAAACGTACTCGAACAGGTCTTGATCTGAACAGCGATAATCGGGGCACCAGCCGAGCCGGCAGCATCAGCGCGGAACACTGTTACAGACAGTCCCCCGCTCATACGTTGGGTCGGAAAGAACAGTGGCAGAAACTCGAACGTGGCGCTGTTGAAACAGGCCATCGTCAAAGCATGAAAATTCTGTTGTGAGCATTATGTCGGTAATACTGACAGCATCTTCTGTAGTACTTTTATTGAACGTTACGTTTGCGGCTGACGCTGCGTCTCAGGTACCGACGATCTGCTGCGAAAACATGTTTCGTCAGCGAGTTGCCGCAGCTTCCGATCCTTCTGCGGATACGCTTTTTGCCAGGAAGAACGCACAGAACACCAGTCGACTGGCGTGGCACCCTTCAGCAACAGAACACGGCTGGCTGTACCTTGTCATTCATCATTCTGCCACAAGTACTGGCAGCGTGGGTTCCATTCATAACGAACATCGGCAGCGTAAGGATCGTGCCGGAAATCCCTGGTTGGGAATTGGTTACCATTTTGTGATCGGTAACGGCAACGGAATGGAAGACGGAGAAATCGAATCGACCTTTCGCTGGAAACAGCAGATTCACGGCGCTCACTCTGGTAGTACTGCACATAACGCAAACGGTATCGGCATTTGTCTGATCGGCAACTTTCAGAATAATGCTCCTACTGACAAACAACTGAAGGCTGTCCGAACCCTGATTGGGCAGCTTTCGAATCGATATCACATACCGGCTCGCCTGGTGATTGGGCACAACGCTGTCAAATCAACAGACTGTCCGGGAAAGTTTTTCCGACTACAGGATGTGGTTCGGGATTCGTTTTCCAGAGATCGTGTCAACAGCTGACCCCGGTTGATTGTCAACAACACTGGAAGACACGCTTCGCAAGGATGGCGAAGTTTCATCATCTTCTCCTCACACCGTAGTCACGGAAGTGTTCTATGTTTAATCGAGTACAGACGAAATCGTATCTCCACGACGATCTCTCATTTCTCGTCCCCACCAATGAGATCGACCAGATGCCCCTCGAGCTGCAGGAGTTGTGCGAACAGTACAACTCTGAATGTCGGGAAAACGTCGACGAGAAGGACGCGGTCGCAACATCTGACTGGCCGGTGTCGTTGTTCGTGCCAAACCAGTACGAACAGAATTATGCCTATCCGCTGCTGATCTGGTTTCACGATGAACACAGCAGTGAGAATGAGCTCGACCTGGTCATGAACGCCATCGGCGCCCAGAATTACTGCGGACTCGCGTTGCGTGGCAATCAACAACTCACCGGTCACGACAGCTTTGGCTGGGACAACGGTGCGTTGGAATTCAGCCATGTACCGCTGAAGCGGCTGGTCAACATAACTGCCCGGCGCCTGCGTCGCGCTTTCCACATCCACAGCGAACGCATTTTTGTGGCAGGTTCGGGGACGGGGGGCGACACAGCTCTACGACTCTTCGGCGAGTCTCCTGAATGGTTCGCCGGAGCAATCGTGATTGATCCGACGTGTCGCGAACAACTGACGCTGGGAAATCACTCAGAATTGCGTGGCAAGAATGTCCTGCACACTGTTTCCCGAACGGCCTCAAACGAAATGCTGGCGGGTAATCTTGATACCGTGCGTCTGCTTCGGTCGGCAGGCGTTGAAGTCGACGTGCGGGTCACCGAGGAGCCTCTCGACCCCTGCTGCAACGATGCACGCTTTATTGACAACTGGCTGTTGTCGCGATTGAACTGCGAAGCATACGTTTGAGTGCATTAAAGCAGTTTACCTATTGCCGGAGACAATACTGGCTCGTGGGTGTAACGAAACTGCTATCGAAAAGCGTTTTTCGCGGCCACAAGTCAGCGTGAAACGCTGTAGCGGTTGCGAGAAAAACCGTGTCCGATACAGAATCAGGAGTCCCGGTCTCTGCGAGAGACCGGGACTCTTTTCGTTTGCCGCTTTGGTTTACCGGGCCGTCACTTCACAGTCGCTGAAGACAAGGTCACACTATGGTGGATGTCGTCCGCATTCTGTGTGCGGGCACTCACTGTCGTCACAGCCCAGGACAGACCCCGCTATGAACAACATGAACACGATACTGGCACGAACTCTCGTAATTGCGATGTGTGCGTGGCTCGCAGATGCAGCACACGCCGGACAGCTGCGAGCTGGCGTGGCAAAGGTTGACATCGCCCGAGTGGAGGCCGGTCCCGTCAATGGACGTCTATACGCAAAAGCGATGGTCATCACGGACGATGTCACAACTGCCGTCATCATTTCGATCGATGCCGTTGCCATTGGGGAGATCGGCTCCATTGGAAACGAGTATCTCGACACCGTTCGATCGCAACTGAAGAAAGACCTTGGGATCGTTCCTGCAAACGTCATGATCAACGCCAGTCATTGTCACGGCACTGTGTGCCAGGATGTTGACGCAAAAACCGTGCAGGCAGTGAAGAACGCAGCCGCCAATCTTGTCCCCGTGCATGTCGGGGTTGGCAGCGGGCACGAAGACAGAATCTCGGAAAACCGACGGCTGAAGCTGAAGAGTGGCCGCGAAGCCGACGTTCGACACGCCTATTCGCTGCCAGCTGACAACGAGGTTGCCGAGGTCGGTCCGATTGACCCGGAAATCGGAGTTCTGCGTCTCGACCGTATGGACGGACGAACACTGGCCATTGTCTATAACTTCGCCTGCCACCCAATCCAGGGCGTGCCAGGCGGACTAAATACCTCCGACATCACCGGTTTCGCGTCTCAGGTGATCGAAGACAATCTCAGTGACGACACGGTCGCCTTGTTTGTGCAGGGGTGTGGTGGCGACATCAACCCCGTCTTTTACAAAGACGTTGATCACCCTCGAAATGCCGAACCGCTGGGCAACATGCTCGGGCTGAGCACATTGAAAGCTCTCAGAAAAATAGAAAGTCGGGAAGACAATCGACTGACGGTCCTGAATCAGGTGATTGAACTTCCGCGAGCCGACCTGGCCGAACGCATCAGCCTGATGGAAGCCGAGCGTGAGCGACTTCTTCGTTCGTTGAGAGGAACAAGCCTGAGCTTAAAGACGTTTCTTCCACTGGTCGTAAAGTACAATCTATCGGAGGATTTTCCTTCGTACGATTCGCACCGCTATCTCCACGACGACCAGCTGGGGAGGCAGGATCTACGGCACCTGGACGCAGAAAACCGTCGCCACATCGCCAGCTACATTCAGAACATTCACACAATGGAGCAGCTAACCCGGCTGCAGACGAATCTTAGGTTACTGGTGAAACACCAGGCCCATTACGTCGCCGGTGGAAAACGCACGGTCGATGCCGAACTGATCGGTCTGCGAATCGGAAGTTTCTCCCTGTTAACATTTCCAGGAGAACTGACCGTTCGTATCGGCCTGGGCCTCAAAGCCAGGTCGGATCAAAAACCGACATTCATCGCAGGTTATACCAACGGCTACCTGTACTATGCCCCGACCGCGGAACAACTTCGCAACGTGGGAGGCGCCCAGGAAGACAGCGATTGCCTGCTGGCCCCGGAGTGGCAGGCCATCTTCGAAGGCAAAGCACTTCAAATGCTGAGCGAGTTATGATCGATGCGGAGACTGGCGTACGCGGTTCGCCGTATCACGGAGAGCGGGGGACGTCAGTCCCCTGACCCATCGCAACATGTTCGAGCGTGTCGGACCGAGGTACCGACCAGGATCTCAGGCGACCTGCCTCGCGTTTCCGACACTCGTTGATTCAACGTTCAACGCCGCCAACAGCAATTCCGCCGTTCGTTCGGTGGCACCGGTCACCGCTGCCTGATCGGCCAGCACAGACATTTCGTCCCTGCGTCGAGCAAGTGTATGCGGATTCAGACACCATTTTGACAGATGATCAGAAATGGCTGCGGCGTCAGACGCCGGGTTCCCACAGGACACATACTCCGGCATCAGTTCCTTGTCGGCAATCAGGTTCGTAAGTGTGATGAAGCGGCAGGTCATCAACACTCGCGCCACCAGTCGAGCAAACCGGCCAACTCTGTACAGCACGACTCCCGGAGTTCTCCGGGCAAGCAGCTCCAGGCTGATTGATCCACTCACCATGAAACAGCAGTCCGCCGCTTCAATCACTTCCGACGTCTTGTCCACGTAGTAGGTCATGTCCGCACCCACGCCGGCGTCCGACTGCATGCGCTGGCATTCGTTGCTGTGCTCCGGGCTGTAGTTTCCGACAACCCACCTGACATTCGGCACACGTTTATGGACGCGGTGAATCACGTCCAGCATCACCGGATAGTTGCGGTCGACCTCGTGATTTCGAGATCCCGGCAGGACGGCAATGACTGGTCGCCTGGATTCTGAATCTCCCAGACTCGCCACCAGGTCCATATCCAGTTCTCGAGACGCGACTTCATCAAAGAAGGGGTGTCCGACCCACGTCGCGTTCACGTCGCGACCTTTGTACCACTCATACTCAAATGGCAGTGCACAGATGACGTGGTCGACCCATTTGCGAACACGACGAATGCGCCACGGTGCCCATGCCCACAGTTGCGGCGGCATGTAATAGAACACCGGAATTCCACGTTGCCGGGCAGCCTTCGCAATCCACCAATTGAATCCCGGAAAATCAACCAGCACAACAGCATCGGGCGGAGTTGCATCAAAAAACGTTTCAGCCTGAATGACCAGCCGACGGAACTTTGCCAGCATGGGCAGCACACGAAGGAACCCCATCACTGCCAATTGGGTCAGCTCAAACTGCAGCAGGCAGCCCTGTTTCTGCATTTCCGGTCCGCCAAAACCCTCCGTCTGAATCTTCGGATTGCGAGTCCTGAGTTCCTGAATCAAATGTGCTGCATGTTGGTCGCCGCTCGGCTCACCGGCGGAAAAGAAGATACGCATTCTGGATCCATCCACCTGAATTCCGATACTGCGACCGGAAAGTCAACACGTTTCGCCGTTTCTCAAGGGCGGCAACAGCGGCATTCTGCCGCTCACAGCGATTGTCTCACGACATCAGAATTCCGTCAACACAGACCTTAGAGCACTTTACTTATTGCCGTAGACGATACTGGCTCGTGGGAGCAACGAAACTGCTATCAGAAAGCGTTCTTCGCGGCCACAAGTCAGCGTGAAACTCTGTAAGGTCGGCGCCAACATCGATTCCGCAGATACAGGACACGCCCTATGGACTACGTATTCGTCTTTAACGCGTTCGAAGCGCTGTTGTGGGCGTGCATTGCAGTCGTCCTGTGCCTGAAGGCAATGCGCCAAGAGGACATCCAGGGACGGTCAATTCTGGCCGCGTTGGCATTCTTGGTCTTCGCAGGCTCAGACATCATGGAAATGCAGACCGGAGCATGGTGGCGACCATGGTGGTTGCTTGTCTGGAAAACGGTTTGCATCGTAACGCTGGTCGCCGTGGCGGTGTACCACCATCGCAGCAGACGTCCATCTGCTAACGTTCTCGACTCAGACGAATAGAAAAATCGTCAGGCAGCGCTGGTGCAGTCTCCGGGACGTTGTGGCCGCCGAGCTCGGGGGGGGGGAAAGCGACTGTCGAAAGGGAAAAGACACTCACCGCGGCAACGACTCAGCGTAATGTGCCGATGCTTCAGTCAGTGTCAATGGCCAACTGCCCAGAGGCCAATGCGTTGGAGTCGCGCCTGAGCCGCTGCCTTTCGCAGCCCGGGCTCAAGGTCCAGTGGCAACCCGAATCGGTCCAACAACTTTGCCTGCCCGGTCGACAGTGCCAATTGGTTGATCAACGTGCCGTCAGCCGTGTAAATCCAGGCCAGGGTTCGCCCGTAGCGATCCGTTTCCTCAGCTCCTATGTGCAGAGTGACGACACTACCGCCAATCTGTTTCCGCAACCACGCTGTCGATTCATCGCCAAATGGCTCCTCCTGTTGACCATGATGAGCAACCTCTGGAGCATCAATTCCCAACAGCCGCACCCGCTCTCCGGCGTCGGTTTCGAACGTATCGCCGTCCAGAACCCAGGTGACCGTAACGGTCTTCGTACGTCGCTGCTTTCCGTGCCGTTCATCCGACGTAGAGACGGCGTAGCGGTACAACAGCAGGGCTGCGATCACCGCAAAGGCGACACGTCCGGGAGTTGGTTGACGAATCCGGCGCATTTGCTTCCGTCTGCGGGCAGAGCCGACTACTATCAGGGCACAGGGCGTGGTTACACAGGATGGTGCGAACACGTCAATTCTGACACAGATGATTGTTCAACCAAAGGCACATCCGTCGTGAATCTCCCTCCCCTTCGACCATTGACGTCAATAATCATTACCTCATTTGCATTTGCGGCTTTGTTGCCGTCGTCCAGAGTTGCGGCCCAGCCGTCCGGATTCAACTATGACGAATCCAGGGTGCCCGACTTTGACCTGCCGGAATTACTGAAGCTGCAGGACGGATCTGTGGTAGCGTCGGCAGAGCAGTGGCGCAGCAAACGTCGTCCGGAGGTTCTGGCACTGTTCCAGGATCACGTGTTCGGACACCAGCCGGATGCAGTGCTACGACTTCGAACCCGCGAACGCTCCCGCAAACAGGATGCGTTGGGGGGCAGGGCTGTCCGCCGGGAAATCACGGTCTTCTTTTCCGATGATGACAATGGCCCATCAATGGACATTTTGGTCTACACCCCCGCCGATGCGGACACTGCAGTGCCGTGTTTCATGGGTTTCAACTTCCACGGAAATCACTCCGTCGACCCGGATCCTGCAATTCATCTCACGACCTCATGGGTTCGCGACGATTCGAAGAGAGGCAATATCGACCACCGGGCCACCGAAGAGTCCCGAGGAAAAAGCAGTAGCCGCTGGCCGGTTGAGATGATTGTCTCACGAGGCTACGGAGTTGCCACTATCTATTACGGCGATGTGGATCCGGATTTTGACGACGGATTCAAGAACGGAATCCATTCCATTCTTGAGTCCGACACAACAGCACGGGCGGGAAATGCCGGTGGCTCCATCAGCGCATGGTCATGGGCACTGAGTCGAGGTCTCGACGTGCTGGAAATGGATCCGCTTGTGGACGGGGCCCGTGTTTCCACGTTCGGTCATTCACGACTCGGCAAGACTTCCCTGTGGGCCGGTGCGAGCGACGAACGATTTGCGATGGTAATCTCGAACGATTCCGGCTGTGGTGGCGCGGCTTTGTCACGGCGACGATTCGGTGAAACAGTCAAACGCATCAACACTTCGTTTCCGCACTGGTTCTGCATCAACCATCGCCAGTATAACGACAACGAAAATGCCTCACCTGTCGACCATCATATGCTGATGGCCCTGATCGCTCCACGCCCCGTCTACGTCGCCAGCGCCGAAATGGACCAATGGGCCGATCCCCGTGGCGAAATGCTTTCGCTGTTTCATGCCGGCCCCGTGTTTGAATTGCTGGGACGTAAAGGCCTGCCGAACGATGATGTGGCCACCGTCAACCAGCCCATTCAGACAGATGTCGGATATCATATTCGCACGGGCAAACACGACGTCACCGACTTTGACTGGACTCAGTACATGAACTTTGCCGACCGCCACCTCAGGTAGGCAAGCGCTTTGCCACCGCCTGACGACCGTTACGAGCGTCAGAAAACCACCGTTACACGCAGAATCGTGGAAGCGGTCGGGCGCCTCTGAGCGAAGCTGACCTACGCTTCATGCCTTGCAGGGTGTTGTAGTTTCCGCACCTTGAATTCACCCCACCAACATTCACGGTTGGCATCGGGGGGAGCCAGTTTTTTCTGTGGGAGCAGTTCGTGGTCGTTTGGCTCTTCATTCTGTTTGTCGCGTCGTGCAGCCTGGGAGCATTCGCCGGAGCAGATCGCTGTCGTCGTGGTTTCACGCAGCGTGGGCCAGCAACACATGGAAACATGGAAGTACATCAGCTGTTGCAGTCGCGTTCATTGTGGGGCGTGCTGGCTTTGGGCTGTCTGCTTCTCTGCCCGTTTGCAGCCGCATGTTTCTCCGATGAGTTCTGCCAGAAGCTGCCCATCGAACTACAACGGCATTGCGAACCGATCGTCTGGTTGCTGGGAATCCCGATGTTCGGCGCATTTGCAGGATGGATCACCAGCTTTGCACTCGTCAGCCGCGACTCTCAGGCCGGCTTTGTGCTGCGTGCCATGATCATCATGAGTGCCGTGCTGCTGATGACCAGCTTCAAAGCGAACGCTGAGATTTCGCAGATGCTGTGGGACCGTTCCACGCCTGACGGCATCGTGCTGCAGACCAGTCACTTCAGCTGCGTCGCGGCGACAGTGTCAAACATAGCGGGACTGTGTGGCAGAAACATCTCAGAAAAAGATGCTGCAGACCTGATGAGAACGACTCGAAGTGGAACGAACATGGCGGGCATACGCTACGGTCTGCGGCAACTGGGTATCGAGAATCGAACATTGCCGCGAACACATAACCAGGTGAGCCGTATCAACTTCCCGGCACTGCTGCTTGTCGATCATCCCAGCGCCGGACATGAATCTCACGCTCTGCTGTATCGTCAGCCACACGGCGACAGATTCGAGCTCTGGGAGCCCATGGGTGGGCGACTGTTAATGACCGAAGAACAGATCGCCACGTTCTGGCATGGTCGCGGCGTAGAATGCGTAATTGCGTCATCGTCGCATTAGAACGTTTGGGTTATTGTCGTGAACGATACTGGCTCGTGGGAGCAACAAAACTGCTATTGAAAAGCGAGCATCGCGGCCACAAGTCAGCGTGAAACGCTGTAACCAGCCGCTTGGCTCATTCGCTGCCTTCCAGTGCCATCCACGACCGGTTCTGATAGCTGCAACTGCAACCGGAGGATGCGTCCGGCAATAAGACCAGACCACCGACGGGCAGAGCATTGATCCAGCAGCCCGGACGAATACCGCCATAGTTTTCCGTTCCTGCGTCGCGTGTAAAGTCAAAGTACCCCAGCGTGCCGGAACGAAACATCAGCAGATTGCGTGAACCCGACAACTGCCCACAGCCGTAGGACTTCGGCACAGCCATGGGTTTCGCTTCTCCGGAAACAAGATCCAGAGCCGACGGATGGGCAATGATCGTGTCCTGATTAATCAACGGACGTGTGGAATAGCTGACCTTCTTCTCCCACAGACGGTATCCGTCGGTCGCATGGTAGGCAGCGATACGACCGCCGACTTCGGACGGAAGTTTGAATCTGGTTGGCTGGTAGAACATCAGCACGATGTCATGACCGGCACTAAACGCCAGAGTCGTCCCGAAGACTTCCTCGTCGGTCTTCCACTTGCGTATGCCTGTCTTTGCATTCAGAGTAATGAGCTGCCCGTTCTCATGACCGACGGGCGGCGTCTTTGGTTTCTGTCCGCGTCGCGCGGGGGCATTCGACAACAGGTCATCCACAGCCAGTGCACGATCGATCAGATGAACGTGTCCGGCACCGATCGCGATGGCGTTGTGGCGAATGGACTCCTGGGCGTCGTAGCGCCACAGTAATTTCTCAGTGGCGACATCGAAGGCGAACAGCGAAGTGGATTCGGAGAACTGGCGCTGCATATGGTCGTCAGCACGGATATAGGCGTGACGAACGACGTGTGTTTCATTCGACGTGGAGCCAAACAGGACTCCGTCTTCACACGCAAGATACCCCCACGTGGCCGGCTTGCCATTGGGATGCGGCGGTGCACGAAATGTGGCCATCACTTCGCCGGTGGCGGCGTCAACCCTCAGACAATCGGCACCGTTGCGAATAAAAATGCTGCCTTCCGCGATGCAGATATTGCTGCCCGTAACCGCTGTCCCCGCCAGATGGTCGGCGTTGTAAGCATCCAGGATGCCTTTCTGTTCAAGACGCCACAGCGGATGACCGTTGTACGCGTCAACCGCAATCAACTCGTCAAGGCCTTCGGCAAACAGGCGGCCTTCGTGAAACAGAGGAGACGGTCCGCGTCCGTGACGTTGAGGCAGATCCAGATTAATGTCACGAAACCAAACGGCAGTTAGCGGCCCCTTTATGGTGTCCGTGGAACACAGCGTGTTTGCCGGATTCGAATACAGGTGCGTCCACTCTCCCGCACCCTCCAATCGCCCACGAGTCTTGACGGACATGGAAACGATCGGCCCGACACAGGCGACTCCGCCGTACGGCCGTTGCAGCCGCGCAGCTTCCGCCGAATTGACACTCTCCGCCCCACGATCCAGTGAACGCTGCGACACCACCAGATTCGCAAAATACTTCGGGAAGTGAGTGTCTGATGGATCGCCCACATGAACGGTTACCCGCGTACCGTACAGCCCGGCAGCGTGCAGCTTCCGCCGCGCCGAGGCCACACGATTGGGATCCGCATCAACAGCAACCACGAACAGGTCGGACTGTCTGGTCAGTTCGTAGGCCAGCTGACCATCACCGCAGCCCAGGTCTACACAATAGCCCTCCGTTATTCCCGATTGTTCGATGATCTCAGCCGCCGCACGCACTAGTTCCGGGTTGTCCGGATACAGCGATCCGGCTGCCTTCGACCGATGCACGATCGGAGCAGCGTCGACTTCCGCGGCCGCCCCAAAACAATGTATCGCCCCGCTGGCTGTGCTGACAAACAACTGCCCGTTCGACACCGCCAGCCCGTGCGCTACGTCGTCAACCTCGGCAGACCAGTTCGACTTCCCGTCCTGATCACTCACCGTCGCGATCCGATCTCCACCGCTCGTCACGATCGTATTGGCAGCCACAATCAGCGAGGTCCCCGCAGGAACGTCTTTGACCTGCCATTGCGATTCATGGGCCGGCACCCTGACCGGCTGACCTTTGCGATCATTGGTCTGCTTCATGACGACGTTAAGAAAATTCAGTTGGTTGCCCGTACCATGCACGATACCTGCGGGACACGCCGCCACAGCCCCGGCAACTCGATCGCCCAGCAACGCTCCGTCACCGGTACGAAAAGCATAGCCTCCATTGTAGATCAGGTCACCCGCCAGCACCGCCGTCGTTCCGCCACGCTTGGTGTTCTCCTGCAGACGATAGTATTCGAACTTGCCGCTGCTGCGACGAAACGCGGCCGGTACAGCCCGGCCTGTAGGAACGAACAATTGGTCGTCGTTTGCCAGCAGGTATCCCTGTGCCGAGACGCCACTTTTCGCGTTGGCTCCGCCGTGGGGCTGAGGCATGTCGATGCCGCCGGAACTGTCATTGGTCCAGACAACTTCTCCTGTGTCGGGGTTCATCGCACGGATGAAGACGCCTTCGGACTGCCAGATACCCGCCGCCCAGTACAGCAGTCCGCCCTTAATGACAGGGCCACCACGAGCGGGCCACTTGGAGATCATTTGCGTGTTGCCCAGCACGCGGTCATCGTGCGGCCCGCCACGCCAACGCTCGATCAGGCTGCCGTCCAATAGCTGCAAGGCGTACAGATATCCATCATCACTGACAACGTACAGCCGGTTCTTCCAGACGGTTGGAGCAAACCTAACGGGGCCTTCCGTGAAGAAGGACCACTTCAACGCTCCGGTCAGTGCATCCAGAGCCGTCACAGTTCCGTCCACGGAACTCGCAAAACAGACCAGCCCCTGCGATACAACGACGTCATTCGTCCGATCAAAACTCATCCGATCATCACGCGGCCATGCAGGAGCGGGCGGATGCTGAGGATGCCACGACCATTGCAGCCCCATCTTCTCCGGGAGAGTGTCCGCCGTATAGCCGCTTCGCGCTGAATCCGCGCGCCAGGTCGTCCAGTCAGAAGCACTCGCCTGGGAAACACCGACCAGAGCGACGGCACATACTGACACGATCAGCTTCATTGCGAAATCTCTTACGAACATCGGTGTGAACCTTACTGAGGAAGGATAAGCAGCCTGCAGATGCAGATGCAGATGCAGTGGACGTCGGGGGCAGGAATCAACAGCTGAGTTGTGTGGGTAGGCGACGGCTTGCTGGGTGACGACCGTGCGCCGATGCCCGTGTCCGTGAATCATGACACGTTAGCCGGGCCGTGTAAATTCGGTGCGTTCCCAGGACGGTGGATTTGAGGCTCCTTCTTGCGCCTGCATGCACTTCCGCACCTCCTGTTCCCGGCTGCTCTACGCCTGTACCGTGCAGGCCGCGACCGAGCGAATCGCTGGTCCGGCACCAATCGATTGAACTGGCTTGTAACGTGTTGCGTCTATCACAATGTCGGAACTGCGTGGCTCCGCTCCTGAACCCGGCCAGCTTTCCGGTAAAGGTGCTTCGGCCCGTACGTCGGACCCTACATGGCTGTATCGAACTGCTCCCCGTCATCTTTTAACAGTCCGTCCAGCGTCTGCAGAACGTCGTCCTTGTTGTGGTACCAGTCGCGGGCCAGAACCACGCAGATCTTCCAGCCAAAGGCCTCCAGCAGTTGAGGCTTCATCAACTCACGTTCCAGAAGATCGACTTGCCGATACCATTGCTGATTGTCAACCAGGATGCCGAGACGGTACTCGTGGTCACCGTCGCGGCGGATGGCCAGATCGCAACGGAAGTGCGATTGGCCAACATTCAGATCGAATTCAAAGCCACGTTCGTTCAGTTCGTCGCCAATCTGCTGAACCAGAATCTCCATCTCATCCGTCGGCAATAATGTCGTGTCATCGCGACCACTAAGACTTCGCAGCACGGTCGCGACGGTATCGGATCGTCCAGCAGAACAGGCCTCGGCATAGCGCAGGTAATTCTTAAGACAGCCGGCACCATCGTTGTAGTCGTTGGTAATAGCCGACGACCGCATCGACGTTACCAACGCCATGAAGTGTTTTGCTCGTGAGAAGGCTACGTTCAGTCGTTTCTCGCCACCGGACATGTTGATGGGCCCGAAATTCATGCGAGTTCTTCCCTGGGGATCCGGTCCGTAACAAACGCTCATGATGATAACATCGCGTTCGTCACCCTGAATGTTCTCCAGATTCTTCACAATCAGTCCGTTGAAGTGCCCGTCTTCCTCGCGCTCCAGTTCGGCGTCCAGCAAGTCAGAAAACTCCGTATCGTCGTCGGCCAGGGCCCGCACGGCCCTCTCAATTTCGTCCTGCTGCGCTTCCGAGAAAGCCACAATTCCGATGCTGTGGTCCCCTTCGCCAATCAACAGCTGACGCACAAGCTCAGCGATGTATTCTGCTTCGGGCGTGTTGCGTCGCTTGCTGTAGACACCGTTTTTCAGGAAATGAAAACTGACGGGGCGAGTCAGCAGATCGGCAGCGGCAGCGGAACCATCATCTGCCGACGTAATCAGGATTTCCTGCCGACGGTCAGTGGACAGACGCTCCTCGGGTACGGTCAACAGTCGCCCGCTGTAGAAAGCGTGGTTTGAAAAGCTGATCAGCGATTCTGAACGACTGCGATAGTGCCAGCCCAGCATTCGCGAGGGAAGATTGCGGGCCGCGTGATTCAGGAAACTATTGCTGTTCAGATCGTACTGAACAACTTCACCCTCTTCTTCGATCGCCAGTTCGTCGTCTTCATCATTACGTTTCGATGCGAAGAAACTTGTTGGTGGCAGTTGCATTTCGTCACCGACAACAATGGTTTGTTCGGCACGAAACAGAGAGGGGATGGCCTCTTCCAGCGTAATCTGACTGGCCTCGTCAAAGATCACCACATCAAAGTGGTGGGCCGTCAGAGGAAGCGTGTCAGAAACGCTCAGCGGACTCATCAACCACACTGGCTTCAGATCCCGAATCACCAACCCCGAATCACCGGCGGCCAAATCACGGATCGACTTGTATCGCATCGACTTACCGAATTCATGTTCCACCTCACGGCGACCGCGGTTGTACGACTTTTTGAAGCCTTTCTCCGAAGGTTGCAACTGAGCCGCAGGCTTTGACGAAACATCCACATGATCAATGAAACGCTGCCGGACAAATTCTCTCACCGCGGCGGCGTTGACCCTCTTCCAGCTATCAGTGATCGTCGCGATTTCCGAAAGCTGCCGGTCACGAACAACGCCGTCAAACCTCGCCAGTTCCCGGTCGTCGCGATAGACATTCTGCAGCGTCCGTTCGGCAGCAGCGGCCTCAAGTTGTGTCAACGTCAGCGGCAGTGTGCGAATTGCTGATGTCACCGACGGCGGCATCGGCTTCAAGGAAGCCAGGCAGTGCAGGTAGTCCGGCAGCTGCTCCAGAGCTGCACTCAGGCTGGTGACATCCGCGCCCAGCTGAGCAACGGACCGGTGTTCGTACCCATCCAGAAAACGATCCAGGGTGAGTACGAGTTCGGAAAGCTGCGGCCGGATTCCCGCCAGCGTCCGCAGAATCAGGCATCCCGATTGATGAGCCAATACGAAACGGTTCAGACTCTGAATCGGTCCCGGCTGACGCTCCAATGATTCCCGCAGCACCAGCAGGTCACGATGAAAGGCATCAAAGTCCAGATGAATCGAAAACTCGTCGCCAATGGCCGTTGCTACGTCATACCGAGCCGCCAGTTTTTCATGTTCCTGATCCAGCTGTTGCAGAATATGAGACCACCTGGGCTTCACTGCATGTGCCGAAAAATCGTAGCGGGCATTGAGGACCCGACGCATTTGCCACCAGGACGGCTTAAACACGCTCAGCACAGATTCTTCAAACTGCCTGGAACTGACGAGTGCAAGGCGAGTGTCTTCTGACGACAGCTTCTGTTTCCAGTGCACCGTCGCCTGCTGAGCTTTTGCGACGGCCTTGTCACTGCGGCCGAGCTTCTTCAGCCGCCTCGCGAATCCATTGGCCGTCTCTGTCTCCGGATCCAGCAATTCCAGCAGATCGTGTTCCGCCAGAAATACCGTCCGTTCCGCGTAGCCCACAGCTTCGGTTAGTTGGTGCAGACTGGTCGTGACTTCCGAAGGCAGGTCCAGCTGGTCAATGTCACTTTGAAGACGCTCGATTACAGACCGACCATCCTGCAGACATTCGGTCACCAGATCGACGGGCCGTTCCGCATCGGCAACGTCCGCACTCAGCAGACACAACGCGTGATTCGCCAGAATCCCGTCGGGCTGAACCTGCTTCAGACGACGCGAAAACTCCGCAAGGTTCGCCTCGTTTTCTCGCCACTGGCCGAATGGCGGAATCCGCTCCCATTCGCGCGGTGTCAGCGTCGGCACGTCAGATCGCAATTCGATCAGTCGGTCCAGCAGGGAACGAACGGCAATGCCCGATTCGTCGGGCGCAGACGTCATCGCTGCATTGAAGTCCGCCAACGGTTTAAGCTCGGTCAGCAGAGTCGTCAGCAGTTCCCGACGGCTGTCGGCAAGCTTGTCGCGCGGGCGGCCGGCCTCCGCAAGAAACGTCTCATACGTCTGCTTCAGATCCATCACAAACTGTTTCTTGTCGGCCTGAGAATCGTGAATCAGACAACACAGCTCATGCAGGCCCTGCTGTTTCAGGCGATGGTACACAACGTCGATTGCCACTCGTTTTTCACAGACAAACAGAACACGCTGGCCTCGCACAACAAAGTCAGCAATCAGATTGGCAATCGTCTGCGACTTGCCCGTACCCGGCGGACCCTGAATGATGTAACTGTCGCCGCTGCGCGCGTGAGTAATCGCTTTGGCCTGAGTCGGATCGCACGGTACAACGTGAAACCGTTCCGTCAGCGGCAGTGTCTGTTCGTCTTCGGGAATCCGGTCAGCCGGAGTTATCGAAAATGTCGCTTCGAATGCTGCGTTTTCAGTGTTGTCGGCCACCAGCTGAGTGTAGTCCCGCACTAGAGACATGCGGCGATACTTCAGATTCGCCAGCGTGACACTGCAAAGATCGAATTCCCAGTTGTATGGATTGTCGTCCAATTCCCTGCGTACATGATAGAACTCCTGTTCCGCCTCAACGACTGCTTCGGTTGAAGTCGCGGGGGGTGTCGCCTGCGGGACAACTCTGCTGACGGGAGCTTTGGCAATCACACCTTCCAGATGAGTCCTCGCGGGCTTGATGAATTCTTCAAAGATCTGCAGCCCCAGTGGATGGTAATTGATGGGATCGTAGCTGTAATCCAGATCCATGAACTGACGGATCCCGCGCCCTGACAGCCGAGCCCGGCGTCGATACTGATCCAGCCGGCGACGCGCCTTTTCATGGATCAGTTCAATGCGGGGTTTGTCAATTCGAGCAAGATTCACCGCGGCATCGCTGCCGCTAATGTACCGCTTCATCTGCTCGAAGAATTCATCCAATTCATCTTTGCCCAACTCAACCTGTTCCGGCAGATCAATATCGTACAGTTGCCTGAACTGATAGCGCACAACCGGATTCACCTCGGCAACGTTGTCGATGGCCGTCAACGAGTAACGGTCGTGAATCCCCTTCTTCACGTCCAGCTTCACTGGCAGCAGCAGTAACGGTGACTCGTATCGCTCAACCGGCTTCGCTTTCAAATCGGCCCACCGCAGAAAACAGACAATCAGCCTCAACTGTGCAAAACCGTATTCGTTCTCGTCACGCCGTGCCTCGGCACGAATTCGATCCAGGGTGCCAGGCAGGTAAACAGCCTCGCGGAAGTTGAGGTACCGATTCAGTGACACGGCTTTCTGTTTCAGAACTTCGCTGCGGAACGTCCCATCCCATGTCAGTACCTGATCCGGTCGCACATTCTTCACGTCAAACAGCAAAGGAATCGACGAATGTGTCAGGTTGACCGTCTGCATCGTGGTACGAAAGTGCAGCAGACGATTCCGCCGGTTGATCTCAAACAGCCGCTGCTGCAGTTTCCCCAGAATGATCTGCCGTTTCCCTGGACGGTCCTGACCTTCAGCACGCTGATCGCTGGCAAGATCCGTTTCGAAATCAACTTCCTGATCCCGATAATTCTCCAGCGTGACCAGCAACGCCGGCAGATCCTGAGGCCTCTCGTGACGATCAAGTTCCGTCATGACTCGGATCGCGCGTGCAAAGACAGGGTGCAGACCCGGGTTGATGCGAAACAAATTCGTCCTGTGCACCACAAACCGCGCGTGATCGTCTTTGTCGGCCAGATCCAGTCCACACGCCAGACTCGCCAGAATCAGCCCCAGACTGAACATATCGGTCGCCGGGTCGTGGTGATCAAGCATGTGTTCCCAGCACACGTAGCCCGCTACGAAAGCCGGTCGTTGCAGCTCGTCGTCCACTTTCGCGACATCATTGCTTTCATATTGTTGCCCACCCTGGTCTACATCAAGCACCAGCCGACTCTGCCCAACGACGTCGACTCCCCGAGACGACGGGTTCAACATGCGACGTACTGCACGCAGATTCCGACGTTCCGATTGCCGGATATCGTCCGTATACCGCAAGCAGACACCCTCGACCCGGAGTTCACTAAGCCCTTCCAGCGGGGCCACGTCGCCGTCCTGATGAGTCGCGATAACCTGTCGCATCAGCGGTAAGAACGACAGCAATACGTCTTCCGTGCTAAAGCCACCGTACTCAACCTGACCTCGCAGGAAATCCTGAAAAGCCATCACGAGACGAACTCCTTTTCTGCGTGCTGCACGATTTTGGGGGCGTTGGTCTCCACCTTGCGTAAAACTCTCCTGGAAATCCTGAGCTCCTTCGTCACCAACGTCGCAAATTCAGAAGACATGCCAACCTCGTTCACGAACAGAAACGCAGCCGCCAACGGTGCTTCCTCCAGATCGGCGTCGCACGTCACCAAATCAAGCAGCAGATAACCGAAATAGCTTTTCAGTTCTGCGTCGCACTCGCTTAACGACGTTGTCAACGCTCCCACATCGATGTCAATATCCGGCAGCCGAAAATCTTCAAAGAACCGCTTCGCGTGTCCCAGTACTAAGTCCGTCTGCAACCAGTCGTGCCGCAGAAACCGCTGCAGGAATATCATCGTCAGATCAGTGACTTGCCGTTGCCCCAACAGGTCCATCTGGCGAAATCCCAGCGGTCCTTCAACAAACACCTGCAAGGCCGCATCCGTCTGGTTCGGCTCGTCGTGCCACAATTGCAGAGCTTTCGCCCGGATGAACATTTCCGGATGAGTGATTCCGTCGCTACTGGTCGGTCCTGTCGAAAGTACCTCGTTCGCCTGCTCGATGTAAGACGCCGCACTCACATCTTTGAGGCCGGTCTCCATCTTCACCAGCATGCAGACGCAGGCTTCCAGGTTGTCCGTGACCTGCAGCGCACGGCGGTCACAGTGGAGTTCGGTGTGCAGTTGGTAATTACGCGACGTCCGGTCATGGGAAGCGTCGGCGGCCGTGTCGCTAATCATGGCGGACAGAATCTGCTCCGTGATCAGAAATTCGCTGTCCTGTATCGAGAACAACTCGTGATGCGCCAGCTCGTGAACCAGCAGGGCCGACAACTCATCATTCGTCAATGCCTCCTGAACCGGCCCGAAGAAAACGACGTGAGCCTCATGCGGTAACCACGCCAGCGACGCATTCAACGCCACAGAATTCTGCGCCTGGTACAGCGTGACGGGACACTTGAATCCCATGCGGTCCGCAACCACATCGACCAGCCCATACAGATCAGCCGCCGTTTCCCGCCCGATTCGATAGGCCGTCTTCAGGAGTTCCAGACGAACAACCTCGGCGCTTTCCGTTTGGACACGGTTCGACGAAAACCAGTTCCAGAGGTCTGATTCCTCCTTCTTCAGGTACTTCAGCAACGCTTGATGGTACGACGGAACGACAACCGGCGCACGGTCGTGCTGTGGCAGTTCAGTCAGCGATTCGTCCGATCCACTTTCCATGATTCCGGCATGATACCGACCGTTCGCCCCGACAGAAGGCCACGGCCAGATTCTGTCGCAACGGAAATGCCCGGGCAGCTAAATCAGGCGTTTCACCAGCGTGCGCACAAAGCGGCCATGATGATGCAAATCCCGTCCGGAGACCTGTCCCCCAGGCTGGCCTCGAAGAGACGGAGTCTGCCACAGTTGGCACAGCCATACACATCAACAATCCGCAACGCGTCGCAGCACGAGAATCGGAATCCATTGGGATACTCATGGATCGGCTGCCGGACTTGATTGAGGCTGAAAGCGAGGTACAGTAATGTCCTGTTGTGACACGATTTGGCTGGCGCGTAAAATCCACCAAGCGTCGAATTACAGCAAAAACATTACCACGGGACGTGGCTCAGCCTGGTAGAGCGCTGCACTGGGGGTGCAGAGGTCGCAAGTTCAAATCTTGTCGTCCCGAATTACAGCATTAGACAACTCGATAACGCCGCCTTTCAGCTTGCTGAAGGTACGGCCATTCTTTTCCGTCTGTTCAAACTCCAGTGTCACACTGTGAATCATCGACTGCAGGACGTGGCGTCTACGCTCAGCTGATGTACTGCGTAGATCGTTGGACAGCGTCTGCAGCCGGTCCATTGCGGACTTGACCACGGCCTCTGTCGATTGTGGCTTTCCCATGATGTCCGGCGTCGCTTCCGCCTGCAGCCTTTCAGCAATTCGGTCGCGTTCCTGACGTAAAGATCGAAGTTTCGGACTCAGAATGTCCACAAGATCGTCTCCGGCCCTCAAAAGACGGTCCGCCGCCCTGTCAATTTCGGAATTCAGCCTACCCAGTTTTTTCTGCAGACCGGATGAATCCGCGTGCTTTGGTTGGGGATTGGAAAGTTGACGCCGGATGGCCGCTTCCAGCTTCTTCAGGTTCTGGGACTTCAGAACGTTTTCCTGAAGTTTTTTCGTGACAAGTTCAGTCAATGCCCCATCGCCTACCTGACAGTGAAAACAGCCGTGAACGTACTTCTTCGCGTCACCGTGTTTCAGGTAGGTTGAACAGACGTAGCGGCTGTACTCGTAGGTCTTGCGGTCTTTCCGACGGGTCTTGTGCACCCCCGACATACGGTGCCCACAGCATCCGCAAACGACCAAGCCGCTCAGCGAGTATCTGTCCGGCTGTTTTCGACGGGAGCGACCCGTCCGTTTTCTACCACGCAAGCGGCTTCCGGCTGATGAAAAAGTCTCGGCGTCGACCAGTGACGGAAACGCCCCAGGAACGCGAACGTGCTGGCTTTCGTCATTCTTTCGCACCTTTGCCTGCCGGTAGTCTGCGACCGGACGTGGCTGGATTGTATCGCCGGCAATCCTGTAGAACTTCGCCTCGGTCCGCTTTGCATAAACGAACGTCCCGACGTATGCCTCATTTCGGAGAATGTGAGAAATCGTGTTGGGGTACCACGCGCCCCCCCTCGGACCAAGAATCCCTTTTCGGTTCAGAATGTCAGCTACGGTTCTAAGCCCCACATCGTTGTTGGCGTAGTAGTCGAAAATCCATCGAAGGGTTTCCACCACTTCCGAATCATCAGATTCCACCAGACTGACATGTGTGCTGCCACCTCGTGTTGGCCTCGGTTCGCCATTCTTTACCCGCATGACGTGCTGGCCCATGTCGTCGACAATCATCCGGTCGAAACCGTACGGAGCGGCCTGGCCAGCCAAATGACCACGCTTTGCAGCGTTAAGTCGTCCACGAAGTGAATTCTTCGCCAAATCCCGCAGGAAGTTGTGTCTACCTTCCTGCTTCACGACGTGAGTTATTCGCCCCTCGAATGATTCTCGGTCAATCAAGCCTTCGGTTACGCTGTCAACAACGACTCCCGCCTCCCGGAGAGGGAACATCGCTGCAGATTCCTCGTCGCTGTCGTTGCGGCTGATGCGGTCGTATGCCCACACAAGCACAAACTCGGCGATCTTTCCGGAAACCAAGTCGTCACGCATCTTCCAGAAGGCGTCGCGGGCCTTGTTGTCGTCACCACTGATGGCATCGTCAATGTACTCCCCGACGATCTCGTATCCCTGCGTGCCGGCATACTGCTGAACGAAAACTCGCTGATCGTCGATCGACTTTTCCTGTTTGGCTGATGATCGCCTGAGATATACAACTGCGCGTGTCATCGTACTCAACTTTTATTTCTGGTGATTCCATCGTCTGTGATTGTAGCAGGCGGGCTGGCGATGGTTCCGGCGATCAAATGAATCCTGCTGCTGTCGAAACATACTGACTCTGCTGACATCAACACAATCTCACACATGTGCTACATGCGTAGTCTATAAGTAAGCCCCGTGAAACAAAGTTCAAGGGCTGGGCAAAGTGAAATCAATACACATTTCGTCCAAGCTGCTGCCCAACGCACGTGCAAACCGTTTCGCGTCTCCGATGAATGCTTGGTGTTTCGCGCCCTCCAGTCGTGTAACTGTAATCCGGTGAATGCCGACCAAGTCCGCGAATTGCTGCTGTGTCAGCCCCCGCTGCTTCCGTAGGCGTCTTATGTTCTTGGCGAAATTTTCCGCGAAGTAATCAGATTCCGGGTTATTGCCGGCCTTCAGCGGCCGGCCAGCGTAGACTCGTTCGCGATTCTTGGTGACACGTTTGGAACGGTCAGCCTTCGACTTTTTTTTCTTCTTCATAACTGACCCTTGTAGTGAATGTGATACACTCTACAAATACCACGAGGGATGTCAACCGTCCGAATCGGTAGTTCTGGCGAACGTGATGGCCATCAGCCGTGCTTCAGATATTGCTCAGCCTCCGCTCTTCTGTCGTCTCGATCCAGTAGCGTATGCAGGCTGGCGCGACTCGAAGAAACGCTTCCAAAATCTTCATGTTGGCGTAGATCGCGAACAGGGCCGAAGCGGCCAGCAGATAACCAGGCGCAGTTAGCACCCCGATCGAGACGAAATTGAAAATGTCGGCACGGTTGTCGGCAGCCTTATCTGTCAGAAACACGGTGACCGTAAACGCAGCGAGAACAATCGCGCCAACCAACAGAGACAGACAGATAATGTTTGCCAAATGCACCGCCTTAAGCCACACCTCGAGCCAGCCGACCTGCTTCCGCAGGTAGTCCCTGGTTGCGACGACGCCCGTCTTGGGGATATTGAATCCACGGAATAGAAAGAACGTCCTCACAGCCCGGCTGCCGCCCATTGGAGCAGATTGGGAGTGCAGCAACGGAGCGACCGGCGGAACTTCGTCTGACGCTGCCGGCTGCCATACGTTCACGACGTCCTGGGGCTGGACGGGAGGCGTCGCTTGAGTCTCCTCATTGCTCATTTCTGCGGGCGGCGCGGGTTCTCGGCGAGCCTTCGACCGATCCAGAAATGCAACGACCGGCATCGACTTTCCACGGTCGACACTGTGAACCATCGCCTCGTCCGGGATCTTTCCGGCGGCGTACATCTCGCGAATGTGTTCTTTCGTTGCCGGCTTCGATCGTTTACCACTGTCGTAAACTATGTACTGCTTGGCCATTGCGCTCTTGCCTGCCTCGAGTGTGTCGCGGGTGAAACTCGTATAACTGGTGTCGTTATCCTGCGTGACAGACTACGTTTTGTCATCCTTCGCCAGCTGGCGAAGCTCGTCGACACATTCGCCCAGAACGGCGTTGATGCGATCGAAGGCAGAATCGACTCCTTCCTGCTGTTCGGTCGTTAGAGAGACGGGGCCGCCGTTCATCTGCACCCAGTTGCGTATCTTCGAGAGCCGTTGTTCGGCGGTCGCTGGGTCATTGGGGCACTTTGTCGTTAAGAATTGCTCCCAGTTGGATTCGCGTTTTTCGTCAGCATTACATGCCCCGCAGGAAAGAACGATGTTGCTGAGCCGATTTGTGCCGCCCTCCGCCTCAGGAACCAGGTGGTCTTTGTAGGCTTGCCGAGATGGTCTGTCCATCTGGCCTCCACAGTAGGCGCAACAGCCATTGAAGTAAGCCCATAACGTGTCGATTTCGGCCGCCTGGAGCTTCGGGTCGAGGATGCTCTTAAGGCACCTCTTGATGGCGTTGCGGGCTTGTGACGGTGTCATGGCAACATCCTGGACTGGATAAGGACTACGCCAAGGATGAAACTGACAGTTGTAGCTGTGCACCGATTCATACCTTGGCCTCGGACACGATTGCGGCGTTAAGTCCGTCGAAATTGGTGTCTCTGGGATTCAGTTTCAGTAGAGGGCGAAGGCTTATTGTCTTCTGGTCACTGACCGCCTCGTCCAGTCGGGTGGTCGAGATTACGTAGAATACCCATTGCGACAGATCCATCGGATTGACAACGTCGCGGTTTTTCTCGGCCAACAGGGCGAAGACGTAGACGTCTGCGGAACGTCCGGCCACTCCTTCATATTCGTTCGTCTGAGCGTCCCAGCTTTTCCTTGGGGCGATGTTGAATGTGATGCTTGACAGCTTGTCCTGCGTCCACGATTGAACGTAGGCAGCACTCTTCACCTCAACCCGTATGTCGCTGGGGGTTACGACATCCACAGCGTCCCATTCGGTCCGGACGCCGCCCGCAGAGCCAACCGCTTTGGCGACGAGGTATTCCGCCAGGATCCCCCTCTGCGTATTGCTGAGCAGATCAGATCCCGCCCACTGCCAGAACTCCTGCAGTTGAAAGCCGGCTGGGGCAAATGTCTCCAGCCCCGATTTCTTGTTCAATGCGCCCATTCAACGAGTCTAAATACAGTGCCGTGATCGGCGGCGGTGAGGAATTAGGTGCGGGTGGAGTATCGGTGGGTCAGCTGCGACGGAATATACGCCACCTACGACGCGAATCTCACGTGGTCAAATATCCAGTTTCCTTCAACTTAGTTAGGATTCTGTCCCACCGATTCCGTGTCTCGTCCGTGTCAAAAGCTGAGCCCTGAGCTCAATGACTGTCTTTGTAGAGCTTGGCCGATTGCCTGATTTCGTTGGGCGTTATCACGTATGTCGTCGGATCGTTGTAGACATTGACCACCACCAGTCACAGGTCACCGAGTCCAGCGATTTACCGAGGCTGATGTTCGTCAGTTTGGTCATGGCCTTCACTTGGAATGTCAGGAATCGTTTCTGATCCCCAGTGTACGCGACGATGTCAGCTCCTTTGGCGTTGCGGGCTGTCGGCATCACGTTCAGGCCCATTTTTGAAAGCTCATAGCAAGCGTAGTACATGCCGACGTTGCCGGTGATCTGATTGTTCTTTGCCATCGTTGCCTACCCTTCCAGAAGTTCGTGTATGGGGGCGGAGAGGATTTGGTGCGGATCGTTTCGAGCCAGGATTACGGCACGGCCCATTCATCGCTCAATGCTTCGGCCTGTTGCAGGACCAGCTTTACGGCGGCGTCCTGCATGTCGGGTGGATAGCCGAATTTTTTCAGGATGCGGCGGACGACGACTCTGATTTTTGCTCGGGCGGATTCGCGGACGGTCCAGTCGATGCTGAAGTGCCTCGTTACTGGTCAAAGTAGTCAGCATCGAGACGTTTCAGCGTATATGAATCGAATTTGGTAACGCCGATGCCGTGGTCGATCATCAGTCTCGCAAGAGCGGGGCCGTCAATCAGGACGATTCGGCGTTGAATAGTGTTAACGTATTCAACTGCTGGCTGAGAAAACGTGGATGTAGTAATGAAGACTCCCTTCGATGCGCGAAAACCTTCCATGCTGCCAGCAAATGACTGTACGGCCGGGCGGCCGACGGAGTTCTCAGTCCATTTTTTTGCCTGGATCACCACGACGTCAAGTCCCAATTTGTCCTCTTTGAAGACACCGTCGATGCCTCCATCGCCGCTTTTACCAACGGCCTTTCCTGCGTCCTTAAACGATCCGCCGTAGCCCATTGCTACCAAAAGTTCGACCACCATCCGCTCAAAGAACTGGTCTTCACCGTTCTTGACCTGTTGCAGTAACTCGTCGGCCAGGGCTGCCCGCATCTCCTGATACGCAGAGTCAATTCGTTCCTCAGGAGTCTCACTCGATTCCGTTTCCGCAACCGCGTCATTTGCTCCCGTTGTGCTGGCTGTCTTTGTGCTGCTGCCCTTTCTTGCTCGGAACTCCAGGTATGCCGGAAAGCGTTCGAGGTATTTCATGTCGATGCGGTCGGGGCATTCCGACAGTACTGCTTTCCCGTCGGGAGAAATCCGCACGACGCCTCGTTTCGGAGACAGGAGAAGCCCCGCCTCTTTCAAATATGCTTTCGCCCAACCGACCCGATTGACGATCACTCTGGCGTGACCGCTGGGCAACATTTGCGACTGTTCTTCGTCCGTCAGGTTAAACCTGTCCGATATCGCGGCCGTGACTTGTTTCATCTGCCAGTCGTCGGCGTCCTCGATTACTTCAAGGATGGGGAGCATGCAAGTTTGAAAATCAGGGATCGGCACTCAAATTCCTCACGGCGTGAACGTTGGTTTCTTGCGATGCTGTTGCTGTCCGTCGACGTGGACATCCATGTTGTTGCGGAGCTTGTCCGCTGCCAGCCACAACTTGGCCTCAAAGCCCAGATTCGCCGTGCTGTCCTTCTTCTTCGCCGCCTTCTTGGCCATATTCGTGTCTGCTCTGTTCCAGTCGGTCCCTTATGGGCACGCTCAACCCTAAGGGATACACGGAAACGTGCCAGGTTGCAATGGAGTGGAGGTGGCGGTGGATAGCTGCGTGGAAGACGGCTGGCAACCTATTTGTGCTCAGGGCCGCGCTGAATCGTAAAGGCGTAGAGTGGTCATGGGGATAAGTTGTAAGTTCTCGCCGGACGGAAACCACCGTTGTAGTTCCCGTACGCCGGTTTAGCGTAGTCACGGTAGCCGGAATGGACGTTCGACGTAGGATAGAAGAACGACCCGCCCCGCAACAATCGGCTCGGGCTTGGTCTCGGTCCCAAGGGGTCGCTGACTGTGGCTGCGCTGTCGAACGGTCCATGCAAGTCGTGGCACCACTCCCACACATTCCCGTGAACGTCGAACAGCCCCCAGCCATTGGGAAGTTTGCTACCGGCGAGTTCCGTGCAACTGGACATCACGACCGCGTAACGGGCCAACAGTGATTCATCAGCACAGTGACTGAAGCTGGTCGTTGTGCCTGTCCTGTCGCTGTTCAAGCGATTCGACCAGCGATTGCACTGAGGTCACGTCTCGATCAGAGCCAACAAACGAACGTATTTTGCGTTGCTGGTTACTAACTCAGGTCGGTTCGTCCTACGCGCGCATCGACAACCGCCGGTCAGGGACAAAGCAAGGTCATTTCGTGTGTTCAGAACGATTACAGCACAGGAGGCATTGCCTGAGTTGCATGCAAGATTGCGTGACGTTCGACATCGACCCGACAGACGTAACGACGCACGGCCAGCAGCAGCTCACGATGTTCCACGGCTATTACGATCAATACCAGTAATTTCCGCAGATCATCACGGAGTCAACCACGCAGCACACCTTCTTCGCGCAATTACGACATGGTTCCACGCATCCGGCCAGGGGGACGGACGAGTGTCTGCTGGCCGTCACCGGTCCTTTGCGAAAACAGCGTCCGGGTATTGCGATTAACGTGAGAGCCGAGACGAGTATGTGCACGCGTTTGACGTGCGGTGTTTCGCTGCCGATAGGAACCGGATATTCTGAGACGCGGGAACTCGCGGGAAAAGTGTTGGTATGTCGTGACAGACAGCAGGGCTGAGATTCGGCTCGCGCGGCGTTCGTAAATTCCACTTGTCAAAGATCAACCGCGTCGTTCGATTTTTTTGCCCCTACGGGAATGAAGAGCGACTTCCCGGCGGTTTCCGGCGGACGTCGAACGCGAGCATCCCGCCCCGACCGCGAAATCGCGACGGCACGGACGAGGCG
>JAAERP010000309.1 GCA_024230215.1 Fuerstiella sp. | reverse complement strand
CTAGTTGCCCGCCGACTCGTCCGCCGCCTCCTAGGCGATTTCGTTTTGGGCGGTGTCGCCGAAGCTCTTGGCCCACACCAGGTCACCGGACGAGTCCAGCTTCGACACGAACACGTCCGTGCCGCCGTTCGAGGTGAGGTTGGTGGTGCCCGCACCGGGGTCGAAGTCGACCGTGCCATAGAATTTTCCGGTGGTGTACACGTTGCCCGACGAGTCGACCGCCACCGAATAGCCATAATCGCTGCTGCCGCTGCCGCCGAACACGGCGACCGCTCCGTCATCCGACGACCACGCACCAGTAGGTGAACCAGGCACCCACGTCAACAGTGAGGTGAACAGCAGGAAGGCAGTCAGAACGCGCAGTGCGCTACTGCGGCCAGCACGCGAAGGAGCGGACATGAAAGGGGTAGGTGCCGTTACCAGTTCGGACCGCGGAGTTGTCTCGCTTACGATGGTCCGTTCCGGCAGCGCATCTGCTTGAGTTGTTCGCTGTTGTCTCATTCGAAATACCTGTGTTTGTGTTTGTTTGAAGGTCTGGGTTTCTGTATGAACACTGCATTTAGGGCGCACAGGGGGGAATCCCCTGGTTTTGGGCTGTTTAGGGCCGCCTAGCGGCCTTCGTGTGCCCCGCGCATGTCCCGCTCAGTGCTTTGTTATCTAGCGGGTGTTTCTCTACTGACTAGGCCCTACCTGCCGGCCCGCGTTTCCGACTACTCGACCCCACCCCCTGCATTCAGCTGGTTCAGGCCGTGTCGTACGACTGTCTCGGCGGACCTGGTGGTCTTCTCTTTGAATTCAGCGTCTGTGAGAAGCCCGGCAGCCCACTGGTACATGAGGCCTTGGAACTGTGTCAGCGTCGCATCGGCGAGGTCATCTTCGAAACTGGGGTACTTGCCGCCATCCTCGTGTGCAGCCCGTACGGAGGAGAACATGTTCTTGATGACGGTCCTTGTTCCGGACATCACAGCGTCAGCTCCTCTTCCCTGCGACGCCGAGATGAGAAGTACCTGACGGTTCACAGCAGAGTCCTCCAGGAGAATGTCTGCTGCAACTTCTGAAACCCTGATCTCCCAGTCCGCTTCAGAAGGGTCCACTGCCCTAACGGCTTCCTGCAGGGCGGACTGGCACAGGTCCGACAGCTCGAAGAAGATCAGCCTGATTGCCGGGTAGTACTGGAAGACCGTCTGACGCGACAGGCCG
>JAAERP010000308.1 GCA_024230215.1 Fuerstiella sp. | reverse complement strand
CGTTTTGCGTGCATCTACAACAAGCAATACGAATCTTCACCTCAACTTCGCGGAGCTTTTTGCTGTTCTCACCCCCGTTTCAACCACCCGATGAAATATCGAGTCACCCACTAGATAGTCTATGCTCGCAATGCGCGTATTCATCTGGCATAGTCAACTCCCGGCCTGCTTATCCTGACCGTTCGACGAAAACGTATCACATGACATTCACGCGATTAATTCTTCTGAGTCTTGGGCTGTCGAGTGTCCTGCGAGCCGAAGCGTCAGAGACACTGATTAAGAACCTTGAGTCCGTGACTTCGTCCAAAATGTGCGTCTACGGGTTGAAGGAGACCGGCGGGAGGGGCATGGATTGCCTCAAAGTGTTTCAGGCCGCTGGTGATAACCGTGCGGGTGTTTACTATGGCGTATACCATGTTCGCGAGAACGATGTCTTTGCGGTATATCTCGCGCGTTCCACAGATCTCATCACCTGGAAGAATGTGACTCTGCTGGATAAACACGGGGCACAAGCCGCAATATGGCCGTGCGAGAATGGTGGATATCTACTGGCCTACGAGAAGGATGGATGGAATTCGTGTTGGATTCGCATTCGATATTACGATGATCTTTCCGATTTGAGTACTGCCACGTACTCAGGAGAATTCGACATCTCGCGCACGCTTGCCCTAACGGCTGAGGGCACACCGAGCTTTGAACTCGTAGAACTCGGAAATCGTGGAATTGAAGAGTCCCAAATCCACCTTCGGTTTCACTACTTTAAGAATATCCATGTCGATCAGCTTGCCCGCGGTACGTTGAAGAACTTCAGGTCCTGGAAAGCCGCGCCGTTGGGGGACGTTAATGCAGAGCTGACTCGAACAGGGTGGCGCGGCAACCTTGGTGATCGAGAAAAGTTCTCGTGGCACGATACGACGTATTACCTGCAGGAGATTCAGCGGAGGAAAGGTGATTGGGCCTCATGGCGTATTTGTCTTTGTGACGACACCGGGATGCCGATCCGCACGCTGAACATTCGAACCCATGATCGTTCAAAGGCTTTTGCGAACCCTAATGCCACATGGGTCACTGACTCCTCGAATCAGAGGAAGCTTGTCGTCACGCTGTTCCTGCCCTCGGAGGGCAATTCACCTTCCGAAGTGGGAACATTGCTTTATGTCGTCAATCCGTCGTTGACAACGATAGTACCGGATGCACCATGATTCAGGCCAGCGTCTGCTGCGTCACGAAGACGGCAGGGTGACGTTTTTGGCACGCACCAGGACGACTCACGGAGGCAGTGACGAAATGGAAGCAGTGGAAGTTTCCGGTGCCGAATTCGTGCGGCGCTGAAGTCTGTGCATTTTTCCCAAAAGCTACACGAAGACTCGCCGTTGCGGTGGCTACAGCAATCATCATCGCAAACGCTGCATGGCGGAATGCAGGGAGTTGCTGTCGATCAATGGGACGATCAAAGGGGGCATTATTTGTCCTCGACCAGTCGAATATACCTGGCTTGACGCTCGGCGTCGGGTCCGGTCAACTGGAAGCCAGGCATGTCGGCGCGGGGCTGCTTCGCCAGCAACTCTGCGCCCTCTCGAATGATCGACAGCGATTCTTCGTAGCGCGGGTCACCCTGATCCTCGAACCGGTCCAGGCAGGGACTCAACTCAGGGCGAGTGAAACTCACGTGCGAAGAGAACTTTTGCTGGTCCAGACTGATGCCGGTCAATTCGCTGAGTCGTTTGAGCTGTGCGGGAGCGAGCGGTGTGCGTCCGTACGAGTTGCCAGGATAGGCGCTGGCGTAATCGGGGTAGTACGGCGCGTTGATGTCGATCCATGTGACGATGCGGTCGAAGCTCTGCCTGTCCATCTTGATGCTCTCGTCAACTCGCGGGTCCTTATGTCCGTTCAGCAGCACACTTACCAGCGGGCTGACATGCGAGCCCCAGCTTTTGGGCTGCAGCACGGTCGATGGTCCCGCGCCCGGCACGCGCACGTAGTTCTTTGACCGCAGTTCGACGTACGACGTATTGAAGATCAATCCCGCGTCGCCGGCCAGATTCAGTTTCTTGCCATTCTCTTTTCCGTAGTCGTGGCACGAGACGCAATGTTTGTCGAAGACGGGTTGGACTTCGGCCATGTAATTGAACTTCCTCGCGGGTCCGTACCACGGCGCCAATTTGCTCGCTGATCGCGCGAGGGCCAATGCCGGAGCGTTGGGGACGGTCGCCTGGTGACGTTCGTGGCAACCAACACAACCGATCCTTTCACCGGGGCGAACAATCGTACCGCTGCGCATCGACTGGATCATCATGCCCTTTTCGTCCAGCAGTTGAAAAAAGACGTAAGTGTCTGCCGGCACGGAAAAATAGGCACTACCATCGGGCTCCACAGGCACGGTGCCCAGGATTCGTTTGTTGCTGAAATCGTCCCAGGCCATCCCCGGCGCCTGCGTCCCGCTACCGTTCCACGCGGTATGCGTCCAGAATCGCTTTTCGGGTGATTCCACAACACGCAGAGACTTAACCTGTCCACGTGCGATCTTCTCCATCCCCGTGCCGAGATAGACATCGGCCACGTAGAAGTAACCGTCTTTCTTCTCTTGATCGACGCGCGAAGGAATCGCCGGCGGCTTTCTGCGAGGTGCAAGCGGCATCGGGTCAAAGCAGCCGGACGCTTCGCTGTGCAGCAGGATCTCGTTGCCGAAAATGTCGATCAGAAAGATGCCCGTTTGCTCGCCGGTGCCGGTGGTGCGCGAGCAGAGAAAATACTTGTCAGACAGAGGAAAGGGATCTTCATACTTTGGATTGACACGCTTGAACGTGTCGTAGTTTCCCTGACCGACCAAATCGATGGCGCTGGCAGGCCAGGTGCGCACGACCGGCTGCTTACCGTCCATGCCGATGCGCCGGTCGACGATCGCCAAAGCCCCCCAGGGGCGATCATGGCAGGAAGAAAAGGTCGCCAAAAACTGCCCAGTGCCCGGAATCTCTCGGGCATCCAGCACGCCGCCGGGCGAATTCGTGTTGTTGCCCCAATAGATTGCATGATTTGTGCCATCGGGATTGGCGCTCCACACACCTTGAGCGTCGCCAAAATTGCGATCCACATACTCCCAGCGGTCGTAAATGATCCGTCCGTCAGACAACAGCGCCGCGTGGCCTTCGTGCAGAGTGCTGTGGGCAATCTGCTGGATGTCGCTGCCGTCCCCATTCATCGTGAACAAGTTGCCCATGATGTGGCGGTTGCACATGCAGTATTTCGGTTCGCGGGTCGAGCTGAAGAGTATCCTGCCGTCCGGCAAGTAAATCGGATCGATGTCTGAGACGCCCGACCCGAATGTGAGTTGTTTCAATTCGTTCGAGTCCACGATCAATTCGTAGACGTTGTAATCGTCCTTCGGATCGCGCCGCAACGAAAACAGGATCTTGCGGCCGTCGAAACTCACATCCGGATCTCGAGCGACCCCCTGTGGCGATTCGTACAACGTCGTTACCAGGCCGTTGCGTCCGAGATGGATCGTCTTGATCGTTCCTCCACCCCGAAACTTTGTCGCATTGATCTCCCCGGTTTGAAACATGGTGGCTGTGTTGTGATGGTCTTTCAAATACTGTTCGCGAACGATGAACAGCAGAGGACTGTCGCTGACCAGAGGATTGGCCACCAGCGCTCTGTGCCTGAGTGACTGCAGCTCACCTTCCAGCCGCTTGCGGTCTACCGGCGTTGCCTGCGGCAGACGGCTGTCGATCCTGTCGAGTTCCGTCAGATACTGGCTACCATCGGGATAGCGATCGCCAAAAGTTCCCATCAAGTCGACGATCGCAGCTCGAAGTGAATCGGCAGGTTTTTCGGCCGGCTGCTGTTGCGCGACGAGTGTCGGCAGCAGTCCACCACCAGGGCCCACAAGAATCGCGGTGACCAGCAGCCAGGCTGGACGACCAAAACATGTGCCAGTTGCGAACGCTTTCTGAAGGCCGACCTGTCGTTGGCTGGAACTAGTTTGCATGAGCGCAAGTCCTGATGAGCCTGGCGTAAGCTGAGAGTAGAAAACAACCGTGGATCGGGTGGCCGTTTGCAGTCGAGAATCAATAATATGTAAACTGTAGTTACTTTAGTAAGTATTGATACCCGAAGCAGCGTTCATCTGGTTGCGTCGGGTTACGATGACATGCGTCAAAACAACATAGAACTCACCGACTACTGATGCAGGGCTAAGTGAGGAGTGTCGAAAAAAATGGTCCAGGAGCTGTTCGATCTCTCGGGTAAGGTAGCCATGGTAACCGGCGCCACGCGCGGGTTGGGCGAGATAGCGGCCAAGGTGCTCGCCAGGGCGGGCGCCGACGTGGCTGTGTGTGGTCGCAACGAGGCCGATCTGGCCCGTGTTTGTCGCGATATCAATGCCGCCGATCGTCAGGCGTCGGGTTTCTCGCTCGACGTGCTCTCCGGCGAGGCCGTGCGGCAGGGCGTCGAGCGAGTCCTCGAACGTTTCGGCCACGTTGATATCCTCGTCAACAACGCCGGCGTCAACCATCGTACGCTGACGGTCGACTACCCCGAGGAGCAATGGGACCGCGTGATCGACACCAACCTGAAAGGTTACTACCTGGTGACCCAGGCCGTTGCTCCGCAAATGATCGAGCGCGGGTACGGCAAGGTGATCAACATCTCATCGATCATGGGCCAGGTGGCGTTGCCCTACCTGCTGGCCTACTGCGCCTCGAAAGGGGGTGTCGATCAAATGACCAAGGTGATGGCTTTGGAGTGGGCGAAGTTGGGCGTCCGCGTCAACGGAATCGGCCCGACCTATTTCGAGACCGAATTGGTCGCCCAGTTACGCGACGATCCGGAGCGGTTCGAATTCATCAAGGAACGCACGCCGATGGGGCGTTGGGGCCGCCCGGAGGAACTGGAAGGCCTGGTTATTTTTCTGGCGGCGCCGGCGTCGGACTTCATCACCGGGCAGACGATCCTCATCGATGGCGGCTGGACGATCTGGTAGGAAACGATTGATGCACATTCACCAAATGCTCGCGAACACGGCCGCCCGGCTGCCGGACAGGACGGCACTTGTCGAAGGCGACCACGAACCATCAAAGCACTTCTTCGTGGTCTGTCGATATGTTGAACGTAACGCACTTCGAGCGGGCCTGGTTGACCGCGCCGAGGAGTGGCGTTGGGGATCTCTGTGGCGATGGTTACAGAAACGAGAACCCGCCCCGAAATTCCTTTCTCCCTGGCCGTTGCCAGGGCTTCCCGGCTGGGCGGCTCGGGTGAACGAACCCTTCACAAAACAGGAACTGGACGCAGTCCGGCTTTCGGCACAGAGGGGACAGCCGCTGGGAGACGACCGCTGGGTTGAATCGATCGCCAGAAGACTCAAGCTGGAATCCACCATGCGTCCCAGGGGCCGCGCAAGAGTGCGATTCCCAAAGCGGGATCCAAACAAAGAGGCCTGACAGTGCTTTGATCTGTCATAGTTCTTAAAACCGACGTGCAGGGTCGCATTGAATACCGGGCCGGATAGGGCTGGGAAAAGGAAGGCACCATAAAAAGCGACGAAGACTGAAAGAAATATTTAAACACCATGCATATCTAAAATATGACGGGCACATGTTGTTGAAATATACAAAAACCAATAACAGGCCGGACGGAGATAGCGTTATGAAAATGAAGATTCAAAATCTACTATTGGCAGCGGGGGCGGCTCTGGCTTTTACCAGCCCGCTGGCCGCGCAGGATCGAACGGCGGCCAACCCCTTTGAAGAGGACAACATCTTGGCCATCATGCACAAGGTGAATGATTACGCAAAGGCGCATCCCTATCGAAAAACGGACCGCAACTGGATTCGTGGAACATGGTATGCGGGAGTCATGGAGGCCTATTATGCCACCGGGGATGCCAGCTATCTCGAACAGGCCCGGGAATGGGCGGAAAAGCATCAATGGAAGGTTGGCACGGAGGAGTCGGGCTTTAACCGGCTGTTCTGCTCCATGACCTGGGCGGAGCTCAATCTGATCGAGCCGGATCCGAAGAAGATCGCACCCACGATCGACGCACTGAATGCCGACCTGCCTTACGCGCCGGTTGTAGGGAAAGTTTGGTATGGCCATCAGCCCAGGCCCAATGATGTTAGTCGCGTCTACGCCGATGGTCTCTTTTCTGCGCCGACGCTGGCCATGCTGCATAAGGCGACCGGCGACCAGAAATATCTGGAGTTTCTGCACGATGCGTTCTGGACGGTAACGGAAGAGATTCTGGACAAGGACGACGACTTGTACTATCGGGATCCCAGCTATATCGGAAAGAAGTCCCCAAACGGGGGCAAGGTTCTCTGGTCTCGGGGCAACGGCTGGGTGTTTGCCGGACTTCCGAGAATCATCAAGCATCTGTCCAGGGATGATCCCCATTACGATCGCTATATCGACCTCTACCGGCGCATGGCCAAGGCGCTGGCATTGCGGCAGGATGATGACGGATTCTGGCGCGCCAATCTGGGGGATCCCCAACACTATACCATGCCCGAAAGCAGCGGTACGGCCTTCTTTATCGCCGGATTCGGCTGGGGCGTCCGCGAAGGAATCCTGGATCCGGTCACCTACCTGCCGGTGATCATCCGCGGGTGGAACGCGCTGGTGACGGCCGTGCACCCCGACGGTTTTCTCGGCTGGGTCCAGCCGGTCGATGGCCAGCCGCGACCGTCGCACCCCCGGACGACCCAGGAATATGGAACCGGTCTGTTTCTGAACGCCGGCGGCCAGGTGTACCGGCTGGTTAAGGATGGCGCGATTACGCCCGAAACGATTCAGGCCGCGCTCCCCGAGCAAAGCCAAATGCTGCCGCCTGCCGCCCTGAAGGACGGGGCTCTAACGAGTCGCAAGCATCCGCTCTACGAGCAGATCAACGGCTTCATGAAGAACCAGCAGGGACAGGTCATCACCTCCACCCAGTTCACGAAGAAGGACTACCTCGATGTGATCGCCGGCCAGGTAAAGGCCATGCGTCAATACCAGAATGCCGAAGGGCGCATCATCGACCCAGTGCAGAACGTGGAGAAATACTTCACGACACCTTGTTATGCTCACAGTATCGCCGTGCTGGCCAAGGCGGGCTATCCGATCAAGCCAGAGCTCGTCGAAAGCGGGATGAAGGCGCTGGACGTATCGCTGGCGGATATGGTCGCTGGAAAAGCGGACAGCAAACATGGCGATTTCTTCACATGGCCGATCATGTTCGCCTACGAGCTGTTTGATGGCTCTGCCTCTAAAGAGCGCAAGGAACGATGGAGCCAGCTTCTCGAGCAGATAGATCCCAGGCGTGCCTACAGGAACTACAAAGAGCCGTTGGGTAATTACGACCATAAAGGGTTCTATGCGGCTTATAAGCCCGGCTGGGTCATCAACTGGAATATGGTCAATGCCGCCGGGGAATGGCTCAGGGCCGAGCATGGCTTTTCCGATCCGTGGTATGCGGACTTTACCATGACGATGCAGCTGCCGAATTTTACCGCGTTCGGGATGTACAACGAACACGGGGATCCGTTGCCGTATGACCTTTTCGCGCGGCACTACCTGACCAGTATGTTGCAACGCGGCTACAGCTCCTTCCTGCATACTACCTACCGCGACATACTCTGGCGCGGCGCCTGGACCTCTCTGTTCATGCAGTCACCGTTCGGCGAACTGCCAACCGGATACCGCAGCAGTCACCATATCTGGAACGAAGCCGAGCAGGCGGTCGTCTTTGAAGTCTATGCTTCGGCCTATGCTAAGGCAGGCAGAACGGCGGAGGCCGGCGCGTTCAAGCGTGCCGCACATCTCGCCCTTTCCTCCATCCAAAACTGGATGCGTCCCGACGGCTCCGGCTACATCGTCAAGAACCGCTATCCCATCGAGGCCAAGCACGGCCATGAAGGGTACTCCGTCCATACCTGCTACAACATGCTGGCCATGAGCATGCTGGCGCAGGCCTGGGCGTTTGCGGAGGACTGCGTAAAGGAGGCACCCGCCCCCACCGATGTCGGTGGCTTCGTGGTGGAACTGCCCAGGTTCCACAAGATCATCGCCGCTGCCGCCGGCAACCATGTTGAATACGACACGCAGGGCGACCATGTCTACAACCCGACGGGGCTCATCCGGATTCATTTGAAGAACGGCCATCCCCAGCTCGGCCCTTCCGATGGGTGCGCGCAGGAAAAACGCGGGGGCCGGAACCTCGCCGTCGGCCCCGCCTGGCAGGATTCAAGAGGCAACTGGCATGCGCTAGCCGACAAGTCCGCCGGCCCCGCCATCGAGATCCTCCGGCAGGATGCCGCCGAAGTTGCTTTCCGCGCGACCTATTCGCTTGAACACGTCACCGTTGAGCAGACCATTGTTATCAACAAGCATGGCGTTACCGTTACCGACGAAGTGGAAGGAGAGAGTGTTCGGGCGGTTGAAACGCGTTTTCCCGCACTCGTCTTCAACGGTCGCGATCGGACGGGAATTTCCATCGACGGCAAACGGGCCACGCTGGCGTTGGAAGGGAAAACCCACACCTTCACCGTGCTTGAACCACGCGGTGCCAAACTCAAACGCACGGGTAAAAAACTCAAGCACGTCAACGGGATGGTCGAGCCGATCATCGTCTCCTTTAAGGGCAAACGCAGTACCTATCGGATCAGTGCCGAATAAGAATTCTGACACTTCGAATGCCGAGGAGTTGGGCGAGCTTGTAGGCGGTCTTTGCACCGCATTCACAATGCGCTCAGGTTAGAATTCGTTTCGGACCGCCTCCAGGAACCTCCGATCCGATCAGTAGATCGCAACTTCCGGTTTCGGCGGGGACCAGACGCTATCGTTCCTCAATGACCATATTAATACCAACGGAGACTTTCTCCCGCCTTTTCTTTCCACTGAGTTTTTGACAAGACGCCTTGATGCGTGAGATGACAGAACCAGGATACGTTCAACTCCCCACCCCACGCGTTATCGCGATAATTCATAAACGCATAAGCCACTTGTCCAACGCAGGAGACCTGCGAGATGAAGTTGTTTCACCCTAAAAAAACTGCAAACCGTCACCGTTGGAAAATCTCTGCGTGTGCGGTGATGATGCTGATCACTGTCCAGACCGAATTTCGGAATTCCAGCGGCGCGGAGCAACCCAAGCCAGCTTCAGTTGACATTGGTCATCAGATTCGAGGCCTTGTCGAGGCCGACTGGATCGAAGCCGATCGTCAATTCGCGACCCTGCGGTCCGGGGAGCTCGGTTCATCAAAGGTTAATGCGCGAGGCGTGACGACGACGATGGACGCTGCCGGCGGTTGCGACGGGATCAAGACCGGCCGCTTCGGGTTCCATCTGGCTGTGGGCGAGAATGACCCATGGTGGCAGGTCGATCTGGGTGGAGACTACCGGTTCGACCGCATCGTTGTTTATAACCGGACTGACGGCGGTTTGGCGCCGCGAACCCGAAAGATCAGCATCCACGTGGCCCGTGACGGGCAGCCCGACCAGTTCGAAAAAGTTTACCAGCATGACGGCACGCCGTTCTTTGGTGTGACGAAGAACAAACCGCTGGTCGTAAGCTTCAAGAACAAGAACGTAACCGGCCGAATCGTACGAGTCTTTGTGGCGGGGACCTGCCATCTGGCGCTCGATGAGGTCGAGGTCTACGGGGCGGAGGAACCGGGACGGAACATCGCCTTGAACAAGCCGGCCGATCAGAAAAGTGTCAGCCGGCACTCAGTTCCCGGCACGGCCGAAATGGGATCGACGACAGCATCTGCTGATGGCGGCTTTCTGCTCGCCCATACCCAGGAGGTCGTCAAACGCGGGCGTGAGCTGGTTGCACGGTTGAAAGCTGAAGCTGAGCCCGCTCGCCTCGATCCTGCGGCGAGAGAGCTGGAGCAACTTGGCCGGCGACTGGCCGAGCTGAAACAGGGCGACGACGTGCCCGACACCGTCCGAAAAGAAGTTTATCTTGACGCCCGCCGGATCGTCCGAAATATCGCCTTTGCAAATCCGCTGCTGGACTTCGACAAACTCCTGTTCATCAAGAGACGACATCCGAATTATCAGCACATGTGTGATCAGTATTATGGCTTCACGTCGGTCGCCGGCGGTGGCCTGTTCGTCCTTTCGGACGTCTTCAGTGATCATCCGAAGTTGACCAACCTGTTGGCCAGCTCGAAGGTTGAAAATGGGCGTTTCCAGGATCGAGAGTTGGTACCGGGGTCGTTTCTTTCGCCCGAGCTCTCATACGACGGCACAACAATTCTCTTCGCCTACACGGAGAACGCCAGTCCCGAGAGATCCGCAGCCCAGGCGGAAAAAGACAGGGCCTGGAAGACCAACAACTGCTATCACCTTTTCAAAGTACGCGCGGACGGTTCCTATCTGGTGCAACTGACGGACGGACCGTGGAACGATTTCGATCCCTGCTTTCTGCCGGCCGGTCGGATTGCCTTTATTTCTGAGCGTCGAGGCGGATACGTCCGTTGCGGCACACGGGCATGCCGCAGCTACAACCTTTGCTCCATCGAGGCGGACGGCAGCGATATGCTCGTGCTCAGTCACCACGATACCAACGAGTGGCATCCCAGCGTGGACAACGACGGGATGCTCGTCTACACGCGATGGGACTACATTGACCGCGACACGCAGGCGGCCCACCACTTCTGGACCTGTTACCCCGATGGCCGAGATCCCCGTGCACCGCACGGAAACTACCCCAAACGACTGGCGGACCGGCCGTGGGCGGAGCTCGACATTCGGGCGATCCCCGGTTCGCGGAAGTACATTGCAGTCGCTGCGCCGCACCATGGACATGCGTTCGGGTCGTTGATCCAAATCGATCTGGGGATCGCCGACGACAACGCCAACTCGCAGGTCACACGCCTGACACCGGAGGTTCCGTTCCCCGAGGCTGAGGCGGCCATTCGTCCATCGCTTGTTTACGGCACGCCGTGGCCGCTTTCCGAAGACGACTATCTGTGCGTCTACGATCGTGGGGCGACCAACCACGGGATCTATTGGGTGGACCGTTTCGGCAACAAAGAGCTGATCTACCGCGATACGGAGATCCCCTGCTTCAGCCCGATTCCGCTCCGCCCGCGGGCCACCCCGCCGGCAGTCCCCAATCCCACCACTGAACCAGCTGCCACCGAGAACGCTGCAGGAAAGAAACGTCCGGCAACCGTTGCCGTGACGGACGTTTACGACAGCGATTTCGCGTGGCCGGAGAATACCAGAATTACGGCTCTCCGCGTGCTGCAGATCCTGCCGAAAAGCACTCCCAGACGCAACGTTCCAAAGATCGGCGTGGCCGAGCAGAGCAACGCCCGAGCCGTGCTGGGAACCGTGCCGGTGGAAGCCGACGGGAGCGCCTTTTTCGAGGTTCCGGCCGGTAAGGCGATCTACTTCCAAACTCTGAACGAGCGAGGAATGGCGATCCATTCCATGCGGTCGGCCACATACGCTCACCCCGGCGAGCGATTGACTTGCCAGGGTTGTCACGAGCCGAGACACCGCGCGCCGAATGTGTCTGCCGAACTCCCGCTGGCGGTGCAACGCCCACCTTCAAAGATCCAACCCGACCTGGAAGGATCCAATCCGTTCAACTACGTCCGCCTGGTCCAGCCGGTACTGGACCGCAACTGCGTGGACTGCCATCGCCTCCGCAACGCGATCGATCTCAGCGGAACGATCGAACACGTTCGCGATCGGGATGGACGCGACTGGCCTTTTACCCGGTCGTACAACAACCTGGCCAAAGAATACGGATTCTGGTTCCAGACGCTCATCAATAGTCTCAACGCGGGAGGCCATCACGGGGGTAGTCGCGTGGTGCCAGGCAAGTTCGGCGCGCGAGCGTCAAAGCTGCTTGAGTACCTTGATGAGCGTCATTATGGCGTGAAACTCTCGCAGAAGGACTTTCACCGTGTTACCTTGTGGCTGGACTGTAACTCTGAATTCCTTGGAGCCTACGAAGATCCGCAGGCACAAGCCCGTGGCCAACTGGTCAAGCCTTCGCTCGAGTGAGCCAGCTTTTGAGAATGGTGGTCTGGTCGCGTTTTTGTCTTTCCGTTTCTCATTTAGAAAAATGTTCGTGGGTTTTGGTTATCAATCAATGTCTGCGACGAGCTCCCGAGCCTGACGGGCAATCAGCAGGTTCTCGCGGGTATGTATCACGAGTATCCTCGCACACGAATCAGCGGTTGCGATATCGCCGTCCGCTCGTGTCTCCTCGTTTCGTTTATTGTCCAGGTTCGCTCCCAGACACTCGAGGCCTCGGCAAACGTCGCGTCGCAGCCGCGTTGAGTTTTCACCAATTCCTCCAGTGAATACCAATGCATCCAGGCCTCCCAGGGTAACCGCATACGCGCCGATTTGCTCGCGCACTCGGTGAGCGTAGACGAGCAAGGCGTGCTGGGCGCGACTGTTACCGCTTGCTGCTGCCGCTTCGACTTTTCGGAAGTCGGAAGAAACACCCGAGAGCCCCAACAATCCCGACTGCTTATGCAGTATATCGTCGAGTTCGTCGACGGAAATCCGATGTTCGCGTTGCACGTGGAGCAATATGCCGGGGTCAACCGTACCGGAACGCGTCCCCATCATCAGTCCTTCCAGCGGCGTAAACCCCATTGTGTTGTTAACTGCCACTCCGCCACGAACCGCGGTCAAGGAAGCACCTTGCCCCAGGTGACAGATGACGATCCGCGTTTCATCCGAATCGCCATCGAGCATTTCGGCAGCACGCTGGCTACAATATTGATGGCTGATTCCATGATAACCGAAGCGACGAATGCCCCACTTCCTGTACCATTCGTAGGGCAACGGATACAAGAAGACTTCGGGTGGAAATTCGCCAAAAAAGGCTGTGTCAAACACTCCAACCTGGGGCACTCCAGGTAACGCTGTCTCGCTGGCCGCGATCGCTTCCAGGCCGGGCGGGATGTGCAATGGGGCGAGTTCAGCGAATCCGGCAATCGTCTCCTTCATCCGGGAGTCGATTCGCACCGGCCTGCGCAGTTCCTCACCACCATGAATCAACCGGTGCCCCACCACACGAAACTCCGGTTCTGCTTTGTTGGCATCGTGCATCGCCTGTCGGATCGTCTTTAGACTTGTGGCAACAGCTGCACGATAGTCAGCGGCATCAATCTGAAATGTTCTAATTCCCTCATCCGAACGCGACAATGTCAATGACGCCTGGTGGCTATTCCCGTGCCAATCGAGTAATGCCGTGAGCGTCGGCATTAAGTCGTCGAGTCGAAACATCGCAAACTTAACGCTGCTGGAACCAGCGTTGACAACAAGAATACTCACAGTTCTCTTCTCCGTTACTTAATCGACAGCAGCTGTTCTCCCACCGGCTTGAGAATGGCGAACCTCAGCAGCAACGTTTCGTTTTACATGCTTGACTCACGCTTCATGAATGATCGGGGTTAAGTTCCGCCGCTTTCCACCCAACGCAGATACATCGCTGTGGGATGCCTTAAGGCGGAAGCGTGTCGCCTACATAATCGGGACGACGTGGTGCCCGGTATGATCGGGGCGATTCAGACGCATGGCGAACTCTTGCATTGGCACCCGCAAATCCACGTGCTGATCACCTGCGAAGCCTTTACACCCGAGGCCGATTTCCCGGAGTTCCCCGAGCTCGACATGCAGCGATAGCTGGTCGCCTGGCAAGACGCGGTCTTCGAGTTGCATCTGTCCGAGCAGAAGATCGAAGCGGAAGTCGTCGAGAACATGCGGAGTTGGGAACACAGTGGTTTCAGTGTGGACCAGTCGGTGTATCCTCCAGCAGGTGACCAAGTGCGTATCGAGCCAATTGGATATCGAACGCCTGCTTCGCACCACATTGCAAAAGAGCATCCCTTGAACTAGTGCTTTGTCACAGCCAGGTTTTAGGGTTGGCGAGGAAAACGGGGTCAGGTACCAAAAACCGGAACGGCCCGAAGGGTGCTTTGCATTTTTCGTACCTGACCCCCTTTTCCGGCGAATGCTTCCTCCCTGACTTTTG
>JAAERP010000307.1 GCA_024230215.1 Fuerstiella sp. | reverse complement strand
TCGCAATTGCCTGACGTAGACCGACTGCTTCCCATGCCTGACGCTGAAAACGCGTGATAACAATACGTTGCACACGGAGCCGCGGGCCGCGCGGCTTTTGGAAACAATGATTTTCGCCGCGGCCCGGTGAACGTTGCCGTTCTGTCGCTAAATCACTATGAAACCGGTCGATCTACTGCAGCGATTCGTGACGTCGGTGCCGGAATTTGAAGCCCAATGGCATTCCGAACGCAACGACCATCGCGAACCTGACGGACGCTTCACGCTTCACGGTGTGTGTGCCGAATTCAGCAGTTGTTTCCGTGATCGGTATATGACGCTTTCTGACGACGTACTTAAAGACCTGTTCGAACTCATCGAACGGCACCTTGTCGAACCAGACGCCGAGGAAACGACACTTGATAACGCACTCTGCACATGCTTTCTCGAAAATATCTCTTCGGAACCATGCGGCCAGGCTGCCAAACCATGGATGGGACGCAAGTCTCGCGCATTCTTCGACCGTTGGCACCACGGACCGCCATATTGATTGACGACTATGCCGTTACAATGCACCAGTAATTAGTAGCGATGCCCAACAGTCCACTGATTCGCACCCGAACATACGCGACAGAACAAACGGATGAACCGGAGCGATAATTCGTGCACCGGTTTGCTTGCAAGTCTACTCATCGCCCGGTTATCCTCTTACGTTAGGCATCAGAAGCATCATCGAATTCGAATCAACCGTTCAGCCTCTGCTTGGCAAAGTCGTCACACGCCCTTGGAAGGGATATGGGTCGGCCATCTTCATCGAAATCGGCGATCTCCTTCCAGAGGGTCCACGTGATAGCCTTGCCGGCGAACATTGCATTGCCATTGAATGGGATTGGCGATTGGAAGACGGTTCCCAGATCCGTACTGGCAGCTCAAACAGCGGCCCGGAAATCATCAGCGCGTTGGCCGCGCTTTGCAATACAACGATAAGCTCCGTGATCCTGTCTGAACCTGTCTCGGACTTGGCCGTTGAGTTCTCCAATGGCCTCCGGCTCACATCGACGACGGCGCGATCCGGTGATCCCGAATGGTCCATTCGCATATCGCGAGGTAACTGGCTTTACTTGCAAAGTGGCCAACTCCACTACGACAACGGTCGTGCTCAGGCTTCACCAGAAGAAGAAAGAGCCTTCAACGTCGAATCTCAAGCTGCGGCTCGTTGGTCGTCGCCGATCACTGAACAAATAGCTGGCAACTGCCACGCCTGTTGCTTCTTTGCTCCCATCGACGGTCACGGAAGCCTGCTCGATTACGGCGTATGCACCTCATCCAGCAGCCCTTACGACGGACGTGCCGTAAACCGGGCAAGCGGGTGCCCAGCGTTTGTGTCACACGAGAAAGATGCCTAACAATACAATGCACCGGAGTTGCCGTCCGGGCCGAATCTGAAAACAAAGTCGCTGGCGGCAACCCGGTGATTGTGGTCGTTATCCGACTTGAGTCATACTTTTAGGACTGAGCGTGTCTCAAATTCCCAACTCAGTACTCAACCAATATCTCGGCTGCACGGACTGCATGGGATCGACGTTGGTATCTGATGCGCTCGACATCGCGTTCAAATCATGGCCTCAACAAATGTGGATCGCGTACCGCTGCCCGACTTGCGACACGGTGAATCACATTGCTCTGAAATCAAACTCAATTACACAGGGATACCTCGACGGTGCTCCCGGTCCCTGTCATATACCAACACGCACAATCGACATCCCGAAACTAACGGTTGCGTCTAAGTCTGATGGAATCGGTATCAAAACACTAAACCTGTCGTGGAATATCCCGGCCACGCCATGAATGATACAATTCAATGACAAACTCCAACGAATCGTCGGATAACAAACGGATGAACCGAAGTCGCCGACAGCGCGGCAATTGAATGGTGAATCTACTCCGGCGACTCGGTTATCCTGAACGTTAGCCAGCAGAATCGAAGTCTATGTCGTTAGCCGACTGGAATTCATACATCGACGCAATCCGCAGCGCATGCGAACAACATGTCGCAACCTTTCCACCGTTTCGCGATGAAGACACAGATTCGCCCGCCTTCGATGT
>JAAERP010000306.1 GCA_024230215.1 Fuerstiella sp. | reverse complement strand
TCCGGGGGATGCTTCCATCCTAACTTTTGCCTGAGGCAAAGCACTAGTCAGAACGGTTAACGAGAATAAGTAATCTGCTCCAGGTGTGCCAGGCAACCGGTACGTCCCGATACCACACAGGTGCTGGTCCGCCCTCAGGCGGCGTTTCCGGTGCGGCAAGTCTGAATGCCGGATGTCATTGTGCCAGGGCCTGCCGGCGCAGACATTCACCGGAGCCGTTCGGTTTGAGAAATGTTAGTTGTTTCAATCCCTGGAAATGAGCGTGTCCTGGCAACCCGGTCTGCGTAGGAAACTCAGCCCGACGTCTGAATGTCAGGGGCCGGTGATTTCACAATCCGGCAATGCCGTTGTCAGATGCTCCAGACCTGACTCGGAAATATCCGTCCGTTTCAGAGTGAGCGTTTCCAGCTTGTTCCAGCACGGCCCCGATTGCTTTGAGTGCCGCGACAGACTCGGGGGAATCCGGTTTCGGATCCTCGGCGGTTTTCAACGCGGCCGGCAGGCTGAGCAATGCCATTGCCGTAAGGCAACTGAGGGCACGGCGATGTTTCTGTTGGTGTTCTGTCTTTTTTTTCATGTCTGGTCCTTCTTTGAGACATTGCGCAGGGACGGGACTGATGATCACCAGGATGCTTTTCAAATCAATAGGTATAGTCTTTGCCTTCCCGGCTGGCTCGCCAGGAGTTTTTAGCCACTTCCAAATCGGCTTTCATGCTCTCGAAGATGTTGGGTTTGGAATTTGACAGATCGTTCGACTCTGATGGATCATCCTGCAGATTGAAGAGCATCATTTCATCTCCGACTTCAGGGATGCAGATCTTGTAGGGGCCGTCGATCAATGCATAGAGCTCAGTATCCTTGTAGAGGCGTTGATACCCGAATGCCAGGGGAAAGGGCCTGTCCGCTGGTTTGCCCTGCAGCACGGGTTTCAGGCTGATGCCATCCATGGGACGCTTCTTAATCGCCGGTAATCCCAGCAGATCAATGATGGTTGGAAGATAGTCGACGGTACCCGCCGGAAACGAACAGGTTACATTTTCCTGCAGGTGTCCGGGCCACACCATCAGGGCGGGGACTCGAATGCCGCCTTCCCACATCTGATGCTTGTGCCCGCGGAAGGGGCCGGCAGATGCAATTCCCTTCCTTGTTGCGGAATCGGCGGGTCCGTTGTCGCTGCAGAAGAAGACAATGGTGTCTTCCGCCAGGCCTTTCGTTTGCAGAAAATTCCATAGACGTCCAATCTGTTCGTCCATGGCGGTGATGCAGCCATAGAGATTTTTTTGATCTTCCGACAATCCAGGATAGCGTGCCAGGTACTCAGGGCCGGCAACGACGGGGTCGTGGGGCGCATGAAACCAGACCGTCGTCAAAAAAGGTTTTTCTTCGGATACTGACTGCTCGATGAAAGGTATGACTCTGTCCATGATGATACGGCTGTCGTCGCCTTCCAGATTTTCCGTCACTGGGGCTCCATTGTGCACATAGACGGATCCTCCCCATGAGCCATCATTCCGGGCGCCAAATCCCTTCCATCTGGCTGGCGTCCTGGTGGGGTTCCATGTGGGAACGGCACTCTTGGTGGCAAATACCTCCTGAAAACCGTGATGCCAGGGCGGCGAATAAAAACCGCGGCTGTCAATTCGATCCGGCTCCACCCAACCCAAATGCCACTTGCCGAAGAATCCCGTGCTGTAACCTTCCTTTTTCAATAGCTCGGCATAAGTGGTTTCGGCCTGACGCATGGCGCCGGTGTGGGCCGCGAAAATTCCCTGCCGGAATGGGTTCCTGCCGGTCAGGCAACTGGCCCGTGTGGGAGTGCACAAACAGGATGCGGCGTAGAAATGGTCAAAGGTGACTCCCAACCGAGACATCTGATCCAGATGAGGTGTGATGATCTTCTTGTTTCCGTTGAATCCAACATCGCCGTAGCCCAGATCGTCGGCCATCAAAACCACTACATTGTATGGTTTCGAGTTTGTCTTTTCTGCGTCGACAAAAAGACTCTTCTGCGCTGCTGCATCGTTCGTCACGAATGCTACGGCGAGAACGCCGATCAGACACCTGATTGTTCTGCTGAAGGTGCAGTGGCCCAGCGCTGCAACGTTGTTTGACAACGTTGCAGCGGCTGGTCGGTCGAGGACACGAAATCGATTATTCATGGTGTTGATTGTAATTGGATGGTCTTACTGTTCATGAAAAATGAAGGTGTTTGCTTCCGGCGCGTGTTCATCTTTCCAGCCGTGGAACAGAAGCATGCCGCTATCGTGCCTTCGTGCAGCTACTGCTCTGTCAGAACTAAGTTCCAGGGGTGGCGAGGAAGACGGGGTCAGGTATCAAAAACAGAACGGCCCGAAGGGTGCTTCGCATTCCTGGTGTCTGACCCCCTTTTCCGGCGAACGATTCACCCCACGTTTTGGCTGTGACAACGCACTGGGTGGCTGTCAGGGTACGTCGGTTCTTGTGAGCGGTACGGCGCTAGCCGCCGGTTGTTGGCAGTGTTTTCACCCGCGGCTAGCGCCTTGCGGCTCACTGTTTCTGGTAACCGGGCAGCCTCCTAGTCGGTCTGTTTCGCATTCTTCAACTGTTCCCGTTCCGCACGTGATTTGTATAGAGGGTCGAGCGGGTAACAACCGCTCACCATCCCATTTCGCGGCGCGGTCGTACAGGCACTGAAGGTACGACACACCTTTCTGCGAGGCATCTCCCTGCCAGCAAGGACGTCCGCCGGCAGTTCAGGGTAAGACAACACCATTCGGCCCAGCCCGACTGAATCGGCCCAGCCACTACGAACCACGCCCTGGGCGACATGAGGCAACCATTCCTGCAGATACGTGTAGCCGGATCCAACAAAGACCATCTCGGGATGTTGCCGTTTCAGTTCTGCCGTGGCCTGAATCTGCCGTGCCACTCCAACCAGGGGATCTTCAGGAGGCCGATAGCCATCACTCGGTGGAAAGTAAGCGGGCCGTTGAATGTGTGGATTGTAGTACGGGCTGCCGGCCGTGGTGCAGACCAGCCGAATTCCGAGTGATTCCAGGAGCGAAAGAAACTTTGACGGTTCATCAAGATCGATTCCGTCGCCGGTTTCGTCTCCGCCAAACGCTAATCGAGGATCACCATGCTCATCGGGCAGACCGACACGGTCGTCTCCTGCTCTGTAAGGAAGAAAATCAAAGACACTGACACGAACGCCGATCTGCAAAGCTGACGTGCAACCTCGAATCCCTTCGACGATTTCACGCAGGAAACGTGTCCGGTTTTCAAAGCTGCCTCCGAATCTTCCCGGTCTGTCGACGCCGCTCAGCAATTCATGGCCCAGGTATCCATGACAGTGTTTGACATCAACGAATCGAAATCCAGCTCGCTCGGCAAGGCACGCCGCCTTAACGAAGTCATCGATCAATCGGGACAATTCGTCATCGCTGAACATCGCCGAATCATCGGTAATGCCCAGGCGGGCATCCAGCGAGGGGTTGCGCTGGACTGTCCGTGGCTCACCTTGATCCCTGCGGTTCGGTCGAGCAAAGCGGCCCGAGTGCGTCAGTTGCAATCCAACCAGCAGGTCGTCCGACGTGCTGAAGTCCGCCTCATGAACAGTGACAAGTTCCGTCCGCAGCGATTCGATTTCTGAAAGATTGGCGTCGTTAATCAGCAGTTGATTGGGATTGGCGCGTCCATCCTGTCGCACTGCAACCGCCTCACCGCCCCACATTAACTTGGCCCCGCTGCGCCCAAAGTTTCGCCAGCGGCGTCGCGTGAGCTCAGTCGGTTTGCCGTCGGGCGTCCCATCCCACCCTTCCATCGGCAGGATGCAGAATCGGTTCCCGATGCTGAAGTCATGAACGTCGATTGATTGTGCGAGCAGCGAATCGGGGCCGCTGTCCACCGATTCGTCGCAGGGAAGATCGATCCGGAGCTCACGTAGGTGGCGTGCAAATTCTGCGTGAGTCTTGAAACTGGCGACGCGTGGGTAAGCCATCAGTTGCACTCCAGTAACGATTGCAGCAGGTCACCTGCGACCGATTCCAAAACCTCAACGCCCGATGCGGGACGCGGCAGAGAATCAGGGTGGGCAACGCTGCCGTCAATCATGCCACATATCTTCGGGAAGGTTCGCTGCTGAGTATTTTCATGAGAGGTTACTTACACGCGGGGCCAGCGTCCTGGGGAATTGGGCGTTTCTTCGCTTTGCAATTCGGGCAAGGCAGTCATGACGCCCGGTTTCGCTGCCACCACGTTGCGATCGCCACTTCGCACAACCGGTAACTTCGATCTTTCGACGCACGGTTTACATCCAGTTGTCGTCAACAGGAATACGGCCGGGCGATACAAACCGACGGCATGCAATTTGAGCGCGAACGCGGACGGCACAGAAATCTGAAAAGGACTCGCCTGATCATTTCGCCTTTGCCTTCTTTGCTCTATTTTGATACGCGGGAGTATGAATCAGCCCCGGAAAACGTGGTTCGACAAGACCGCGCGTCCATGCATCCAGGTTCTGCTTTAGCTCATCCAGAATTTCCGGGTTTCCGCTGGCCAGATTCGTCGACTCGCTGACATCTGCGGTCACGTTGTACAACTGTGGCTTCACGTTACGTGCCGGGATCACCAGCTTGTGGTCACCGCTGCGGATTGCGTATTTCTGTGAATCGAACATGCGCAGATAGATCGCTTCATGTGGTGGGCCGATCTTCTTTCCAGTGACGTACGGTACCAGGTTGACGCCATCGAGCGGGCGTTGTGGATCGATGGGCGCGCCGCTGAGTGCTGCGATTGTCGCGAAGATATCGAGCGAACTGACGGGCTGCCTGTAGGCTTTGCCCTTTGGTAAACCACCCGGCCACCTGGCGGCAAAAGGCACTCGGTAGCCGCCTTCCCAGGCGCTGCCCTTGTCGCCTTTAAGCGGCGTGTTCCGGGACGCGTTTTTGGTCGTTGGACCACCGTTGTCGGAGAGGAAAAAGACAAGCGTGTTATCTTCCATCTTGAATTCCCGCAGTTTGCCCAGTACGCGGCCCACACCGTCGTCCACCGCGCTAACCATCGCGGCATATGTCTTCCGTTTCTTATCCGTGATGTCAGGAAAGCGATTGAGATATTCGGTGGTCGCCTGCAACGGAGTGTGTGGCGCGTTGTAGGAAAGAAACAGAAAGAAAGGCTTGTCTTTGTTACTGCTGACAAATGTGACAGCTGCGTCAGAGAACTGGTCAGTTAGGTACTTGGTCGGTTTTACCGGAGTGTGATTGTTCAGGATCCATGTGCGGTAGCTTTCGGCTTCGCCCGTGGCGGCTGTACTTTCTTTGATTGTCAGCTCTTCGGGCATGTACCGATGGCCGCCGCCGAGATGACCAAAGAACTGGTGAAAACCTCTCTCAAGCGGATGATGCACGTCATTAGCGCCAAGATGCCATTTGCCGACGACTCCGCAACGATAGCCCACCTTGCCAAGCGAGTTGGCGATCGTGGTTTCTTCAGTTGGAAGCCCCATTTTCGGGTCGTCCGGACGATATTGCGGATTCCGCTCGAAGCCAAAGCGTTGCTCATAGCGGCCCGTAATGAAACCAGCTCGGCTTGGCCCACACACCGCGTAAGAAACGTACCCGTTTGTGAACTTCACACCATCCGCGGCGATGGAGTCGATGTGGGGCGTAGGAATGTCCTCGCAGCCGTTGAATCCAACATCCGCATAGCCCAGATCGTCCGCCATGATGACGACCAGGTTGGGCTTATCCGCCCGCGCCATGGAAAATGACGTGACAGCCAATGACAGGAAGAGTGTGGTGCGCGGGGAATGCGTTTTCATGATGGTCGTTTTCCGTGATTCCGTGGTCACCCCAACCTGAAGGGTAAGAGACGATTAAACCGCGTCGGGCTACAGCGTTTCACGCTGACCTGTGGCCGCGAAGAACGCTTTTCAATAGCAGTCTTGTTACTCCCACAAGCCAGTATCCGTCACGATAATATGTCAACTGCTCTAATGCGTTGTGCATTTATGGTTTTGCGATCGTTCCTCATTCCTCACAACCCAAAGCGTAATCGCTTAAGCGAGTCAGGATCGTCCCCGGGTGTCGTTACTTTTTCGGTGGTGGGTCAAACTCTGCTCGATAAGCCTTGTATTCCGCCCATGTCAGTTTGCCGTCTTTGCTTACGTCGGCGACCGGGTGCTTTTCGAAGTACTTATCTTTCCATGCTTCGGCATCCTGTTTCGGATCGGCGCGTTTCGCTGTCGACTGTTTTGCCCGAAACGCCGGTTGCGGTGGCACGTCAGAACCGGCCGCTGGAATTCGTGACTTCAGTTGTTGGCGAAATGAATAAAGCTCTTCGGCGGAATCAGGGTCATCCGCCAGATTTGCCCATTCGTGCGGGTCATCGTGGGTGAAGTAGAGTTCTTCCTTGCCGTTTTCGTATCGAATGTAACGCCAGTCTGTCGCGCGTAGCGAATAGCTTTCCTGCGACGGATCGTATTTCATTCGCCATTTGTAAAGCGCCGTCAAAGCTGACGCCGGACCGGACCATTCGCCACTCTCTGGATTCTCAAGCAGCGGCTTCAGACTATGGCCGTCAAGCGAATGACCTTTGCTGTTCTTCTTGGTCTCACCAGTCAGCTCGCAAAGATCAATCAGTGTCGGGTAAATGTCGATCAGAGAAACCGGTTGCGTTGAGACAGCTTTGGCTTTTCCAACACCCGGCGCTCGAATGATCAGCGGTACTCGAGTGCTTTCCTGCCACAACGAGTTCTTGTAAAGATAGTTTTTCTCGCCCATGCCCCAGCCGTGATCGCTGGTCAGGATAATGATCGTGTTGTCTTTCAGAGACGAATTGTCAACAGCATCCAGAATTCGTCCAATCTGTTCGTCCGCTGATGCAACACTGGCAAGATATGCCTGGATGAAATGACGCAACGCGTCATCCTGTGATTTGTACGATTCCACCAATGTGTTAAATAAACGCGTTCCCATGTCTTCGCTGCGAGCAGCGTTCGGTTCGGCACCTCCGGCAAGGCCACGAATCGATCCCGCATGCGTATCCTCAACGTCCCCCGGGCGAATGACCGGCAGTTCGATCGAATCAAGTGGAAACATGTCAAAGAATCGCTGCGGCACGATCAAGGGCGTGTGCGGCCGAATGAAACCGACGCCCATGAAAAAAGGTTGTCGCCCCGCTTTGCCGGCTCGGTCTTCCAGTTGATCAATTGCCCACTGTCCGTTGAGTTCGTCCGCCGTCAGGTCTCGGTCACTCTGCGAATCGACTCGCAGGTTTCTCTGTTTTGCCCAACCTCCTGTTTGCCAACTGAGAGGTTTTCCGTCGGGCGATCTTCTGCCAGCCAGGTTTACCAACGGTCCAAATGATCCGTCGATCGCGCCGATGTCTCGGTAGGGGGCAGGCACATCGGGATGAGCAACCTTGATCTCGCCGTCGAACGCAAACGGTCCGTAGTCGGCTTGGTTGCCATACTGTTTCCATTCCTGCCGAACCATGTGGTGCATCAGCTTGCCGGAGCCAAGCGTTTGAAAACCATTCTCGCGAAAGTGGTCCATGATCGTCCGTGAGTTTTTCAACACTTCATAACCGTCCCACTTCGTGAACCCAAAACAGCCCGAATTGTGCGGATAGATGCCCGTGAACAGGCTGGCACGTGACGGACCGCAGATCGGAATATTGCAATGAGCCTGAGTGAAAGATACGCCGCTGCGAGCAAGCCGCCGCATGTTTGGCGTTCTGGCCTGCGGATGTCCGCCGAACCCTTCAACATAGTCGTTCAGGTCGTCGCAAATGATCAGAATGACGTTTGGCCGATCCGCGGCCTGAAGAAAATTGGTGGTCGCCAGCACAGCAACGTAGAAGGCGAACAATGAAATAGTCCTGGTCATCATTAGAGCAGTTTTCACAATATGTCGTCGTCGGGTCGCAGGAAACACTTTCTTCGGTACTGTCGCTCCTGATGAATATCTATCGTAAGACCGGACAAGTCAACGCTTCATTCGTTATCGAAGACCGGGCTACCGAAGCCCTCGTTGACCAACACCTGGAACATCGCGTCGAAAACGATAGACTGTCCTGGCGGCGATGAGCGTTTTTCCTTGCGTCTGACGTGCCATGCATTTTTTACTCGAGTGAACATTACTGAAAGTTGTCATGAGATCTTCAGCCCGTCTGGTATTGCTGATGGTGTTGCCGTTCATTGTTAATGTGATCGATGCGCACGCTGCAACAAGGCCCAACGTTGTCTTCATCTTTGTTGATGATCAGGGTTACTACGACCTTGGTTGTTATGGAGCATCCGAGGTCAAGACGCCGCGGATCGATGCGATGGCACAGCAGGGGACGCGATTTACAGACTACTACGCGGCGGCTCCGATTTGCAGCCCGTCACGCGCAGGTTTGCTGACCGGATGTTACCCACGCCGTGTGGGCAACCAGGTCTGGGTGCACCGCGCTGATTCGCGATCGGGCATTCATCCGGATGAGTTGACGATTGCCGAGCTGATGAAGGACAACGGTTACGCGACTGCCTGCATCGGCAAATGGCATCTCGGATTTCACGAGCCGTTTTTGCCGCGCAATCAGGGCTTCGATCACTATTTCGGATTGCTGCACAATCTTGACCCGGTTGAAATCGTCTATTTCGAAGACAAGGGAGGCGTGCCCCTGATGCGGAATGACGATGTCGTCAAACGCCCGGCCGATCCCGCGGAACTGACGAAGCTGTACACCGATGAGGCCATTCAGTTTATCGAGAAAAACAAGGAAGGTCCGTTCTTTGTCTATCTGCCGCATACCATGCTGCACATCCCGCTCGGCGTGAGCGAAGAATTCAAGGGCAGCTCAGACTGGGGCGAATACGGCGATGCAATTCAGGAACTTGATCACAACGTTGGCCGTATCTTTGATTCGCTGAAACGGTTAGACATCGACGACAACACGATCGTTCTTTACGTCTCCGACAATGGCCGGGGTCCGGGGCGTACGCCGGAACAGAAGATTCGCGGGCGCAAGCTGTCGACCTACGAAGGCGGCATTCGTGTGCCGGCTATTGCGTGGGGGCCGGGGCTGGGATTGCAGGCCGGAGCGGAATCTTCGGCGGTCGTGCGAGCCATGGATTGGTATCCGACGCTCGCCACATTCGCCGGGATCAGCGTCCCCGAAGGTCGAGTCCTTGACGGACGCGATATCAGTCCGCTGCTGAAGGGCGAGACCAAATTTGTGCCACCACCGGGTATGAAAAAATCACTCAACGCGGCGGTCCCGCTACGGCGTCGTTGGGATCCGGCGGGCGAATGGGCGCCCCTGATCAATCGCAACGAATACAATGACGCTTTCTTCTATCACGGCAGCCAGGGCGCGTTCGCCGCGGTGCGGTGGCGCAATTGGAAACTCTATCTGAATCCAAGCCTTCAGCTGTATGACCTGGTCAAAGATCCCGGAGAATCCACACTTGTCCGCAATCGTGACATCACGCGCAAACTTCGCGGCATGGCGGTGATGTTTCAGGAGGAAATGCGGCTGGACGCTCGTGCGGCAGGAGAAGCTCCGTCGCGACCTCGTGCTGACGGCCGAACCGAGATTTCACAGACGACGCTGGACAGTCTGGATGCGAAGCTTGACGTGACCTATGCACGTTATGGGGATCGCACGCTGGAGATGGATATTTATCGGCCCAAAGGAGCCTGGGGGGAATTGCCCGCGGTTGTGTGCATTCACGGTGGCGGTTGGGCAAATGGAAATCGAACCAGTCACGAGAACGTGGCTCAGGCGATCGCAGCTCGTGGATATGTGGCGTTGACGATTTCGTATCGCCTGAGCGGAGAAGCCCCGTTTCCTGCGGCGATCCAGGATTGCAAAGCGGCGGTCAGATTCCTGCGGGCCAACGCAAAAGAATATGGCATCGACACCGAAAATATCGGCGCGATCGGGCTGTCCGCCGGCGGACACCTGACGGCGCTGCTCGCGACGTCGGCCGAAGTGAAGGAACTTGAAGGTGAAGGTGGCAACGCGGAATTCAGCAGCGCAATTCAGGCGGCCGTGCCCATGGGCGCGCAGACGGATTTGCTGTCGCAACGCACTCGTGAGATTTCTGCAATCGAGGAACGCGGCCAGATCTGGAGACAGTTTCTGGGCGGATCGCAGGTGGACAAGCCAGCAACCTATCGCCTTGCATCGCCGCTATTTCACCTGGATAAGAATGACCCGCCCTGCTGGTTCATTTCCGGCGAAACCGATGATCCCAGCACCCACGCAGATAGATTTCGGGGGCGAATGGAGGAGTTGAACCTCCCGTCCGATCTCACCGTCATCAAGGATGCACCGCATCCGTTTCTGGGCAAACAGGTCTGGTTTGACCAGATGGCCGAAGTGGCAGACACGTTCTTTGCAAAGCATCTGCATTCAGTCGAAGCTGGATCACAGCAATAGATGCGGCAGGCTTTGCAGATTCCCTTGAGTACCTGATTGGGGCGGATGTCCAGGATGTTAATGCGAATCCTCAAATCAATCTCTGGCGGCCTGCTGCTGGTGAGCAGTGTTTCCTTGTCGGTTGCCGCCGACCGGCCGAACATTGTGATCATTCTTGCGGATGACGTTGGCTTCGGCAGTCTGAACAGCTACGGCGCAGATGAGGCGCATGTTCGCACACCGAATATTGATCGTTTGGTCAAAGACGGCCGACGCTTCACTGACGCGAATACGCCGTCTTCGGTTTGTTCGCCGACTCGCTACGGATTATTGACGGGTCGGTATGATTGGCGCACCAGTAAGAAACATGGAGTGATCAACACCAACGATCCGCTGCATATCGAAACGTCGCGCCCGACGATTGCTTCGGTTCTGAAGTCGGTCGGGTATCAGACCGCTGCCATCGGCAAATGGCATCTGGGCTATGGAACGGGAAAGGCGGATTTCACGAAACCGCTGACCCCCGGGCCATTGGATCTTGGATTCGACTATCACTTCGCCGTGCCGCAGAATCACGGTGATGCCTCTGGTGTTTTTGTTCGCAATACAGAAGTGGTTGGCCTGCGTTCCGGTCGCGTGATCCCTGTCGGCAAGTCCGCCTACGGTCGAGACTACTTCGGCATCGATGCTCCTCAGCGGGTTGACGAAAACGTAATGGACGAGCTGACGACGGATGCCGTCAGGTGGCTTGATCAGCAGGACACCGACACACCGTTCTTTTTGTATTTTGCCCCGGTCGCGATTCATTTTCCCTACACACCGTCGGACAGGACGAAAGGCAGCAGCGGATCCGGTCTGTACGGCGACTGGATTCACGAGCTGGACCTGTCTGTCGGCCGCGTTCTTGACACGCTCGATCGCATGGGCGCCACCGACGATACGCTGGTCATTTTTACAAGCGATAATGGCGGTGTGCTGATGACCGAGGGTGAACGGCCCGAAGCGGTCGCGTACCGCGCAGGTTTGCGGTGCAACGGCCGGTGGCGAGGGCGCAAGCACAGTATTTACGAGGGTGGTTTTCGCGTTCCGTTCATTGCCCGCTGGCCAGAACACGTTCCGGCCGCGACGGTGTGCGATGAGACCATAAGTCTGGTTGACATGTTTGCGACCATCGCCGCTGTGGTTGATCGACCGACGCTTTCCGACGAAGAAGTGGCAGAGGACAGTCTCAATGTCCTGCCATCTCTGCTGGGAGCCTCTGTCCCAATGCCAATCCGGTCCTCGATGATCCTTCACAGCCCCAACGGCAACTACGCAATCCGTCGCGGACCCTGGAAGTACATCGAAGGAAAAGCGAGTCCGGGATTGAAGAGAATCTCACGGAAAGATGAACTTGTTGCCGCGCTCTACAATCTTCAGGACGACCCCGGCGAACAGAACAATCTTCTGAGCGAACATCCGGATGTCGCGAAGATTCTGGCCAGCCTGCTGAAAAGGCAACGAAAGAGCGGGCGATCTCGGTGACAGGCTGTGATGACCTGATCAGCCGTCACCGTAACGGTATTCCATAGAACGATTTCCCGCATTCCCTGCCTCTCCTTGAAAAGGAGGGGCAAGAAGATTCCTGGTATTTTCACAACTTCAACGCGGTACGATCTCGTTGTTCCCGGCACCAGGGTCCCAAAGTTGGGTTGAATCATTCGCTGGAAACGGGCTCAACCTCAAAAAATCAGTTTTGACAAAGCGCACCTGTTGAAATCAATAGACACCAAAATGACAAAGCACATGATGATGGTCGCGTTGATCGCCGTGTGTTTTGGCCAGGCGTCCGGCAACGAGCCGGCTGTTTCGCACCAGGAGGCGTATGCCGAACTCGTCCCCGCGGCCCCACGCGTGGGAACGAGCCAGGAAAAGCCGAGTGGGTTGACGGGGCGCGTCGTCACCGGCTACCAGGGATGGTTTCGAGCGGAAGGTGACGGCTCCGGACTTGGCTTCCATCACTATCAGAAGGGCCGGACGTTTGAGCCGGGGAACTGCACCATCGATCTGTGGCCCGATCTGTCGGAATTTGACGACAACGAGCTCTTTCCCACGACCTTTTGCCATCAGGATGGCAGCACGGCTCATGTCTTCAGTTCGATTCATCCGAAGACCGTCGATCGACATTTCTCGTGGATGGCGGACTATGATATCGATGGCGCCGTTGTGCAGCGGTTCGGGCTTCATGGTGCGAAGCCGCAGCGGGACTACCGCAGTTTGAAGTATGAAAATCGAAGACTATCGCTGTGTCGGGATGCAGCCATCCGGCATGGCCGATCATGGGTACTCATGTACGACCTTTCCGGTTTGCATGACGATGATTTCGAACGGCTCGCTGAGGACTGGAAGCAGCTTCGCCGGCGCATGCAAATGGGGACCGACCCGAACGATTCTGCCTATCTGCAGCTGAAAGGGAAACCGTTGGTTGGGATCTGGGGCGTCGGCTTCAGCGAGGACCGCGATTACGGGCTGAAGAAGACCGAGTGGTTCATTCGACTGCTCAAGCACAATCCCGATTGGGGTGGCATGAGCATCATGCTTGGCGTGCCATATTTCTGGCGTGAGCAGACACGGGACGCCATCGCCGATCCGAATCTGCATTCCGTTCTTAAACTCGCCGACGTGATCAGTCCCTGGTCGGTGGGACGCTATCGCAACGGGCAGAGCGAAACGGAACAGATCATGCGGCACCAGCAAGCCGATCGTGAATGGTGTGTTAACCAGAATATTGAGTATTTACCGGTACTGTGGCCGGGCTTCAGTTGGCAGAACATGGAGGGCACGAAGTCAGCGGGAATCCCGCGCGACGGCGGAAAGTTCCTCTGGCGTCAGTTTCAGGCAACCGCAATCGCCGGCAGCCGGGCCACGTATATTGCCATGTTCGACGAGATTGACGAGGGCACAGCGATCTTCAAATGCACCAACGATCCGCCGGTCGGAGCTTCCGAATTCAAAACCTTCGAAGGTCTTCCCAGCGATCACTATCTCTGGCTCTGCCGTGAAGGCGGGCGGCTTCTGCGGGGCGATCTGCCGAGCCGATGACCTTCCTGTCCGTCGATTGGGTTTCTTGAATTGAGACTGTCACGAACCACGCTGCTGAGTCTGGTGCTGGCCGGCTCCAGGAGCCACAGCGACGCAGTTTCGGCAATGGCATCCACCAGAGGGTCGGGAGTCTTTTTCGAACTACCGACAATAGCACCAGACGGGACTTCATCGGAAAAAGACTCCCGACCCTTTCCTTAATGCCGGAACGGCGCTTCGCTCGGTCACGAGCCTGCTTTGAATCGCATCCCCGGAACGCGGCCCGCTGGGCACGCGGTTAAACAAATCGCAACTGTGTTGGCAGATCGTCTAACCGCGAGGGCACCGCCCCGCGTTTTCAGGCCAGGTGGGCCGGCATCCAGGAGCCACAGCGACGCAGCTCCGGCAATGGCATCCACCAAAGGGTCGGGAGTCTTTTTCGAACTACCGACGATAGCAACAGGCGGGACTTCATCGGAAAAAGACTCCCGACCCTTGCTCCGGCGTTTACCGTCACTGATCAGGATGTACCACTGGCCGACGGCAGCGGAACGATTTATCTGGACGGAGCGACAGTTAGCATCGATGGTTATGTCGAAGGCGAAGACTTCCTGG
>JAAERP010000305.1 GCA_024230215.1 Fuerstiella sp. | reverse complement strand
GAGGGTGATATCAGACATCAGAGAATCTCCAGAATCGAGGTAGTGTAGCGGCCAGTACCATACCGGCCAGCATCCAGACCGAATCGTCGGTCATCCGTTCCCATCAAACGGACAAACGTCACAGCCTTGTCCGTCATAGCATCCCGCTGAGCCTGCTCATCGAGCCGGTTCTGCTCAGCACGGGTCATACTAACAATGATACTAACACGCTTTTTACCGAGCATCTTAACAGCCTTGCGAGCCTTGTGGCCCATATCATGCTCAGTGATACCCATCGACAATTGAACAGTGTACATTTTCATATCGCTCATGCTTCATCCTCCGGAATAAGGTAGGCCGACACAGCAGCCCGAATTTCGTTCGCTGACATACCATATGCCAGCCCGTCCAGACAATCCTCGATCAGGTCCCATCGGGCGTCGAAGAATTCGTCGGTCATGTTCCTATCACTGTCACCCTGGTACCAGTCACCCACACCTCTCGACATCCCGTACCATTCCATGTTGAACCGCGTCTCCGTCCCGTCACCCTCCACCCGCTTCCAGCGGAACAAAGCGGTGCCGTGGGCTCCCTTACGATCGGGGGTGGTGACGCTAACGGTCCTCCACGAGTGACGGAATCCGCGAGTTTCCATGCCGTATACCATTGGCTTGCTCATACTGTTTCCTTTCGTTCCGCCCGCATGATATCGCGGATGGTAGTGTAGCGTTCGGTTGATTCGTTCGTGCTGTTCCGGTTCGATTCGAGCGACATACGCTTGCCACCCGACACAATT
>JAAERP010000304.1 GCA_024230215.1 Fuerstiella sp. | reverse complement strand
GACCCCGTTTTCCTCGCCAACCCTAAAACCTGGTTCTGACAAAGCACTAGTACTGCCAGCCCATTCGTCCAATGAAACCGGTGTTGGGAGAGAACGACGAACCGAGACCAAATCGGACCTCTCGATCAAAGCCCCCGCCGCCTTCCATCCACCATGAGTACAGCCCTCCATCCATCCGGAAGCCAAGCAGAATGCGGTAGTCTTCCAGTTCAACTTCGTCACGCGGAGGCCCCGGGGCTGTGCTGACTTCGTAGGCTTCTACATGGTACTCAGCGGTCAGATACGCCCATTTGGACCAGAGTTGTTCGTTGCCGAGAAACAGACTGATTGTTGACTTTGGAAACATCAGCTGCCATTCCCAGTAATCATCTCGATAAGTCAGACCGGCATATGGAATCACGCGATCCCTGACACGATCCCAGTAGCCCGCCCCCAGCACCATGCTCCAATACTGATCTATTTGAAAAATAAACATGCCTCGAAAATCCAGCTGGTAGGCATTTGAAGACAGCGAGGTCTGAAGATCTGAGTTGATGGACGGCGTGAAGCCAAGGCTGATGCTGCAGGGACCGGACTTCGGTGTCTCCAGTTCAAAGTCCCACCCAAAGCGAAAAGCGCGGCTGGGAAGCCCGGGGAAACCCGGTAGAGGTGTGGGACCGTCCCAAAGTCTTAAACGAAACTGGTTGGTCCATGTCAGCATCCAGCCGGGCATGAATGGCCCGGTGTGCGCGAGATCGAAGTCAACATCAAACTGTTCGAACAGGCCTGAGGCATTGCCTGTAACGCTGGCTCCCGGCATCCAGCCGATCTCCAGATTGTTCTGCCAACCGCGCCGATACGGGTGCGGCCCGTTTGCTCCGAACGTGCTGAACGGAACCGGCTGTCCGTATGGACCGCCACCATAAGGATTTCCGTACGGCGTGTACGGTGCATAAGGAGCTTGCGGAGACTGTTGAGCTCCCGCAAACGGATCCACACCGGTTGGGGGGGAAAACGCATTCCATGTGGAAGCGTCCGGCAAACTTGGGGTACTCAGCGTTCCCACCGGATTCTGACCACTGATTCCCGGTTGTGCTGATGTGGCCGGACCACCAGACAGCGAGCCGGACCCGGCTTGCGGGCCAGTGCCCTGAGGCAACGGGACACCGTCCGACTGTCCGCGGAAAACCGTCGCCAAAGAAGCAGAACGATAAATCGATGGCTGGCCAGATCGACCTGGAGACCCCGCAGGATCAAACAGGCCGGCTTCTGTGGAACCGACGAAAATCAGGAAGGCAGTTGTGGACAGCCACAAGTGAATTGGTTTCACGTGAGCATCCTGCAAAAAAACCAAAGGAACCCTGTTGATCACATACTCGTGATCGGTGGGTGCTGCAAACTCGTGGACGAACCGACGAATCAGTCACAGCATGAGGGAAGTTCCGGAAATTTCCGGAAATTGGCGGAACACGTCAACAGCAACTCACCGAACACAGGCATCGGCTACCGGCATCGAGTGCAATTCGGCCGCGGCGTTCGTATACGTTCGGCGATTATTGCCGTTGCCACGCCCGGTGCGGCGATTTCGGAAGGCATCATCACTCGACGATGCCGCATAGGAAGCCTGCAATTTCGTTCGGATTGGGCTATCATTCCAGAAGAGGAGTTCTTGCGTTTTTTCCCGCATTCCGGGCGGAGCAATGGTCAAAGACAGTCGCATCACGGCAGCTGAATTCACTGCCACCAAACATGAACTGCCGGAAGCGGGCCGCTGGCACGAACTTCACGAAGGCAGAGTTGTGCTCATGCAGGCACCCGATGATCCACACGGAACGACCGTGCTGAATCTGTCTCGCGCGCTGGCAGAATGGTTTCACAGTCGTGCGGATGAAAACGTCGGCTACGCGTGCCACGAAATCGGTGTCAAGGTGTCGACAGAACCCGATACGGTTTACTGTCCCGCCATTGCCTACTTCGATTCCGGTCCTCCGTTCGGCGAATCTGATAAGACCATCGCCGATCAGGTGCCTCGCCTCGTGATTGACGTCGCATCAACAAATGATCGGCGGCAGGAAATGCGAACCAGGACGCTTGGCTACATGAAGATGGGCGTCGAGATGATCTGGATTCCCGATCCGTACAAGAAGGAAATCCAGGTCATCAGCAAGAAATCCCACACGCTGGCTTTGGGAGACTGGCAGACTCTGGAAGGCAGCGCCGCCCTGCCCCATTTCCAGATCAAAGTGGCCGACGTCTTTGCTCAGCCCACGTGGTGGACAGGGTCCACCAGAGAGACATAACGAGGATCCCCCGAGAGCTCCCGACGGTCAGGACATATCCGTCTGCCTTAACGACTGCTGTAACCGTCTACCTGCCTTCCGACTCCCATTTTTTCATCAACGCAATATTATCCAGAATGATCTGAAGGTGCGCCGGATCCTGTTTTCTGGCCCGCAGGCCGTCCACATAAACCTTCATGTCACTGTCGTACATTAAGGCTGTTTCAGGCTGACGACCTTGATCGTTTGTGTCGTCCATCCAGCGATCAAGCCTCTGACGCAATTCGACGAGTGTCTTCGCGTGCTGCGCGTTGTCAGCCAGATTGTTCAATTCATGCGGATCCGCCTGCAGGTCGTAAAACTCCTCCGGTTCCCGCACTGAACTGAACAACAGCGTTTTCTGAACGTCATTCAGCGTGCCGGCCTCATTGGCCGCTCGCAATGCAACAAGGATGGATTTCTTGTCCTTGTAGGCGCACGGTTGCAGATGGGGACGATCAGGCAGAAAGTTGCGGATGTATTTGAAACGATCCGTTCTCACACAGCGAAGATGTTCGACAGTTTCGTCACACCGATCGCGAGCAGAAAAGACTGCGTCCCGCGACTCATAGTCTTTCGCCAGAATATCGCGACCCTGCATGTGACCTGGAATTTCAATTCCCGCCAGCCCCAGAGACAATGGACCGATATCGATATGTTCGACAAGATCCACACGTGTGCGGCCGGCCTCAATTCCCGGACCGGCGATGACCAGCGGAACATGAATGCCTTCGTCGTACAGGAACTGCTTACCTCGAGCGTGGCTGATGCCGTGATCCGTCATGAACAGGATGATCGTGTTTTTAAGTTCACCTTCACCCTTCAATCGCTCAACAACTTCGCCCACCAGACGATCCGTGTATCGACAACAGTCCAGATAGGCCGCCCAGTCGGCCAGTAACACCGGGTCGTTGGGATAGTACGGTGGCAGCGTGACCTTGCTGATGGGGGTGGCTGCTCCAAAGATATCTGCACATCTGGCCTGGAAATTTTCGGCCGATTCCACGCTGCCACCTCGCCGTTTGGCGCCAGGCGTCTGAATCTGAGCAAAAAACGGCTGGCCCGGTTTACGGTTACTCCAGTCATTGCCGTCGTAGATCGATGCGTCCCATTCGAAGTTGTAGTCACTCTTGCCAAAACGCCCCTTCCTTGTGTTTGGCCAGCTGCCCAATGACGTGTGATAACCTGCGTTCTGGAAGATCTTCGGAATTGTCACGATCCCGTCGGGAAGTCGAATCTTCTCCGCACCGCGCCCGCTGCGATGATGATGAGCGCCGATACTGGTTTGATACATGCCTGTGATGAAAGCAGATCGGCATGTGGAACACACGGGGGCCGTGACATACGCGTTCGTAAAACGCACTCCATTGGCCGCCAGCTGGTCCACGTTTGGTGTTTCAATCGCCGTTTCACCGTAGCACGAAAAGTGGGCCGACATATCGTCAACGATGATCCACACAATGTTGGGCCGAACAGCTGCTGCGGAAGCTGGCTGTAACGCAGCGAACGACAGAAACAGAGCTGCGAGAACTCGAAATATCATTGAAAAAGACTTTCAATTCTGCGATTGATAATGGAACGCAAGCCTGATGATGCCGCCCCGGCAACCCGAGAGGGCCCGATTAACTTCACACGTCGCGGAACATGATCACTCAGGGGACAAACAGAAACTCGTTGGAATTCAACAGGCCTCGGCACAGACTGACGAGACCGAATTTTCGGGCGAATTGCTCAGCATCAGTCGCTTCGTCGACGTCTGCATTTCGTCCAAAACACAATAAATACGCCAGCTGAACCTGTTCCGCCAGCGAGTCGTTCTGTTTCTTTAGCCGTTTCGACAGCAGTTCCGACTGCTGTACCACAAACGAACTGTTAAACAGATTCAGCGATTGCAGTGGTGTCGTCGATCGGCTGCGTTTGGAAATGACCTGACTGGCATCCGGACAGTCGAAGGCACCAAAAACAGATTCCCGTTCCTGGCGGATTTTCGTCATGTAGACCATGCGGCGGAAGTCGTCAGGACCGTAGGTTTTCCTGGGAAAGAAGTGTCGAACGTTCTCCTTTTCCACTTCAAATCCACTGAAGCCCGGGCCGCCCATCTGTGTATTCAACGCGCCGCTGACGGCAACGATGCTGTCACGAATCGCTTCGGCTTCCAGTCGCCGCGGAGGAAACCGCCACAGCAATCGTGTGCCGGCATCAACCCTGACCGCTTCAGCCTGCGGAGCGCTGGACTGCTGCCAGGTATTGGAGGTCAAAATCAAGCGTTGAATGTGCTTTAGTGACCAGCCGCTGCTGACAAGTTCGCTGGCCAGCCAGTCAAGCAGTTCCGGATGGCTGGGAGCCGTCCCATTCCTGCCAAAGTCGTTGGGGGTGTCGACAATTCCAGTGCCGAAATGATGCTGCCAGATGCGGTTCACGATGACTCGTGCCGTCAGCGGATTATCCGGCCTCGTCAACCATTCCGCAAATCGAAGTCGACGCTGCTGTTCGGGCGAAGTCCTATCCAGTCCAAGCGAACCAATCACTTCCAGCGTATCCGGAATAACCTCTTCACGCTTTGCCAGGGGTTCGCCGCGGTACAGTCGATGAGTCGGCCCAGGCTGACTGAACGTACCCGCGTACACGGTCGTCGCTGCAGAAAGCTGTTCTTTTTCTTTGGTGAGGTTCAGCAGTTCCTTCAACCATGCGGAGCCTTGTCTGGCCCGATCAGGGGCAGCCGATGCGAAGTCGTACTCCGGCTCCGGAACGCTTCCACTGTCGAATGGCAGACGTTCCGCCGAGCTGGCGATTGCCACCCACGTTCGGCCATCTGCTGACGATTCGATGACGTAATCAATTGCCAGCCGATCTTTGTAGCGGCCCGAGCGGTCGCGGCCCCATTCGATCCGGTCGATGTTCACCGTAGCGGCAAATTCCAGCTGTACCCAGCCAGCACCGGACTGGTTAGAGATCCAGCTGTGGCTGTTCCCCGTTCTTCCGTCGTTGATGTGTGCCAGCTTATGGATCTCGTAACCCGGCAAATTGCTTGACGACGTCGCCTTCGTCCCCTGCGATGCGAGGGCAACATTACTTTCACCGCTCCACACTTCCAGCTCGTCGATACACGGCTGGCTGCCATTGGTGGCTCGAATGCTGAATTTCACGAACTTTGCGGCCGTCTCTTCAAATTGTTCGACATTCCGTTGTGCGTTGACCGCTGGTCGCAGGGACGAAGCCGCGGCCTTCGGCGCGAATTCGACCAGTCGTTTTCGAAGGTCGGCGATGTACCGTTCCAATTGAACGATCTGCTTCTGAGCCCTGGCGGACAGCGGCAGACTGCGATCAGCGTGATTAACTCCTGCAAACACTGCCTGTATCGAATAGAAGTCGCGCTGTATGATTGGGTCAAACTTGTGGTTGTGGCAGCGAGCACACCCCAAAGTCAGCCCCATGAACGTCGTACCCGTCACGTTGATCAGATCTGACAACTCATCCTGACGCTGCATCAGTGCCAGGTTGGGATCCTGGCCTTTCACGAGATCATGCGGCCCTGACACCAGAAATCCCGTCGCGATACCTGCCTCCAGCGCGTCGCCGACAATCTGTTCGCGAACGAAGCGGTCGTATGGCAGGTCGTCGTTGAACGCCCGGATCACATAGTCGCGGAAATGCCATGCGTTCGGTCGTTCGCGGTTCGTTTCAAAGCCGTGAGTTTCCCCGAATCGAATAATGTCCAGCCAATGCTGCGCCCAGCGTTCGCCGTATCGAGGACTGTCGAGAACTTCGTCGGCCAGATGTCGCCACGCATCCTTTGGACTCGACGACAACATCGCAACGGCAGCGTCGAGCTGTGCCGGAGATGGTGGCAATCCGTGCATGACCAGAAACAGACGGCGGACGAGTATTGCCGCCGCGGCACGGTCCGAAGGATGAACGTCCTCGTCGCGTAACCGCTCCAGAATAAACGCATCGATGGGATTCGCTGCGCCTGCGACGACAGGAACCTCCGGCCTCTTCACACTCTGAAATGACCAGTGGTCCGTCGTGAGTTTTTCTGCGCCCGACAACTCGGCCGGCATTTGTGCTCCGGCATCGATCCATTTCTTCAGCCAGCCAATTTGTTCCGCCGACAGGCGATCGTCTTCCGGTGGCATGATCAGCTTCGGATCGCTTTCCAAAATCAGCTGTAACAGGTGACTCGAGCCGCTGTCACCCGGCACAATCGTCGGTTCACCCGAGTCGCCACCTCGTAGCAGATTCGCTCGCCGATCCAGTCGCAGACCCGATTCCTGAGACTCCGGCCCGTGACAGTCGAAGCAATGTGTTTCCAGAATCGGGGCGATGTGAGTCAGATAGTCGACCTGCGAATCGGCTGACTGTTTTTCGGAAACAACCAGGGTGATCAACAGCAGACTGATAACTTCAAGCATGACGTTTACTACGATGCTGGTTCTGTTGGCGGCAGAGGGAATCCTACTCTCAACGCCGGACAGATCCAATTCTTCGGTACAAACACCTTCGTAGCGACAGCCTGAAACAGGCTTTCAACCTGACCAGTCGAGAAACAATTCCGCCCTGCAGGACATTTTTCGGCCGCAGCGGTTTATCGGTGCGCGGCTGAGCCTGCACACGCGAGTTCCCGCAGGTTCGCGGCCAGCACAGGCTGCGGGCACGACCACACCAGAAAAAACATGCGTTCCTGCCGTGGCCCCAATCGCCAGAGCAGAAGCTCTCTGACGCAAACAGGTTCATTGTTTACGTCGCGATCGAAGACCGTTGTTGTGCCAATTCCATCATAAAGTTCTGAACACGGTCAGCCATTTCGCTGCCGTTAGGAGCGAGTCCGGCCATGATCATGGCGTCGGCGTATAGCTGTTGCCCACACGTCCGGACAAACCCGGCGTTGTCGTCGTTGACCGAAATCTCACACAGCCGACTGATCAATGTCGCTCGCGGATTGATTTCCAGGATCATTTTTGACATCTCAAAGTCCGGCATGTTGACCTGCAGGACTTTCTGCATCGTCGTGCTTTGTGCACCTTTTGCGCTCACAAGACAGCAGGCGCTTTCGGTCAGTCGTTCCGATTTCCTGACGTCGTCGACCTGGTCGCCCAGGACTTCCTTGATGAGCTGCAGGACAGTGTCAAACCCCTGAGGCACGTCGGTGTCGTCGTCCGACGTTTCTTTCTTCTCGTCGTCATCAGAATCGGAATCAGAGGACTCACTGCCCGGCAGCTTGAGGTCCGCGGAATCGATCGATACCAGATCCCGATCTTCAAAGCTGCCGAGTGTCGACAATACGTATTCATCAACCGGGTCGGTCAGCACCAGCACTTCAAGATTTCGTTCGCGGAATATTTCCAGGTTAGGGTCTCGCAAAACGGCTGCCATATCGGCTCCGGTCGCGAAGTAAACCTGCTTCTGATCATCGCCTGCACGCTCGCAGTACCCTGCCAAAGACGCCAGGCCATCTTCTGCCGTGCTGTTGGTGGACTGAAATCGCAGCAGCTTTGCCAGTCGGTCACGATGATCAAAGTCTGATCCAATACCTTCTCGCAGGATCGAACCAAACTCGCCGTAGAATTTCGCGTATTTTTCGGCATCGTCGCCGGCAATCGAATCCAGATGATCGAGAACCTTCTTCGTGATCACTTTCTGCATCTTGCGGAACACCGTGTTGTCCTGCAGTGCTTCGCGCGACACATTCAGCGGCAGGTCTTCGGAATCAACGATGCCGCGTAGAAAACGCAGGTAGTCCGGGATCAGATCCCGGTTGTCGTTCTGAACAAGAATTCGTTTGGCACACAGGTGCAGTCCGTGTTCCGCATGCCCAAACCCCATCCGTTCCAGATTGCTGTCCGGACAATACAGGATGCTATGGAATTGAAACGGTGAATCAGCGGTCAGATGCAGATGCCACAGCGCCTGCTGGCCGGGAAAATGTGTCAGGTATTCATAGAAGTTCTGATACTGATCGTCAGTGACCGTGCTCTTCGGCTCAACCCAAATCGGTGGCTGATCATTGATGTGCTCGCCGTCAACCATGATCGCATGCGGCACAAAGGTGGAATACTTCTTCAGAATGAACTTCAGACGCGATGTGTCTGTGAACTCTGTCAGATCTTTCTTCAGGTGTAGTCGCACCTCTGTACCACGAGGTAGCGCTTCCTCCGGTTCTCCAATTGTGAAGGCCCCATCTCCAGTTGACTCCCAGACCCAGCCTGTGTCCTCGGTCCAGCTGCGTGTGCGAACTTCGACGCGTTCTGAAAGCATGAACGACGAATAAAAGCCGACCCCAAACTGTCCAATCAGCGAGACGTCATCCTTGTTTTCAGCCTTTTGCAGGTTTTGGAGAAATTCCAGTGAGCCACTGTGGGCAATCGTCCCAAGATTCTGAACAAGTTCGTCCCGCGTCATACCGATTCCGTTGTCGCGGATGATGAGAAGCTTCTCGTCCGCATTCGGTTCGATTGTGATCGTCAGATCTGACGCCTCGACGGCAGAGTCGGTCAGCGCCGCGTGACGAAGCTTGTCGAGCGCGTCGGACGCATTGGAAACCAATTCGCGAATGGTGATTTCGCGGTTCTGATACAGAGATTCAGACAGCAGGTGCAGCAAACGGCTGATTTCGGCCTGAAATGTAAACTGTTCTTTGGGACTTTCGACGGTCATGTGAGGCACTCCGGAAAATAGAATTTAAGCCGTGTATTGCTGTGAATCGCCGCCCAAGGTGTTCGCCTGAGCTCCCGCCCCTGCCTGGCAACAGGGCAGATGCTTTACGGAGCGTCGTCTTGTGGCTGAGCAGCTGCGGGTTCGTCAGGGCCCGACGATTCGTCGACGACAGGTAGCTTTTTGAGGATCCACAAGTTCATGGTGGATTTTCTCCAGCAATCATCGATTTTCCAGGGGGCAGAGCCGGAAAACTCAAAGTGTTCCGGGGTTCTCAAAATCATGGTCGCGTCGTCGGAGGTTGTTCTCGGCTTTGCGAGCCGAACCAGTGCTTTTCCCAGCACATCGTGGGGCGCCAGCAACGGGCACTGATCGTACGGTGGATCGAAGAACAGCAGAGTATACGGAAAACATCCGTCGGCCCCTTTGGGACAGAATGATGTACGATGAATGTTGGTCTTCCAGCAAACCGTCTGTTTTTCGGGGGCTATCGCAGTGACATTCTCGGTCAGCGATTTGTGAATGGCAGGATCGCCTTCTATGAATACACACGATTTGGCACCACGACTCAGTGATTCCATCCCCATCGTGCCCACCCCGGAAAAAATGTCGGCAACTCGCGCGTCAGGGACAAGGGGCGCAATGCGATCAAATACGATCTGACGTATGCGATCGGTATAGGGGCGAGTGGTGTTCCCGTGTGGGATTCTGAGAATCCGGCGGCGGAACTCGCCGCCAATAATTCGAAGTGTCATTGCAGCCGATGCGAGCAAATAGTGTTCATGCGTTCAGTAATAATCCATTTTTCGACGCAACCACGCCCTGATTGGGCGAGGTTAGTGAGAAAAGGGCGGTTCCTAAAGCAAAAATGGTGTCAGTAATCAACAAACCCAGCAAATTGTGGATTTGCGGACCTGGATAACATTGACATGTTGTCTGGCTCCCTTAATCTGCCCTCAACACATGTATTTTCCTCGCAACATCGCTGATTGTGGCATTGTGAGGTTCACTTGAGCAGCCCATAAGGAGTTCTCCGCCGATGGCAAAGGACAAACCCCTCTCCAAATCTGAAATCCTGAATGCACTCGCTGAAGCAACCGAGCAGAGCCGTAAAGAGGTTGGTGCAGTCTTGGATGCATTAGAGGGTTTGATTGAAGAAAACCTGACAAAAGGCAGTGGGATCTTTAATCTCCCTGGCCTGATGAAAATCTATGTTCACAGGAAAAAAGCGACTCCTGAGCGAGAAGGCCGCAATCCAGCGACCGGCGAAACAATCACAATCAAGGCAAAACCAGCTTCCAACGTGGTCAAGGTACGACCTCTGAAGAAGCTGAAGGAAATGATCTAGAGTTACGCTTCTGCTTGGTGCATTTGGCATCCAAATGCCCTTAGCAGTGGGCAAACCGAGTGACGTTGTCTTGATTTCGTGGTGTTCGACTGGTTGACCGAGCGGGGTCTATCCCTAAAATACGCATATCAACGGAGTTTCCGTCGGTGCGTTTTTCTTCCGAACCTGATCGCTCGAATGGCATCTTTCAATCAGTGAGAGGAACGTTGGTCCGAGGAGCCGCGCTAAGGGCGTGAGATGTTAGTTCTTTCCAGAAAAAAAAATGAGAGTATCGTAATCAACGACGATGTCGTGATTACGGTGATTGAAGTTCGAGGCGACAAGGTTCGTCTCGGCATCAAAGCGCCGCGTGAGATACCAGTACATCGCAAAGAGGTCGTGGACGCCATTCTTCGTGAATCAAGAGACGACAGTGCTCCAGCAAGTACGTAGTTCTGTCAGATTTCCCGGTAAAAGCATCGATTTATCCTGCGAGCATCTTTGAATCGCACGCAGAAAACGAGGCATCGTAATTCGAACGGTGGTTCCAATTTCGTTGTGGATCAACCCGGGTCAGGAGTTTTTTCGCGGGCGCGTCTGTTTGCCGGGATAATCTGTGAAGTCGGGGCTTGCCGGAAACCGACAGAAGCATTGAATTGCGGCCCCATCGTCTAGTTAGGCCTAGGACACTGGATTTTCATTCCAGTAACGGGGGTTCAAATCCCCCTGGGGTCATTTCGATTAACCTTGACCAAGCCTGGTCAAGGTTTTTTTGCGCGCCCTGAGCTCCATACTTCCTGTATTTTCCAGCGCCCCAGGCCTACAGTAGACGTATTCGCCTATCCCTGCCGTTCTATTGAAAGTTTGTCTTCGCAGAGTGCACGGTGGCTTTGCCAATCGCTTTACGGCGGATCAGGAGCGTCTTCATTGGTTTCGCAATCTCTCCCGAATCAGTATCTGGCCGATCCAGATGTGCAACTGATGATGCAGGTCGTCAGCGGCGATGATTCGGCATTTGAGAATCTGGTAACGCGGTATCAGGACCGGTTGATCGGTTTCTTTTATCACCTGATTCGCGACCGGACAGCTGCCGAAGATATGGCTCAGGAAGTGTTTATGCGTGTCTACAAGGCCCGCGAACGCTACACAGCCCGTGCCCGATTCTCAACATGGCTGTTCCGAATTGCACACAATCTGGCAAGCAACCAGAAGCGAGGTTTGGCCAGAAGGCGGGAAATACCGCTGTCTGGTTCCGCGGCGTCTGACGATTCAGTTCGCCGGGAAGAAGAATTTCTGGCAGAAAAATCGGCACTTATGCCGACCAGACTGATTGATTCCAAAGAGACGCAGGACATAGTCCGCAACGCACTTGATTCACTGAACGAACGCCAGAAGACCGCAGTACTGCTGCATAAGTTTGAGGGCATGAGTTATCAGGATATCGGCGAAATCATGGATCTGAACGTTGTTGCAGTCAAATCGCTGCTTTCGCGAGCACGAGGTAACCTGAAAGAAGTTCTCGAACGTCATCTTTAAGCAGATGAATATATTGATGTAGGTCGGACCTGATCATGTCGGAACAGCCGGAGAAGATAGATGAGCCCCTTGACGAGAAGCTGACGGAACTGGTCAGCTATCTCGATGGCGAGCTCGATGATACTCAGATGAATGAGGTCGAACAGATCCTCATCACCGATGCCACTGCGCGAAGCCACGCCGACATTCTTTCGAAGACATGGGCGATGCTCGATTCTCTGGAAGAAGTCTCTGCCAGCGGGCAGTTTACTCAGGAAACGCTGGCGACAATCTCAGCGGAAGTCATCAGGAACGACGAGGCACCTGCCGGCAGGCGGCTGAAAGAGGTGGCCAGGGCTTTGGCACGCTATCACATCCTGCCCTGTTTCCTGCTGGGAATCATTGGAACCGGGGCCGGGCTGGCCGTCGCCAACACGGTGCAGGAAAAACGGGAGAACGAATCGAATATAGACGCTGTGGTCCTGGAACACATCGACCTGCTTCCTTCGATTGAACTCTACGACCTGGTTCCGGACGTGGGTGCCCTCAGAGAGTTGAAACTCGATCCTGAAGAACCTCTGAAGGAGGCGGCCGAATGAGCAACTCCCTGAAGAATAACCTGTTTCCCGTGTTGTCGGTGATGACAGGTGTGGCCGTCACCGTACTTTGTGTCGGATGGATGGAAAGTCTGGAGAAACCGGATGCTGAAGAACAGGCGGCAATAGATGAATTCGGTCAGTTGGAACCAGGCCAGCAGGTTCGCCTGCGGAATCAGGCTGCTGGATTTGAAGCACAGGATGCTGAGTACAAGAAGCGAATTATTTCGATTCACGAGGCCGTCACAGACGATCCGTCCCTTGAGTCCAAACTGCGGACTCTGCATGATTGGCGGCGGCAGCTGGACGCGACACAAGAGGCAGAGATTCGCAGCCTTGACAGTAAATCTGCGGAATGGGTGAGTAAAGTCCAGCGTGCATACCTGGAAAGTCACGCTGCTGACAACATGGTCACCGTCTGGCTTCCGGGACCACCACCACCGACGGGTGAGCGGCGGTCGGTGGACCTCACCGAAACGCAGTTTGAGAAGTTTCTGGAACTTTTCATACCTGAAGACACCCCATCTGAACTCGCCAGCCAACTGAGCGGGTTTAAGCCGGACGAAAGCTGTGAGATTACGCTGACGAAGATCATCTGGATCATTTTCCAGATGCGCCCTTCACCTGGTCCGTGGGGGCGCCCGCCTCAACAGGGCCCTCCGTCTCAGCCGGAAGGGTCACCGAACGCTATCTACGATTCATTTCGAATCTCCAATGCTCGACAACTCTTCGATCCGGATGAATGGGAATTACTCCAGGCGACTTTCAAGAGTCAATATGATGATACGCCTAACGTCTCCGAAAATGCTCGACGGTTTCAGGAAGCAATGTTGTTTATTACATGCATCAGGGGCGGATTGGAGCACTATCGTCGCGTGTTCAAGGAAAAGCACCTGGGCGATCGAAACGGCAGCCTGAGTACTCTGGTGCAGAATGACAACGAATTGGTGGACGTCTTCGAGAACCACATCGATCGCAATGCGCAGCTGGATCTGATGACCGCGGACCCCGGCCATGCGGCTGAAGTGTTGGAGATGCTCCGAAAGAAACTCGACACCGAAGATTCCGCTGTCGCGGGGTTGTTTAGCGATTTGGCGCGATTGCCTCCACAGTGGACCGGCCGAGGCCGTGGAGGAATGGGGCGCGGGTCATCGTTCGGCGGCCGAGGCGGGTACGGGCGATCGGATCGGGATGACAATCGAGGCGGCGGTCGTGACCGGAACGAGGGCCGCGGTAAAAGCCGACCGGGGGGCGGAGGACCGCCACGTGATGGACGCTCACAGTTTCGTTAAGAATGGCCGCTACGCCTGGCATTTCCTGACATCAACGTGCAGCGTTATCGTTCCCCGCTCTTGAAGTGGACGTGCACTGACATACGGTGCGGCTGCCTGAGCGGCCGTTGGCAGGCGGGACACCTGCACCACGACGGAACGTCAGTTCAGGCTCTGGTCCTACCCGCCAAACCCAAGTCGGTTGACGAAGATGTCCAGGTACATCACGAAGACAAACAGCGAGATGATGAAGACAAGGCCAACACCGTGAGCCAGATTGATGATCTGAGGGCTTGGTTTTCTTCTGGCCACAGCTTCCCAAATCAGAAAGACCATGTGCCCGCCATCCAGAATCGGAATCGGCAGGAAGTTCAGCACGGCCAGGTTGATACTCAGGAAACCCAGAAACATCAGCAGCTTGGTGGTACCGTGGTCAGCCACCATATAGCCAATGCTCACAATTCCCAGCGGGCCACTTAACGCTTTGACCGAGAGATTTCCCTGCACCAGTGAACGCAGCGTCATATAGATATTGATACCCGAGTTTTTGGTATGCCGCAGTCCCAGAGAGGCAGCCTCACCCCATGACTCAGCCTCCCGAACTCGAGTTTCCCGATCAAAGCCATCGATCCCTCGCAGCGGCATGAACCAATCCTGTTCCGGCCGGGATTCCTTCAACACCGTCGCAAATCCACCGCCGTCGTCTGCTGCAGAAGCAACGTGGACGCGAACATGGCGGTTGGGCACCTGCTGGACAATGCTGAATACATAGGCCCAGTTTGGCTCGCCCGGTGCCTGTTCGTCGACATCCAGATTTGCCAGATCAATTTTCTTGGCAGCGACCTCGTCTCCCAGAATGTCTTTCACAATGTTCTGTGGATCTGCGTGTTGCAGTTCAATACTGGAAATCTTCTGGTCGACCTTGAGCTTGCTGTCCATGGCAGCTTCGCTGCCCTGGACGATATGAGCAATCCGTGGTTGCACGTGGATCCCGGCACCGACGGCCGAAATCGGCAACGGCGCAGTGATGGTCATCGGACGTTCTGACCAGCCGGAAGCGTCTGACGGTATCATCGTCAGTATGGTTTCGACATCACCTTTGTCCTCCGTTTGACGAGTCACAGTGACTGCCACGGGTATGCCGACGTGTTTCGCGAAATAGTTCGGCAACCGCAGGGGATCGATGTCTTTGCTGACCGTCAGGTCGTCAACCTTCGTAATCAGGTCGTCAAGTCGAAGGCCCGCTTCATCGGCAATAGATCCCTTGACGATGGATGTCACCGGGCCGATAGCCATCCAGATTCCAAGTGATTTCATCGGTTTCGGCGGGACCAGAATCTCAATCGTTTCAAAATCTCCAGACGGTGCCGCATCGTCGCCTGATGTAACCGGCCGCTGCACGGTGTAGGTCACTTCATCGGACGCGTATTTTGAGGTCAGGTACGCCATTTCATGAAGATACCGGACCGACTCACCGTTGACGGCGACCACACGGTCACCGGGCAAAAATGGCCGCGACGCATTTTCTGCAGCCAAGCCATGAATTGTGATGGATTCCGGATCAGCAATCTGAGTCGACAGATGTGTTGTCAGGGTCGGCGCAACGCCGATCATGCGAACGGTTTTTCCAAGTTTCGGCATGATTACTGTGGAAAACGGCGATCCATCCGCGTGGTCACCGTCAATCGACACAGATCCGCTGGAAAGAACTACGGCCTGGTTGATATCGGTAAAGTTCTGAATGCTGTCGCCGTTAATGCTGCGGATCATGTCCCCGTCACGAATACCCGCTTCCCATGCTGGTGATCCCGCATGGACGTTTCCGACCATAGGCACCAACTCCACGACGCCAAAACGGTAGGCGATGGCGAAGAACATGAACCCGGTGATGACGTTCATGATCACTCCGGCCGAGATGATCGCCATACGCTGCCAGACTTTCTTCGCGGAATACGATCGCTCGTTTTCAGCGATCTCATCACTGGTCATCTGGTTAGGATCCATGTCGTCCTGGCCCAGCATCTTGACATAGCCGCCAAACGGCAGGGCGGACAGAGCGTACTCTGTTTCGCCTTTTTGGCGGCTCCAGATGATCGGCCCAATGCCGATACTGAAACGCTCCACATGCACATCGCACCACTTCGCGACAGCGAAGTGGCCGAGTTCATGGAAGAAGATGACCATGCCCAGACCCAGCACGACCGACAGTGTTTTGCCGATTCCGCCAAGACTGATTGCTGCCAGAGTAAGAACGTCGAAATCAAGAGCTATGAGTTCCACCGTGCTGCTTCCTCCCGAGCCCAGTTGTCTGCTGAATACAATTGTTCCAGCGTTGGATGAGCGTCGAATTTATGGTGGTGAAGGATGTCGTGAGAAATCTGAGTAATCTGGTCGAACCGGATGTCGCTGCGAAGAAAACGGTCCACCGCAACTTCGTTACAGGCGTTTAGAACGGCCCCGGAAGTACCACCCATGGCGGCCACTTCGAACCCCAAACGCAACGCCGGAAAGGCTTCCATGTCCGGTGGGTGCAGTTCCAGGGGAGTGAAAATCGACCAGTCTGTATCCGGACACGGACATGGCAGCCGTTCCGGATACGTCAGAGCATACTGTATTGGGAGTCTCATGTCGGGGGGAGACATCTGTGAAATCACCGATCCATCTCGATATTCCACAAATGAGTGGATAATGGACTGCGGGTGAATCACCACGGAAATCTGATCCGCGGCAATCCCGAACAGCCATCGAGCCTCAATGATTTCCAAAGCCTTGTTCATCATTGTGGCGGAGTCAATCGTTATTTTTGGTCCCATGTCCCATGTCGGGTGCTGCAGGGCCATCTCAGGCGTTACATTTCGCATTCGGTCTCGTGACCAGCCACGGAACGGGCCGCCGCTGGCAGTGAGAATAATTCGCCGTAAATCCGATTTTCTTCCCGCCTGTAGAGCCTGAAATATGGCGCTGTGCTCGCTGTCGACAGGCAAAATCATTGCTCCAGACGCTTCAGCACGTTCAGTCACGATCGAACCGGCAACAACAAGCGTTTCCTTGTTGGCGATCGCAACCCGCTTTCCAGCCTCCACTGCCGCCAACGTGGGCTCAAGCCCAGCCGCTCCGACGATCGCCGAAACGACGGTATCGACCTCCGGTTGCCGAACCAGCCGTTCCGCGTGTCCAGAACCGGAAAACAGCTGCGTTTTTTCTGACAGCGAGTCAAAGGAAGTCGCAGCGGCGGCGGCCTCATCACCCAACAGAATCCAATCCGGCTGAAACTCCTGCGCCTGTTCCAGCAGAACTTTCCCGCTGCGTAAGGCCGTGGCTCCCAGTAGGCGCATGCGGTCCGGATGACTGCGGATGACGTCGAGACAACTGGTCCCGATCGAACCGGTCGAACCGAGAACGACAATCGACTGAGGTGTGGTCACGAATGGGTTTCGGACGTCAAGTTGTCCGATTCAGTCGTAAGGACATATAACAAAATGAGTTACAACGTTTCTAAGCGGTCCATTTTAGACGCCCATCAACTTCGTCACAAGATGGGGTTTGCAGCAGTTAATCAGTGCATCCTCAGCTGATATGCCATTTTAAGACCCTCTGAGTGGTTGCGGTTGCCCAATTCGTGCTGTAGTTTGCCTGCCAGCATTGCCGCACCGGGCAAGAATCAGGTAGCCGTCACGCCGGAATGACCGAGCCGAAAACGATGCCGTTTTCCAAGCGGGGACCATTTTTCGGAAAGTGGTGCCTGTTCCTGTCTGCCACGGCACAATCCCATTCTGCAATGCGATACCAGCTGTCGCCCCCAAATCCATCCACTCGGAGTAATTCCGCATGTCGTCCGGCGAAAATCGACTCAATGAAGAACGCGAACTGATCAGTGTCGCTCAGGGCAAGGGTCCGCTGGCCACGCTGGCGGTGTATGCCAAACTCTCCGGCCCCGGATGGTTGCAAAGTGCCATCACGCTGGGTGGCGGATCGCTTGCTGGTGCTCTGTTTCTTGGCATTCTGGGCGGAACCAGCCTGCTTTGGCTACAGCTTGTGGCAATCACGATGGGAGTGATCATGCTGTCGGCGATCAGCTACGTCACTCTATCCACCGGCGAGCGCCCCTTTCGGTCGATTAACAAACACATCAACCCCGTTCTGGGCTGGGGATGGATCATTGCCACGATGCTGGCCAATATGATCTGGTGCATGCCTCAATTCAGTTTGTGCTTTGCCGCCCTGCAAAAGAACCTGCTTGGTAGCGAGACAGTGGACGATTCATCGGAAACGAAATTCATCGTTTCCGGCGTCATTCTGGTCGCATCCTTAATTGCTGTTTTTCTCAACAGCCGGCAGGGAAGAGCAGCAAAGGCGTTTGATTGGTTCCTGAAATTTCTCGTCGGCATCGTCGTGCTGTGTTTCGTGGGCGTCGTTGGCCTGCTGACGTTCAAAGGAAGTCTGGATTGGGCAGCGATCATAACCGGGTTCATTCCGGACCTTTCTCAGTGGGGCACGCCAACTGGAAAAATCGCGGAACTGATTTCGACATTGCCGCAGCAATATCAGGACTTCTGGAGTACGAAAGTTGTGGCCGCTCAGCGTGAAGTCATGATCGGTGCGGCGGCGACTGCCGTGGGAATCAACATGACGTTCCTCATGCCGTACTCGCTGCTGAAACGCGGGTGGGACCGAAACTATCGAGGGTTATCGCGGTTCGACCTTTCGACGGGAATGGCTATTCCTTACGTCCTGGTCACCAGCTGTGTCGTAATTGCAACCGCCGCACAGTTTCACGCTCAGGTCGACAGTGCATTTCTAAGCACCGATCCTGCCATCATGCAAACCAGCAGTCTGTTTAGTGGAGCCGAAGGAAGCCTTGCCGAACGCGTCGCTTTGGAAAGCGGCGAAGCTTCCTCGGAAGAGGAAACTCTGGCACGCATCGCCGCCTTGTCGGACGGGGAAAAGAAGATCGCTTCGTCTTTGGTTAAGCGTAGCGCGTTTGACCTGTCTACTGCCATTGCCCCGCTGCTTGGCGATAAGACGGCTAGAATCGCTTTTGGGCTGGGTATCTTTGGAATGGGATTCTCCAGTATCATCATTCTGATGCTGATCAATGGCTTTGCCGTCTGCGAAATCGCCAATCGTGAGTTGGGCGGCGGCACGCATATTATTGGCTGCCTGATTGCCGGAATCACGGGGGCACTTTGGCCATTCTTCTGGGCGGGTGACAGCAAAGTTTATCTGGCGATCATTGCATCAAGTTTCGGGATGATGTTACTGCCGATCGCCTACGTGACGTTCTTCATGATGATGAACAGCACCAAACTGCTGGGTGATGACAAGCCCAGGGGGCTGAACCGGCTTGTCTGGAATCTGTTGATGGGCATTTCGGTTGCAGGAGCAATCGTGGCGGCCACATCTGCGATCCAGTCGAAGGTGTCTGACCCAACGGCCGGCCCGATTGTCATCACTATGGCTGTGGTCTTCGTAATCGCGGTAATCGTTGGATTCGTCAGGAAAAGCAAGACGCCGGAGAATGAGGGTTCTTCCGTAGAAACAGGTTCGTGATTTTCCTCACAGCCCGTTCAATTCGCAGTTCAGCCGAATTGCAGATTTCATTCAACGATTAAGGACGATAAGAAAACTGAAGCAGGACCGGAGTTCCGGTTGCTTCTTTTGATAGAGGTCCGAACACCGTTGAAAAACGGTTTCACTGTCGCCGTCCCCGTTCACCGCCCTCTGAACGGTGACGGCGATTTGCATTTACGGCCAACATTTCGCCTGCGGTGAATACACGACCAGGCGTACCCATTATGTACGCGGTGACTGGGTACCCATCTGGGGCTGGACTGAACTTGCGAAGGAAGCCCCGGGAATTTACTGGTACGTCATTCGGGCATCTTCCCAAACTTCACATTCATGACTGCCCCCACGGACGTGCAGGGAAGCCGTTCCAGAACCAATCAATATGGCACGCCGCAAGAAACCACCGTCCGGAAGTCGATTTTCAGGCGAAACATTTCAGGACCCGGCCACCTGGTTGCCAGGATTTCTGGCATACCTGGACGCCGAATGCGGGATGTCGCCGAATACCGTTACGGCCTATCGCCTCGATCTGCAGAAGTTCTTTCAGTGGAACCGGGACAATAATCGACGGACCGTCCATCAAATCGACATTCCGACGTTGACTGCATTTCTTGAGAATCTGCAACACCGTGACCTTGCCAGTACCAGCATCGCCCGCAACCTGGCTGCCATCCGCATGTTCTTTCGGTATCTGATGCTGGAAGCGGTCGTGGCCGACAGTACCGTTGACCTCATCAGTTCACCAAAACTCTGGCAGCGACTGCCAAAGGTACTTAGCCCGGACGTTGTGAATGAGCTACTGAATGCGCCCAGCGGTGCGGTCGACCGTTATGCTCGGCGTGACAGGGCCATCCTTGCCGTACTTTACGCCACCGGGTGCCGAGTCTCTGAAGTCACGGGGCTGAAACTCGCAGACCTCAATCTGGACGAACGTTTCGCACGCTGTACCGGCAAGGGCAACAAGCAGCGTTTGGTGTCATTGACGCCAGTCGCGATCGACGCCGTTGTCAGCTACCTCAATCTTGAACGTCCAGGTATGGTCGAGATCACGGTTACCGATCAGAACTGGCTGTTCGTCACCCGCAGTGGCCGCAGGATCAACCGCGAAACAGTGTGGGCACTCATTCAGCGTTATGCGGCTCGCATCGGCTGCGGATCCGATATTGGTCCGCATACACTCCGCCACAGCTTTGCCACTCACCTGCTGGCCGGCGGAGCTGACATTCGAGCTCTCCAGGAAATGCTGGGCCATGCCAACATCCGCACGACTCAGGTGTACACTCACGTAGATCACACCCGTTTGAAGAGCGTCCATCAGAAGTGCCATCCACGCGGATAGGCGACGAGGGACAGGAGATCAACGAACCAACGCATTCCGAGCGTCAGCTCGCACCGGCTTGCGGGCCGCCCCGCACGTCGTGGCCACTGAACCGATACGTCAGTTTTTCGTGATCCATGCCAAACAGATGCAGCATCGTGGCGGCCAGTTCATGATCGGAGATCGCAGAGTCAATCTGGTCATTCGTGGTCGTAGTGTTTCAGAGTCTTCTGATCCAGCTTGCGAATCAAATCCAGCTTTCGACATTGTGGTTCTGCGGTGGCTTCACGCCGTTTGATGTCGGCCACGCGTGGATCGCTGTTGGCGAAAACGGCCCCCTGATAGCTGGCTGGCAGAAGTCGTTGACAGTGATAAGCGGTCATAGGCAGAGCTGGATCCGACATCTCATGGAAATCGAGACTGAGTATTGCACCACGGTCGCGAAGTCAGGAAAATGAATCACTTTGCTCCGACTCGGGCGTTTTGACAGCCTGCGGATTGCAAACAGCAGACGCGACAGACATCCTGTGCAGCCATGCAAACGGCTCCTGTCAAACCGCTGAAACCCTGGTTCCAGGTCATCGACGATGTCGGTGATTCCATCGTCTGGTCTGAATTCTTCGGCAACGAAAATCCCGTGGAACTGGATATCGGTTGTGGTCGCGGCCTGTTCCTGTTTACCGCAGCGCAGAAAAACCCGGACATAAATTACCTGGGACTGGAAATCGACTATCGTGAAGGTCGTCGCACGGCAGAACGCCTGAAAAAAAAACAGATGCAGAACGCCCGCGTCATTGGGGGCGACTGCAACGTTGTGCTGACGAAGATGATCGAAAAACATTCCGTCAGTGCGGCGCATGTTTATTTCCCCGATCCGTGGTGGAAAAAACGCCATCACAAACGCAGGTTGTTTACTCAGGAGTTCACAGGGATTCTGTCGGATGTTGTCCAGCCCAATGGACACGTGCATTCGTGGAGCGACGTGGCCGAATACTTCGACATCATCAGGTCGTTAATGGACGCGCAACCGAACTTCAATGCACTAACAGCGGCCCCCGAACGTGATCCGGCCGACGACATGGATTACCAGACCAGTTTCGAACGCAAGAAACGAAAGCTGGGACTGCCAATCTATCGCGGACTGTGGCAACGAAAGACGCTGGCCGGCTAGTCAGAGGAAGGGGCCATAATACAAGCTCGAAGCGCCAGCGAGTGGGTATCGTTCGTTTTGCAAATCCACCTGCTTGCGCTGCGTGCTTGGATCAAAAACGAAAAAGTCTCATAAGCACACACCAGCAAAGCTGGTGGTATGCGGACGAGATTGAGGAACGCTGCCGTCGTCAGCGAATACCATTTCTGCAACTGACAGCTGAACTCACAAGACTGCGTTGCAGCGCCGAACTGCTGCGACTTCCCGGGAGTCCGGCTGCAGAAATACTACGCTCCCTCGGCAACCTCACCGCGAGGTTTGCGTTCCTGCGATCGGGCCAGTGCCTGCCACACGAACAGCCAGATCGTGGCCATGGTTCCGATGCTGGCAAGCACGGCGTACCAGACCTGACGAGTGGCCCGCTTCTCCATGGACCGGACCGGTCTCAGAGCTTCTTCTTTCTTCTCCTGAACAATGACCAGCCACGGCATTTTCTTGCTCGCCATCGGAGACATCGCGGCAATCCAGTCCCCCGCGTACCTTCTGGTGGACGCTTCGTCGACTAGCAGGCCTACCGGATCCTGATACGAATCCGTTCGAAAGTCTCGCCGGCGAGTTCTGACCACGTCGGCATCGTTTACCGACGAAGGCTGTTCCGGCTGACTGAACGCCGCTTCAATCTGTTGGCGAATATCATCGTGGATGCGCAACCGTTGGAATAACCTACTCGCATCTTCTTCGGATCGACTTTCAAGAATTTCCGGAGTCAGCCACGGATGATCCAGCAATAGCCATTCACGGCGGTCCACCAATGCGACCTGCAGGTTTGCTTCGAAATCGCCACTATGAATGTCCTTTCCCAGGTGCCGCTGCAGGTCACCCAGATGTGCTGTGCGGGCAAAAACTCCGATCACCTGTCCGTCCGTTGACCGCACCGGAACACTTAAGGCCACCATGTATTGCTTAGTCACTTCACTAATAAACGCCAGCGATACGTGGCCTTCCTGAATCGGTTGGATTCCGTCCGGTGCAGCGCCCTTTTCGTACTGAGTGTTCGTGCCGTGAAAATAGTCTCGCCAGGCGTAGTTCTCGCCAATCGCTCTGTCACTGAAGTTGCGTCGCCAGATCTGCGTGCCCCGCGCATCGGTCAGAAACCAACTGGTGTCCTTACTTTTTTGACGAGCTTCGTTTTGCTCATCAGCCGCAGTACGGGCGGCGTCCAGGCGGCGCATCCATTCAGGGCGGTCTTCCATGGCAGCATCGTGATATTCCCGCATTTCAGCCACCACTTCATCTGCCGGGCGCGCCGCCAGATCAGTCAGCAGCAGGACGATTTCTTCGTCCTGGACCACTCGTTTTAGTTCGTCCAGACGATCCTCAAGTTCGTCCCGCAGAGAATCCGCCTGAATACGTGCCGTCAGGGCATTGCGTTCCTTGGCATCAGTGATCAGCTGCTCCTCCATGATGCGAAAATTATTCTGCAACGTGTTGAGAAAGATCGGAACCATCGCCGTTAACAACAGGATGGGGCCGAGAACTCCCAGCAGCAGCAGCGGTCGTCGAGAACGATTGCGTTCTCGAGTTTTCAGTTTTTCCAGGATGGCCTGCGCGTTCGGCAGCCGAGCTTTGGGATCAACTGTCAGACATCGATCCACAATGCCAGCCAGATGGCTGTCGACGCCGTGCACCGCATGATGTGCTCGTGGTGCTGGCACAGTCGCGATGTGGTCTCGATAGATGGTCAGTCGCGTCTGCAGCGATTCTGCCTGCTCCAGTTTCTTCTGAATCAACTGCTCGCGATACGGCTGCTGTCCTGTCAGCATGTGGTACAGCAGCGCGCCCACGGCGTACACATCCCAGCGCGCGTCAGGAATGGCTTCCAGGTCCGCCTGCTCCGGAGCCATGTAGTACAGCGTTCCCAGCGCCGGACTCTGTTCGTGCGACATTCTTGACTGTCCAAAGTCGCACAATCGCACCTGGAACTGAACATCCAGCAGAATGTTGTCCGGTTTCAGATCGCAATGCAGAACACCGGCACCATGAGCTTCAATTAACGCACCGCATACCTGCTCAGCAATGCGGACGGCCTCGCTGACGTTTAAGGCACCGCTGGCCAGGTACGCACCCAGAGAACCATTTTCAACATACTCCATCACATAGTAGGGAGGTTCTGCATTCCAACCGACGTCCAGCAGTCGCACGATGTTTCGCGAAGCGTACAGCGTCGCCAGCTTTTCAACCTCGCGATTCAGCAACGACCAGTTCAAGCCACGACGATGCGGATAGTATTTGATCGCCACCATTCGGCCGGTGCGGTCTTCGCGAGCCAGCCAGACCGTCCCGTAGGCACCGGTTCCCAGCCGACGAATGACGGCATAGCCTTCGATCTCTGACGGCGGATCGTTCCCCTGCAGACTCAGCTGCCGAGACCCCTCGCGCTCGTCCTCGTCCTGAACTTCAGTTTGATTGGAGTCTGTCATGACGGCAAAACAGGCGAACAGCAGGAATCAGCGGAAACAGATCATACGCGGAATCTTCAGCGGGAGCGAATGATCAACGTCGAACAGGCGCCGTTGCTGGCGGGCGCAACCGCTTCGGGGTAGAAACCGTGCGTCACAGACCTGCCACACTTTGCATGTTGTTACGATCAATGCCTATCGACTCTAATCGCCACTTCGAAATCACCAGCGAATTTGCACCGGCCGGTGATCAGCCCAAGGCGATTGAATCGCTGGTGCGCGGAATTGATGAGGGCAAAAAGGCTCAGGTGTTGCTGGGGGTGACAGGGTCCGGCAAGACGTTCACGATGGCGAACGTGATCGCCAAAGTAAACAAGCCGACATTGGTGCTGTCTCATAACAAGACGCTGGCCGCTCAGTTGTATTCGGAGTTCCGGGAATTCTTCCCGAATAATGCAGTCGCCTACTTTGTCAGCTATTACGACTATTATCAGCCGGAAGCTTATATTCCTCAACGCGACATCTACATCGAAAAAGACGCATCGATCAACGAAGAAATTGATCGGCTGCGGCTGCTGGCCACCAGCGCGCTGGTCAGTCGCAATGATGTGATTGTGGTGTCCACGGTCAGTTGTATCTACGGTCTGGGATCGCCAAAGGATTATCTGGAGATGATGATCCCTTTGCATGTCGGTCAGCAGATCGATCGCGATGCCCTGTTACTGAAACTGATTGATATTCAGTACGACCGCAACGACTACGATCCGGGGCGCAGCAAGTTTCGTGTGCGAGGCGACGTGATTGAATGCTGGCCGGCATACGAAGAATTTGCGTATCGAATTGAGTTGTGGGGAGATGAGGTTGAAAAGCTGTGCATCATCGATCCGGTCAGCGGCAAAGAATCGCAGTCGCTGCAGGACATCTACATTTATCCGGCCAAACACTTTGTGTTGCCACAAAGTCGCGTGGAATCCGCTCTGGATGAAATCCGCACAGAGCTTGACGAACAACTGGAAGTGTTTCGCAAGGAAGGAAAACTGCTGGAAGCCCAGCGACTGGCCGCCAGAACTCGTTACGACATCGAACTGATGAAGGAAACCGGGTTCTGTCCCGGCATTGAAAATTACAGCAGGGCCCTGGCGGGCCGAAAGCCGGGCGAACCGCCGTACACACTGTACGACTTCTTTCCCGATGACTTTCTGATGATCGTGGACGAGTCGCACGCCACGATTCCTCAGATTCGAGCCATGCACGCGGGAGATAAGGCTCGCAAGACAACGCTCGTGGAGCATGGTTTTCGTATCCCCATGGCTCTTGATAACCGCCCGTTGCAGTTCGATGAATGGAATGACAAACAGAAGAACCTGCTGCTGGTCTCCGCGACGCCGGCCGACTGGGAACTTGAGCAGACGCAGGGCGAGGTTGTGGAACAGTTGATTCGACCAACGGGTCTGATCGACCCGGTCATCCACATAATTCCGGCGCAGGGCCAGGTGCCGCACCTGCTGCAGTCCATCCGGCAGCGAGCGGACATCAACGAACGCGTGCTGGTGACCACGTTAACAAAGCGACTTGCTGAAGATCTGACCGGCTATCTGCAGGAGGAAGGAATTCGCTGTCAGTGGCTGCACTCAGAACTGACAGCCGTTGAACGCGTTGAAATCCTACGGGAGCTGCGTGAGGGCGTGTTTGATGCCGTCATCGGCGTCAATCTGTTGCGCGAAGGACTGGACCTGCCGGAAGTATCGCTGGTAGCGATTCTGGACGCCGACAAAGAGGGATTTCTGCGCAGTGAAACCAGTTTGATTCAGACAATCGGTCGCTCGGCCAGAAACGTGAACGCAGAAGTCATCCTGTATGCTGACAAGGTGACAAACAGCATGCAGAAAGCCATCGACGAAACGAATCGACGTCGCACACTACAGTCGGCCTACAACGAAGAACACGGGATTACGCCGGCAAGTATTCAAAAAGCCATTCGCCGCGGCATCGAAGAAGAAATTGCGGCACGAAAAATCGAACGCGAATCTTCCGGAATCAGCAGCGAAGAACAATTCGTCACAGAAGAATTCATCCGCGAACTGGAAGCAGAAATGCTGCAGGCTGCCGAGAAACTGGATTTCGAACGGGCCGCCCAGTTGAGAGACCGAGTGCATCAACTGAAGAAGAAGATCGGCGAACCGGTTCCGGAAGAAACCAGCAAAGCCTCGCCAGGCTTCACAAGAAAAGGTCGACGCAGAAAATCCACTCGCCGGTAATGCTCTGAAAAGGGGTCGGGAGTCAATAGTGCGAAGCACCCAAAGGGCCGTTCCGGCTATTGACTCCCGACCCCTTTTCCGGCGCCCCCTTTTCCGGCGCCCGCGCCACTTACCAGACCGGTGTCCAGCAGCTTCTGCACCAGCGCCCGGGCCACGGGACCCGCAGCACGGCTGCCGGACCCTCCGTGTTCCAGCACAACGACAAAAGCAAATCGTGGCTCATCGGCAGGAACATAACCCGCGAACCATGCGTGATCTGGTTTTCCTGGACCGATTTCTGCGGTGCCCGTTTTTCCGGCGATGGCGATCTCTTCCAGACGCACCGTTTTGTAGCCGGTGCCATAGGGTTCCTGCACGACGGCTTTGAGTCCTTCGCGAACTCTTGCAAGAGTTCCATCCGTCAGCCCGGAGATCCGCCGCCGAGACAGGTCCCGTGGACGATCGTCAATATCAGTCGCTGTGCGAGCCGTGCCATCAGCGCTGACGACATGCGGCGTCACCAGCCAGCCTCCGTTGGCGATCGCTGCCATGACTCTGGCCATTTGCAGCGGAGTGATCGTCAGGCTCGATTGTCCAATCGCCAGACCCAGAGCTTCGCGCGCGAATCGGCGGGGATCTTCTGAGGCAGTGCCTGGTGTTCCGGGAACGTTACCATTTTTTTCGAATGGCAGGTCGACCCCGCATTCGCGGCCAAGACCGAATCGGTCGCACCACTCACGCAATGGCAGGAACCCCATGCCGGACGCCGCGGAAAAAAAATAGACGTTGCACGATTGCGCAATCGCGCGCGTCAGCGTGATGTCGTTGTGCCCGGCACCATGCAACCGATAAATCAGGCAACGATGCTCATCCGGCCGAGTCAGAAATCCCTGGCAGAAAAACGAATCGTCGGGATCGAGATGTCCGGATTCCAGTGCTGCGATCGCCGTGACTGGTTTCACCACCGAACCCGGTGGCAAAGCCATCGCGATCACTCGCGAAATAAACGGATGCCGCTGGTCCGCATTCACAGCATTCCATTCGGCAACACTGCTGCCAGTGAACAGCGACAGGCTGAACGTTGGAGCACTGGCCGCCACCAGCAGGCGACCGCTGACAACGTCCATCACGACAATACTCCCTCCCGCAGCGACGGGTTGCGGAGAATTGCTGTCGTCATTTTCCTGCCGCGAAAGCAAATACGCCGGTGCATCCAGCAGAGTTTCCGCCAGTAACTGTTCGGCGTGTCGCTGCAGTTCGACATTCAGCGTCAGTACGACATCACGACCACTGATCGGCTGGCGTTCAACTTTCGATTCGACGATTTCCATGCGGCGATTTCGCACGACCTGTCGCAGTCCCGGGACACCCTGCAACTGATGGTCGTAGCTGCGTTCTACACCAAATCGCCCAGTTCGAGCCGTCCATTCCTGCCGGGAGACACCGGCCGGCAGGCGGGCGTTCGGCTCATCATCACGCACTACAGTTCTGGCTCCAACGATGTGGCTGGCTGTGGCGTCAAGTGGGTAGGTCCGTCGATTGCCCACAACGACTCGTACACCCGGCAACAAATGCGTCTGTTCATGAATCCGTGCCGCTACCGCAAAGGGAGCGTCACGCACAATTTCGTGAAACGTTTCCTCCTCACGAACCACGATTGTCGCTGCAGTTCCGGCACCCGGCGGTGTCGTCAGCGCTGATCGTACAACCGACGCCATTCGCATCAGCAGCCCGTCCGACGATGCGATCGTTGCTGTGTCGTCGAATCCGGATTCTGTGCTGGTCATCCGGCGACGTCGATTGACGGAATCCGCAATACGTGTCACCGTCTTCTGAATGGCCTGCTGTTTGTCCGTGAAGTCCGGCAGCGACAGGTTTGTAACCGTCAATAAGTGAGACCACATGCGTTTCTGTGCGGCGACCACTTCCTGCCGAGTACGCTCGACCAGGTCAGCGTCGCTTCGTTCTTTGCGCGACAGCCGCTTCCTTACATGTCGCGCGATCCACGCTTCGTCCGCCGGTTCCTGCAGCCAACGATAGTGCACCTGAACCGAATACTGGTCGACATCGGTGGCCAGCACGGCAGATGATTCGGAAAGAATCCGTCCATCGCGCGCCGGGATGACTTCGTAGTCCGTGGACGTCGTGTTCAGAGCCGTCAGATAGCGATCCTGAAGCTGCGACTGCACCCACGCAATTCGACAAAGAACGACAACCGAAACGGCACAGAAGGCAAACAGCAGCAGATGAAATCTGAATTCTGTCGGGGGATCAATCAGCGAAACCGGGCCGAGGTCGCGTTCATGAAAAATTGAATTCAGCGGCTGATTACGCATCGTTTCATGGCCTACCAGACCGGTCGGCGACGCAGCCCGAACTGATCCGCCGTTCGAGCGATAATCAGAGTCAGTGCGAGAACTGGCAGCGCGATGCAAAGGCTAGACCGCAGCGTCGGCCACAGATTTTCAGCCTGAAAGTTGCTGACCAATGACGCATGCAGAGTCAGCCCCACGCACAGGACGATGGCCGGCCGAAACCACCACGCATCTCGAATTCCGGTCGTCGTCGACGGCCACCCGGAATCGCTCGGGCTGTCGCGGGAGATCGCGACACAGGCGAAGACAAGAATGACAACGACGTCAATCGGTGCAAAGCTTGTACTCAGGATCCATTGAATCAACAGAGCAGCACCGGCGATCAGGACCCCCGTTCCATTTCGCAGCCAGAAAATGCAACCGATCGACAAAGGAATGACCAGCGATCCGGAGCCGAAGAATTCAGGCCGGGCAACCTGAAAAACCAGGGCGAACCAAAGAAGCAGCAGCCAGACAACGATCGTTTTCATTGCCGAACTCCCGCTGGCGCGGACGACATGGGCTCAGAAGAAGTTCTGCTGCGGTTCCTGTTCACGGATGGCTGGACGACAGCTACTTGATCCAGCATACGGTAGTCAACTGCCGGCTCGACCTGCACATCCCATTCTCCACCTGCTGAAAATTCGGCCCGCACAACCTTCCCATAGTACAGTCGAGGACCGCTGATTCCGTTGATGTCCGCCGAAAAAACCTCATCGCCGACGGACACGGCTTCGGTGTACGCAACGCCGGAAACTCGACAAAGACCGTTGCCAATTCCAGCCAACAGACCTTCTGCTCCGAAGGCAGCACCCTGTGGAGAATTCCTGACCAACTGCACAGCCGCAGAAAAGTCTTCGTGGCTGACAGGTTGAACCAACGCCACCCACTGCGAGATTTCCGTGATACGTCCCACGACTGCCATGCCGTTGACAACTCGTTGACCGGCTTCCATCCCCTGTTGCTTTCCCTGATCCAGCAGTATTCCCGAACCATCGACCAGCAGGTCCGATGGCTTCAACTGCGACGCCCGGCCGGCATCCACAATGAGGTCCCGAACGTTTTCAGTAACTCCGCTATGGCTCAGGATGTTCGCTTTCACAGCGACGAAGTTCACCAACGGGACAATGTCTATCGTGCCGACAGCAGATTGTTCGCGGCTTCTGCGAAGCTCGTTGTGCAGGCGAGCATTGTCAATAAGCAGTTGGCGCCGTTGCAGTTCGTTTTCCAGCAATGCGTTTTGAAGATCAGCCACATCGGTCAATTCGCCCACGACACGTGACTTGCTGCCACGGCCGGTCCCCAGGAAACCGGGATCCGCAGGAGCGACGGCGAGAATGACCAGTCGGCCTGGACTCAGCAGATTGTGAAGCGTCATTCGCACTGGCGTAAGAGCCCCAGTGCGGTCCGCAACTACGGCCACGAGTGTCAGAATCAGGATCACACCGACACTGAGCCAGATATGTTTCTGCGACGTACGCTGCATGAATTGTGTGTGCCCACTCACTGGACCGTTCCCGTGTCCAGTCGATCCTGCCACTGTTCAAGATGGTCGAGGCAGATCATGGCTCCGCGGATGACAGTGAGTGTTGGCGATTCCGCCACACGGACAGGAACGCCAAGATGTTGATTCAGATAGCGATCGATGCCACGCAGCAAAGCAACACCGCCCGTGAGGACGATCCCCATATCGGCAAGATCCGCAATAAGTTCCGGCTGACATCGCTCGATGGTGCCACGCACGCAGTCAACGATATCTGCCAAAGGCTCACACAACGCCTCGCGTATTTCTTCGCTGGTGATCATCGCCTTCCGCGGAATACCGCTGGCGGTATCAAGACCACTGACTTCGTGACTGAGTTCATGGTCCAGCGGTGCAGCACTGCCAATGCGCAGCTTCAACTGCTCGGCTGACTGTTCGCCGATCCTGAGTGAGTAGCGACGCCGCAGGTATTTGACGATCGCCAGATCCATCTCGTCGCCGGCCGTGCGAATGGATCGACTGGCAACGATATCACCCAGGCTCATCACCGCGACTTCCGTCGTCCCTCCACCCAGATCGCAGACCATGCTGGCAAGTGGCTCGGATACCGGCAGACCGGCACCAATGCCCGCGGCACGCGCTTTTTCAATCAGCCAGATCTGTCCGGCCCCCGCTCGTTCGGCGCTGTTGATGACCGCTCTTTTCTCAACTGCCGTGATGCAACCGGGCACAGCAATCACCACTCGAGGACGCAGGGCCAGCTTCTGACCGGATGCTTTCAGCAGAAAGTATCTCAGCATGGCCTCCGTGAGCTCAAAGTCGCTGATGACGCCATGAGCAATGGGCCGCACAGCACGAATACCGTCCGGCGTTCGTCCCAGCATCTGATGAGCCAGTCTGCCGACGGCCGCACCTTTGCCTATGACGCCCGTGCTGTTGCGGCTGACCGCGACCACAGATGGTTCGTCCAGGCGGATTCCTTCCCCGGGCAGACCAATCCGAGTCGATGTCGTCCCCAGATCGATCGCCAAATCACAGGATAAATGTTGTCGAAGCCAGTTCAGCATCGGATGGGACGGGGTGCGGCGAAAGTTGCGACGGAATTGTACTTCGGTGGACGAGAACACCGCAAGACGCAGATTCTTGTACCAAATCTCCCGGTTCTGCCCAGAACCATAAAGACCCGGTCTCCTGGAAAGACCGGGTCTCTTATTCGTAACGGTCGACATGCCGGAAAAACTTCCGTACCCTGGAAGCCCACGGCCGGCGTACTGCACCCGCCTTCCTTCGTTCCCACCAATTCAAAAGACCTACTCGCATGCACACCAACCGTTCGACAACCGTGCTGTCGCTCTTGATGGCCACTGTTCTGGCCACACCTGTCCTCGGCCAGGAGGCAAAACCAGACGCCAACATTGAAGCGGGAAATCGTGCCAAAGCAATTCTGGAAACGGGCAGCTGGACAGACCTGTTCAACGGCAAAGACCTGACCGGCTGGACGGGTGACACAAAGGGCTACGTTGCCGAAGACGGCAAGCTGGTCTGCAAAAAGGGCGGTAAGAATCTCGTCAGCGATAAGGAATACAGCGACTTTGCTTTCCACTTCGAATTCAAGCTGGAAGAAAGCGGTAACAATGGCGTCGGCATTAGAGTGCCCGAGGGTGGTCACCCAGCCAGCAACGGAATGGAAATTCAAATTCTCGACCACAACGGTTCCCGCTACAGTGGCGAAGCGGATCTGGGCGACGGCAGAAAGCGTAAGCTCAGCTGGTTGAAGCCGTGGCAATATCACGGTTCGATCTACGGGATCTACCCGTCAAAGACCGGATACCTGAAACCTGTCGGTGAATGGAATACAGAAACGATTGTTGCCATCGAGGACCACATCATGGTCATTCTGAACGGTGCGGTGATCGTCGACACATTTCTTGACGACATCACGCCCGTCGATGGTTCAGCTCATCCGGGCCGTAAGAATAAGAAGGGGCATCTAATCCTGGCCGGACACAGCGATCGTGTCGAGTTTCGAAATCTGAAACTGGCCGACTACTCACCATCACCGACAAAAGCAGCGTCGGCCTATGACAATACTCCGCCGCAGGGGTTTGCGACATTCTTCAACGGTAAGGATCTGACCGGCTGGAAGGGTCTCGCCCACAGAAAGGCCACTGAACGACGTGCGCTCCGGGGGAGTGCGTTGCAGGAAGCTCAGGCCAAAGCGGACGAGAATATGCGAGAACACTGGAATGTCGCCGATGGGGTGTTGACGTATGATGGTAAAGGCCAAAGTCTCTGTACGGCGAAGGACTACGGCGACTTCGAATTCTACATCGACTGGAAGATTCCGCCCGGCGCAGACTCCGGCATCTATCTTCGTGGGACGCCTCAGGTGCAAATCTGGGATCCGTGGGATCCGCGCGTAAAGGACGGTCAGGAGCCGCCTTCGACCGGTGAAGAATGGGTGGCTCAGTTTGCGAATGGGCGGAATCTTGGTTCCGGAGGCCTGTGGAATAACAAGCGATGGCGCAATGCCCCCACAGTGCTGGCGGACAGGAAACCGGGCGAATGGAACACGTTCCTGATTCGCATGGTGGGCGACAAGGTATCGATCTGGCTGAACGACAAGCTAATTGTCAATCGAGTGGCCCTGGAGAATTACTGGGACAAGACCGGCACTGTACCACTGCCACGAGCCGATCAGATTGAACTGCAGCATCACGGCAGCGAGCTGTTTTTCAAGAACCTGTACATTCGAGAACTGCCGTACTAATTCGGCTGACGACAGCAAAGTCCCGGTCTTTCCAGGAGACCGGGATTCTTCGCTACCAGGGCATCTCAGTCAGGTCAACGATCTGACCTGCCAGTCGCTGCACCGCTTCCTGCTGGGCCGTGGCCAGTGAGTGACCGACTTCCGCAGCAAAGCTGACCTGCGACGAGTGTATCGCCAATTCCTGTCCGATTGGAAACGTCTGCTGCTGTAGCACACGTCCGGTTCTGCGGTCGATCCATGAGATCTGCACACCCAGCATCAGCTGGACTTCACGAGGATCGTCAAATCGAGTTTCGCTGAGCGCACTTTTCCGAGCATCAATGATCCGACCTTCGAGGACGGTGTCTGCACAGTCTGCGTCGGCAAGCTGGTAGCCGGTGCGCAGTTTGATTTCCTTATGAACGGCCTCAGTCAGCAAGTAGTCCAGGTTGCGACGAAAGGTATCAGACTTGAAGATGGGCACATGAATTGTGCGAACACCCTGCACGTTTGACGGCCCCAGCAGATAGCCGCAGCCAGCCATACAGCAGACGGCAAGACTCAGCGCAGTCGCGAGGTGAATAGAACGGGACACCGCTGCACTCCTCAAAGGCGACTGACGGGAGACCGGTCGCCCGAAGCACTGACAGATTTGACCGGTGCCTCTAACGGCGACAAGCCAGGCGTATCAGTCGCAGACTCACTGGCAGCAGGCAGCGACTGCATGAACTCTGCCACTCCCGGCAGACTTTTGACGACCGCCGGATTGATGCGCCGAATTTCCGTGCGAGCCATTTCGGCATATCGCGTTTCCGGAAATTCTGTGATCACCTGCATGCACTTAATCGCAACCGCTCGCGGGTTGTCCTTACGGCGATAAAAATCAACTCTACTCCATGCTCGCTGTGCTTCCAGCAGATGAAGGCGCTGCAGATCCTTGCGAATCTGCTGGCGGTCCTTCGAATTCGGGAACAGCTGCAATGTTCGTTCTTTCAGGTTCGACGCTGATACCAGCGACGTTCCATCGTAAAACGGTCCTCGATATGACAACTGTTTGACGTGCGAACCCAGCACAAATGCGTCTTCAAGGTGAGGACTGTCCGGGTATTCTTTCCGAAGGATATCAAAGTAGCGATCCGCTTCGACGTAGTTGTCGCGTCTCATGTAGTACGCCGCGGTCAACATCAGGGCGTCATCCGCCAGTGGTCCCGTGGGATCGTTCAGCCAGATCGACTTCAGAGCATTTCGCGCTCGCCCTTTGGTATCGAAAATCGGTCGGGTCTTGTCAAGAAAGTTGGGAATCAGTCCGTACTTGACGCTGGGATCACGCGATGACGATACCGATTCGGGAGCTTCGATCTCGTTTTCCTGGCTGACGGTCTTGATTTGACTCTGTCCAGCAGGGTCGGTGATTTCCAGCCATGCCCTGGCGATTGTAAACAGACGACGACTGGCATCGGCCACGTACTTTGTGGACGGATAGTCGACGAACAGCTTGTCGTAAGCATCCTGAGCAGCAGGAAATTCCTGCATGGCAAAATGGCATTCGCCGACTCGAAACCATGCTTCTTCACCCGCAGACGATTCCGGGTACTTTTGGGCGATTGCCTTGTATCTTTTCAGGGCCTCAGGATATTTTTTTTCGTCAAACAGCTTGCGAGCTGCCTCAGCCTGCCGCTGGCCAGCTTCCGAATATCTTGCACCTCGCGTCAGGACATCGTCTTCACCGGACAAAGCACGTTCCAGCGGTCCACGAATGCCTTTTGTGCTAAGCAGGTTATTTTTTGCAAAAAGCCCTTCGCCATCAGATGGACGAAAAGAGCGACAGCCTGTCATTAAGACGAACGCAGAAACCAGAAGAACGGCAGGCAGCCACGCCCGGAGGGTGGTCCTCACGGACGTCCCCTGGCCGCATGCTTCGATCACTTCAGAAGAAGCGACCGATTCTGTTGGATTCGTGAGCGTCCTGCGATTTGTCATGGAATTCAGAAGTTCAGATATCTGAGTGTACCGGGCTTCCTGCCAAGTACGTTTGTGATGACAGAGACCGCAAGGCGGTGACATTCGACCGACTGGTCTCTTGTCAGTCGAATTCGTTCGGAAAGTTGTGAACCATCACCCGACATGTTTTTCAGGATCGCGACCGCACCGGCAGAGATAGACTTACCCGCATATTCCTGACGACGGCAATCAGAACAAAGCAGACCGCCCTGGCTGACCCAGTGAGCGTATTTGCTTTCCGCTGTAACCGGTTGACCACAAGCAGCGCACTCAGACAGGTTGGGAAATAACCCGGCCTGCCGCAGCAACCCGATTTCAAATTGTATGACTGATGCTGCCGAATCCGCTTCCGGATCCGATAGCTCTTTCAATGCCCTGTAGGCGAGACCATAGATTTCCGGATCAGGGTCCTCGTCTTCCGTCAAACTGCACAACAGATCGGCGACGTAGTACCCGCCATAAAGTGAATTGAGACTGCCCGAAACGGGAGAAAAACGCGACACCAGACTCGCCTGGGTCAATAAACTCAGCGTCCCGGACGACTTGCGAATGAAGACTATTCGACACGTCGAAAGCACGTCAAGAGCAGCATCGAACGGACCTTTCAGTCTTTTCGCGCCTTTGGCCAGCGCCGAGAGCTTTCCGAATTCTTTGCTGAAAAACGTAACGACTCGGCTGGATTCGCTGAAATCCGCCAGCCTGATCACGATTGCCTCAGCCTTTTCTGTCGACACGTTTCATGCTTCCCGTTGCATTTCCCCTGATCGTGGCACACTCGCTGTTCTACCCGTTTTACCGTCTTGTGGACAGACACGAAAAAACCGCAGCTGGATAGTCTCCAACTGCGGTTTCGTTTTAGTTCTTGAATCCCACGTTGATCGCGGGTTCGACAACTCATCAGAATGTGAGAATCGCGTCCATGCCAAAGGTAACCTGATCTCCGGTCGCCGTGGGCAACTGCCAGTCGTAGCGGACTTCCGGTCGGATGATCAGATTGTCCGCTGCCCTGACGTTAACACCGCCGGTGACAGCATACTGGAACGCACCGTCGCTCTTCCACCATTCAGAACGAACACCGACGCCGATCCTGTCGCTGATCGTCTTGATCAGATACTGATTCAAGCCAACTTGTGAAGAACCGGCACCAACACCGATGTCGACCAGGTCACTCTGGATGACGTAGTTGAGGTCATCCGCCAGGGCCGTGTCAACCACAAGACTGTGCGAATAACCGCTGGCACCAGCGCCGCGGGCACCAAAGTTGCCGAACGTAGTAATGTAGGTAAAAGTGACTTCTTCGCCGAGTGCCGTACTGAAGCCACCCAGGAAACTGCTGCCGCCATTGACTCGGTCGAAACCAGTGTCCCAGCCGGCAGTCCAGCCAGCGTAAAGGGTGACATCATCACCTGCCGTGAACGTCGCCAGAGCACCCGTATGAGTGAACGGCTCGCTGTTGAACATTGTCAGTGCATGGCTGTAAAAGAAGTTGTCCGGAGCAGTCACAACCTCGTACCCAACCAGGGTATAAAAGTGACCAATCTTGATATTCCAGTCACCCGACGCCAACTCAGAGTAGAGCTGAGGAATCGCCCACCCATAGCCACCGCCGCGGTTGAAATCGCTGCCATTATCCCATCGACCAGGTCGGTTACCGAACGCCTGAGTGTCTCCGGCATCCACACCGTACATCACATCCATGCGGAATCCCCAGTCCGGACCGCAGCTGCCGTCAGCGATTTTTTCAGCGTACAGCCATCCCTGGTGCAGGTTGAAATGATCAGGATGATTGTTGAACGAGCGGGCATCGTCGGGAGCTGTTCCCCTTGGCGTCACCTTGTTGTGATACCCCATCTGGATCCAGCCGCCGAAGGAGATTTCATCACAATCTCTCGCTCCGAACAAATCGCCGCAGCTACCACCACACCCGGCCGAGGTAGAGCAACTGGTGCAACCATTGACGCTGGAACTCACCGACGCCAGCTGAGCAATTGGTTCGTTGTCAGCGGCAGTCAACAATTGCTGAGCTCTGGCGTTTATTTGTTCTGCGGTGTAGATCTCACCGGCAGACACGGCGCTCACAACCGCCATCCCACCTGCGAAGGCTACCCCCGCAAGAAACGAACTCCATGATCTTCTGAGCATCTTTCAATCCCTCGCGTTCATCCTAAGATGAGAGAGTACCTTCCTCCTGAAGGAACTGAACCTCTGCACCTCTTGGTTTGGTTCGCCGCAGCCCGGAAGAGTCACCGCAATTCTGCGCACATGACTGAATAACGAAACCCACATACCGTGGGTTCCTTTCGGTGCCCTTCAAACCCGCGAACATTATGCCAATCGGCATAGACTTCGATGAATCTGAAAGAACCAGCAGGGAGTACTGACGGAACAACGGAAATGAACGCGACAACCTGATCGGTCGTCGCTATCTTTCCTTAATCGCCAAATGAGAGCATCGGGATTCGGCAGAATTTTCGGTTTTTCGAAACAATCGGCGTATCCGTTCAAGTCGGCTGTCATATGACATAATGTTCGGCAGTATCTGCGCATGCCCCTCAAACTGATGAATTTTCCTGGCACAACAGTGTCCAGGCGACGTTCCCTGTTCGCCTCACTCGAGTATCAACCATGACTGACAATCGAGTCCTGCGGCAGTTTCTGGAACTGATGTCCGCTTCGGGTATCAGCCATCTGCCAACGGTAACGCTTCCAAAACGCGCTGCAGCACCCGCAAAGCTCCTGGCAGCCCGCCTCAAAGGGACAGCACCCTCCGCGCCTCAATCTCCGTCGCGCAAATCAGGCAGTCAGATTCCACTGATGTCGCCCGATCGCCTGGCACCTAATTCTGCGGAGCGGCCGGAAATTCTGGAATCAACGCATTTGCTGCTTGAGCAGACGTTTCGCACCGAGGAGCAGAAGACTGAAGGACTAAGCAAACTGGCGGAAGCCGTTTCTGTCTGCAAACGATGCGCGGAACTCGCTGACACCCGACGGCAAACGGTCTTCGGAGTCGGAAATCCGGACGCTGAAATCATGTTCATCGGCGAGGCTCCCGGTGCTGACGAGGATCGACAGGGGGAACCCTTTGTTGGTGCAGCTGGCAAATTGATGGACAAGATCATCGCTGCCTGTGGACTGAAACGCGAAGAAATCTACATTTGCAACATCCTGCGATGCCGACCACCCGGAAATCGAAATCCACACCCACAGGAAGCTGCCAACTGCCGCGAGTTTCTGGACGGACAGATTAAGATCATAGCGCCAAAACACATTGTCGCCTGGGGAACCGTGGCTGCCCAGAACCTGCTGGGAGAAACTCGGCCCGTGGGTCGGCTACGCGGACAATTCCTGCAACACGGTGATGCCAGGGTGATGTGCACGTATCATCCCTCTTACCTGTTGCGGAATGAGTCCGCCAAGAAATTGGTCTGGGAAGACATGAAGTTATTCATGAAGGAACTTGGAACCGACCTCGGTTAGCAATCTCCGTCTGTCGCACGTGACAGCGAACTTCGCTGACTCATGGCCGCGGCTCATGTGTCTTGATAGCAGAACGGCTGCCCCCACCAGCCAGAACCGGCTCCGTCATTTCGTAAATGGCTCAGGACTTTGCACCAAAACCACACAGCGGTAACGAAGCCATGAAGTGCGTGCAATTTGAATCGACAGGTGAGCCGGGGCAGGTCCTGCAATGCGTTCAACGCGACCGACCGTCGCCACAGCACGGCGAGGTCCTTGTGCGAATGCTGGCGAGTCCCGTCAACCCGTCAGACCTGATGTTCATTCGCGGCGTCTATGGTTTGGAACCTCACTTGCCGCAGAGCCCGGGCTTCGAAGGCGTTGGCGTTGTTGAGGCATCCGGCGGTGGTCTTCGAGGAAAGCTGTTCCGCGGCAAACGAGTTGCCGTCCTGAACAGAGCCGGTGGCAATTGGTCCGAATACACCGTTGTTCCGGCGGCACAGGTCATACCACTCAGCAATCGCCTGTCCGTTGAACAGGCAGCCACGTTTTTCGTGAATCCTGCGACCGCATGGATCATGACGCAGGAAGTACTGCGAGTAAAACGCGGCGAATGGCTGCTGCAGACGGCGGCCGGTTCGTCGCTGGGAACAATGGTCGTCCGACTGGGAAATGCTCTGGGATTCAAGACGTTAAACGTTGTCCGTAACGAAGCATCCGTTGCCAACCTGAAAGCGGCAGGCGCGACCGAAGTGGTTGTGTTTGATCCGGCTAAGAATTCGACGAACGATCTGTCATCGGCGATTCGTGGCATTGTTGGAGACCAGCACGTGCTGCACGCTATTGATCCGGTCGGCGGTGTCACGGGGTCTGTCGTCATGAGAATGCTTGGGCGCAGAGGCCGCATGCTGGTCTTCGGCACACTTAGCGAAGAGCCGCTGGAATGCAGCCCGCGGACTCTGATGACTCAACAAGCCAGCGTCGAAGGATTCTGGCTGGGCAACTTCATGAACGACAGGAATCTGTTGTTCAAACTGAAACTCGTTCGACGTATCACGCGTCTGATTCTTGGCGGAGTTCTGTCGACGACAGTCAGCGAGACGTTTTCACTGGACCAGATCGGCGCTGCGGTGGTCGCGGCCGAAGCCAGGACTCGCGCTGGCAAGGTGCTGCTGCGGATTGGTGAGTGAAACCAGACCAGTCACAGCCCACGCCTATGCCAGTTTCTTCTCCGCGATGGTTCCTTCCGGAGTTGTCTGCACGTCGTAACCGGCGTCCTCAAGCTGCGTTCGAATCGCATCGGATGCCGACCAGTCCTTCGCACCGCGAGCGTCGTCGATTGCTTTGCACATCGAGATAATATCCGGATCATCGTCCGAATCTGATGCCGCGCCGTCGACGACAGCCAGAGGTGCCACGGCCAGCACGTCGTTAATCCTGTCGAGCACAGCCAGCGCTTCGGCAGGGTTGTCAGGTTCCGTCGCTGCCCACGGCAGCACAACCGCCAGCGCCTTGGAAAAATTCAGGTCGTCCGCCAGGGCTTCACCGAAGGCCTGTAGAATCGGGTGAGTCAAATCCACTTCAACCGTTGCGTCGCCGGCAGCTGCTTCCAGCTTCTTTCGAAATTCGTTCAGACGTTTGACCACGTTGGCCGAATCCTGCAGACCCTTTTTTGTGAAATTCATGTTGGAACGGTAGTGTGATTTAATGAGCTCCAGCCGTAATACGGCCGGGTGCACTTTCACTCCCGTCGCCCGTCCTTCCAGCACGTCACGCACAGTCCAGAAGTTGCCCTTGCTTTTGGACATCTTTTCGCCTTCCACCATCAGAAAGCGAGCGTGCATCCAGAATTTCGCGAATGCATCTGCACCAGTCGCACCACGCGACTGAGCGATCTCGCACTCATGGTGCGGGAAAATCAGGTCTTCGCCGCCGGTGTGAATATCAATGACGTCTTTTTCCAGACGCTTGCGAGCCATGCAGGAACATTCAATGTGCCAACCAGGATAGCCAGTACCCCATGGCGAATCCCATTTCATGATGTGCGTTTCGTCGGCCTTCCACAGCATGAAGTCCGACGGATGCTTCTTGTTCGACTGATGTTCGTCGCTGATTCGTCCGCCAGCACCGGTCTGCAACTGATCCAGAGTGTTGCCGCTCAGTTTGCCATAGTCGTCAAAGCTGTCGACGCTGAAATAAACGACTCCATCGGGGCCAACGTACGCATGGCCTTTCTCGATGAGCTCGGAAATCATCTCCTGCATCGTGTCGATATTGTCGGTTGCTTTCAGGATGTTTTCCGGTTCGAAGGCAACCTTCAGGCCAAGCAGCTGAGCATCCTCAAGAAACGCCTTCGTGTAGTAATCTGCAATCTGATAAGGATCTTCGGGATTCTCAACGGCACCTTCCGGCACCTTGCCCGACTTTTTGTCTTCTTTAACACGCTGAGCAGCCGCCGCCATCTTGTCTTCACCCGCACCGTCGGCATTGCTGTCGTCGGTCATGTGGCCAACGTCGGTGATATTCATGACGTGGTGAACATTGTGGCCGAAGAATTCCAACGATCGACGGATCACGTCGGCAAACAGAAAGGATCGAAAATTGCCGATGTGAGCGAAGTCGTAGACCGTCGGACCGCAGCTGTACATCCGCACGGCGTCGGCATCAACGGGGGTGAAGTCTTCTGTGGAATTTGTAAGTGTATTGTAGAACTTGATTTGCATGGCTGGTTCTGAATGATTCGGCAACGATGTGACGGGTTGGCTGCTGGCCAATTGGAATTGCCTCTGAGCATAGTAAACTGCTCTGAATCAGTGGAGACCTGATTCCAATGTGCCCCCACAATTTCTCGCAAACGCACTCAGATACTGAGTTCCGTCGGGATTGACTCTCGTTCGACGCTTCACAGAAAGCACTCCGTGGCGAATAGATTTAGAAGTTTCCTGCGGTGGCCAGTGCTGCGAACAGCCGCCATCCTGTGTCCGCTTTCCGCCGCGTTTTTGTTGTCCCCAGCACCCGCACAGGAAAACAACTACGCCAAACGCACGCTGTGGACGACGTCAAGAATCACCGGTTCGCCGGAACCGCCTCCACCGCTGAAGCAGACGCTGCGGTTTCCCAACCTGAAATTCGACCAACCGTTGTATATTGAACGTGATCCGTCCCGCAGCCGACTGTGGGTGATTACTCGCACAGGATCCGTGTTCTCGTTTCCCGATGATCCGGTAGTCGCCCAACCGGACCTGTTTGTCGACCTGGCACAGGTTTTTGAACAGCTCACACCGCACCGCTCCGCGGCAGCCGTGAAAAGCGCGTATGGACTGGCATTCCATCCGGAATACCCGAAAGTCCCCGTCTGCTGGCTGACGTACAATTTGGTGACCACAAACAGGAAGGAACACCTGAAAGATGGCACTCGGCTGTCACGCTTCAATGTCACCTTTGACGACGATGGCGTTCCGCAGTGCGATGTCGCCAGCGAGAAGATCGTGTTGACATGGCCGGAAGGTGGTCATAACGGAGCGTGTCTGCAATTTGGCCCGGATGGGTATCTGTACATTTCCGCCGGTGACGGCGAAGTTCCCAACCCGCCGGACCCTCAACGAGCCGGCCAGGACGTCACTAATTTTCTTTCCACGATCATGCGCATCGACGTCAACCCGACGGACGATGGGCCAGCTTACACTGTTCCGGCGGACAATCCGTTTGTGAAAGATGGCGGCGATGGTACTGCGACAGGCAGCAGCAACGATGGCCTGCGTTATTCTGTCGACGAGGCTCTGCCGGAAATCTGGGCCTATGGATTTCGCAATCCATGGAAGATGAACTTCGGACCGGATGGCCAGTTGTGGGTTGGCGACGTCGGCTGGGAACTGTACGAAATGGTTTACAACGTAAAACCGGGAGCCAATTACGGCTGGAGCATCGTCGAAGGGCCGCACACCGTGATCCCGGACGGCAAACGAGGACCAACGCCAATTGTCGCACCGGCAATTGCATACTCGCACGCAGAAGGAGCTTCCGTCACGGGCGGTTTCGTCTATCAGGGATCACACTTCCCGGAATTGACGGGCCAGTACATTTTCGGCGACTACGAAACTCGACGCATCTGGTCGGCTTCCATCACGAAGAACGAAGATGGCACCGCAGACTCGCTGTCCGACCTGACCGACCTTGTTGATCCGTCGGTGCGCATTGTGGCGTTTGGCGAAGACACGTCTGACGAATTGCTGCTGTTGCACTTTGACGAAGGCAGGATCTACGGTCTGGAACGAAATGAAGCAGTCAGCGAACCGTCGGCGTTTCCACGACTGCTTAGCGAAACAGGACTTTTTTCCGATGTCATCAATCAGGTGCCGAGTCCAGGAGTCATTCCCATCGAAGTCAATGTTCCCATGTGGAACGACGGTGCCACCGCCGATCGCTGGCTTGGCATTCCGGGTAACGAATCCATCCAGGTACTCCGCGGACCTAAGCGGATGCAGGAAAGCAGCCTGCGGGAGTCCATGCACTTTCCGGTCGACAGCGTACTGGCTCGCACCGTCAAAACGAGCATCTCACCCGGCGGTTCGGCAGTCGCTTTGGAAACGCAGATTCTTCACTTTAACGGAAAAAGCTGGGCCGGTTACAGCTATCAGTGGAACGCAGATCAAACGGACGCAGAACTTGTTCCTGCTGGCGGCGCCGACATTCGACTGTCCGACTACGGAGAATCCTTCGGCAAGACAAACTGGCATGTGCATTCCCGCTCGGAATGTATTCGCTGTCACAACTCATGGGCCGGCGGTGTCCTGGGCTTTACGTTGTCCCAGCTGAACCGCGGAGTACGTTTCTTAAGAAAAGACGACGCAGAAATTCGCAGGTCACACGGCGCAACAGCGACGGCAGCGTCCGCAGCCGACACGACCACTCACAATCAAATCGAATGGTTGCGCGACATCGGCGTACTTGACGGCAACATTCCTGACGACATCCACAGCTCGCAGGAACCTCGAGTAGCCGCACTGGCACATATTCAGAACACGGAAGCAGAACTGGGTCACCGGGCACGTTCATATTTGTCCGTCAATTGTGCTCACTGTCACCAAAAAGGCGCCGGAGGCACAGCAACCATCGACCTGCGCCACGAAGCATCTCTTGAAGAAACGAAGACAATCGACACAACGCCCGTTCAGGGTATGTTTCAGATCCCCGGCGGTGCCATCGTGGCTGCCGGACAGCCGTCAAAGTCCGTCCTGTTGTACCGAACAGTATGTTCCGGCCGAGGCCGCATGCCACACATCGGTTCACAGGACGTCGATGTCGAAGGTGTAAACATGCTTCGCAAATGGATTGCGTCGCTGGCATCCAACGCATCTCCGGTACACATCGAACCGTCCCTGCAATCAACGCCTCAAGCGCTGGAAGTCGTCGCCGGACTGGACCGAGGAGAAATTGTCGACGCTGATCGCGAAAGGCTGCTGGCCGAAGCACGCGACGCGGCTCCGGAGATCCACAATCTGTTTACCCGCTTTCAACCTCAGCAGTACCGTGACCAGCTTAATCGACAACTGGACGTGGCACATCTGTTATCGATCACAGGTGATGCAACAAAGGGGGCGGGGTTGTTCGCCGACAAACGCATGCAGTGCATCAACTGCCATCGGGTTGGTCAGACCGGCGGTCAGATCGGCCCGGCACTGGATGACGTTGGCAAACGGCTGAAGCCTGCCGAAATGATTGGGTCGATTTTGGATCCGTCGCAGAAAATCGACCCAAAATTCGCCGCGTGGACGGCGCTGACGACTGATGGAAAAGTGTACTCGGGACTGCTGATGAGCCGCACAGAGTCCGCGGTCACCCTGCGGACGGTCAGGAACGAAGACGTCGTGATACCGAAGACGAACCTTGAAGAACTGATCCAGCAAACCGTGTCGCTGATGCCGGACCGCCTGCTGAATGATCTGACCGATCAACAGATTGCTGACCTGCTGGCCTTTCTGTCAGCACGTAAATGAGACTGCCTGCAAATCAGGGCGACACACATGAGCCACTTGATCATGCGCGGATCCTAAACTCAGCAATTCGATCCTTGTGAGTTGCCCTTTCCACCATTCAAGCCGGCCGCTTGCATGCCGATTTCGGTGTCTGTAGGTTACTCGCCTCTGTCGGGTCTGCGCAATCACGTGCGGCCACTACCTCTGACTGAAGCTCCATTGGGACTCCGAATTCCATGTCTGAACGCATTGTCCTCCGTACCGGTGAATCTCTTGTTGCCGGCGGCCCACCCTTTACGGCAGCTGAACCGGAAGTCGTGATTGGTGAACTCGACGGCCCCGTCGGCACGGCACTGGCCACACTCACCGGAGACCAGTCGATGGGACACTCGAAAGTGTTTGCCATTCTGAATACGGATATTCAGGTCCGCCCCGTAACACTCTGCGTCAGCAAAGTCACCGTCAAGAACACCCGCTACACAAATATCCTGATGGGCACTGTTCAGGCCGCCATTGCAAACGGTGTTCTGGATGCAGTACGCGCAGGCGACATCCCCAGGGAGAAGGCCAACGATCTGGGAATCATCTGCAGCGTCTGGCTGAATCCCGGCGTGGCCACAGACGACAAACTGGACCACAAAGCCCTGTTCGATATCCACCGCAAAGCAATGGCACAGGCGATCCACAAAGCCATGGCGTGCGAACCTTCCATCGACTGGCTTCTGGAGAACCAGGACAAGATAACGCACAAGTACTATCAGATGGGGCTGGACGGAAAAATCTAAACCTTGTCTTCCGGAACGCAGGCCTGGTGCTTCGTCACAGCCCAAAAGTGGGGTTGAATCGTTCGTCGGTAAACGGGGGCAGGTACCAAAAATGCAAAGCACCCTTCGGGCCGTTCCGGTTCTTGGTACCTGACCCCGTTTTCCTCGCCAACCCTAAAACGTGGTTCTGACAAAGCACCAGTGTGATTCTAAGGAAGACTCACTGCCTGGCTGCTCGGAAAGCCCGCTTAATGGCTTTCAACCTCGATGTCATAGGTCGCCTCTGCATCGACCTCAGGCAACTGGATGCGGAATCGAATCAGGAACGTGCGAGTTTCCTTCGGGATGGTCAAACCACCCTGAGCGTAATGGGCGGGCTCTTCGTCCGTCTTCGGTTCAAAGATCGTTTCCCGTTCCTCACACAACACCGTTTCGCCTCCTTCTGCCACCAGACAGTTGTGAACGACCGCATCGGCAATATCTTTGCCACCTCTTGAAATGCTGACGGCTGGTTCGATTTCATCACCCCCATGGAAGTGTGTGCCATGGTGGCCAAGCGAAATCACGAAGTCGCCGGCTTCGATGTCGCTTTGCACCCAGACAAGTTTGTCTGCGTCACTATGAGTGTGAACTTGCTCCGGTTCGGCTGATGTTTCCTGTGTGTCGTTCGACTGGACGACGACAGCCTGCCGATCCTGGCACCCGATCGTTCCCAGAAGTAACACAATGGATACAGCTTGAACTCCCTTGTTGATCATTGTTTTGTTGCTTTCAAATAGAAACTGAAACCAGTCGTCCCACCAGACTTTCAAGCTTCGAAGAGGCACTACGTTGCCGGTTCGTCCTCGTCCTTGTTCAGGCACTTGCCGATCTGTCGAACGGCCTGACGCAGACGTTGACTGTTTTCGACGATGGCCAGTCGCAAACTGCCTTCTCCATCATCCCCGAATCCTCGACCGGGACTGACGGCGACACCACCTTCGTTAAGCAGTTTCATTGCAAATTCGATCGACCCCATGTCCCGCCACTCTGCGGGCATATCTGTCCACACGAACATACCCGCCTTGGGCGGAGTTACGTTCCACCCCAGGCGTGTCAGACCATCGCACAGAACATCCCGACGCGACTGATACTCTTTGGTGACACTTTCTACAGCGGCGTCGCAGTGCCTCATGGCGACGATCGCAGCGATCTGAATCGGTTGAAAAATCCCGTAATCGTAGTAACCCTTGATCGTGGCCAGGGCCCGCACCATTTCCGGATTGCCGCAGCAGTAGCCGATTCGCCAGCCCGCCATGCTGTAGCTCTTGCTCATCGACGTCATTTCGACGCCCACGTCGATCGCGCCCGGTGTTGCCAGAAAGCTGGGGGCCTGGTATCCGTCGTAACAAATGTCTGCGTAGGCAAAGTCACTGATAACCAGAAAACCGTGCTTCCTGGCAAGCGCAACCAGGTCGACGTAAAAATCCTGTTCGATCACTGTGGCCGTCGGATTGTGAGGAAAATTGACCACCACGACCTTGGGCTTCGGAACCAGATTTTCGCAGGTGTACGCGATGTTCTGCAGAAACTTCTCCGGGTCTCGCGTATCCAGAGTAATCACGTTGCCGGAAGCCAGCATCACAGCATAAACGTGGACCGGAAAATACGGCGACGGCACGATCGCCGTATCACCGGGTCCCATCAGGGCCAGACACATATGGCTGAACCCTTCCTTTGAACCGATGCAGGCCAGCACTTCATTGTTGGGATCAAGCCGGACACCGTAACGCTTCCAATATCGAGCCGACACTTCCTTCCGCAGGTTCTCAATACCGTTACTGACGGAGTATCGGTGGTTGCGTGAGTCGGCCAGAGCTTCTTCAATCTTCTGTACAATCAATGGATCCGGGGGATCCGTGGGATTGCCCATGCCCAGATCAATGACGTCGACGCCCTCCACTCGAAGCTGGTGTTTTCGCTTGTTGATCGCTCCGAACATGTACGGTGGCAGACGTTTGACCCGTTCCGCCACCGGAATATTGAAAGGAGTGTCGTCGAAGAAAACGTCTGATTCGCTGCGCATGGAACGGAGTCCGGGAATGATGTTGTGGAGCGATTGCCGCTCGGATCTGCCCGCGATGAACGGGTTCGTCGTCAAAAACTCTGATTCCTCAGTCGCTCCGTGGAGTCGAATTCGAAACGCCCTGGCTTTGTGAAGACATGATGTGATTGTGTTAGTGGTTTGCGACCAGCGGCGGCAGCGTGCTGGTTCCGGAGGTTTCGTTCTCAGGCCTGAGGCACCGGTCGCGACGGATACTATAGACAGGTGACTGGTCGGGCGACGCCAGACCGACACCGAATTGGGCGCATGGGATCAGAAAAGTAACAAAGTGCGCCGGAAACCTGGACGTGCTTTGAGCAGTTTACTTATTGTCGTAGACGATACTGGCTCGTGGGGATAACGAAACTGCTATTGAAAAGCGTTCTTCGCGGCCACAAGTCAGCGTGAAACGCTGTAGAGCCGATCACGGTTCAAAATCAATGTTTTTCCTGTTTTGCGGACCAACAACTTTTTGACCGTCATCCGAGCTCGCTGTCCCTGGCGGCCCGCCAAACTCCTCCATCCGCGAGAAACCGTGCGCTGACAGCGCCCAAATACAGAATCGAGTTGTTGCCGTGGACTCCCAACGTAGCGGAAGAACTGCTTAAACGGGCCCAATCAGCCACTTTCTGCTTGATTTGCTGATGGTCCTGTAAGAATCCTTACAGAATCGGCGTCATGGGATCAGTGCCTCCGTTTCAGGAAGTTGCATCGCTCAAATCCAACTGGCAGCGACATGAACGAAAAGATCTGGTACCTGAAGAAATGTTCGGCTTTTGGGCAACTGTCAACCGAACAGATTCTGGACATGGAATCTCAATGCTTCAGTCGCGAATTCGCTCGCGGCGAAGTAATCTACCTGCCCAGTGACATGGGCGATTCCGTGCTACTGCTGGCTCGCGGGAGAGTGAGGATTTACCACGTCACCGGAGAAGGCAAACAGGCGATTCTCGGGTTCATGGAACCAGGAGAGTTATTTGGCGAAGTCAGCGTCTTCAACGGCAGTCGGCGCGACGAGTACGCGGAAGCCACAGAAAAGTCGTTTGTGGTCCTACTTCCACGGCATGTGATTCAACAGCTCATGCTTGAAAACCCCAGTGTTTCCATGACGCTGACAAGGATGTTTGGACTTCGGGTCCGACTTATCGAACGGCGCCTGAAGTCTCTTCTGTTCAGAACAAGTCGTGAACGCCTGATTCACCTGTTGCTGGAACTGGCCGAAAAATACGGCCGGCACACGCCAGACGGGATTGTGATCGGACAAAAAATTTCGCACCAGGATATGGCCAGCATCATCGGAGCAACTCGAGAAACAGTCACGATCACTCTTGGTGAACTGCAGACGGAAGGCAAGCTGAAAGTTCACAAGAGACGGATCACGCTCAGCAACGTCGAAAACCTTGCTGTCTCAATCGATTTTGGCCCCGTTGTGCCCGCGTTTGTATGAGACATCACAAGCATAAGCTGAGCGAATTCGGAGAGGCTTACAGCGAGTTTCGCTGACCTATGGCCGCGATTCACGTGTCTTGATAGCAGAATGGCTACCCCCATGAGCCAGAACCGATTCCCCTATTTCGTAAACTGCTCTAGTGCTTTGTCACAGGCAAAAGTCAGGGGGGAAGCATTCCCCGGAAAAGGGGG
>JAAERP010000303.1 GCA_024230215.1 Fuerstiella sp. | reverse complement strand
TATCTGCGATGTCGTGCGCGAACGATTCGCCAAACAGGGTGTTGCGATCGATCTGTTGACCGCTCTTGAGCTGCGGTAACAGATTCAGCCCTGGAAAGTCGTGTGGCGCGTCGGCACCAGCAGCCGCCAGCATCGTTGGCACAATGTCGATCGATGAGCAGAGTTCCGGCCGATCAGCAGGGGTAATGGTCCCCGGCCAGCGGAACATGATAGGCGTGCGGGTTCCGCCCTCGTAAGGACTGCGTTTCGACCGAGGTGCGTAGCTGCCGGCTTCGGTTTGAATCCAGCCGTTATCGGTGACGTAAACGATCAGCGTGTTGTTTCCGGCTCCAGATTCATCAATGTGCTTGACCAGAGTGCCACAAGTTTCATCGAACCATTCACACATCGCGTAGTATTTCGCAATCCGCTCCTGAACTCCCTTGGCAATGTATTTCTTCAGGATACGGTCTGGTGGTGTGTGTGGCGTGTGTGGCATGAAAGGTGCATACCAGACAAAGAAAGGTTTTTTGTCAGCGACCGACTGATCAATGAATTCGAGGACTGGCTGCATTCCACCGCGTCCGATTTTCAATCCCG
>JAAERP010000302.1 GCA_024230215.1 Fuerstiella sp. | reverse complement strand
TGGATTGCGGGTAAACAAGTTGAGAATCATGATGAAAGCAAATCATCAGAGATTGATTAACGATCCAATTTGGATTCTTCGGAATCAGATCATTCGACCGGCTTCACTGTTATCCCTGGTTGTCAGTGTTCTTTCCATCAGTGTTTCAGGTGCGGAGAAAGTAATTATATCGGACAAAACACTGGTTGCGTGGGCCACTCCGGTCAACTTGGACCAACGCGGTGGCAGTGTATTGACGATTGAAAAATCAGGCGGGGTTTTCGATGCGATTGTATTCGGTGAAATCGCCACGTCCAAATGGATGCCCGGTAGCAACAACTACCATCGGACCAAGGAGGATCAGGCGGATTTTCCGAGTGAGAACGAGGTAAATGATTCACCGGTCCGTTGAGCGTTTGGCTTCGGGCTTTGGGGTCGTTGGCTTCACGTTCGGGTTGTAAGCGGGATTCGGAAGTGGCAGGAGGGCTTCGGTCTGAATCGTGTCGCGATCCACTCGGTCTCGCTCTTTATCGATCTGCCTGCGCATGAAATCGGGTAGTCGCACGCGGGCCTGAAAGTAGGTGCTCTGTTCGAAACGCAGATTGTTGCGTTTGAAGATTGGCCGATCGACATTCAGCGAATGGTCACAGTCGAACCGCACCAGCATGGATTCGCTGGTTGCTCCGCCGCCGTCGGGGTTGATGTGTGACAGGCCCCACGTGATGCCTCGGCCGTCCCCGTCAGAGGAGAAGGCGTCAGGGACGAACGGACCCGGTGCGATGGGCGGTACCTGAATCATCGACATGATTTCAAAGTTCTCGCCGTCCGGCGCGAACTGGATGGTGTTTTTCTCCGGACCGTCCAGGGCAACAAGCGCGGCGACTCCACCTTTCCACGGCCACATGCAGGTCTCGTGGCCTGAGTTGATCACGGGGTTGAGTTTCGACGGGACAAACGGCCCCAGCGGATTGTCGGCGAAAGAGACTCCCTGCATGCGCAGCAGGTATTCGTCGCCTGTTTCCCGCGGCGCTCCTTTGTAATACATCAGGATCCTGTCGTTGACAACCAGCAGATAAGGGTCGTTGATCTTGATGTTGTTCCAGGAACCTTCCGGGCCTGGTGCGATAACCGGCTTTTCGTGCAGCGTCCACGGGCCGTCCGGGGAACCGGCGATCGCAGCCATCACCGGGCAATATGCAGACCGACCCACCATCGGACTGTAGGCCTGGAAGTACAGGTAATACTTCCCTTTCCACATCAGGATGTCCGGCGTGCAGATCGAACGGTAACCCTGAATTGGTTTTTCAGGACGTTTGACCGCGATGCCCTGTTCCGTCCACGAATAACCGTCTTCGCTGGTCGCATACCAGATGTCGGCCAGATCCCAGTCCGTTGCGGGAATGGTGTCCGTCGCCTTCTCCAGACCGACGGGAGCAACCACAGTTCGCCGGCACGTGTACCACACATAGTATTTCCCACCGACGCGAATCACCTTCGTCGGGTCCCGGCGTGAGACATTCGACTCGCGCTTCAATCCCTTGAGCGGAGAGTATTTGAAGTTGCTGTATAACTCGTTGCCACGATCCTCGTGCGGATTCCAGCGATCCCACATTCGCGCCCAGGCGGCGCTGAGTTGGCGATCGGTCGGTTTCTCAAAAGGCATAACCGCCGGAAATGCTTTGGTAGGATGGTCAGTCCAGCCCGTCGCAGGAAGTCGGGCAGGAGTGCCCGATCTACTGCGAACCACTGAGTCGCCCGAGTACATGACCGTATCAGTGTCGAGCTTTTCCCGCTCACGACGGATCTGCCGATCAAGATACTCATGCAATCGCACTCTTTTCTGGAAGTAGGTCTGCTGGTCGAACCTCAGGTTGTTGTTCTTCATCACCCGGCGATCGACATCTAGCGACAGATCGCAATCAAACCGCGCAAGGATCGAACGCATGTTCGCCGCCTCGCTGTCCGGATTGATATGACACAATCCCCACGTGATACCTCGTCCGTTGCTGTTGTCGCCGAAGGCGTCAGCCACAAACGGCCCGGGCGCAATCGGCGGGATCTGCAACAGCGACTTCACTTCAAAATTGATCCCGTCCGGCGCGAACTGAACGGTGTTTTTTTCCGGTCCGTCCAGACTGACAATTGCGGCAACGCCGCCTTTCCAGGGGAAGAAGCAGGTCTCGTGTCCTGAGTTGATTACCGGGTTCAGCAGTGACTTTGTGAACGGCCCCATCGGATGCTCCGCGATGGCCAGGCCCTGCGCGCGAACCAGTGTGCCGTCGCCGCCATGCTTACCGGGCGAGCCCTTGTAATAAAGGTAAATCCTGTCCCGATAAAGGATGGGATAGGGATCGTGAATCGCGTTGGAATCCCATTCGCCTTTTTCGCCAAAATCAATAACGACTCGCCCCAGTGGCCGCCACGGGCCATCGGGCGAGTCGGCCTGGGCGACCGTTGTCGCCGCGCGATCACCTTTCAGGCCGGGGATCTCGTTGAATCCCTGATAGTACAGATAGAACTTGCCGCCCCACGCGAGGATGTCCGGAGTCGAAACGCTCCGCCAGCCGTATTCACCTTTCTCCGGTCGCCGAATCGTCGGCCCTTGTTCTTCCCATGTGAATCCATCCTTGCTGTTGGCGTACCAGATTTCGCAGAGATCCCAGTCAAAGGACGGCGTCACTTCATCTGCCCGTTGCGGTCCTGACGGCGGATGCACGGTGTTGCGCCGCGTGTACCAGACGTAATACGTTCCGTCGATCTTCAACACCTTCGACGGGTCGCGTCGCGAAACATTGCCTTTGTACGACAGCCCTTTCAGCGGTGAATACTTGAAATTGCTGTACAGTTCATTGCCGCGGTCTTCGCGTGGATTCCAGACATCGTATAATCGCTGCATCGCCGCGCTGAGCAATCGGTCCGTCGGCTTCACTTGAGGAATCAAAGCGGGAAACGGAACTGTCTTGCGGGCAGAACGTTCTTCGATTGCGACGAAGTACGTACCTCGCTGTCTGCCGCTTGCGGCGTCCGTCAGCCATGTCTGCAATTGTGCCTGTCCTTTGGTCAACTCCACGTCGAACGTCACCGAGGATGCACCTGAATCGATCTTCAACGTGTGATCGACGTCGCCGGGTTGCTCGGTTTTCCAGATTACCCGGCCATCGGTCGGATGCCAGTCGCACCCCGTGAACCCTGTCGGATTTTTCCTGGGCGAATCGATCTGAAACTGCGTGTAAGCACTGTCGTGCTGGCAGACGTCGGCATAGACGCTCGCGTAACGCATCCAGTCATCAGCGAAAAAGAACAGGATGTTGGGTTGCCGATCAGCGGCGTATGAGTCGTTTGGGACAAACGCGAAAAACTCTAACGATGCGAAAAGCAGTACGAGTTGAGCAAGCGTGTTGTTTGTCTGGCTTCGCATGTTGTTTTATCTCGCGATTCTACTTCTTGTTCGTTTCGGCGTGCCAGGTTTTGGCCTGTTGATTTGCCTCGATCACCTTCCTAGTGAGCGTGAAACAGGGCTTATCTAATGGATTCACAAAACCCTTACGGATCGCATAACCCTTTCTCGCTGCGGTCGGCCAGTCTGTTCAATCTGCGAGTTCAGCCCAGTCGATCTGGTCGACACCATACGCGGTTGCCGCGTCTTGCGCCGACTGATAATTCTTCTTCAGAACTGAGATCACCCTGATTCAACGATCAACCAAACCCGATCATCTTCGGTCGAGTAATTTTCACCTAAAATGACGGTGGCGGTGGAGTTTCAAATTCAGGATATTGAACACTATTGGACAACCGAACCCATGAATCACTTCCATATACCCCTGCACGGCGGGGATCAAACGGCTTGAATCCAATCTTTGATGCGGACGAGTTTTCCTGGAGTGTGAAGTCGAATTGATCAGGCGCGACAAATTCCGGGTCTGCAACCAACGACTTGGCATCTCGTCCGCCTCGTTGCCAAGCCTCAAAGGTGCTTTCTGCAAACTCGATTGGTTTGCCGTCAACGCGCCAGTAAAGGTTACTCCTCAAGACAACCTTGTCATCTGTCCATTTCCCTGCGAAGAGCGGACCTTCGTTCCAGTAGACAATATTGCGCTCAAAGATGAATGAGAGGTGTTGTTCAACGCGCGTTCGCTGCAGTTGATGGGTTTGACTGAAAGCGAGGATGTTGTTGCGTATGACGTTCTCTTTCCCGTAGTGTTGATGGTACCCGCCGGTCTTGGTGTTGTAGACCAGGTTGTTTTCCATCACGATGTGACTGCTTCCTTCGTCGTTGTATAGCCCCCATCCCCCGTAGCTCCAGGAATACACGTCGTGGATGACGTTATGGCTAACGGTCGTGCCCTCGGATGGCCCCAGGGTGTAGACGCCACCCATGTCGCTGAGGAAGCCCCATCCGAGATGGTGAATGTGATTGAATTCGATTCTGTTTCGCTTTGCCAGGCTTTTGGCGTATCCCCAGCGCCACCCCACGGAGACACCGGTGTAATAAAAGTCAGCAATTTCGTTATGCGTCACCTCGTTGTCACCACTATGGCCGATCCAAACCCCCACGGCGCAAGGGAAGATACGACCACCATGGCGGATAATATTGTTCTCTGCTACAATTTCTCCAGTGAATTCAGTTTCCGCCGGAGCAATGCCGACTTCACCTATGCGAATGCCACCTGCCCCCAGATCGTGCAGATGGCATCGTTGGATCCGTAGGTTGCGGCAACCCTTTCGCGCCCAAATGCCATAGATTCCCGTGTGCCCCACTTCACAGTCGCTGAAGGACGAGTTCCGAAACCCGTCCATCTGGATCACTGCTTCGACCGGCGATGCCGCCTGGGAGGGTTCAAAGCCTTCGGGTGGGGTCAACCATTGGGCGTGACGAAAGGACAGCCCGGTAAAATGCAGATGTTCGACAAATTGCCCGGCGGAAGGGTTGCCCTTGATCACCAGCAATTGCTCTGTAACCGGTGCCACCACCCGAGCCTGGCTGACGTCTTCACCGGAAAACGACTTGTAGAGGAGCACCCCGTTCCGTCCCAAGAACCATTCTCCGGGAGCATCCAGGGCGGCATGAAAATTCTCCAAAACATATCCTGTTCCCTTTTTCATGGGATTCCAGGACTTCATCATTCGTCCGTCAGTGATCAGTATCCCCTTGTTGGTGTCTATCGAATTCAAAAACCGACGGGTGTTGTCCCACTTGTGATAGGCCAGTAACTGAACATCATGCTTCTCCTCTACAGAAAGGGACGCCAGCAGGCGGACATCCTCTGGGGTCACGTGGATCGTCTGACGCGACTTGACATCAGAAAGTTTTATTTCCTCCACATCGGTCATGTAATGGAAGAATTTGTTTGGAGTTCGGGCACGCGTGGCACGTTGACCGTTGATCCACAGCTGTTCAAAATACCAATTACCCTTGGCGACCGCAGGGATGATTGCCTTCCACAAGTTATCGCCCAAAGATATCCATCCCTTGACAACAATTCCCCCTGTGAAGACCGGTCGGGCTCCAGGTGCTGCCTGGTAATGGATTGCAGCCTGGGACTCACCACTATCTTGATGGGTGAAAACAACCGGCCTCTTAAGTGAATAATCTCCTCCGGCAATCAGTACCCGGACGAGACCTGGAGGCTTCCCTGTGGATTTCATCTTGCGAATCATATCGCGCGCTCCAGAAAGGGTCGCAAGTGGGCCGTCAGATTGACCTAGATTAGGACGGGAAAGGCGTCCGGACCACCGGTCATTTCCATCAGGAGCAATATGAAGGGTGGTTTCCGCCCAACCCGTGATGGCGAACTGGCTCATCAGGGCACAAACAACAATCATCCAAAACCTTTTGAAACATACTGCAGACCACCGTGTAATCGCTGTGTCCAGTGGCAGGAAACTCGGGCATACAAAACAAGCGAATGCCGACGGTGACAAGGAGATACGTGATAGATTCACCATGCAGGACGACGGGTTTCCTGACTGTTTACTTTTGCTTTTTGTGTATTTTGCCTCATGTCGAAAAGTTAACTCCTGAATTGTGGAAAGCTTTCGCCCGGCAATCGTTTTACCGTCCGTCCAAGTGATGCGGGGTTAATCCACTTTTTTGGCCTCTCCAGTTCCAAGGTGATAAACCAGTTCACCCCGGGACAGGAATGATGAACTTCCGCCGTGTTCCGCCATCTGAATTCGAGGGCCCGTTGCCACATAAATACTGCTTCCACACCTGACACTCGTTCTGTGTTGCAATTTCCAGACATTACGGGGTCAACACGACAACCTCTCCCGGCCGGGTTCCGATAAGGACGACGCCTTTTTCGATATGTAATCGGGTTTTCCCTTTAGCCCGGATTGTCTTCCAGGGGCTCACCACGCTCAAGGTGCCACCGACTGTTGACTGAATACGGACCGGCCCGATTTCGCCCTTGGCGTTCTGATCCGCCGAAACGAGGAAGCCGCCTTGCGTTCGAAGTTGGTCAAACTTCGCTTTCTTGTTTTTCGGCCAGGCTGGGAAGAGGCGAATGGTGTCGTTCACACTTTGAATTAGCATCTCCGAAATCGCCATCCCGGTCCCGAACTGCTCGGTGTAGTGTCCATAGTTATTAAGTCCCTTTGGTGGGTGCAAGCGATTAAGGCTCATCGTCCCGTTCGGTCTTGTTCGGGCATGGACTTCTGTCTTCAACCATTCGAACGTTCCCTCCATGGACAGGCGCGCGCGCGATACCGCCAGCATTACCGCTGCATTATTTCCATTCCATCGAAGCCCCCGAATGGTTCGTTCAAACAGGTCCCGTTGCTCCTTGGGCGACATGATACTGATCACTTCACCAGGAAAAACCGGTGTGGCGGGAACCGAGATGTTGTAGGTGATCGGGCCGGCACCTTTGACATCGACCACGACTGGTTCTCTATCTCCATGCACCGGGTAGTCCGGCAAGCGTTTCAGGGCGGCACGACAACGTTTTACTAGTTCCTCATCCTTACCCAGCAGGATAGCGCCTTCAATGGTTGCATTCAGCGTGAAACGGATCATCGAAATATCGAATGCGCAGTTGTAGTTTCGGGACAGTCCGGGCGTCCAGCCATGATGCTCCGGCGAGACACTCGGGCCCAGCAGTACCGTCTCATCCCCTTCACATTGCTCGATGAAATCCGCATAAAACACGGCGACTTCACGGACCACCGGATAAGCCGTTTCCTCGAGGAATTCTTGATCCGGCGCATACTTATAATGCCACCAGACCGGTTGAATCGTGAAGCCGGCAACGCCGATCGTCAGTCCCCAAACGTGGTGAATATACTGGCGACCGTTGCGGCTTTTGCAGGTTTCCGGAGAGATTGGTTCATAGGCATACATCACATGCGGATAGTAGGCGCCGCCCATGCTGTAGACCTCTTTGGCCAGCCACCGACCACGGGGCAGGTATTCCCGGATCAATCGGTCATAGGGCTCCACGAGATCAAGTTGATTTGCCGCATACGCCGCCCAAAAGACCTGCTGGATGTTGTAGTTCAAATGATAATCTCCATGCCAGGCCGGTGTGTTGTTGATCAGGCTGGCGAAGAGCCCCGGACATTGAGCACCCGGCTTGCTAACGCAACGCAGGAAATAAAGCCCCCGGTACCAGGTTCGCTGAAGGAGTTCGTCGTCGATCTCCAGACCGCTCCGCGACCAAAAGGTCTTCCAGGTTTTTTCATGATTCGCAATCAGCTTGGATGAATCTTCCTGCAGCGCTGCCTTTGCCGCTTTCACCGCCGCACCCACTACGTCGCTTGATTCAACAGATGTGACGATAGCCACGGCCTTGAGATCGCCCTTTTCCGCAACCGCGACGGCAAACTCCATGCCCTTCCAGTCGAGATCGCCCGGAATGGTCTTGTGCAGAAACCGCACACCATCCTTTACACCCCCTGCGGCTTCAGGAACATCCAGCGAATTACTGGGCACCAGTTTTACGGATTGACCGCCTCGAATTAGGAACACATTCCGGTCTGCAAGTGCGCGTACGGTTATGGCTGGCTCGCCGTCGATTGTCGCGACCGCTTTCGCGATGTCCAACCGGCCGGATACGGCCAGGCCGTTGGAGAATTCAATACCCCTTCTGCCGCCGGTTCCCGACAGGCTCAAATCGTGAAACCAGTTCTCCGCCATTTCCCCGTCTTCCGTCCAGGTATACAGAATAATGCGGCCGATCATTTGCCCTTTCGGCAGATCATATGTGAATACAGTTTCTTTCTTCGGTGTTTCCTGCCAGTCCGTCTTGAAAAGAATACCGTTATCCGTGTCCATCACGTCGATATAGAACCGGGCATTTTCAGTGCCCGACAATTTTACAGTCAACTTTGCATACTGATCCGTTGAAAGATCCATCGGGCCGTACGCATAACCGTTCGACGTCCCGGCTTCGCCCTCGATACGCATGACCGCGAGGCCGTCTGGTGTGTTCAGATCGTTGTGTGTTCCCTGTGCCCGGATCCGGCGCCAGGATGGGTTTTGGTCGCCCAGGATCAGCTTCCCGCAGAGGATCGGGCATGGATATGGTTTTGCATGATAGCTGTCCGTTCCGCTGAACACGTATCCTTCCGGGAAGATGAAACCATGACGAGTGGCGCCCACGGCACCGCCTTCTGCTCCGAGTTCCTTGATCCGTTTAAGGGTAGGTAGCGGAGGGTCATTGCGGGTCAGCAGACGCGCATCCCAGACGTCGTTTTTCGTCAACATCAATGTCGTCGCGCCGCGCTCATTCCACACCAACGCGTTGATGTCACCGTTTCCGACGATCAATGAGTGATCCAGAATACTGTCCAGACGTTCCACATTGATGGCGGCGTCATTCAGCGCCTCCGGATAAGAGGCCGCGTGAACCGTGCAACATGCCACGAGATTGAGCAAACAGAGTGTATGTGTTTTCATCCCTCAGGGTCCTAATTCAGAACTCAATCATTCTCCAAAACTATTGAAGCCTTCTTCCCAACTTGCGATTCTCGCTGACCCGACGCACGGCCCAGTTCGCGCTTGACTCGTGTCTTGCTTATTCGCTGGTATTTGTGGCGGCACCTTGTTTTACACCATGAGGTCGATGCCAAAGCGTCTGCCAGTAGGCCTCATCTAGGGCATACACGTCGATCGGATCGCGGCCCAGTTGGAAATCTTCGGGCAAAACCCCGTATCGCTTCATTTCGCGGATGTAGTTCGGGCTGGGGCGTTGCGGCGTTCCTCCATCCATGATGGCGTAGGTGCCATTGGCGACGGCACCCGAATCCAGCCAAAGCCTTACCAACCGGTTTTCGTGGGGTGACACTTTCACGTCGTAGTGACTGCCATCAATCCGTTGCATTAGCTTGGCAGCCGAACTGCCCATGGTTCTCGGAGCCCGGTTTCCATGGGCGTTGCGACCATCGGCGATCTCCCCCAGGCGCCGCACCAGTTCGACATATGACGTCAGCACGCGCCCGCTTCCGTGAGAAGCCATGCTTCGTCCGGCGTCGAGACGCAGATTGCCATCGGATCTTTGCCGGCTGTGACACTCCACGCAATGTTGGTCAAGAATGGGCTGAATATGGCGCCGGAAATCGATGATTTGAGGCATGTCCGGAATCGGCTCAATTTTGCTGGGGGCTCGACCCACGGCCATCAGGGCGGATTGTTTCAGATTGGGCGGTGCCATGGTTCTGGGTTCATGGCATCCGACACAACTCAGCACTTCGCCGGGTTGAACCGTGACAAAGCTCTGCATTTTTTTCACGGACAGGTCATTTTCATCAAGGGCGACGAAAAACACGCTACGTAACGCGGGCACTTCGAAGTAGGCTGATCCGTCCGGTTCAACGGGGACGGTGCCGACAATGCGCATCAAGGTGAAGGCGCCCCACAGACTGATGCCGTCGAATCCCGGACTGACATGGAATGGTCCGGGCAGTTGCTCGAGGACCAACAGCTTTTTTATCTCGCCCGGCTGGACGCCTTCCATGTTGCGGCCCACGGTGACGTCCGCCAGGACCATCCGACCCACTGCCTCGGATGGCTCGGTACGTTCGGACGGCTTCCTTTCGCGCGGACGGGAACGAAGGGGAATCGGCTCATGCAATCGCATGTCCGATCGTGCGTCCTCCAACCGATGCAAAAGCCGCGTGTGTCCCTGCTCGTCCATCAGGTGCAGCTCGCGCTCTTTGGCCACCAGGAACCGGTCTTTGGCGACGGGGAAGGGGTCGCGCCATCCGGCAGCGCTGTGAATGCGGCGCGCCGAAGTCTGATCATCCGGCCCCTTGCGCGGATCAAT
>JAAERP010000301.1 GCA_024230215.1 Fuerstiella sp. | reverse complement strand
ACGTCAGGACGTATCTCGATCAGATTGGTTGTCTCGTCCGGATCAGTCCGCATGTTGTAGAGCTGGCGGTTCGCAGTGTCGAATGACCTCTGTTCAATCGTTCCGTTGTACCTGCTGCTACGTTTTCCGGCTCCGTAACCGTTCCCTCCGGATCCCGCGTGCAACAGTAATTTCCAGTCACCGTTTCGAATCGCAAATCGACCGCTCGATGAGTGGTGAATTATTGCATGAGCTTTTCGGTAGTCATCGCCTTTGCCTAGCATCAATGGAAGAATGGAAACACTATCGACCCCCTGATCTGTGGGCAGCTCGGCAGACAGAAGTTCTGAAAATGTTGCCATCATGTCGACAAGACAGAAGGGTGTGTCACACGTTGAGCCCGGCGCGATCACGCCTGGCCAGCGAGCAATGAAGGGAACCCGGTGTCCGCCTTCCCAGTTGTCGCGTTTGGCTCCCAAGAAGTGAGAGGAGCTGTCGTGACCAAACTTACTCCGGCGTGGATACATGTTGGTCTCAGGTCCGTTGTCACTGGT
>JAAERP010000300.1 GCA_024230215.1 Fuerstiella sp. | reverse complement strand
TCATCGCCGGACGGGTCTCGCTCACGCAGATGCCGAAATGTTTCCAGCGCATGGGAACGTGGAAGCGTATCGCGCAGCTTCGTCAACTCGGCTGGTTCAGGCATTCAAGCACATAACGTCAGTGATCACCGAGCCGGGACGATGATATTGCAAGCAGAAAAGCCCGCACGCAAGCCCGGCTTCGCGTGCATCACATTGTTATCCGGCGAGTATCGAGTTTAAGGCATCCATATCGCGTTTGACTGTTTCCGTTACACTTGGCGGATTCGGTTGATGAACATAGTACAGCCGAGTGTATGTGGCGCTTTGAGGCAGTGCATCATCGCCCCAAAGATGACACTCCAGTGTACCAAGTAGGCCATCGTCCACAAACAATATGAATCCACATCCATATTTGAGGCAGGCAACATCGGCGCAAACGTCGCCAAGTACGATTCGGTTCGAGGGGTCAAGACGAAGATTGCTGTCGTCGATCTCGAACGTGGTAAAGAATCCGACGCCCGTGAAGTCGCGTTCTACAACACACGAGCGATTGAATTGCTGTCGTAACGTTTCAAGCGTCGGGTGGTCGCCTTCAAGCAACATCTGCATGGCCTGATATTCGATTGGTTCGATGTCGAGCATAGGTTAAGCCGGATAACGTTTCGGATAACCGAGTCGCCGGAAAAATTTCACCATCAGTTTCCGTGCTGTCGGCGACTTCGGTTCATCCGTTTGTTATACGCCCCAGTCACTATCGGCGTGGCATAAGAGCTGTGGTTCGGTGTTAGGTCTCTACAAGTTGCGAGTCAAGCACGAGGGGAGTGCGGTCAACGTCTTTTCGCCGATTGAACGAGCCAACGTCGCAGAAATGATGCCCCTAGGAGAGTGAACGTAGCTGCTAACGTCGCAGGGCCCCAGTAAAACGTCCAGAACATTCGCGATATTGCTTGCATCCATGTGCTGCTGGTTGCGTCAGGGCCCAAACCGTCTCTCAGAATCCAGACAAATGGCCCAACAACGAACACAAGAATCAGCAACGCGGCACCAGCCAAAAGTGAAACGGCCGCAAGTAGTGGCAAGGCGAATGATGAACGCTCGGCGCTTGGTGCAGTAGCCGGCGAGTCGTACGGATTTTCATTTCCTTGGGTCATGTGAGATGTGTGTACCGCAACGGCGGCTCTCGTGGCGTATAACGTCTGCGTTCACCGGGCCGCGGCGAACGGAGTTGATTTCAAAACCCGCGCGGTCCGCGGCTCCGTGTGCAACGCTTTGTTATGTGCTGTCGGGTCCTGACTTCGTCGCGTGCGAGCGCACGATATCAATCAGCCAT
>JAAERP010000299.1 GCA_024230215.1 Fuerstiella sp. | reverse complement strand
GGCGGCAGCGAATCATCAACAGGTACAACGCGTTGCTGCCGCCGTTTCACGGCTCTGGCTACCATTGACCTTATCCTTCCGTCGTCGTCGTTGTTCCCAGCCACGGGATTCACTGCAGTGCGCAAAGATCTTCCGAACGCGGATTGGTTGTTGCTGCCATAACCCCTTACAATCCCGTGTCTTTGGGCAAACCGCAGCGGGAACGACTACGTCAGGCATATCCATCAGCCACGGCAGTGTTCTGTGACGAGGCTGGATTGTGTTCGGATCCCCTGATCAGTTTTTCTGTGTCCGGTGTCCAGAAAATCGGCCCATATCAGGGCATTAGAGCAGTTTACAAATTGACGGAAGCGGTTCTGGCTCGTGGGGGCAGCCGTTCTGATATGAAAACACGTCAACCGCGGCCATGGGGCAGCGAAGTTCGCTGTAGCACTAATTACGGTGAGAGTGCCACGTCGCTTCGGCGGCGAATTGTTGTGTTCGTCCTTCAGAGTCCCGAAGTTAGCAACGGTGGTTGTCGCGGATTCCAGGGCGATGCGACGCTTTCGGATGGCACATAGATCTGAAAAGACGTCGCGCAGTGAATTGATCAGCGGGACGCATTTTGCGGTACCGAATTCGGGGAAACAGATGGCGGAGCAGGCTGTGGCGGATATGGTTTCGGGGATTGATCCCGATGAAATGAACGAGTGGTTGGATTCGCTGGAGGACGTCCTTCATCGCTACGGCCCGGAACGGCTGAGCGAGCTGTTAATTCATCTGCAGGAGCGCGCCTACCAACGCGGTGTCAAGCTGCCGTTCACCGCCAACACTCCGTACATCAACACGATTCACCACTCAGATCAGGTTCGTTTTCCGGGTGATCTGGCCCTGGAACGCCGCATCAAGAGCATCGTCCGCTGGAACGCGATGGCGATGGTTGTGCGAGGAAACAAGAACTTCGACGGTATCGGCGGCCATATTTCGACGTTCGCATCGTCGGCGACGCTGTACGAAGTGGCACAGAACCATTTCTTTCACGGTCGCACAAAGCAGCACACCGGCGACATGGTCTATTTTCAGGGGCATGCCTCGCCGGGCATCTATGCACGAGCCTACATGGAAGGGCGACTGGACGAATCGCACCTGGAAAACTTCCGCCGTGAACTGCCGTCGGGCGGGGGACTTTCCAGTTACCCTCATCCCTGGCTAATGCCGGATTTCTGGCAGTTTCCCACGGTGTCGATGGGGCTCGGTCCGATTTGTTCGATCTATCACGCTCGATTCCTGAGGTACATGGAACACCGAGGCCTGTTGGACACGTCAAAGTCGCGGGTCTGGGCCTTTCTGGGCGACGGCGAATGTGATGAACCGGAAAGTCTGGGTGCCCTGACGTTGGCGTCTCGAGAGAAACTCGACAATCTGACGTGGGTGATTAACTGCAATCTGCAGCGTCTGGATGGTCCTGTTCGTGGAAACGGCAAGATCATTCAGGAGCTGGAAGCGGCTTTTCGCGGCGCTGGCTGGAACGTTATCAAGGTCATCTGGGGCGGCGATTGGGATCCACTGCTGAATGCGGACGAAGACGGAAAACTGGTCAAGCGCATGGGCGAAGTGGTGGACGGCCAGTACCAAAAGTACACGGTCGAATCCGGCGAATATATCCGGAACCACTTCTTCGGTGCTGATCCGGACGTACTGAAAATGGTTGAGCACCTGTCCGACGAAATGATGCAGAAGATTCGTCGAGGCGGGCACGATCCGGAGAAGGTCTACACTGCCTTTCATGCGGCCGTGAATCACAAGGGTGCTCCGACGGTGATCCTGGCGAAGACCGTGAAGGGCTATGGTCTGGGAGAAGCGGGCGAAGGTCGCAACGTCGCGCACAACACCAAGAAAATCAATGAAGAAGAGCTGCGGAACTTTCGAACTAAGTTCGCCATTCCGATCAGCGACGAGGAAATCGACAAGCTGCCCTTCTACAAACCTGCAGAAGACAGCCCGGAAATGGTATATCTGCGAAAGCAACGCGAGGCATTGGGGGGATTTGTGCCCGAACGCAAACCCACCGGCGAGCGGCTGGATGTCCCGGCGCTGGACGACCGGATTTTTCAGGCCAAGGGACTGCTTCCCGGAAGCGATGGAGATGATGGTTCGACCACCGGAACGTTGGGGCAAATCCTGCGTGGGCTGATGCGGCACAGGGGGTGCGGCGATCGGCTTGTGCCGATCATTCCCGATGAAGCCAGGACCTTCGGAATGGAGGACCTGTTCAAGCAGGTCGGGATCTATTCCAGCAAGGGGCAGCTGTACGAACCCGTCGATCGCAGCACGATGCAGTATTACAAGGAAGCCAAAGACGGTCAGCTGCTGGAAGAAGGAATCAATGAAGCCGGGGCCATGAGTTCGTTTATCGCGGCCGGTGCGTCGTATGCGAATCTTGGCACGAACATGATTCCGTTTTACGTCTACTATTCGATGTTCGGCTTTCAGCGAATCGGCGATCTGATCTGGTGTGCGGCTGACTCTCGCTGCAAAGGTTTTCTGTGTGGAGGAACGTCGGGGCGGACGACATTAAACGGAGAAGGTCTGCAGCACGAAGACGGGCACAGTCAGCTAATGGCAACGACCGTGCCAACGCTGCGAGCCTATGACCCGGCGTGGGGCTACGAATTGGCGGTCATTGTGCAGGAAGGCCTGCGTCGGATGTACGCAGATGGCGAGGAAATCTTCTACTACCTGAGCGTCTACAATGAAGCCTATCCACAACCGCCAATGCCCGAAAACGACGGAATTGCTGATGGCATTGTCAAAGGTATGTACCGTTACCGCAGCACGGACAGTGGAGAAGAACAGGACCAGCGTCCTCAGTTGATGGGCAGTGGCCCGATTCTTCGCAGCGCCCTTGCGGCTCAGCAGATCCTGAAAGACAAGTTCGGCATTGGGTCGGACGTCTGGAGTGTCACCAGCTACAGTGAGTTGCGGCGGGATGCGATGGCGTGTCAGCACTGGAATGATCTGCACCCAACCGAAGCACCTCAGAAAAGCTACGTTGAGTCTATTCTGGACGATGTGACCGGGCCGTTCATTTCGACCAGTGACAACGTGCGGCTTGTTGCCGATCAGATTCGCCAATGGATTCCGGGCGAGTACATTGTATTGGGGACGGATGGATTTGGCCGCAGCGAGACTCGCGAACAGCTGCGACGGCATTTTCGCATCGACGGAGAATCGACGGCGTTTGCGGCTTTGCAGGGAATGGCTCGCGTGGGGGCGTTCGACGCGGCCAAACTTCCGGAAGCACTCAAGCAGCTGGGAATTGACTCGGAAGCTGTGTTCCCGATTGACGCGTAATAAGGGGCCATCGCCTGACTCGTCGTCGCAGGCGATGGGTTAAACGGAAGTGAACGAGAGTAAAAACGACTATGGCCATTGAATTCAAACTGCCAGCAGTTGCTGAAGGTATCGAGTCGGTCGACATTGCCGAGATCCTTGTCGCGGAAGGCGACAGGATTGAAGCCGGAGCAATCATCTGCGAAGTGGAAACAGACAAGTCCGTCGCAGAGGTGGACAGCCCGCACGGCGGCACGATTGCAAAAATTCTTGTTGCGACCGGCCAGTCCGTGCCCGTCGGTACTCCCTTAGTGTTGATTGAAACCGCTACGCAGAGTGCCGAGGTACCGGAAGCTGCGTCCGAGCCATCAGCAACGGATTCGAGCGGAAGTGATGTCACACCACCGTCGAAATCCGATCCGGCTCCCCCGGCCGCTGCAGCATCCGCAAATGGTGAAAAATACGAGGTTGAGTTTTCATTGCCGGAAGTTGCAGAGGGCGTTGCGTCTGTCGATATCGCAGAAGTACTGGTGTCGGTCGGCGACGTGATCGAGGCCGGGACCGTGATCTGCGAGGCGGAAACTGATAAGTCGGTTGCAGAAATCGACTGTCCGGATGCCGGAACCATCAGAGCCATACATGTTGCCGTCGGGCAAACGGTAAACGTCGGAGAGCCGCTGGTCACCATCGAGATTACCTCTGCACCAGAAGCGACCACTCCTTCCGCAGTGCCTCCGGCAACCACTGAAGCTTCTGCCACGCCACCGGTCTTGGCGGCGTCAAATGCAGTGCCGTCGGCAACATCCGTTGCGACCGGAGGATCGTCAGATCGCCAGCCCCCTGCCCCGGCTGGCCCGGCGACTCGGCGAATGGCTCGCAAACTGGGCGTGGATCTCTATCAGGTGGAGGGCTCCGCCAAAGGCGGTCGCATCGTGATTGAAGACATCGAAGGCTTCGTGCGAAACCGGCTGGCTCAACCCGCGGCACCAGCTGGTGGCTCGGCCAGCGTGGGAGTTGTTGCCGCTGCACCGCTGCCTGATTTCAGCAAATTCGGGCCGATTGAAAAACTGCCACTGAACAGGATTTCGCGGACAGCCGCAGCAAATCTGCACGCGGCGTGGATCACGATTCCCCATGTGACACAGCACAACCTGGCGGATATCACGGAACTGGAATCTGCCCGCAAACGTTACGTCAAAGACAATCCCAAGTCGCCCAAGATCACAATGACGGCCATTATGATTAAGGCTGTCGTGGGGGCGTTGCGAACGTTCCCTAAAGTCAATTCCAGCATCGATCCTGCGTCCGGCGAACTGGTCCTGAAAAAGTACTATCACATCGGTGTGGCCGTCGACACGCCCAACGGACTGGTGGTCCCCGTCATTCGCAACTGCGATCAAAAGAACGTGCTGCAGGTTGCGACGGAGCTGACCGAACTGGCTTCAAAGGCGCGCGAACGGAAACTGACGTCCGATGACATGCAGGGGGCGTCGTTCACAATCACCAATCTTGGAGGCATCGGAGGCACTTCGTTCACTCCAATCGTGAATCATCCGGAGGTCGCGATTCTGGGCATGTCACGCGGGCAGAAGGTGTTGCAGATGGAAGAAGGAAAAATTGTCGAGCGGATGATGCTTCCGCTGTCGATGTCCTACGACCACCGAGCAATCAATGGTGCCGATGCAGCTCGATTTATCGTGAAACTCTCCGGCAGCCTGACGAATTTCTTCGAACTGTTTTGATTACCAATGGCAGATAAACACGCTCAACTTGTAGTTCTTGGCGGTGGTCCTGGAGGATATCCGGCGGCCTTTGCAGCGGCGGATCACGGCATGCAGGTCGTCCTTGTCGATGAAGGCAAACGACCGGGAGGAGTGTGCCTGAACAGAGGTTGCATTCCTTCAAAGGCACTGCTGCACGTTGCGAAACTGATCAACGAATCCAGGGAAGCTGCTGACTGGGGTGTCACGTTTCAGCCGCCGGAGATTGACCTGGACAAGCTAAGGGGCTTCAAGGAGAACGTGATTGGTTCTCTGTGTGGCGGGATCGAAGGTCTGTGCAAGGCTCGAGGCGTCGAGTTGATCAAGGCACGAGGCTCTTTTACCGATTCTTCCACGCTGGAACTGAAGTCCGCCGACGGTGACGTCTCAACGGTTAGTTTTGATAAGTGCGTTGTTGCGATCGGTTCGGTGCCAACGATGCCATCATTCTTCGATATCGGCGACGATCGAGTCATGAACTCCACCGGGGCGCTGGAGTTGAAGGATGTCCCCCAACGCCTGCTGGTCGTGGGTGGAGGATACATTGGGCTTGAGATGGGTTCGGTCTATTCCGCCCTGGGCTCCGAAGTGACCGTGGTGGAAATGTCGCCCGGACTGCTACCCGGTGCCGATCGCGATCTGGTGAGCCCTCTGCGAAAACGATTGGTTAAGCAGTTCGCGGCGATTCACGTGAACACAAAGGTGGCAAAACTGACCGCCACGGACGACGGTATTGTCGCCAGCCTGGAAGGCGAAGGTGTCGATCCCGAACAGACATTTGATCGTGTGCTGATATCTATCGGTCGGCAGCCAAACAGCCACAACTGCGGTCTGGAAAACACGCAGGTTGAAGTCGACGAAAAGGGATTCATCAAGATTGATCGCAATCAACGCACGGCTGATCCGAAATTGCTGGCGATCGGCGACATCGCAGGCGAACCCATGCTGGCTCACAAAGCGACTCGAGAAGCAAAAGTTGCGGTCGAGACCCTGCTGGGAGAACCGGCCGAGTTTGACAATATCGCGATTCCAGCGGTAGTGTTTACAGATCCGGAACTTGCGTGGGCTGGTAAGACAGAGTCGGAAGCAAAGGCTGAGGGGCTTGACTATTCGGCTCACCGGTTTCCGTGGGCTGCTTCGGGGCGAGCACAATCGTTGGCACGGACGGAGGGAGTCACCAAGATTCTGGTGGAACCAACAAAACAGCGAGTGATCGGCGTGGGGATTGTGGGGCCAGGGGCCGGGGAGATGATTGCCGAAGCCGTCATCGCGATCGAAATGGGAGCAACGGCTCGTGATCTGGCGGATTCGATCCACGCCCACCCAACGTTGTCCGAGACGTTAATGGAAGCAGCCGAAAGCGTCTTTGGCCAGCCAACTCACCTCTATCGTCCAAAGCGAAAGAAGTAGTCGCATTGTCGCCATGAGGAGCTTCGCAGTACTTTTCCGGCGAACGATTCAACCCCACTTTATGGCTGTGACAAAGCACTACTTTCAAAGGAAGAATTTCACAGACCGTGCCGGTGTGTCAGGCCGGGGCTCTGCCGCCCCGACCTCCGTCCGATGTCTTCAGGCTCGTAACGCAATCCTGGACCGTATGCGCTGAGAATACGTATTCCTGCCATCGAGAACGATGTTTCGCCTTGTCGAGCAGCACGACGGTAGGCAGCAAATGGCTTCCAAAAGATTGAGTGCTCACTAAGATACCGCCGACAACAATAATGCGTCGGGGTGTGCGAGTAGCGCCGCCAAGGCTAAGTGTTTTCCCTGTTTGTCACGACGTTGCGTTGCTTTTCCGCAGTAGATGCTGCGGGTTTGCGATAACTGCAGTGCCTTCCGTTTTCTCCCGGCTGATTCCGGCGGCCTGTCTGACCGATCGGATTGTCATACTCGAATGCATCGAATCACCAAAGGGCTCGACATCCCGATTACGGGCGAACCCGAACAATCTGTTATTGCAGGACCGGCGATCACCAGGGTTGCATTGGTCGCATCTGACTACGTCGGCATGAAACCGACGATGTTGGTTGCCGCCGGCGATCGTGTGAAACTCGGGCAACCGATCTTCACTGACAAGAAGACAGAGGGCGTGACGTTCACTGCTCCTGCGTGCGGCACGGTGGCCGAAGTCAACCGCGGCGATCGTCGAGCTTTCCAGTCGCTGGTGATTGACGTGGACGGGGATGACGCCGTCGAATTTTCAGCACCCGGTGACGGCGATTTCGACGCTGTTTCGCGGGAAGCTGTCAGCGAACTGCTGTCCCTCAGCGGACTCTGGACATCTCTTCGTACGCGGCCTTACAGCAAGATTCCCGCCGTCGGTTCCGTGCCTCGGTCAATCTTTGTTCAGGCGATCGACACCAATCCACTGGCGGCCGAAGCAGCGCCGCTGATTCGAGCCCGCGAACGTGACTTTCGTGCCGGCGTTGTCGCTCTGACAAAACTGACTGACGGAAAAGTGTTTGTCTGTCGTCGCCCGGCTTCGCCACTGCCCGGAGACGAACATCCTCAGGTTCAGGTTGCAGAATTCGAAGGCCCGCATCCTGCCGGCCTGCCCGGCACGCACATTCATTTTCTGGATCCCGTAGGACCAGGCCGCACCGTGTGGACCATCAATTACCAGGACGTAATGGCGATCGGGCAACTGGTGGCGACTGGTACGCTTGATCCATCGCGAGTCATTTCAATCGCTGGCCCTTCCATCAGGAAGCCGCAGGTTGTTCGCACACGTATTGGTGCGAGTGTATCAGAGCTTGTGGCCGGACAGTTGAGTGAAGGCGGGCAGCGAATCATCTCCGGCAGCGTACTTAATGGCCGCGCCGTCAGAGGAACGAACGACTATCTTGGACGCTACCATCTTCAGGTCTCGGCAATTGCCGAGGGTAACGAGCGTGAGTTTCTTGGCTGGATGACGCCGGGAGACAATCGTTTTTCTGTTCGTCGAGTGTTTTCGTCGGCCTTGAATCAGGCAAAGCGATTTGCGTTCAGCACGTCCACCGGTGGCAGCAAGCGAGCCATGGTGCCGATCGGCATGTACGAACAGGTCATGCCGCTGGACATTATTCCCACGTTCCTGCTGCGTTCGCTGATTGTTGGTGATACAGAACAGGCTCAGGCATTGGGGTGTCTTGAACTTGACGAAGAAGATCTGGGCCTGTGCACTTTCGTGTGCCCGGGCAAATACGAATATGGGCCGATCCTGCGAGACAGCCTGACGCAGATCGAGCGGGAAGGGTGAGTCTTCGTACAGCTTCACCTGATGTACTTCCGGGTTTTCCAATAACACTCTGGGCGTTAGCTCAGACAATGCCTCGAAGAGGGGCCGAATGAAATTTCTGAGAAACACACTGGATCGGATTGAGCCGCTCTTCCACAAAGGTGGAAAGCTGGAACGGCTTTTCCCGCTGTACGAAGCCCTTGACACCTTTCTGTACACGCCTGGCGAGGTCAGCAAAGGTGCGTCGCATGTGCGCGACGGCATGGACCTGAAGCGAATGATGATCATGGTCGTCTTCGCATTGACGCCCTGTATTCTGATGGCCTGTTACAACACCGGCGCTCTGACGAACGAAGCTGCCCAGGCGGCCGTGGAGTCCGGTGTGTCGCAGGACGATGTGATTGCACAGTTAGGCTGGCGAGCCCCCCTGATGATGCAGGCGGGCTGGGATCCTGGCAGTGGAGGAGACCTGCTGTTCAACTTCCTGCACGGTGCACTGTACTTCCTTCCCGTGTTCCTGGTGACCAACATTGTGGGGGGCGCGTGGGAAGTGATTTTCAGCTGCGTGCGGAAACATGATCTGAACGAAGGGTTTCTGGTCACGGGCATGCTGTTCCCGCTGACGCTGCCTGCGACAATTCCGCTGTGGCAGGTTGCATTGGGCATTAGCTTTGGCGTCGTCATTGGGAAAGAGATTTTTGGTGGCACGGGCAAGAACTTCTTAAATCCAGCGCTCACGGCTCGAACATTTCTGTACTTTGCCTATCCCATTCAGATCACAGGGTCCACAGTGTGGGCTGGTCTTGTGGATGGTGTCAGCTGCCCGACCCTGCTGACCACGATGAGCAATATTCAAAATGCACTGCCCAATGGGGAATCATTCACGAATGTGCTGCAGGATCAACTGGGACATCTCAATCTGTCTCAGGCATTCCTCGGTTTTATTCCCGGTTCGATGGGTGAGACGTCAACGCTGGCGTGTCTGCTGGGAGCCATCTTCCTGATTGTGACCGGCGTTGGTTCGTGGCGAATTATGTTGGGCGTGCTGATCGGTTCGATGGGACTTGCCACCCTCCTGAACGGCGTGGAAAGCACATCCAACGCGATGTATCAGATTCCACCGCTGTGGCACCTTTGTACTGGCGGACTGGCATTTGGCCTGGTCTTCATGGCAACCGATCCTGTGTCTGCCGCCATGACGGATACCGGCCGCTGGGTCTACGGAATTCTGGTGGGGATGATGGCCATAACCGTCCGCGTTCTGAATCCGGCGTTCCCAGAGGGCATCATGCTGGCCATTCTGCTCGGCAACGTCTTTGCTCCGGTGATCGACTTTGTCGTCGTGCAGCAGAACATCAAACGGAGGATCGCCCGCAATGAATCCTGAGACCCAAAGAACCTTCAAGGTTGCGATCCTGCTGTGCCTTGTGTGCTCAGTCGTTGTGTCGTCGCTGGCTGTCGGGCTGAAGGGCATCCAAAACCAAAAGAAGGAAGCGTTTCGACAGCAGAGTATTCTCTCGGCGGCCGGCAAATGGACGGAAGGTGCTGACGCGGCTGAGTTGTTTGCAGAACTCATCACTCCGGTAGTCGTTGATCTGGAAATCAATAAGGCCACGGATCGCTACACGGCGGACGACAGCAAATTGGATGTCGCGTTCGCGCAACGCACGCCGGAATTCAACGACCCGCTGGATGCAGCAGCCGATGTCGCTGGCATTATGAAGCGTGAAAAGTATTCCATCGTCTACGAAGTACGTGAAGAAGAGGGGGCTCCGGTGACGGTTCTTGTGCTGCCCATTCGCGGTCGGGGACTGTGGTCAACTTTATACGGATTCGTCGCACTGGATCTGGTCCATGCCGCAGACGGCGCCACGGGACTGAAGGTGAAGGGGCTGACATATTACAAGCACGGTGAGACACCGGGACTCGGTGGTGAAGTGGACAATCTGCTGTGGAAGGCCAAATGGCCCGGCAAATCGATCTACGACAAAGAATGGAACGTTAAGGTTGAAGTCGCTAAGAACGCGAAAACTGAGTATCAGGTGGACGCGCTGTCCGGAGCGACTCTGACCTCAAACGGAGTCACTAACATGCTGAAATTCTGGCTCGGCGAAAACGGGTTTGGCCCGTACTTGCAGAACACTCTGGCGACAACATCACCGCCAGTCTCGTCGACGGATGATCCGCCTCAGCTAAGTGCAGTGTCCGGCTCGCGAAATTGACGCCACAGTCTTGTTGAATTTATACGGTATGATTTTTTACCATTTTTCGCGTTTCTTTGGAGTGACCAACGGGAACGGACCATCAGTTTCCGAGCGTCAGCTCGATTCGGCTGGCGGGCCGCCCCGCCTCAGGAGACATCCGAATGGGTGAACCATCACCAAAAAAGATCCTGCTGGATCCGCTGATTAATAATAACCCGATTACGTTGCAGGTTCTTGGTCTGTGCAGCGCGCTGGCCGTGACTGTCAAGCTGGAAACGTCATTCGTTATGGCCGTCGCGGTCACGCTGGTAACCGGCTGTTCCAGTGCCGCGGTATCGCTGATTCGCACCCAGATCCCCAGCAGCATTCGTATCATTGCTCAGATGACCATCATTGCCTCGATGGTGATCATGGTCGACCAACTGCTGCAGGCGTTCGCCTTCGAACTCAGCCTGCAGCTGTCGGTGTTTGTCGGACTGATCATTACCAACTGTATCGTCATGGGACGGGCAGAAGCCTTCGCTATGAAGAATGGCCCAGGGCTCAGCTTTCTGGATGGTATCGGCAACGGACTGGGGTATGGCCTGATTCTGATGCTGGTCGGCTTGTTTCGCGAACTGTTTGGTTCAGGCAAGCTGTTTGGTCACAACGTGATGACGCCCGTCACGGAAGGCGGCTGGTATCCAACAAATGGTCTGATGCTGATTGCCCCGAGTGCGTTCTTTTTGATTGGATTGATCATCTGGGCCATCCGCACCATTAAACCCGATCAGGTCGAGGCTGAATGATGGAAAACTACATCAACATCTTTGTGGACGCAGTCTTCCCCGGTAACCTGGCACTCGCGCTGTTTCTTGGGATGTGTACGTTTCTGGCAATTTCCAAAGACGTCAAGACAGCGTTCGGGCTGGGCATTGCGGTCACGGTGATTCAGACTATTACCGTGCCCCTGAATAATCTGATCTTTCAGCATCTGTTGCAGCCGTGTGGTCTCAGCTGGACGGGTATTGAATCGCTGGCCAATCAGGACCTGCTGTTTGTCGGTTTGATCTGTTACATCGGCGTGATCGCCGCGATGGTTCAGATACTGGAAATGGTGCTGGACAAATTCTTTCCGGCCCTGTTTAACACTCTGGGAATTTTTCTGCCCCTGATTACGGTGAACTGTGCCATTCTCGGCGGCACTCTGCTGATGGTGGAAAAAGGCTATGCCTTTGACGAAAGCATCGTCTTCGGATTCAGTTCCGGTTTCGGCTGGGCACTGGCGATCGTTTGCCTGGCGGGGATCCGCGAAAAACTGAAGTACAGCGACGTGCCGCTGGGCCTGAGAGGCCTGGGAATCACGTTCATTACAGTGGGTCTGATGGCCCTGGCGTTTCAAACCTTCTCTGTTATCAAACTGTGACCCGACCCTTTTGAGCATTTCTTGAGCATCCGAAGTAGTAAGTGCAATGGACACAATCATTCTTGGCGTTGTGATGTTCACCGGCGTGGTCGCGGTCCTTGTGGCGGTGATCGTGGCCGCTCGCGCGAAGCTGGTGTCCACCGGCAATGTCACGATTCTAATTAACGATCAGAAGGAGATTGCAATTTCTGCCGGCGGTAAGCTGCTGAATGCACTGGCTGACGAAGGTATCTTCATTTCGTCGGCTTGTGGTGGCGGTGGCACGTGTGCACAGTGCAAGGTTAACGTGCTGGAAGGCGGCGGAGATATCCTTGCCACCGAAAAGACGCACATCAATAAGAAGGCGGAACGAGAAGGCTGTCGGCTGTCCTGTCAGGTCTCGGTCAAGCAGGACATGAAAATCGAAGTGCCGCCGGAAGTCTTTGAGACCAAAAAGTGGCGCTGCACAGTCCGATCAAATCGCAACGTGGCGACGTTCATTAAAGAACTGGTACTGGAACTTCCTGAAGGAGAAGACGTCGGCTTCAAGGCGGGCGGGTACATTCAGATTGAAGCGCCGCCACATCGTTTGCACTACAAAGAATTTGACATTGAAGAGGAGTACCGCGAAGACTGGGATAATTTCAATGTCTGGGACAATGAATCGATTGTTGACGAGACCGTCGTTCGAGCTTACTCGATGGCCAACTACCCGGGCGAAAAGGGTATCATCATGCTCAACGTTCGAGTCGCAAGCCCACCACCTCGCTCACCGAAAGGTACACCTCCTGGAAAGATGTCTTCGTTCATCTTCAATCTGAAGCCCGGTGACGAAGTTACGATTTCCGGTCCCTATGGAGATTTCTTCATTAAGGAAACGCCGGCCGAAAAAATCTACATCGGTGGCGGTGCCGGAATGGCGCCCCTGCGGTCCCACACCTTCGAATTGTTCAAGAATATGGACACCGATTGCAAAGTGTCCTACTGGTACGGTGGTCGCAGCGTGAAGGAACTGTTCTACCTGGATGAGTTTGAGGAACTGGAAGCCAAACACGACAATTTCAAGATGAATATTGCTCTGTCGGATCCGATGCCCGAAGACAACTGGACGGGTCTGACCGGCTTCATTCACCAGGTTCTGCATGACGAGTATCTTGCCAAACATCCGGCGCCCGAGGACTGCGAGTACTACATTTGCGGCCCGCCGATTATGCTGAAGTGTGTTGAGGACATGCTGGCAGATCTGGGAGTCGAACCTGAAAACATCGCCTTCGATGACTTCGGTGGCTAAAGCGTTGTCACAGGCAAACGTTAGGGTTGAAGCATTCGCCGGAAAAGGGGGTCAGGTACCAAAAATGCGAAGCACCCTTCGGGCCGTTCCGGTTTTTGGTACCTGACCCCGTTTTC
>JAAERP010000298.1 GCA_024230215.1 Fuerstiella sp. | reverse complement strand
TCACGCGTATTCTTCGGGGGAAGGCTTCTTCAGTCGCTGTCGATTTCGGCAGAATACACAGACTACAAAGCAAAATTCACTGGTAATCTACGTTGATTTCTCGACTCGTGGGCCGTCAACTACGATTTGCGGCACTAGTGCTTTGTCACAGCCAGGTTTTAGGGTTGGCGAGGAAAACGGGGTCAGGTATCAAAAACCGGAACGGCCCGAAGGGTGCTTTGCATTTTTGGTACCTGACCCCCTTTTCCGGCGAATGCTTCCACCCTGACTTTTGCCTGTGACAAAGCACGAGTGCCCGTCGATCGCAGACTACCGGCAGCAAATACACGGGACTCGTCAGCCATTACTGGCCTTCCTCGTCGCTGCTGAGGTCTGTTTGCGTATCAGATTCCGCGAGGGTATCTGATTCAAGTGATGTGTCGTCTTCGCTGGCTGCATCAGTTTCGTCAGCCACGGAGTCTGCTGAATCTGATGGTTCTTCTTCGTCCTTCTCCCCTGCACGAGGGCCAAGGATTGCACGTACGTCTTTGCGTTCCAGCTCTTCGTGCTCCAGAAGCGCTTCAGCGAGCTCGTCTAGCTTGTCTCTGTGCGTTGTCAGCATGTCGATAGCTGTCTGGTTGGCTTCCATCAGGATTTCCTGAACTTCGATATCAATGATGCGAGCCGTCTCTTCACTAAACTCTCGGTACGAATGCATCTCCTTGCCGAGGAATGGATGCTCGTCGGACTGTTTGAACGACACCGGGCCGACTTTTTCTGACATACCCCAGTGAGCCATCATGTGCCGCGCGATGCGGGTCGCCTGTTCAATGTCGCCTGACGCGCCCGCCGAGTACTCGTTAAAGACGATCATCTCCGCTGCGCGGCCCCCCATAGTCATCACAAGGCGTTTAAAGAACGCGCTCCGCCCGACATTGGGAACTTCTTTCTCTGGCAGGAATCGTGTGACACCGCCGGTTTGACCGCGAGGCACGATGGAGACCTTGTGAACCGGATCCATGCCCTCCTGATACCATGCCAGCACCGCATGTCCGGCTTCATGCCATGCGGTCAGACGTCGTTCTTCCACGTCGACCTTTTCGTTACGGCGCGTACCCATCACGATCAGGTCTTCTGCGTAGTAAAAATCTTCCATTCCGACCACACGTTTGCTCTCTCGAGCCGCCTTTAGCGCTGCTTCGTTGACGAGCTTCTGCAATTCCGCACCCGAATATCCCATGGTCGTCTTGGCCAGTGCTTCCATGTCCACGTCGTCGGAAAGTGGAACCTTCTTGGTGTGCACCTTCAGGATTCCCAGTCGACCTTCGCGCGCTGGCAGGTCGACGGTGACGTGGCGATCGAAACGCCCTGGGCGCAACAATGCAGGGTCCAGAACGTCATGCCGGTTCGTGGCAGCAAGCACAATGACAGCCTGAGTCTGCTCGAATCCGTCCATTTCGCTGAGAATCTGATTCAGCGTTTGCTCGCGCTCGTCATGTCCGCCACCGACCCCCGCTCCTCGAACACGACCAACGGCGTCAATTTCGTCAATGAACAGGATACAGGGTGACGCTTCTCGCGCTGTCTTGAATAGATCACGTACGCGAGTCGCGCCCACACCGACAAACATCTGAATGAATTCAGATCCATTGATGGAGAAGAATGGTACTCCCGCTTCGCCGGCTGTCGCTCGGGCCAGCAGCGTTTTTCCGGTGCCTGGTGGTCCGACCAGAAGTACGCCTTTCGGGATTCTGGCACCCAGCTTTGTGTACTTCTTCGGATGCTTCAGGAAATCGACAATCTCCTCCAGGTCCTGTTTGGCGAACTTTAATCCCGCTACGTCGTCGTAGGTGACCGGTTCGTCGCTCTTTTCAAAACGGCGAGCCGGGCTGCGAATAAAGCCACCCATCATTCCGCCACTACCGAACGGGTCGCCACTGCGCCGCATCATCAGAAACATGACCAGCAGGAACAACAACGGTATGCTCAGCCACGTGAGCAGCTCCATCGCCGGACTCATTGTCTGCCGCTCGGAATCCACATCCAGACCGGTCAGCGCCTGGGCCTCCAGTTCTGCAGCCAATTCACTGTTGCCCGTATAATCTGACAACAGGACGGTATTGAACTCCTGCTGCAACGATCCCACCAGGTCCTCTGGAGGTTCGCTGGGAAGGTCAATCCATTCTCCTGTAAGAAGCTCGCCGTGAACTTCGACGGATTTGACGTTCTTCTCTTTGAGTTGTTTCCAGAAGAATCCGTATGGAACCTGGGTTCCACGATTCGACGTACTGCTAAAGAGAAAAAACGCGGCAAACAGCAGGCCGGCGATCAGCAGAAATGCCCCCGGCCCCATACCGCGACGAGGCTCCTCGCCGGGTTTTCCTCCCTTAGGGTCGGGCGACTGCTGACCGGAAGATTTATCCTCCGTGGATTTTGTCATCTGCTCATTTTTCTACGGAACTGACGGACGGAGGCCGTCTGAGATGCTTCTGATTCACCTGATGCGGCGGTTCATGACGAACCGTCGATTAGCGCCAACCGGGACTGTTTGCCCGGTTGCCGGTGGAGGTTAACGCGCCAGCCGGTTCCCTGCAATTCGCCAACGCGGCGGCACACGCAAGAAAGGAGATCAACTCATCTCTTGATCACCTTGCGACGAACACGTACGCCTTCGATCTGGCCGTAAGTCAGTAGAATTGCCCCTACGGACGCAAATTCGTCAAACAGACTGGCAATGACGTTCTCTTCTCCAGGCCAGGGAAAGGCATACACGACATCGAAGTCCCCTGGCCCCAGCCCCAACTGCGGATAGGCGTCGTCCGCACTGGAACTCAACCAGCTGTATTCACCGGTGTACTGCTCCTCGACGATCGTCTCGCCACCGTGAGGAATAAAACTCCCTGCGACAAAATCGACCGGCAGATCGAAGTCTTCGGCCAGGATTCGAGCTTCTTCGACCAGGCTTCGTTCGATCTCAATCCCATATGCCTGAAATTCAAGCATCGCAGCCAGCATCGCGATGGCTCCGAAACCACTGCCCCATTCACAGAAAACGTTGCCGGGCGCAATGCCGTTTTCAGCGATGGCTTCCAGCGTATAATAGACGATGTCAAAATCACTCGGTACGAATCCGGTGATCGTGAGCTTTTCATTCTCAACAAAATCAGCGACGCGCGCATTCGCCTCGTCAAGGAATTCGTCGACTTCCACCGGAAGTCTGGCCTCGCGAGTCATCACTTTTAGATCGACAAGCGCCATGCGAACGAAACCAGGAAGAAGACAGATCCTTGGGAGAGCGGGCGCGGCACGATGCGCCCGGTAACAGTCAATCAGGTCATCACACTCAACGGGGCAACCTGACGTCGACACCAATCGAACGAACAGCCCGTCGTCGTCGTTACGGCTGGCGTCTGGGGAGTCTTTGTCTTTAGATTCAAATTGTGGTCTTGAGGAGGCGGTTACCGTAGCAGTTCTGCTGGACGTACCGCCCTGACATCCAGCATACCAAGCGCCCCTGGTGTCTATTTCTGCAGCAGTACGTTGACGCCCTTCTTGTTTGACAGCACGATATCGGGTTTGCCGTCCTTGTTCATGTCGTGGATCTCAAACTGCGTTCCCACTCCTGTGCCCTTTCCGGCGAGAATCTGGTGCTGTACGAATGTTGGCTGTTTTCCCTTGGCGCGTTTGACTTCGTACCAGTACATGACCGCTTCATCATTGCCGCCAGGGTCGTTCCCGTTATGGGCGAAGAAACGTTTTCCGGTTACGTAATCAAGTTGTCCGTCACCGTTGACGTCGATCGTTTCCACCGCGTGGGTCTGCGAATACGACATGTCGATTTCGTGCAGTTCCCACCCGGCGGCGCCCTTGTTCTCGGCCCACCACACACCGTATTCGTGTGCTGAGCTGAGGAACAGGTCCGAGTCGCCATCCAGGTCCAGGTCGTCGGCATACAGATTGGCAGCTTTGGGCAGCGGGGTTTCTTTGTCGCCCGACCGCACGCGAATCGGATGGAACTTCCACAATTCCGTTGACTGCAGATTTCCTGGCGACTGCCACCAACCGTGGCTGATCATGATGTCGCGATGTCCATCGTTATTCATGTCACCCGCACCAAGACCGTGGTAATACTTGAAGGTACCATTGTCCAGACCGCGATTCTTGTTTTCCGCGGGTTCCGCGCTGGGTTCACTGACAGCGTGAAAGTGGAACATCTCGGTTACGTTTGCCGGCCCGGGTATCTGCACAAAGCCCATCTGAGCTTCCGGCTGTGAACCGAAAATGAACTCCGGCGTACCGTCACCATTCAGGTCTTCGAACTCAGGCGATTCATTGCAGATGCTGGTCCAGATCACGTTCTCGTGCCACGGTTCGCCGGTGCTGCCAGGATTCTGGTACCAGTGAAACGGATCACCGGGAAAGCCGATGATAACGATATCCTGCCAGCCGTCTTTGTTCATGTCCCACGCAGCGTTAGCAAAGCTGTTGCTGTAGCCTTTGCCTGCCACAAAGTCACCGGGAGTTCGGATTTCATGCAGCTTCCATTTTCCGGCGTTGATGTGGTCCGCTGAATCCTTCGACGGAGCTTCATACCAAACATCACCGGCAGCTACATCGGGCGTGCCATCATTATTGAGGTCCGCAGCAGCCACTCCTTCCGAACGAAATCGCTCATCCAGTTTGATACGCACCCAGTTTGCGTCATCTTCCGCCTGCAAACCAGGCAGTCCGGACGACAGCAGAGCGGTTGTAAGGACAATGAAGAGGATTCTCATGGCTTGGTACCCGTCGGTTGAAAAACAGATCAGAACAGCAGGAAGAGTACTTGTGCTTTGTCACAGGCAAAAGTCAGGGTGGAAGCATTCGCCGGAAAAGGGGGTCAGGTACCAAAAATGCAAAGCCCCCTTCGGGCCGTTCCGGTTTTTGGTACCTGACCCCGTTTTCCTCGCCAACCCTAAAACCTGGCTGTGACAAAGTACTAGAACGGAATTCGATTCAATGTGCACGCGACGAACGAATTCGGATAAAAAAAACCGGCCGTCGCCAACCCGGACTGTGCACACACACATTCGGAAGGCGCCTTAATCGTTGATGCTGGTCTCAAGGAACCGAGCCAGCTTGTGGAAGTCGCTGCCCGGCGGAATGAAACGAACTACGGTCACCAGCGTTGCCGGGTCAACAAGTTTCTCGAACGGCACGTAGTGCAGATCCAGCTGGCCGGACACCGACACCATCACGCCGTTGTGTTCTTCTTCGCATAGAGCTCGGTAAGCACCGACGCCCAGCTGGCTGCCGAGCATGACGTCAAAGGCATGGGGGCGGGCACAGCGGGATTCGTAACCCAACTGCAGGCCTGTCACCTTCTTTTTGGAACCTGTCTGTCGTTCGTATTCGGCCGCAGCTCGCTTGGCAAACATCTTGCCGAGATCGACATGGGCAACGGATATGTGACCATGATCGTCACGTGGGACATCCTTGAGCACATCGTCAGAAAGATATTCGGCCAGCCCCTCGGCCAGCACGATAACACCATACTCTTTGCCCTGTTTTTCCTGACGATATCTCATCATCCGGACGATCTTCTGGATCAGCTTATCAATGTCCATCACCTTGCGGTCGGGTATCGATTCCGGAAGCAGCAGATCGTCAGCAACGTCCTCAACACTGACCACCATGCTGGCTTCGCCGGAAATGGCCGCACCATACGCCAGCCAGCCCGCACTGCGTCCCATACTCTCGACCATGAAGTAGGCTCGGCCGGCTTCCGCATCGGCGTGTAGATTGCGAATTTCCGTACCCAGCGTTTCCACGGCCGTGAAGTAGCCAAACGTGAAGTCGATGCCCATGTAGTCGTTGTCAATCGTCTTGGGGACGTGGACGACCGGGATCCTGGGACTGCCTTCAGGAAGACTGTCCTGATACAGCTTGAACTTATTAGCCGTTTTCAGTGTGTCGTCGCCACCAATCGACACCAGTGCGTCGACACCAAGAGAACGGAGTCCGTCGTAAGTACGTTTTAGTGGGGCGACTTTCTCAGGATCAGAAATGTCCTCCGGACAGGTGACAAACTTGCCCGGATTCGATCGGGCTGTCCCGATCAGAATGCCCTGCTTGCTGCGTGTTCTACGCAGCATGATTTCGTGCAGATCGATGTAGTCCTTGTCCACTTCCAGCGGTCGTTCCGGATTATAATCGATGAGACTGGAATAGCCGTGCTTGATGCCGACCACATCAATGCCGTTGTTGATGCACGATATGGCACAGGTCGAGATAACCGCGTTGGCCGCAGGAGCGGGGCCTCCGGAGAACAGCAGAGCGACTTTCTTGATCGTGTGGGGCATTGTTTTTAATTTTCCAGCAGATAAACAGGGTGATGGTGTGGGCTGGTATTTGCCCGTATCAGGGAGTGTGCCGCGCTTGACGAAATTGTGCCGCCGTTAACTCCCCGCCGCAGGAAGCAGGGGTTCATCGTTTACTTGTCATAGGAATGACTGCCAACAGCTCCGGACGGTGGATTTCAACTACCACGTCCGTTCGACAAACGTGGTGTCGACCGTTCCCTTCGCGAACGCTGCGTGGTTGAACATCTTCTTTGCCAGCGGCAGAGTCGTTTTGACGCCTTCGACTGTGAACTCACGCAGGCAGCGTTTCATGCACGCGATCGCTTCCGTTCGACTTTGTTTATGAACAATGAGTTTACCAATCATGGAGTCGTAATACGGGCTGATTACGTAGCCTTCATGAGCGTGTGAATCAAACCGAACCCCCAGGCCTCCTGGTTGCCGCAGCTTTGTTATTTCTCCCGGGCTTCCGCGAAAGTCATTCTCCGGGTCTTCTGCGTTCACGCGCAGTTCGATCGCTGATCCATTGCAAGGAATTTCTTCCTGCGTGAATGGAAGCTTTTCACCTGCCGCAATCAGAATCTGCTGCTTAATCAGATCAATGCCCGTGACCATTTCGGTGACCGGGTGTTCAACCTGGATGCGCGCATTTACTTCAATGAAGTAGAAATTGTAGTCCTTGTCGACAATAAATTCGACAGTGCCGGCGTTCTGGTAGCCCGCCTGTTTTACCAACCGAACGGCCGAGCTACAGATGTCGTCGCGGACTTTGGGCGGTAGATTCGGGGCAGGACTTTCTTCGATGAGCTTCTGATGTCGCCGCTGCATTGAACAGTCACGTTCCCACAGGTGGACCACGTTGCCGTGCGTATCGGCCAGAACCTGAACTTCGACATGCCGCGGACGTTCGACGTACTTTTCAACATAGACGCCAGCGTTGCTGAACGCCTTTTCGGCTTCTGCGGAAGCTGCCTGCAGTCCGGCTCTCAGTGAAACGTCGTTGCCGGCGACACGCATGCCCTTTCCGCCACCACCGGCGGTTGCCTTGATTAGAACCGGATAGCCGATCTCGTTTGCCACCCGAACGGCCTCGTCCGCATCCTCCACCAAGCCGTCGCTACCAGGGACGCACGGAACGTCGGCCGCCAGAGCGATTTCGCGAGCACTGACTTTGTCACCAAGCTGGGCCATCGATTCGTGTGGAGGGCCAATGAATTCGATATTGCAATCGCGGCATACTTTGGCAAAGTGAGCGTTCTCGGCCAGAAAACCGTATCCCGGGTGGACGGCCTGCACGTTGCCGATCTCAGCCACACTGATCAACCGGTTGACCAGAAGATAACTGTCCGACGCTGCGGGCGGGCCAATGCAATACGCTTCGGTCGCAAGATCCAGATAATGTGAGCCACGATCAGCCTCACTGAACACCGCGACGGATTCGATGCCAAGTTCGCGACAGGCACGAATGATCCTCAGGGCAATCTCGCCACGATTGGCAATCAAGATTCGTTGAAACATAAATCGGGTACGCCGTCCAATTCCGACCGAAAGAAAGTGATTTTGTCTGCGAGACCTATGCCGGTTCGATTCGGAACAGTGGCTGGCCGAATTCCACGGCATCTCCGCTTGCCACAAGAACCTCGATGATCCTGCCGGCCTTCTCGGCGGGGATCTGGTTGAAAACCTTCATGGCTTCAATAATGCAGATTGTCGTGTCGGGCTGCACAGTCGATCCCACGTTGACAAACGCGGGTTCTTCGGGAGTCGGCGACGAGTAGAATGTACCGACCGTCGGAGCGTCAATCGTGACTCCTGCCGGTGCGGCGGGAGCTGCTGGTGTTTCTGCGGCGGTGGGAACTGCATTTGCTGGAGGCGCTGCAGCGGGGGCGGCGACCGCCATTTCTGGCGCGACAGTCACCTGCTTGGGGCCACGGCGCACCTTCCACGACTCGCCATCTTTCCGCAGATTGGCCTCAGTAACCCCGTATTTTTCCATCAACTGCAGTAGTTTGCGGAATCGATCGAGGTCAAAACTGCCTTTTTCGGCACCATCAGGTTTCGCCATAAATCCTCTCCGTCAAAGCGCAACGCTTCGGGGAATACTCTTTATTCAGGCACCTCGTTCGATTTTGCGAGATGCGCGATGATTCAAATATTGGGGCAGAGCGACTTCCGAAACCTCGTAGCCGCTCCAAAACCGCACACTTTCCCGTAGATTCGCCGTTTATGCAAGGAATTCAACGACGGCATCGTCGAATTCGCGAGGAACGGACGTCAAAACCTCATGACCGGTATTTGTTACCAGAATATCGTCCTCGATTCGGACGCCAAATTTACCCGGCAGATAGATCCCGGGCTCAACGGTCACCACCATCCCCGGTTCCAGGACCTGTTTTGAAATCGGACTCATCCGAACGGACTCGTGGATATCCAGGCCAAAACCATGCCCCAACCCGTGTCCGAAGTACTTCTCAAACCCGGCATTTGAGATGACTCTTCGGGCGATCGCATCGACCGACCTGCATTTTGCTCCTGGCTTGATCGCAGCAATCGCCTTCTTCTGCGCCTTCAGAACGGTTTCGTAGACGGTTCGCATTTGCCTGGTAATGCGACCCGTCACGAAAACGCGAGTCAGATCGCTGCGGTAGCCCGACGGAGCCTCGGCGCCCCAGTCAATCAGCAGAATCGGTGATTCACTGACCAGCCGGTCGCCCGCGTGTGCATGAGGCAGCGCACCAGTCGGTCCGACACCCACAATCGGCTCAAAGCCTGGCCCGGTGGCACCGAAACTGCGCATGGCAGCTTCCAATGTGTAGCGGATGTCACGTTCGGTCTGGTCCGGCCGCAGACTGCTGCGTACGACACCAATGCCGCGTTCCGCCTGGTAAATGGCTTCGCGGATCTGAACAAGCTCCCACTTGTCTTTGATCTCCCGCAGCCGTTCGGCCAGACCGGTCGTTGATACCAATTCGGCTGATTCAACTTTTTGATGCAATGCTGAATGTTGAGTGACGGTCAGGTGGTCGGCTTCGAAGCCCAGCTGCCGGACCTTCGCCTTCTTTACCACATCGGCCGCAGCAACGCTCATCGGCTTACGAGCATCACGAATGTCAACGTCCAGTCCGGGACACTCGTTGGCGATCTGAGTTTCGTACCGACTGTCACTGATCAGCACGGTGGCAGTCTTGCTCAGAAAAAGCCACGTTGAGTCACCGGTGAATCCCGTCAGGTAACGCACATTCGATTCGCCGGAAAGCAGCAGCGCATCGACACCGGCTGTCTTGATAGCCCGCAGCAACCTGGATCGACGACTTGTGTAGTTTGGACCGGACATAAAGAATCGTAACTCCTTCCGAGACGAGCTGAAAGTGAGGACGATAGCGGTTGCTCAGCTTGTGAACCAGCGAATCCGGGTCGTACTTTCACGAAGGGACAGTAGCTGGTCGTGGTTTGGCGTGGCAGACAGCAGGAACTGGCTCCTGTCGTTACTATCGAATCTTGTCAGCCGTGAAGCGACGAAAACACGCCGTCCACAGCGTGACGGTGTCGTTTCACAGATTTTTTCGACATTCCTGACTCTCCCTGCGTGTACTATAAGACGCTTAATGGAGCGCCTACTTTCCCTGGGGAATGCCAGTAGCTGTTGTGTGTTCGCGGAAGACGATGAGGGGGATTCGTAATGCATCGAAGCAAGAGACTGTCTGGACTGGTCGTCTGGAGTTGTTTGACGTCAGTATGTGTTGGCGGTGATCCGGCACGATTGGACGCGAGAGCACTTCTGGGAAAAACTCCGATTCTGTTTACCGTCCATGTGCCGGATCGCGATGCCACTCATCGATATATGTTTCCAGGTACGTACCCGAAGATGGGCAGTCAACTGAAGGTTCTCGACCCCGCTTCCGGAAGAACTCGAGTCCTCTTATCGGCACCGACGGGGATCATACGGCGGCCATGCGTGCATTTCGACGGGCGTCGTATTGTCTTCGCCATGTGCAAGACGGCAAAAGAGAGCTTTCACATTTACGAGATCGAGGTCGAGCCGGCGACGCTATTCAGCGACGATCGAGAACTCGAGCCCCGTCAGCTCACTGTTGCTCCAGACGTGTATGACGTCGATCCGATCTATCTTCCGGACGGAAAGATCGCATTCTGTTCGACTCGCGACATTAAGTACGTTCCGTGTGCCACGCAGCGCGTTCCTCAGGTCTTTCGCATGGATTCGGACGGCGCGAACATTCACCAGATCACGCGGAGCACGGCTCACGAAAATGAGATTTCGTTGATGCCGGATGGACGCATCCTCTACAGCCGCTGGGATTATGTCGACCGCAACTTCGGTGACGGGCATGGATTCTGGGTAACGAATCCCGACGGAGGAAACCAGTCGATCATCTGGGGCAACAACACGACAAACCCCTCGGCTGGTTGGACGTCGCGAATGATGCCTGGCGGGCGGGTGCTCTGTATCCTTGGCACGCACCACGGTTCACTTGGAGGCGCCATGGCTCTGCTTGATCCGCGCAGAGCCATTGATGGCCGTCAATCCATCGTAAGAACCTGGCCGGAGGACGTTATCAAGCGTTTTGACGATCCGACTCCGACGGGGAAATTGGATCGTACTCGAAAAATGAGCCAGATCTGGCCAGCGGCGGCAAGAGAACTGATTGATGAGGACCACAACTACTGGCTCTACGGATGGACTGATGCCCAGAAGACTGTGCAATCCTGGTACAACACTCCGTTCCCCCTGGACGACAATCATTTCCTCTACGTCCTTGCGAACAATCGCGCGTCTGCGGCGGCCATTTATCTTGGCGATGTTGACGGAAACGAAGTGAAGCTCTACGAGGAAGAGCCCGGCTGTTACGACCCGATGCCGCTGGCGCCGCACGCGGCGCCGCCCAATATCGGGTCGGGTCGCGATTTCGCGAACAACGATGGGTGTTTCGATATCCAGAATGTGTATGAAGGGACGCACATGCGGGGCGTCGAAACCGGTTCGGTCGAATATGTGCGAGTGGTCGAAGCGTTGAGCAAACGCGGTCGGTCGGGTGGTGACTGGAAGGGTCTCGGTCGCCAGTCTCCGACAGTGAACTGGACCGACTTCAATGCGAAGAGAATCCTGGGGACAGCCCCGGTTGAAAGCGATGGAAGTGCTTCGTTCTATGTCCCCTCAGATCGCTTCGTCTACTTCCAATTGCTGGACAAAGACGGGATGATGATTCAGAGCATGCGAACGGGGACTTCCATTCACTCCGGAGAACGGCAAGGGTGTGTGGGATGCCACGAGACGCGGTCCAACGCTGGTACTTTGTCTTCCTCGAACAGGTTGGGCAAGGCGTTTCAGCGCGAGCCGAGCGAACTTGAACCGTGGTATGGAGAGGCTCGTGCGTTTAGTTATATGGCGGAGATACAGCCCGTTCTCGACAAGCACTGCGTGAGCTGTCATGACTTTGGCACTGACGGTGGCCAGAAAGTCATTCTCGCCGGCGACAAGGGTTTCGCATTCAACGCATCGTACAGCGAACTGCAGCACAAGGGCTATACGGGCGCAATCGGTGCCGGGCCGGCCGGGCATCTGCCCGCGAAGACCTGGGGCTCCCTCACGAGTCCACTCATTAAGCTGCTTGCGGACGGCCACTACGATGTGAAACTCGACAAGGAGAGCATGGATCGACTTTGCACCTGGATTGATCTCAACAGCCCCTACTATCCAACCACTTACTCTTCTCGATTGGGGCCGGGCCCCGGTCGCAATCCGCTGACGAGCGAGCAGACGAGCCGTTTCTTCACGCTGACCGGGCTGAACCAGAATAATGTTGGAGAGGCTCAATACTTCAACGGACCGGTTGTTAGCTTTGATCGCCCCGAAAAGAGCCCTTGCCTGGAGCCGTTGAAGAAGGATCAGGCGGCTTACGAAGAAGTTCTTGCGATCATTCGCTCGGGAAAGAACTCGCTGGAAGAGCAACCGCGAGCCGACATGCCGGGCCGCGAATTATTGCTGCATGCCATAGATCGCCGAAGGCAGGCACACCGTAAGAAGTACTCAGATATCGAACAAAAGGTCCGTGCCGCAATTCGCAACGGGACCAAAGTCATGGACTCGGAATCTGCAGAGGATGGAACACGCGGATTGTAGAGTCGAGGCAGTTGGTGCCCCATGGCAGAGCTCCCCTGCGCCTGCTGAACTCCACGGGTTCAGCCAGTTTTTTCGCGAGGGGCAGACGTTTCTCTCCTGGCAGAAAGATGGTTCGGATTCCTTAACCGTGTTGGATGCTGCCGGTACGAGATGCCTCACAGCGACTCAGAGACACAAATCCGTCAGGAATTTCGAACGGTCACCGCACAAAACCGAATTCCCTGACGGCCCCCATCCCGCAGGCTTCGCTGGTTGACATTCCCGCCCGCGCGTTCTAGCTTTCATTCCGTCTCTGTGTTCGCGTGACTCTGTGAACACAGAACATATCGGTATCCAGGAGTGATTTCTCACCCTTGCCCATTGTCACTCAAGTGCAACCGGTAAACGAATTTACGAAACGGCGCCCGACTGAGGAGCTTCCAGCGGAATGAAGGAACATCGTCCCCGTCACAATGTTGCCGGACTGATCTTCCTCGGTTTGATCGCTGGCGGAATAGCGTTGACAGTCTTCTTCGTCCCATGGACTCCTGACGCGACGGGGCTCATGACCGAAGTGGAGTCGGACGGTGACTGGCCGCGGACTCTGGTTGAACGTTTCCCGGATGGCACGGATGGACGTCGGGTGGTCCTGGCATCACCTCCGCAGCGTGTCGTCTCGGTTGCTCTCGGCACGGACGAGGTCTTGATCGAACTGATTGATTCGGAGCGGATCGTCGCTCTGTCTCATTACGCGTCGATGAAGGGGAGCCTGATCAACGACCGCGTCGAAGGAATCGAAAATTTCGTCGGAGCGGATGTTGAATCGATCATCGCCCTACAGCCGGATCTCTGCTTCCTGGCCAGTTACAATCGTGAAGAGACTCGATCCTTGCTGGCTGACTCGGGCATTCCCACCCACGTCTTTCGCCGCTTCAACACGCTGGCCGATATCCGCGAGAACATCCTCGTTGTCGGCCAGGCGGTTGGCGCCGAAAAGGCTGCCAACGAATTGCTCGCCAGGATGGACCAGAAACTCGAATACGTCGCGGCGCGAGTTCCGCCACTTGAGGATCAACCGACTGCGTTGGTCTATGACGTTGGGGGCTGGGTCGCGGCTGCCGGAACGACTCAGGATGACATCCTGAGGGCGGCGGGTCTCCGCAATGCCGCTGGGGAAGCTGGAATCCAGGGACACGTCCAGATTTCGGAAGAACGCATCCTGTCGCTGGAGCCCGGGTACTTCATCCTTCGTGTTCGTCGCGACGACGACGGTCCAGCGGAACAACGTGTGATTGACAATCCGGCCTTCTCGAACCTGGCTGCGGTTCGTCACCGTCGGCTACTTATCATTACAAACGAGGTTTACTCATCCGTTTCGCACCATGCGGCCGACGCGGTTCTCGAACTCGCTCGCCAGGCCTACCCCGAGAGGTTTGGCGATGACAAGCGGTAATCGTGGAGCCCTCATTTTCTGCCTCTTCGCGGCGGCGCTTTTGCCTGCGGTGATTGTGACAGCAATCTCGATTGGCAGCCACCCGATCCACCCAGCCAGAACGCTGACGATCCTCGGCCAGCACATCCTTATTGCAGTTGGGGCGCAACCGGAATCTGCCCTCGCCGGCTCATTGGCTCAGGAAGATGCGATCATCTGGCACGTTCGCGCGCCAAGAGTTCTTGTCGCTGCGTTTGTCGGCGCCGCTCTCGCCTTTTCCGGTGCCATCATGCAGGGGCTTTTTCGCAACCCCCTGGCCAGTCCTGGCATTCTTCACCTCAACTTCGCGGAGCTTTTTGCTGTTCTCACCCCCGTTTCAACCACCCGATGAAATATCGAGTCACCCACTAGCTCTGCATCGGGGAACGGAACTGCGGGTGGTCAATTCAACTTCCGCATCGATGTGCTGCCCGGGGATGTGGACGATAGCGGTGCAGTTAATCTCGGCGGAGACGTATTGGACACATTCGCGTTGAATTTCGCGGTGGCAACAACGTTGGAACTGGCGTTTCATGACGTGAACGGCAGTGGCAGCATCAACCTTGGTGGTGATGTGCTGTCGGTCTTCGATCGCAATTTTTCGACTTTACCCGCCGCTCCGTCCGCCCCAATTCCGCCTGTCAGTTCCAGTGTAAGTGTTGACGCAGAAGACCTATTCGCCATCGATTCGTTGATGGAAAACTTCACCGAAGAGGACTTTCTGATGGTGGAATCCTTCGTCTATGGGAACGAGGATATTGACATAATGGAATCTTCTGACGTCAAGCAGAACGCAGAAGAGAATGAGTTATCCGATTCTTCTCTTGTCAGGGTGGACACGGCAAACACAACGGAGGAGGGGGATGACCTGCTGAGTGCTTCGTTCGTCAATGGGGACGAAGAGGAATAGATAATGGGTGTTCAATGTTGATTTCTCTTGAGAAGTTTGGCAGAAAGCATGCAGTTGCCCCTGCCAGGAAAATTTCAAATTCGATTGTTCGAAAGGTATTTTGAAATGACAACTAGGATTCTTCGTTTCGTAACGTGCTTCGTGCTGCTCGCCGTCGCGGCCCCAGCCCGTGCTGGTGTGATACTTTCGTTTTCGACATCGTCTCCAACGGTGATAGCGGACGGTAGCGGGATGGGAGACGTAACCATTGATGTTCAAGCTGCCGCTGATACAGGAACTCAGTCCTTGAAGGGCTACGATTTGTTTGTTGATTTGACGGCACCTGCTGGGACGGATCCTCCAGTAGGTTGGTCCGTAAGTACACCGTTGGACGTGGCAAAAGTCAGCTCTGGATCATTTTTCAGCGAGACAACGAACCCCGGTGAAGGCGATGTTGCTGCTTCTGACCTTGACTTGTTTGGCAGCGGCATCACATTGACTGAGACCCCCACAACGTTATGGAGTTTTACTGCAAGCATGGATAGCGGCTCAGGAGCTACTGATGAAATCTATGGAGCCAACTTCTTAACAGGGGGAGGACTCTCTCTAACTGACGGGGGGGGGGGCCGCCATTACGACTTTTGACGCGACTGGTACGGCAACGATAACGCTCAGCGGGTTCGGCGGAGCGGCAGTCCCGGAACCGTCCAGCTTCGCAGTGCTCGGACTCGGTCTGTTTGGCTTTGCAGGCTACCGATTGCGACGGCGACGAAAATCAACGGCTACGAACACCGCGTTGACGTAACTCACAGCGCGAACACTGCATCGTAATTGTTTTGATCTCAGCGGCTCATGACCTGAAACCGTCTGGCCCGATCACGTAGTTCAGACGGTTTGGCGTTTGAACACTTCGCCTTTCCACGAAGGTCGCCAGCGAGTGGGACGGAAACAGGCGGGCTGAACGCCGTCTGCAGTTATCCGTCTATCTGGTGGTACGACTTGTACCATTCCACAAAGCGTTCGATACCTGTTTCAATGGACGTGTCCGGACGAAATCCGACGTCGCGTTGCAGGGCGTCGATGTCAGCGAAGGTTTCCGGTACGTCGCCGGGCTGCATGTCCATCATGACTTTATTGGCGGTCCTGCCAATGGCCTTCTCCAGGACCTCGATCATGTGCATCAGTTCGACCGGCTGATTGTTGCCGATGTTGTAAACTTTGTACGGTGCCGCGGTCGTGGAATCGTCCAGCGGATCCTTATCGGGATTGGCTTTCGGCACGTTGTCATTGACACGGATCACGCCTTCCACAATGTCGTCGACGTAGGTGAAGTCACGCCGCATCTTCCCGTGATTGAATACGTTGATGGACTCGCCCTTCAGAATCGCTTTGGTGAACAGCCACATCGCCATATCGGGCCGTCCCCATGGGCCGTAGACAGTAAAGAAACGCAGTCCCGTCGTTGGCAGCCCAAACAAGTGACTGTATGTGTGAGCCATCAGTTCGTTGGCCTTCTTTGACGCCGCGTACAGACTCACGGGATGGTCGACTCGATCCGTGACCCCAAATGGTTTGTTCTTGTTGGCTCCGTAGACCGAGCTGCTGGATGCATAGGTCAGATGCCCAATATTGTTGTGACGGCAGGCTTCCAGGATGTTCACGAAGCCAACAAGATTGGCGTCCACATAAGCCTGAGGGTTCTCCAGTGAATATCTCACACCCGCCTGAGCCGCCAGGTGAATAACGCTGTCAAAGCCGTGCGTGTCGAAGACGCCGGCCATGGCGTCGCGGTCTTCCAGGGCGACCTTTGCAAACTGAAAACCCTCTCGGCCTTCCAGCTGTTTCAACCGATCCTGCTTCAGGCTGACCTGATAGTAATCATTGACAATGTCCAGCCCCACGACCTCATCACCGCGATCCAACAGTTTTTTTGCGGTGTGAAAGCCAATGAAGCCAGCGGCTCCGGTAACGAGTATCTTTGCCATTATTCCGTACTAAGTTTGAGGTGGTGTGTAGGGATTGTCATTGGCCGGGGAAACAAACCGTTGTGCAGCTTCAGGTCGATGCCGATTAGTAACAGCTGCCGCAATCAGAAAAACAATTGCCGTTAAGAATACCAGGGTCGAACATAATGAATACACCGCCAGAACAGTGAGATCACCCGGCGTCGTGAACCGGTTGATGATGGCAGGTACCACACCACCACTGACGCTTTGAAGCAACAGCAAACTGAGGCCCTGGATCAGATATATTTTTGCAGAGTCTCGATCAATTCGTCGTCTGATGACAAAAACCAGTGCCGCAATGTAAAACAAGACGGGAACTCCGCTGGAAACGGCAAACAACCACACCATATCGGAAGATGTTCCCATATTTCTGTATGCTCCCGGATTTATCGATTTGGATTCCTGCTAAGCCTCAGCCAGCTTCCGATACCATTCGATTGTATTGCCAAGTCCCTGCTGCAGATTGACCTTCGGCTCCCAGTCCAGCCACTCCCTGGCTCTGGTGATGTCAGGGCACCGGCGCTGCGGATCGTCTTTGGGCAAAGGCAAATGAGCGATTTTCGACTCGCTTCCGACCGCCGCAATGACTGCTTCAGCCAACTCCAGCATCGTATTTTCCACAGGATTTCCGACGTTCACCGGTCCGGTATGTTCGTCCTGATCCATCAGCCGCAGCATGCCTTCAATCAGGTCACTGCAATAACAGAAGGACCGAGTCTGCGTGCCTTCGCCGTAAACGGTGAGTGGTTCGCCGCGCAGAGCCTGATTGATGAAGTTTGAAATCACTCGGCCGTCATTCGGATCCATCCGCGGGCCATACGTGTTAAAGATGCGAATGATTCTGATCTCAACTTCGTGTGCGTCGTGATAGTTCATCATCAGTGACTCAGCGATGCGTTTCCCTTCGTCGTAGCAACTGCGAGGCCCAATCGGATTCACGTGTCCCCAGTAGTCTTCGGTTTGCGGGTGCACCTGAGGGTCGCCATAAACTTCCGACGTGGAGGCGTGCAGAACGCGTGCACCGCAGCGTTTGGCCAGCCCCATCACGTTGACCATGCCCACGGTCGACGTCTTGATCGTCTTGATGGGATTGTGCTGGTAGGCTTCGGGCGATGCTGGGCACGCCAGGTTGAAGATGCGGTCCGCCTCAATGTAAAACGGATGCACAATGTCGTGTCGCACCAGCTCAAATCGATCATGTCCCAGCAGGTGCCGAACGTTTTCTTTATTGCCGGTGAAGAAATTGTCCAGGCAAATCACTTCATCGCCGCGTTCGATCAGTCGATCGCAAAGATGACTTCCCAGGAATCCGGCACCGCCGGTAACAAGAACTGTCGACATTAGTATTCTCTCCTGCTGGATATTATCCGTTTTCGCCACGCTTCCTCATGAATACGCGATGCTATTGAGTCGATCCCCAACGGCGGCTTTACACGACTTTCATCGACTCTGCTGTGCCGATCGCTCGATCAATTCGGTTCAGACATGCTTCCCGTCCGAGAAGTTCGAGTGTCGGGAACAAGTCCGCACCTTTGGCTTTTCCAGTCACAGACAGCCGAAGCGCGGGAGCAATCTGGCCAAATTTGATTTCCTTCTGCTCAACAAACGCTTCAACGACTTTGTGCATCGCATCTGCTGTGAAGTCTTCCGTAGCGGCCAGCAACTGGCGAAGTTCCCGCAGCAGATCGACGGCCTGTTCCGGCTTCACAACGCGTTTCTGGAAGTCTTTTTCGCTGTACTTCAAACTCTCCGTGGAAGCAAAGAACTCGTCCATTCCCAGAATGTCCCCGAACACTCGAATCCGATCAGCAGCAAGTTTAACCACGGCGTCCACCAGCGCCAGCATGTCTGCATCAGGGTTCTCAGGGACAAGGCCAGCTCGCACAAGAATGTCGACGCAGCCCTGCAGCTTTTCGTCCGCCGACAATTGCCCCATCCAGTAGGTCTGGTAACTCATCAGTTTGTCGGGGTCGAGCCCTGCGGAAGCTTTCACCACGCGTTCCAGCGAGAAGTTCTCCAGCACGGTCTGTAGAGACATATTTTCTGTCTCATCGTCCAGCGACCAGCCCAGCCGCGCCAGAGCATTCAGGACTCCCGAAGGCAGAAAACCGACTTCGCGATAATACGCAACCATCACGGGAGACAGCGACTGTTCCGCCGGATCAATTCCGAGGGCACCGAGAACCTCGTCCCCCAACTGAAACAGTTTTTGGAAAGCAGGACTCTTGCGATACTTGTCAATGTCGCGTTTGCTGAGCTTCTTCTTGCCGCCCGGCGACGCGACAAACGGGATGTGAGCAAATTCCGGCAGAACATTGCCCAGCGCCTCGTGGATAAGGACCTGAGTTGGTGTGTTGGAAAGATGTTCTTCGGCTCGAATGACGTGTGTGATCTGCAGCTGCCCGTCATCGACCGCCGTTGCAAAGTTATATAACGGCGAACCATCTCCCCGGGCTATCACGGGGTCCACCATCAGACCGCAATCCCATTCCACATGCCCTCGAACGTGATCATCGATTGAGACAGTGCGGCCACGCGGAATCAGAAAACGTACGACATGGGTGTCGCCAGCTTGCAGCTTTGCGGTGATGTCGGCCTCAGACAGCTTTAGGGAAACTCGGCTGCTCAGGTAAACTCGTTTTTCCTTTTCCGCAGCTTCCCGCTGAGCTCTCGTATCCTCGGCCGTTTCAAAATCGCGATAGGCGGCTCCGCTGGTAATCAGTTTGTCCAGCGCAGCGTCGTGCAGGTCTCGCCGTTGAGACTGAAAATATGGTCCGTAATCTCCACCGACCTCCGGACCCTCGTCCCAGTCCAGGCCCAGCCAGCGAAACGCATCCAGAATGGGGCCCAGCGCTTCGTCCAGATTTCGCTGCTGGTCTGTGTCATCAACGCGGAGAATAAACTGACCGCCGTTCCTGCGGGCCCACAGCCAGTTGAATAACGCCGTGCGCATGCCTCCGATGTGCATATATCCGGTGGGACTGGGGGCGAATCGTATCCTGACTGTCATGTTTCTCTCGTATTCCACGAAGTGTCTTAGCGCTTTGTCACAGGCAAGAGTCAGGGTGGAAGCATTCCCCGGAAAAGGGGGGCAGGTACCAAAAATGCAAAGCACCCTTCGGGCCGTTCCGGTTTTTGGTACCTGACCCCGTTTTCCTCGCCAACCCTAAAACCTGGCTGTGACAATGCACCAGGGAAGCCGTGATGGTATCGGCATCCGGAGCTCGTGCAATCCTTTGCTTTTGCCACTGCACCGACTTCCTGTGGGTGAGGCGATCCGACTGCGCGGTCGGCTGTTTTCGTTATTGTGGGAACCTTCTCAGGAATCGAAGTGTCGCAATTGACAAATGTCTGGGGGCCAATAGACTCCCCGTCCGCTTGGTCCAACTGCAAACATGGCAGGTCACCAGGCGCTGATCTTTGACAACTTGATTGAGATTGTGAGTCTGTGAGTTTTGGCTAACGCAAGCTGGTTCGCCGCTCTTTGACCGGGGCGGCAAACAGGTATCACACTTTTCATTGTTTATAGCTGTCATTTCCTTTTCGGAGGGGATGG
>JAAERP010000297.1 GCA_024230215.1 Fuerstiella sp. | reverse complement strand
GGCCAGGAATTTCAATTACTCAACATTAATCTTCCTCCTACTTTTCTGAATGTAACCGGCCAACACGCTGCACCGTCCCAGCCGTACCCATCAGACGGCTGGTATTTTCTGCATGCAGACGTGCCTCTTTCTGGCCTGAATATCCTGACCGACGTGTCAGATGACGACTATCAAGACCAGTACAGCATCTCGACACCAGGCACGGCTGTCATCATGCCCGAAGACTCGACAAGCAGTGACACGCTATCTGCTGCAGTTCTTGTTGCTGCAACACCTGCAGAACTGCTTACTCCCCAAACTTCAGTCATTATCGACACAGCCACCACGACGCTCGGTGAACGCCCTGGCCTTATTAACGACGAACAGGTGTTGCCTGATTCGTTTGCAACCTACATTGCCCTCGCTGGTGGTATTGATCTTGTCACCGGGAGTGCCCTAGACGATGTAATCATCGGACCTGGCCATGGTGCAGAGACTAACACCAGATTTCATGGACGCCTGACCGTCAGTGCTGGTGCAGGAGACGACGTAGTTGCACCTGGTCGAGGCGGTTCGGTTGTTGAACTTGGGTCCGGCGCTGACCTTGTAGTCTTTGACACCAATGACCTTTTTGGGGAAGCCACGTTCTTTGACTTCAATTACGCCGAGGGTGACCGCATCATCGTCAGTGATCAGATTGAATCAGAATGGGATTTTGCAACACCTGGTACGCTGATTCTACGCGACCAGCGTGGTGCG
>JAAERP010000296.1 GCA_024230215.1 Fuerstiella sp. | reverse complement strand
TGGAACGTGTCGGCGAGAGATCCACCGGTGAGATTTTCGACGTCTGCGAATCCAGCTGCCACACCGGTAACGGTCCCGGTATTCAGTCCGGTGACGACAAAGGTTGTGGCAAGATTGTCAGCGATCACTGTGTCGATGTCCCCGGCGCCGTCGATGCTTCCGGTGAGCGTACCGCCGCTCAATTGGAACGTGTCGTCGAGAGCGCCACCAGTGAGATTTTCGACGTCCGCGAATCCAGCTGCCACACCGGTGACGGTGCCGGCGTTTGGTCCGGTAACGACAAAGGTCGTAGCGAGATCATCAGCGATCACTGTGTCGATGTCCCCGGCGCCGTCGATGCTTCCGGTGAGCGTGCCGCCGCTCAATTGGAATGTGTCGTCGAGAGAGCCACCGGTAAGATTTTCGACGTCCGCGAATCCAGCTCCTACACCGGTGACGGTTCCCGCGTTTGGTTCGGTAACGACAAAGGTCGTAGCGAGATTGTCAGCTATCAGCGTGTCGATGTCGCCTGCACCGTCGATTCTTCCGGTGAGCGTACCGCCGCTCAATTGGAATGTGTCGTTGAGAGAGCCACCAGTTAGGCTTTCGACGTCCGCGAATCCAGCTGCCACACCGGTGACGGTTCCCGCGTTCGGTCCGGTAACGACAAAATTCGTAGCGAGATCGTCAGCGATCAGCGTGTCGATGTTCCCCGCGCCGTCGATGCTTCCGGTAAGCGTACCGCCGCTCAATTGGAACGTATCGGCGAGAGAGCCCCCAGTCAAGTTTTCGACATCCGCGAAGCCAGTTCCCACACCGGTGGCCGCACCAGTGTTCAGTCCGGTAACGACAAAGGCCGTGGCAAGATTGTCACCAATCAGCGTGTCGATGTCACCTCCGCCGTCGATGTTTCCGGTGAGCGTACCGCCGATTAGGGAAAAGGTGTCCTGTCCCGTTCCGCCGATTAGAATTGGCACGCGTTTAAACATGCCAATGACGCCCACGATATGCCCCGAATCTGTGCCGGTAATGTTCCAACTGTTGTCGTTTGCCGCAAGGGACATTTGATCATTGCCCAGGCCTCCATCGGCAAGTCCTGAGAGCTGACCCGCAGGACCGACATTGAACGTGTCGATCTCATCCCCACCAATTAAATTTTCTACGTTGGTAAAGGCGTTGACGAGTCCAGGGATATCACCGGAGTTCGTTCCTGTGATATTGTAGACCGTTTGGCCCAGTAGCGTGTCATTTCCTGACTCGCCGGCAAGTGTTCCATCCACGCCATGCCCTATTTTCAGGTTCACTACGTCATCACCGTCTCCGCTGGAGATGTTGCCGGTAATGCGTCCCTCGGATTCAAAGATGAAAGTATCGACGTCGCTACCGCCAATCAGATTTTCGACATCCTTGAAATAGACACCATTGATCGTTCCCTGATTTTCGCCCGTGATGATCCACATGTTCGGCGTGTCGGCCGCGATCAGCGTATTGTTGCCTGTTCCTCCCAACAGCCGTTCTACATGGTTGGTGTCGGTGCCGGTGTGGTTGGCGAAGTTGGTGCCATCGCTGGCCACGATGAAGTTTGTGCCGACTGTGAATGTCAGGTCATCGCTAACGGCCTGGAAATCCATGGTGTCTACACCACCATCTGGTTCTTCGACGACTTCGTCGGTGCCCCAGTCTTCTTCGAATACGAATTGATCGTCTTCGGTTTCACCAACCAGTTGGTCATTGCCTCGCTTACCGTTGATGATGTCTAAGCCTGGGCCACCGACCAATAGGTTGGGGCCATCATTTCCCGTTAGCTCGTCATCGTTGGTTCCCCCGGTAATATTTTCGAATAGGTCTGGCACCACCGATTCCACCGTCCGTCCTCCATACTCGGCAACTTGGTCGGCGGTCCAACCGGGCTGTCCCATACCGGACAGATCGGCGATTACCGGAATATCGATATTACTAAAGTCGATCGTATCGATTCCGATCGTTTCTATAATTGTGTCCTCATCATCTTCATTGCCGAGAACGAAACGATAAATGTCATTTCCGGCGCCGCCTTGCATGAAGTCCGAGCCGAATCCGCCATCGAAGAGGTTGTTGCCGTCGTTACCAATCAGGAAGTCGTCAGCTGCCCCCCCAATCAACTCCTCAAAATAGCGATGTTGCTCAGGCAATGCCGTGACCAAGAGGTGTGATGCACTGGTCGGCGTATTGGTGTCGGGATCAACACGGAAGTGTTCTGCAATCTGATTAGCAATTGCCCAGGGTGGAGTTCCGGATAGATCAACGACAACTGGCTCGTCTGAGCCCAACGCACTGAAATTCAATTGATCGTGCAGGCCTTCGTCGGTGGGTTCTTCTGTGCCCGCGTCGGCCAATTCGATCACGGTATCGATCTCATTCCCTAGGTCCAGATCTGGTGCGGGGAAAAAGTAGTAAGTGTCGTCCGCCAATTGGCCGGCCAGAGTGTCGTCTCCTTCGTAGCCGTACAGATGGTCATCGCCACCAATGAGCACGATACAAGGATCGTCGACCGTGTTGTCGCCGTGTAGGTCGTCGTCTTCTTCCGTGCCGTAGATCCAGTCATCACCATCGAGTAAGGGGGTCTTCTCGGAGTTTCCGAAGTTGACATCGCCCGCCGATTGACCACTGCCGATAATCGTGACCTCATGGAATCCAGACTCAGGAAATGTTGGATAATAACCCTCGGGAAGCACCTCGCGTACGATGTGGGTCCCTTGAGGCACACCTTGGATTACGTAGCTTCCGGCAGCATCCGTGATGGCCGAAGGCTCTCCCTCGTCGAATTCTCCATTGTGATTGAGGTCGATGTAGATTGTGACGCCCGCCAGGCCAGGATCTAACTTGGGTTCGTAAACTCCATCACATTCAAAATCGTCAAACTTCAATCCTCGAATCTGCCCCGGCCTCACGTTGCCGAAGTCGAGACCTTCGATCGTCTCTCCCGGTTCGAGATCGATGGTGTACCCGTTACGCACTCCGCGCAGGAAGACACTCACGAAGCCACTACTAATGTTGGCGTTGTCAAAATTATGAGTGCTGGCGAAGGCCACGTCGTGGATTCCGTCGCCGTTCAAGTCTTCACTCACCACGGACTCTGCCGGCATTTCTGTCTCGAGTTGCAAGCGTTCGGCCATCGGGTTTTCAACGTCGCCCAGGAATACATGCATTGTGTTAAAGCCGCCTTCGGCGACGATCAGATCCGGAATCTCGTCGTCATCCAAATCGCCAGCCGTGAGCTGCCGGGGCAGTTCCATACCACCAGTTAGCTCAATTGGATCCGCAAAGGTGGGTCCAAAGACGCCACCTTCGCTCATGAGCACACTTACTCGAGCGGGCGAGGGGTGACTAATTGCCAAATCGACATCACCGTTCTGATCGAAGTCGGCCGCCGTGATCCACATGGGACCGCTCGCTACGCTAAATTCAGCGTCGATCGAAAACGTTCCATCATCTCGGTTCAGCAAGACGGAGACCAGGTTGTCCTGTGTACTGACCGTCACGAGATCCAGGTGACCGTCCAAGTTGATGTCTGCTGCGGCAAGCCCGCCCGGCAACGGCTTGACATCGATCGGCTGCCGGTCTCCCAATGTGCCATTACCCAGGTTGGGCAAGACAACCAGTTGATCGTCCGCTCGGTTGGAGGTCGCCACGTCAAGGTCGCCACTGCGATCGAAGTCGCCCAGGACAACGTCGATCGGCTCATTGCCGGTTTCATAGAAAACCGGTGGCTCAAATCTACCGTTACCTTGATTGATCAGAACCGCAACCTGCCCGGATCTCGCCAAGGTCACAACCAAGTCGATGGATCCATCATCATTCAGGTCACCGGCCGCAATCGCCCGTACATCATCGCCAACTTGATGATAGATCGGTGGTGCGAATTGACCGTTGCCTAGGTTGGCCAGTGTCTGGACACCGCCCGCACTTAAATCGACGACGATCAGGTCAATCGCCTCATCGTTGTTGATATCGGCGGCCGTCACATCGAAAGCGGAGTTGCCAGCTCCGTATAAATCGGGACCGGAGAAGGAGAATTCCGGACCGGTTTGGAACTGACCTTCTGGAACCACTTCTCGCACAACATAGTGACCGGCTGGCACACCCATCAACCAATACATACCGGTTTCGTCAGCATCGGTAAGCGGGTTATCAAGCATCGTCGTCGTCATAGGCTCGATAGGCCTGCCGGACTCGTCTAGATTAAGCACACCGTCATGGTTCAGATCCAGGTAGATTTGCACGCCGGGAATTCCGGGCTCTGACCTTCCGCGTCGCCCGTCTCCGTCGAGGTCTTCGTATTTCGTGCCGTGGATTTCGCCCTCTGGCGGTGAATTGCCGAAGTCGAGACCTTCGTAGCGTTCGCCGGACCCGAGATCAACGTTGTGCACCCCCATGCCGCCGGATGGCAGGACACAGATGTGGTCGATCGCCAGTCCCGCGCCGCCGATCGCGAATGCATTAATCGTACCGTCAATGGTCAATGTGCCGCGTTCGTCATCGGTTTCTAATACCGTGAACAGCGTTCCACCAAGGGCTTGGCCGTTTAACTCCCCGAAGTGTTTGAATGTCTGGCGTTCACCATTCACTTCAATCACGAAAGCGGTACCGGCCACCCCATAGTGAAGTTCAAGCTCGTCGACGGGCCGCGGGAACTGGGAGTTGGCAACGCTGTAATGAAATTCAAGTTCCTGACCAGCGTGTCCGGCTTGACCTCCCGTTCCAATTGTTGCGACGCCGTCTTGGGCCAACGTCGTGACGTTCACCTGCACCTCGGTGCCGAGCGTTCCGACGGTGACAAAAGTCGCGTCGTTACTATAGGTTGAGCCTTGTTCGAACTCCTCGAAATCGAAATATTCACGAGGGGTGCCGGGATAGGTTTGCCGCCACTCCGGCACGAGAACCTCCGCAACGGTGTAACGACTAGGGCGTAAATTCGTGAATTCGTACGAGCCATCGTCCGTCGTGACCGTCGTCGGCTCTCCTTGTTCGAGGCGACCGTCGCCGTTCAGATCGAGATAGATTGTCCAGCCGCGGATTCCCGGCTCGTTGTCGTCTCGCCTTCCGTCACCGTTTAGGTCCATCCATTTGGTGCCGTGGATCCCACCTCCCTCGACATTGCCAAAATCGATGCTATCGGCCGCATGCCCATCGATTCCTATTGAATAGGCTCCATCGCGGGGGAAGGTCTGGATCCAGCCCTGCTGCAACACTTCACGAACGATATAGTTGCCATCCGGTAGATTTATGAACTGATAACTTCCATTTTGACCGGTTACCGTTGACGGTTCGCCTGCATCAGGTTGGCCGTTACCATTTTGATCGAGATAGATCGTCCAGCCGGCGAGCCCAGTCTCGTTGTTACTCTGTTTTCCGTCGCCATTCTCGTCACTCCATTTGGTGCCAAAGATGGCGCCGGTCGGAATGAACTTGTTTCCAAAATCGACTCCAGTGACCGGGTTCCCGTCGATGCTAATCGAATGGGCTCCATCGCGAGGGAAGGTTTGCTCCCAGCCCTGTTGCAACACTTCGCGAACGATATAGTTGCCATCCGGCAGATTTATGAACTGATAACTTCCATTTTGGCCGGTTACCGTTGACGGTTCGCCCGCATC
>JAAERP010000295.1 GCA_024230215.1 Fuerstiella sp. | reverse complement strand
TCGCTTCGAATTTGGGAACCTTCAAAGCGACCTTGCGATCCAGCTGAGTGTCGTGAGCCCGGTAGACGGAACCCATTCCACCGCGTCCTAGAAGAGCTTCGATTTGGTATCGGCCCAGGTTGGTCGGCGTCTCGCTGGTGGAGGGATGATTGCTGATCTTCCCGTATCGGGACTGTCCGCTTGCGTTTTGTCCGCTTGCGTCTTGCTCAGGGGCAATCGTCGCATCCGGGATGGTCGCAACGGAGTCGGGATTTTGGTTGCTCGCCGTCTCCCTCGACAGGTCAGTCGGTGGGGTTTCGACTGAATCAGGGGAACGTGTGGCAGGTGAGAGTTCCTTGTTCAGGTGGATTTCCAAGGTGGGTTCATCGATTCCACGCGTCTTGTCAGTAGATACAGTGTTGCCTGAGTCGCTGTTACCTGAGTCGCTGTTACCTGAGTCGCTGGATGAAGCTGCAGACTGTGGCAGCGTCCCGGTCTCAGGCTGGTCGGAATCACGGTTGGATGGAGAGCGATTCACTCGAGAATGCCTGAATTGTGTGTGAGGGCGGCACTTGACGCCCTGTAGATTACTGCCAGTTGGTCGGCCATTCAGCTCTGATTAGCTCACAGCAGGGGTG
>JAAERP010000294.1 GCA_024230215.1 Fuerstiella sp. | reverse complement strand
TGTGCCACTTGCCGAAACAACCAGTCGCATATCCGGCCTCTTTCAACAGCTCCGCGATCGTCACTTCCTCGCCCCGCATGTTCTCATATCCGCGCGTCACGCCCGTCACCCCGGTGCGCGACGGATACCGACCCGATAACAACGCGGCGCGCGTTGGCGCGCAAACCGGTTCCACAAAAAATCTCTCGAATCGTGCTCCCTCATTCGCAATGCGGTCCATGTTCGGAGTTTTGATCCACTTGTTCCCGTGAACCGCCACATCACCAAAACCCTGGTCGTCCGTCATCACCAATACGATGTTCGGCCCGTCTGCAAACGCGCCCGTCACTAGAAACAACCAACAGCTAATCAATCTCACTGCAACTCGCATCCAGGCACGCAAGTTCAACGCTTCCATTTCACTGACAGGAATTTGTTTTTGAGCGGTGCAACCGAAGAGGCGGGCTTTTTTGGCGGGATGCATCGATATTCTTCCTGGCAAATGAGCATCTGGAGATTGTTCGTCAACGATTGTCTCCCATCACGATGCATAAACAATTACCAAATATCGGAAACTGTTTACGATACGTTGTTTTCCACTCCCTTGCGCCATTTGACAATGTCACAGCACGAGATCGCACTGATCCTGAACATCAATAAGAGCCTATCCGAAAACCGTTTTTGATATTGAAAAGCAGGTGAGCCCTTTGGTGTCAGTGGGCGCTTAAAACCAGCCAGTGATGGGCGCGTTAAAACCGGCCACAGAGGGGTTGGGTATGTTGATCGATTTCAGCACTCGAGGTGCTGGGAGAGGTCAGCATGTCGAACCGGCTCTCAATGGCGACGCATCAATCGATCGAAACTCTGCACCGTTCAGGTCATTCCAACAGGGAAATTGCTTGCCTTTTGAGCATTGACCGTGGTGCCGTCAATAAGCACGTGCGGCAGATTCGGGCCGATTTGCGGGCTTTGAAAGAGTCAGCATCGGGCTCCGATGAAATTCAAGACCGGCCAAACGCGCCCAAGGGTGCGGATCCTGCCTTACACAAGCTGACTCCCCGCCTCCCGTCGTGCTCTCGGTTGCATCGACCGAACGCAGAATGGAAGCCCGCTAAACTGCAGAGGTGCAACAGATCGACGCACTTTACGCAGATCCCGAAACTGCGTCGGATTCATCGTCCGACGCGACTTGAGACCTCTCTCGACTGCACAAACCGACGTGAGTCTACGCAAGTCCACTTCGAGATCCAAAAATGGAACGTGGGGTTACCCACCATTCAGGGGCACTTGCTCGAGCTCCGAAGACTTCGATTGCATCAGTGTCAGAAGACGTTCGTTTTTCGCCACAACTCGTTTCAGAGATTGTTCATACGCGTTTTGGCGGACCATCGAGTTCCAAATTGCCGTGAAACGAATCAAAACACCAAGAAGCCGTCGGGCAAGAGGTTGATAGAACGGTTGAATATGAGCCAGCATCGCCATTTCAGGCGGCGCTTCGGAAGGAACTCCTGAGGTGACAGAAAGCTGTCTAACGAGAAACCCGGTGTCGCAACCAGGTTTGGACAATGTCAATGTCGCGAACGTTTGCGTCGAGCCAGCCGAAGAATGGCTTGGTTGAAGGTGTCGCGAGGGGTGCCGTATCATGCCGTCCCCCGAGCCTGCTGAGTTGTGGCGGGTCCCTCCCGTACAGGTTGCGATGGTCGGTGACGCCGGCGACCAGCTTTTCTGTCGCTGAACGGCGAACGTCGGTGGACGGAGACTTCAATGCCAAACGCCGGAAAAGTACTCTTCGTGGGGCAGGAGTCGCGTTTCGCCGCTGGCGTGTGTGGTTAAAACGCGGACACGCTGCGGAGGCCCCCAAAGGCCGCTCCGACCTATTACCTGCCCTGACGATCCTTTTGGATCTCGCGACTGGCCACCCGGTAGACGACGGCGGCGTGATCGCCCTGAGTAACCAGCGATCGCCTCACCTCCAGCGGTAGGTCCGAACAGTCGGCAATCAGTGTCCGAATAACGCATGTGCATTGCCATCAGTGCCAGAAACTCTGCGGAAAGCTACAGGACTCCGCCAAGTGGGACGATCATGAGGCTGCACCGGGGCATATCTCAACGAAATTGACGAAACTCCTGGCCGACCGGGGCCGCACTGGTACTTGAATCTAATCCAAACTCGTCCGGACCACTCCCGCCAACACGCCACGAATTTCGACCCTTCCCGCTGGATAGGTCTTTGCCTTCATTCTGCGGTTGGCCGGACTCAGCACAACAAGCCGATCCTTCTTAACGAACTTCTTCAGAGTTGCTTCACCGCCGTCAACAATAGCCACAACGGTCTGACCGTTTCTGGCCCGGGTCCCGTGCTTCACGATGGCCATGTCACCGTCGTTGATTCCGTCCAGAATCATGGAATCGCCACGTATTTTCAGCATGTAGTGGTCGCGTGGATCGAACACGAGCGACAGGTCGAACGTTTCTACGTTTTCAATCGCCTCAATCGGCGTCCCGGCCGCGATGTTGCCGAGCACACGATAGGGCAAAGTTCGGTGGCCGGCCTCTCCCAGCATTAAGTCCACATCGGCCCCGAGTGCTTCTGCGATTTTGGTCAGAGTCTCTTCGCCGCACCTCTCTTTGCCATTTTCGATATTTGAAATAGACGAAAAGTGAATGCCGACTTCTTCGGCCAACTCTCGCAACGTGATTCCCCGGGATTTCCGCAGGTCTCGCAGCTTTTGTCCGATTTCGCTCATCACGCGACCCCTATCGCTTCTGCGGTTCGTCTCATGATTTTCTCGGTCTCCGAAGCAATTTCGCCACGCCGAATGTGTTCCGAATGTGGCGCCTCTATGCCGATCTGGCAACCTCCTGGCCCGGTCTTCAGGATTCGGATTATTGTGTGTTCGTTAATAACAATGCTCTCCCCCGCCCGCCTTTTCAGATTCAGCATGGTAGCCTCCTTTGCAGCTGAGTGACGCAAATGTAGTGTTGTGCCCCAACACAACCCATGGAATGGTATCACATCAATTCTGACTGCCAAGAGGAGAATCCGGGAATATGGACGGCATCTGAGTGTGAGAAGCGAAAACGCTCAATTCCCGGTCTGAATTTCCATCTGAAAACGTACGCCGATGGGGTTCCGACGCTCACCGCCTGGGAGTCGTCGAACCGAAATGGGGAGTTTTCAGGACTTCACCTATTCCGACAGGCGGCTCACAGGCACGCGGGGCGACGAAATGCTATGGCCACCGGCGGAACAAGGGGGACTTCGCGAGGATGCAACGAAGTCCTGCGCTCACGATACGTTCAGCCGTATCGAGGCGACGGCGATGAGCGATCCATCAAGCGCCGAAGTAAGTGCGTTCGGATTCCTCCGTAGATCGACCTGGTGTTTTGCTTTGACGCTCGGGCACGCCTGTGTCCGTGCCGCAATGAAAACACTCGCTACCGACTTTACGTTTAGAAGCCCCAGATCAGTGAAGCCCAATAGTCGATGTTGTTCTTTCTGTCACCAGCGCTAGCTAAGCTGTCATACCGATCAAACGCACTGAGGTTGAGCAACAGAGTCTTCTCATCGTTCATGGCGTATTCTCAGCCTGCCCGGGCGTTAAACCGAAATTCACCGGCGTCTCCGATGTCCGGAAAAATGACAGACTTCAGGTAGAAGTTCTGTCGACTGGTGATTGTTTTTTCCCAATGGGAACCCAGGAATGCTTCCGGTCTCCAGTCGGTGTCAGCTCCGGCCATTTCTTTAGATGCTCCGATTCCGATTAACCCTTTGAAAAGGCACTCATTCGTTTTGACCAGCGTAACAACACCACCGGTATGGAGCCCGAGACGAGCTCTGAAGCTTTCCAGTTCGTCGTATTCGAACCATACATCGGCGAACGTGCCCCAGTCGGAATTCTGGATGTCATGCTCCCAGCGGCTCAGCGAATAAAACCGGTTCTTGGTGGTTTCAATATCGTCACGCGAAAACAGATAGTCGACATCATGAGTCAGCGTATCAGCGCCGGCCACCTGTTTTGCATCGAAGCCAACGACCAAGTTGACGTTCCGACTGTTCCCTTCGGCCCCGTTTAGACCGATTTCCATTCTACCATCCCAGATGTCAACCCAACGGTCCCCCTGGCATTGGTTATATGGATGGTTGTCACCGCAACCGGTGCAGGCCACCGGAGTTACCAGTGAGTCGCTAATGCTCGCGAGATCTTCTGTCCATACGGCTGAATTCACGAAACCATCGTCTTCGGCATTTTTTGCCGGCTCGGCCAGGTCGCTGTCGTCTGAGACAGCCGCTGGGACGGCCAGCAGGAAAGTCGCGACGAACAAACAGGCGACTCGGATTTGCACGATATTTGTCTTGTTTTGCCAGTTGTGTAGAGACATCAACTCAATCCATCTAGATGCAGTTTCTTGATTTTCGTGAACCGTACGGACTGGTGGGCTTGCCGTTTTCTGAGGCCCGATCGCGTCTTTCGTCGCCCCGAATCAGCGAAATACGCTGCAGTACAACAAGGATTCAGTGCGAAATCCCGCATCGACGGAATTATCCTCCAATCATATCGTATAGTCAGAATCGCGATCTTGATTGCGTTCCGCAGGACTCGCATCATCCTTACAGGCCTCAAAGTCAGCCTGGATGGCCAGCATCAGCGGCAATGGCTGGAGGCGATGGCCGGAATTCGCAGTCCGATTGCAGCTCGGGCCGACGGCACCGCACAGATTGTGAGCTCAGTTGTTCTGTGGGACGTTCTGCCACGGCACCGTTCCCGCGTTCGTTGCGTTCTGTCCGAAAGTCATATTCTTCACCGTACGAGACGCATGCGACTGCAGCGTCGTTGCAGTTCAGGCACGCCGTGAAGTGAGATCCTGCACGTGTAAGCAGGATTACGTCAGGATATCCGTGATTACTTTCCCTCGATCGATGTCCAGGCGCCTGCGGCCTGGGACTTCCAGTTTGGTGTTGTCCAGTCCCAGCAGGTGTAGAACAGTGGCGTGCAGGTCGGTGACGTAGTGGCCTTCTCCGAGTGCGTGATAGCCCAGTTCGTCGGTGGCTCCGTGCACGTGGCCTCGCTTGATGCCGGCGCCGGCCAGCCAGACTGTGAAGCCATTGGGGTGGTGATCGCGTCCGGTGGTGCCCCCGGAACGTTCCTCAAGGCCCGGTGTGCGTCCGAATTCGGTGCAAAACACGACGGCAACGTCTTCCATCAAGCCTCGCTGTTTCAGGTCCTTCAGGAGTCCGGCAATTGGTTTGTCAACGGAAACGCACATCTTTGCATGTTTCTCCTGCAGCTTCTGGTGTGAATCCCACGTGCCGTACGATGACGGAAAGACCTGCACAAAACGAACGCCGCGTTCCACCATGCGGCGCGCGGCCAGCAGGCGTTGTCCGGCGACTTTGCTGTGAGTTTCGTTGATCCCGTACAGATCTGTTGTCTGTGATGTCTCTGCGGATAGATCAACTGCGTCCGGGACAGCTGACTGCATGCGAAACGCAAGTTCGTACGACCTGATTCTGGCGTGAAGATTTTAGCCGTGGGGAAATTATTCCGTCGTCAGGCGATTGAGGTCATTGACAAAGTGAAACTCGTC
>JAAERP010000293.1 GCA_024230215.1 Fuerstiella sp. | reverse complement strand
TCTCCCACCTGCACCGCTTCGCGTATCAGTATTCAGATGGGCAAGACGACGGCACGCATGCAATACCGCAACGTGTTTGATGTGCTTTCTAAAGTGCAACGTCCGGACGGTTACGACGACGAAACCACGATGGGTGAGATGTTCAAGGAATCCGGCAAGAACTACACAACCGCCATGTTCGGTAAAGGCGCGAGCGCCTTGGGGCGTTTCGAGGACGCCGGCTACGACGTGACCGACGAATTACCGGGAGAGCCCGGCGGTAATGGCAATGGGCATGGTTCGTATTGGGACGTGAAAAAGAAGACTCCGTTCCCGGCGGACAATCCCAAGCGAATGCACTCTTTACGAAAAGATTCAGTCGCCTTTGTGAACAAATACGCTGGCGAGCAACCGTTTTTCATGATGGTCTCGCACTACGCAGCCCATATCCCACATCTGGCGACCAAAGAGGCATTTGAACGCAATAAGAAGCGTTGGATCGCGGAAGGCCGAGATATCACATCGATCGACGTCGAGAAATCCAGCGTCCACCGCGACATTATCTACGCAGCGATGATCGAAGAGATGGACATGAATGTCGGCGCCTTGATCGACGCTCTCAAGGCGAAGGGCGAACTTGATAACACATATATCATCTTTACCTCCGACAACGGTGGCGGACATGCGGAAAGGCGTAAAGTCGATGGCGAGAACCGTCGCTTTAACGGGCCGCTGCAGGAAGGCAAGCGTTCCATCTATGAAGGTGGCATCCGTGTCCCCACGGTCATTTCCGGACCCGGCATCAAAGCAGGATCACAATGCGATGTGCCGATTGTTCAGTGGGACTTTCTGCCCACCTTTCACGACCTGAGCGGCAGTGACACACCACTGCCGGAAGGCGTCGATGGTGGCAGCCTTCGCGACGTGTTCGCTCGCGGAAATGAGGGTACCGTTAAGCGTGCGGCTCCCGGGATCATTCATCACTATCCCTGTCACTACCACCCTCCGATCAGCTCAATCATTATCGGCGACTACAAACTCATGCGGCATCTCAACTCGGGCGCGATCAAGCTGTTCAATATCAAAACCGACTGTCGCGAACAACACGATCTGACCTCCGAAATGCCCGAGAAGGTCAGCTCGATGGATGTGATTCGGGCCCAGTATGTCCATGAAGTCGGCGGCGGCACAGCTGAGCAGGTGCGTGAAGCGCTCTACGACACGATGGACACCTTCGGCAACCAAGCCAAAGAAGCCTTCAGGAAGAAGCTGGCGGATTTGAAAGAACAACAGCCGACGGATTTCGATGTGCAGAAGGCAGCCATGTTGAAAGAGCTGAACACGAAGCTGGTTAAGAACGAGATGAACAAAGAGAAGTGCCGACGACAGGCAGACTTCACGTCCTGGCGTGAAAGCGTGCCAAAGGGAGACATTGAAGATTTCGTGATGTCCCGCTGGATTGACTACACAGGCGAATGAGCCGTGCCCATTGGGCTGACCCACAAATCGCAACCCCACGCGTGAGCCAGGGACGGAACTGCCAGGCGGCGCAGTCCCTCGCTTACACTTCGGTTACCAGGAATCTGCAGAACTATTGACGTAAGGACCATGAAATGAAAACGACAACCTTCACACTCGTCACGCTTGCAGCCGAAATTCTGCACGCCGCGGACACACCTAACTTTGTCATCATCTACGCAGACGACCTGGGCTACACCCAGACCAGCGTCCCAATGATGAAGGACCGGCCTGGACTGGCACACAAGCTGCATCAAACGCCCAATCTCGAGAAACTGGCCCAGCGGGGCATGCGTTTTTCAAATGCTTATTGTCCTTCACCGGTCTGCACTTCTTCTCGTGCCAGCATTCAGCACGGTAAGACTACCGCTCGCGTCGGATGCATATCGATTCATGACGTGGTCATGAATAAGAAGAAGATCGACCTTGGGAAGAACCTTTCGATCGCGGAAATGATAAAGGAGGCGGACAAAGGCCATGTCACCGCGTTCTTTGGCAAGGGCTGCAGTCCCATGCATTGGTTCAAGGATCACGGGTACGATGTTACAGACTTCAATCACAAGAATCCCAACGGCAATGGCCACGGCGACTGGTGGGAGCCCGCGGACAGAATCCCGGTCCCCCTGGATGATCCGAAACGAGTTTTTAGTCTGGCCAGGACTGCGGGCGATTTCCTGAAAGAACGTGCCAAAGACAGGAAGCCGTTCTACCTGATGGTGTCCCACTATGCCGTTCACGTTCGCAATACTTCGTTGAAAACGACACGAGAGAAGTACCTGAAGATCGTTGCCGCAGACAACGGCATCGAAGGAGGCATCCCGGATATTTCGAGATTCGACAGAAGTTCAGGTGAAATGCCCAGGAAACTGCAATCCCTCTGGGAGAGAGCGAACTACGCAGCCATGATGGAAAACATGGACTCATCCATCGGCATGGTGCTGGACGAATTGACAGCACTTGGAATGGAAGAGAACACCTATGTTATCTTCTCCTCTGACAACGGTGGCGGCCAAAGTAATGCTCCTCTGCAGGGAGGCAAAGCGAAGATGTGGGAAGGCGGCTTGCGTATTCCGATGATTGTCGCCGGACCTGGCATCGCCGCAAATTCTCAATGTGATAAACCCGTCGCGCAGTGGGACTACCTGACCACGATGCACGATCTTGTCGGCAGTACCGCTGCACTCCCCGACGACCTTGACGGCATCAGCCTGCGTCCGGTACTGGAACAAGGCAACGATGGAAAACTCGCCGAGCGAGATAGCGGACTGGTGTTTCATTTTCCGGCTCACTACACCGTACCGATAACGGCCTATCGCGACGGCGACTTCAAGCTGATGCGTCACCTCAACAGCGGCGAAATTAAGATGTTCAATGTTGACGAGGACATGGGTGAGTCAAACGACCTGTCAAAAACGATGCCCGAGAAGACAGCCGACATGGTGCGCAAACTGGACGCCTATCTGGAAAAGGTCGGAGCGTGGAAGATGGAGGAAGTCTACGCGACCCGAACCGACGAGCTGGAAAAGTGGATTGCGGATGACAAACAGAAAGTCGCGAACATCAACCAACAGTTAACAGCAAACAACCTGAACGCGGGGGATCGCAAAAAACTGGCTGGCGAACTGAAATCAGCCCAGTCAAGGCAGACCCATCATCGCAGCAACCTTGAGAAGCTCAACCTTGATCGAAAATCCACCCGCTGGTTTTAATTTCAGTGGCGACTGCGTGAGGGGTGATCGTCGTCTCCTAAAGCAGCACACTCGGTGCTCCCTCGTTCACGCTTCGGTTTGCCAACAGGAAGCGTAAGCACGCCAACTTCTCCCAGTCATATGAACCGATCAACTACCTCGACACTGTCTAGCAGTGCATCCATGAATCGCAGAATGGCCTTGGTGACCGTAGCGATACTGTTGCTTACGCGCACATTGTGCTGTGCACAGGAGGGAGCGGAGGTCACGCTGGAGGAGTCCGGCGAAACATCGTTCCGGATTAGAACCGGTGAATACACGCTGGCCTACGAACCTGAAAGTCGGGACGATAAACAAGGCTGGATCATGATCCGGCGCGATGGCAAAGCAAACGGACTCGCTACCAAAATGGCCAGCGGGCATCATCTGGATGTTACCGACCTGGGGGCGGGCGAATCAGCCGCTTACACCTGGCAAACCCGCCGGAAAGACTCAGCTATTTTCCGCTCACTGAAAGTCGTAGAGACTGAAGATGTTATCCGTGTAACTGTTGACAGCGAACGTCGGTGGGCAAAATTCAATAGCACGTTAGTCGTTTACAAGGAACATCCTGGATTGATTCACTGGAGGGTAGACGCCAAAGCACGTCGAGATCAGACATTCTCGAATGCTGCAAGACCCGACTGCCACTTCGCGCGAGACGACGCCGTGGGTATCTGGGGTGGCGTGCATCGAGACGCGGTTCGTTATCACGTCCAACGCGGGCCCACTTCCGGAATCCTCTACTTCCGCGATCCTGATATGGCCAGTTTTGTGTTCTACTTCGAGGATCTGTCCTCGATGAACAAGCTCTACCAGTTGACTGGTTCCGCTGTGCCTTATGACTATTACAGCCCTGGCAATGGCGGTTCGGTCAGGATGGGACAGGCGACTTCCAAATTTCAGCGGGTTTCCAATGGGCCTGCCAAACCGTATCAGGATGCTGTCACCGCCCACAGTTCGTTCGGCTATGAACACCCGCAGAATTTCAGGGTCCCGAAAGGTACGGAGCTGACCTTTACGGACACCTATCTTTATCTGAAACCCGCCAGCAAGACCGACAACGTTAGTGTGTCGAGGAATTTCGTCGAGTCGCTGGCTGACATCTACAAGTACATCTACAAGCCACCGACGATTGAGACAGATTGGGTTGGCGAAGTGATGCCGCAGTTGCTGGACGATGTGATGCGTCCGGAAAACATGAGCCGTTATCAGGGCGAGTATTTTATTCCGAAGGCCTACGTTCAGTACAAACATGATGACAACCAGCTTTGGACGCTGGCACAGATCCTGCATCCGCTTGAGCTTTATGTAAAGAAACACCCGGCGGACGCAAAGGCAAAGAAGTTGCGTGACATGCTCAACGATGCCTTGCCAGCATTCTTCAATAAGAAACACGGTTGGATTCACAATAACGCGGGCGACACCCATACCGACGCCTATTATCACACCGTCTACGTCTTTAACCCGGCCAATATGGTGATGGACCTTGCTCTGCTGGGCAACGCGCATGCCAAAACAATGATTGCTGGCTGTCGTGCAAATTTCTTGAAGCTAGGCAGGAATCTCGACTACACGTTCGGAGATGTTCATATCGGCGACTTCAGCAAGAGCACCGGGCACTATCAGTTTGATGCGACGGGAATGTATATCGATTTGATGATGAACTACTATGCGCTGAGCGGAGGCCGGGATACGGAAGCACTCGAGTCTGCGAAAAATGCGGCGGCGAAGATCGAAAACCGCTGCTTCGACCTGGGCTGGCAGATCAATATGACAGTTACCACTGCTCTTGGATGCGCGAAGATATACCAGGCGACCGGTGACGAGAAGTACTTGAACCTTTCCTACATAGGATTGGCAAGTGCCCTTATCGAAGTCTGGCTTTGGGAGTGTGATTTCGGCGTCGGCGAATACACGACTACCTTTTGGTCGATGAGCGGTTGCCCGGCGGCTCCGAGCAACGCGGAATACGAGACCAGCCGGGCACGGCTCGTTTACCGCAAATATGAAAAGCTCGTCGGCAGGAAGCTCAGCCCGAACGTTCAAGAGCTGATTGGCGATGCCTGGCGACGTGGTCCGACCCAGTCCCGGTTCACCTTGCCACCGTACATTGTCAAAGCCGGCGGCAAACAGTTCATTGCGGAGGAAGGGAAAGAAGAAACCAATTGCGGTGTGATCAGTCATGAACAGATGATCCCCCTTGAAGATGTTTCCGCGGGTTGGGGTACAGATCTGGAGTGGTTTCAAAACAGCAGTAAGCTTGGCGTGGTCGGTCAGGAAATCTACGGCGTCGGAGGAATGATCTGGTACGCACTTTGGCAGGATGAGTGAAGTAGGGCCGGCCTTACCGGTCATCGTGAATACAGGTCGGACGGCAGGATCCGGGCTGGAGCAGTTTACTTATTGTCGTGGACGATACTGGCTCGTGGGAGTAACGAAACTGTTATTGAAAAACGTTCTTCGCGGCCCCAAGTCAGCGTGAAACGCTGTAATCGACCCTAAACTGGAAGCAAACATGGGTGCGGCATTGGTGAATCAACGGGCGGTTGAACGCAAGCTAACGCTTACTCGTCGATGTGACAGACTGCGCGCAGTCGTTCTTACGTTGGTGATGTTCGTAATTCCAGCCGTTATTGAAACGAGGGCCCAACAACCAACCATTGGTTTTGAGGCGTACAGCCAAGCCAGGTGGAACGCTAGCCGAAAGAGCTTTGGTTCGCCCGTGCATCACGTTCCATGCACTGGTGACACGATTGCGTTCTATGGGAACAGTGCCTACCACCTGTTTATTCTTAAGGACGGCGGTTGGCAACACCTACGTTCCACGGACCTCTTAAGTTGGGAAGAACTTCCGATGGCCCTGACGAAGGGTGAGCCCGAAGACGCCGATGGTGAATACTGTTTCACTGGGCATGTCATGGAACACGATGGCACATATCACATCTTTTACCCAGGCGTGAATCGAAAACATCCCAGGGGTTCGATGCAGATGATGCATGCCACGAGCAAGGATTTGATTAAGTTTACCAAGCACCATGAACAGACATGGGGGCCTGACGGCATTCACTACAAGACCAAGGCACAAAACCCCGAACGCGCGGGATCCGTCGAACAACCGACCTTCAAAGATCAATGTGTTGTCTGGAACGAGAAGCAACAGAAGTGGTGGATGTTCTTCTCTGCACTGAACGTCTCCGGGAAATACGATGCGACGCCGCTGGCTGTTTCGGAAGACCTGATCCAATGGAAACAAGTGGATCCGATCAAGGGCCTGCCGATCGGCGATTGCACCGACATCTTCAAGATTGGTGACTGGTGGTATCGCCTCAGTTACGACACCTACTGGCGAGCAAAGGATCTGGCGGGACCGTGGAGCGGAAACGATTCGGGCGCTGGCTATAAGTATGACACTCCGTACTTCTTCGTCCCAAAACGGTGCTGGGATGGCCGACGTCATGTCTTGATTGGCGGCATGCGGAACTACTACGGCGAGGTTGACCATTCCAACCCGCTCGCTCCGCATTGCGTTGCCATTCCGCGAGAAGTCTATGCTGATGAAGAAGGGTTTTTGTGCACGAAGCCGGTCGCGGCAGTAACTGCTATCTACAACAGGACCATTCTGGATTTGGTGAATAAGCCCACGCCCGACGTTGCGCCGTTGTTGAGATCATGGTTGCCCAAAGGTGAAATCACTCCATCGTGGAAATACGTGGGCGCAGACTTAGTCAATGCTGATGCACAACCGAACGAATATTCTCATTGCCTTTTCGACGTCCCCAAAGACTATATGTTGAAGCTGCAGGTGCATACAGGACATCAGGCTGTCTTTACCGTCGGCTTCCGCGAACAGCACGGTGACAAACGGTCTGGATACAAGCTGATAATTAATCGTCGTACAAACGAGATTGAGATCAATAGCCCATCGGATGCATATCCGCGTTCCGTTAAGTTTGGGGCGAATAAGCCGATTACAGTGCAGGCTTTCATGACCGGTTCCATTCTTGAGTGCTGGGTCAATGATGCTCATGCTTTTTCGATGCGAGACTACGATTTCCCCGGCGGGAAACTGAGCTTTGACGTCATAGGCGGCAGGGCTTGGATACAAAAGATGACAGTAAGCACTGCAGGGAATGATGGTCCAACAAAATAGGAATCGAAAAACAATGATGAATATTTCGCCCACTCACAGTGCTGCTTGTCTGCTGACTGCTCAAAGTGCCACTATGTTGATGCTTCGACTATCGCTGATTGCAACACTCTTTCTTGCATCCGCCGGCCTTGCAGCAGCTGCGGACTACCCCCTAAAGCCCGTGCCTTTCAACAAGGTCGAGATGACCAGCGACTTCTGGCGACCTCGGCTGGAGACGCAGCGGAAGACGCTTGTCCCGTTCGCCTTCGAAAAGACTCAGCCGGGCGTCGAGCATCTGAAGGCCGCCCGTGATTTTCTAGCCGGAGAGAAAGTCGAAGGGCATCGGGCACATCGCTTTATTGATTCCGATCTGTACAAAGTCATGGAAGGCGCCGCGTACCTGCTGCAACTGCGGCATGATCCGGAGCTTGAGAAAACACTCGATGACCTGGCCGACGTAATTGAAGGAGCTCAGCACGAAAACGGATATCTGTATCCGTCGCACACGACGGGCGCTGGACAGTCGAAGAACATGATGGGCGATTCGCCGTACACGTTCATCGTGCACAGCCACGAGCTGTACAACGTTGGCCATCTTTACGAAGCCGCAATCGCCTACTACCAGGCGACTGGGAAAGACAGGCTGCTGAAGGTGGCTGAGGAGAGTGCTCAACATATCAACAAAGTCATCTTCGAAGGCGATCCGGAATACAATGACGGCAAGCCGATCCGTCAGGCGCCCGGCCATCAGGAAATGGAACTCGCACTGGTCAAACTTTACCGCGTGACCGGCAAACAGCTTTACCTGGACATGGCACGCAGGTTTCTCGAAATCCGCGGCGTGACTTACGTTCCGGATGGCGAAGGCGTGATGTCTCCGACGTACGCGCAGCAACACGCTCCGGTGACCGAGCAGAAAGAAGCCGTCGGTCACGCCGTCCGAGCGACATACCTTTACTCAGCGATGGCCGACGTCGGCACGCTGACTGGCGACGGCCGTTACGGAAAGGCTCTTGACAACATCTGGGGGGACATCACCAACACGCGCATGCACATCACAGGCGGTCTGGGCGCGGTTCATGGCATTGAAGGCTTCGGCCCGCAGTATGAACTTCCCAATGCGGACGCGTTCAACGAGACGTGTGCCGCTGTTGGCAACGTGCTTTTCAATTACCGCATGTTCCTGTTGCACAAGGACGCAAAGTATCTGGACGTTGCCGAAGTTGCATTGCTGAATAACGTGCTGGCCGCAGTGAACCTGGAAGGCAACAGATTCTTCTACGTGAACCCGCTCGATGCCGACGGCAAGTATCCGTTCAACCACGGTACCGCTGGGCGCGCTCCGTGGTTTGGAACGGCCTGCTGTCCATCTAACATGGCGCGGCTTTTGCCGCAGGTTCCCGGCATGACCTACGCCCATGACGACAACGATCTGTACGTCACGTTCTTCGCCGAGAGCCGGACCCGGATCGAACTGGGCGGCACTCGGGTCAAAGTCGAGCAAGAGACCGCATACCCGAACGATGGCGAAATCAGCGTCGCCATCGATCCGGTTACGCCCCTGAAGTTTCGCCTGCGACTCCGCATTCCCACATGGACGCAAGAGCGTTTCGTCCCAGGCGAACTATATCGCTACGCCGACTCCGTCGCCGCGCCGATCGAACTTTCGGTCAATGGAGATCGCGTTAAGGCTACGATCGAAAAGGGTTTCGTCTCCATTGACCGCGAATGGAAACCGGGCGACCGAGTCGTCTTGAATCTGCCGATGCCCGTCCGGGTCACGGAGTGTCATCCGGCCGTCAAAGCGAACAACGAACGAATCGCCTTCACGCGCGGACCGTTCGTGTTGTGTGCCGAAGGTGTGGACAACGGCGGCGCGACGCAGCGGTTCTTCTTCAACAAAGCGCCCGACACCTCAAACGCAAACATCAAGACAACACGCATCCAATCTGGTTCATTCATTCAGGCGGATGTTTCCGCTCGGGCGGTCACGAATAGTGGCGATACCGAATCCTCGAAACTCGCGCTGACGCCGTACTACGCGTGGAACAACCGTGGAGCCGGTTCGATGACGGTTTGGTTTCCAACGCGCGCGGACATGGCGGTCTACAATCCGATCGGTCTGCCGAAGGAGAGTGTCTTCAAGGAGATCACGGCTTCCCACACGGCGGACGAAGACACCATTACCGCCATCGGCGACGGCCATGTGGATAAATGGTCGAGCGGGAATAAGGCTTCTCGCTGGACCAGCCGGGGTCAGCCGGGCAGGGCTCAATGGGTCATCGGACGCTTTCACGAAACGAAGAACCTGCGCAGCGTCGGTGTCTTCTGGATGAACCGCTGGCAAGGCGACGTCAAATTCCCGCAACAGTGGTCGCTTGAAGTCGAGCAGAACGGCAAGTGGAACGCCTTCGAACTTTACACGACCGACAAATACGATGCCCGAGCCAACCAGTACAACGTCGTCCACCCCGCGGCCCCGCTCAAATGTGATGCCATCCGCGTCAGGATGACGCCCAGAGAAGATACGAGCGTCGGTATCCTCGAGTTGCAGGTCGCCTTTGACGAATAGGTCCTTTCGTCACGCCTTATTCCCCACTCACATGCCAATGGGATATCGCGCGAAGATCCGTGGAAGTACGTTTTGAACGCGTCATTCAATTTCAGGCGAGAATCAAAGACGCCAAACCCGGCGACATCGAAACCTGGTACAATCCTGACGCCGAAGAAAGAGTCACGAGGCACAACGCGGATGATTGCTGATCGCTCATCACTGATAACCACAGTGTTGGTTTTGCTGCTCGGTGCCGGCGTTGCACTGGCAGAAGCTCCGCCGTTTTCGGATTACTGCCAGCGTTTACAGCAGGAGGTCCAGGGAAAGAAGCACGGATTCCTTGCCGGCAACGTTTCATATTATGTGGGCGGGTTTCACGCGAGTTGGTCGCCGAAAGGACACGAAACGCTCGGCCTGACTCATCCGTTCTGTCACGATCTTCGCAGCCGCGGTGTCGGACTCCTGCAGAGTCGCGGCAAGGATCAAGACGATACCGGTCTCGGCAACGATCTGTCGGGCTGGGAATTCTACAAGGATACGCGGGTCTTGTATGGCAGCGTCGTCATCGACGGGAAGACTCATCGGCATCCAGTGCCCAAGAAGATGTACTGGCGGCCGGACCGGATGATCTGCGAGTACGAAGTTGCCGGTGTCCGATTGCGGGAAGAGAAGTTCATTGCCGCCAACGATGCCGCCTGTTCGATGATCACTGCGTCCCGGCAAGTCGCTCTGCAATTCGACGGGCGGAGTTTTTTTGGGCGTCATAGTCTGAAAAGCACTGCCACGATCGAGTACGACGCGGATCACAATGCCATCCACATCGTCGAAGGCGGCACGACGAAGTGCCTGCCTGAAACAGATCGCTCTGAACGGGTCGGTCCAATCATGTATCAGGGCATGAGCACAGTTCTCGCTGCGTCCCGGAACTTTGCCACGAGCCACGAGTTTGCAAAGGGTGAGCATGGTGAGATGCGGTATGAGTTCGAAGTGCCCTGCGACCGTGAAGGCGTGGTGCTCGTCTGGGCGATGCACGACGACTACCGCGAGGCATTGAACAACGCGATGGCAGTGCTGGGCCGTGAAGTCGCCGGGACTTCCAGGAGCAACGAATCCTCGTCTGAGAACGTCGCGGCTAGTGAGCCGCCGGGCGCTAGCCCCGGGTTCCGAACCGCGCCGGCGGCTGGCGCCGTGCCGCTCAGTCGCGCAACTGAAATGATGCTCGCAAAGACGCGCAAGATGAATCGTCAGCTCAACGAAGAGATTCCCTACTTTCGCTGCTCCGATCGAAAGTTCGAGGACATCTACTACTACCTTTGGTCGCTTTACCTGATGTATTACATCGACGTCGGGCGCGGATGGGAGATGGAGCCTCACACTCAGACGGCCGTCAATAATTTTCTTGGCATGCACCGCTATGACGCGACCTTCCAGATCAGGGTCGGAGCGTGGACCGGCAACAAGTCGCATTACGCCTACGGCAACGTCCTGACCTGGAAGCATCTGTTCCACGCCGGTCACTATCGCAAATCGCGGAGCGGCCATATTGCGTTGGCCGACAACAAGGGGACAACGTGGCATTCCGGCGTCTACGGCAATGAACTTTCGGAGCACGTCCTTGGAGCGTGGCAGATTTACCAGCACACCGGCGACATCGAATTCGTTCGCGACTGCTACAAAGGCTATTTTCGCGAGGTGTTTCGTGAACGAATCGCTTCGTTCGCTTCCAATCACTTTGAAGTTGTGGAAGCCCTGATCGGAATGGCCCGCGTCACCGGTCATATTGAGGACGTCGAGCATTGGCAGAGCCTGGTGTCGCTCCAGGAGAAAGATATCCGCACCTGGTTTGATCAGCGCTGGCAGGCGAACGGACACAAGAACTTTTTCGCTGGGCCGAAGAATGGAATGATGATGACCAACGGGTTCTGGCATTTGCGATCGAAGCATTTTCCGCGTGACTACGCCTTGAAAATGACACGTTCCTGGGCGCTTGATCGAGAGATTGGGTTCTATGGCGACATCTTCCCGCTGGCCATGTCGCGTCAAGCAATGCGGACTTTCGCCACGAAGGTGGATCACTCATTTGGATCCACGCCCGATACCGCGTACTTCACGTTGAGTGGAATGTTCCGCCATCGACTGGGCGATCCGGCGTGGCGCCTCACGCTGAATCATCTCGAGAACTACAACTTCAGCAATAGCTGGAATATCCCCGTCGCTCCGGAGGCATACACGCGATCCGGCAAGCTGTTTGGCGACCAGTACTCAAACTTCAACGCCGGCAAGTTACTGCTCTACCTCGAAGGGCTGGCGGGGCTGGAATATTCCATTCCCGACCGCCGGCTCGTCGTGCACGACACTATGCCTGCCAACTGGCAGTGGATGGAGGTCCGCATTCCTGTGCAGTTGCCAGGTGAGCGAAAGACGCGCTGGCCCGTGATTCGGTTTGAACGATCACGGAGCGGATATGAGATCACCAAGTCGATCCGCGTCACTGACTGCCCGCTGAGAATCACGATTGAGCCGTGGTGTGAAGAGAGGCAAGTGAACGGATCCTCAACGCATCCCGCAAACGTCCAGCGAACCTCATCCAGATACCCGTCCTACCGCCGGTTCATATTCGACAATGGCCAATCGACGGCTCACGTTACGCTCCGTCTGGCCGAAATGTCAGGAGACAAGTGAGACCGCCTCATTCGCGATGCGGTGAGCCGTCGTCAAGACAAATCCACTACCCAAAGAAATACAGATCGTGTCAATATGAAACCATACACATTAACCATCCTCTTCCTCACCACGATTTCGGCGGGCCTCGAATTGACGTCTGCGCAAGAACCAAAGAACGAAAAACCGAATGTCGTGGTCATCTTCATCGATGACATGGGATTCGCGGATCCGAGTTGCTTTGGTAATCCGCTGATCAAAACGCCTCACATCGACAAGCTCGCTGCGGAAGGCATCAAGTTGACGAACTTCTACGTCAACTCGCCGATCTGTTCCGCCTCTCGAGTCGCTCTCACGACCGGTCAGTATCAGGGACGTTGGAAAATCCATTCGTTCCTGAATAGTCGGGCTGGCAACGCGAATCGTGGCATGGCTAACTACCTCGACTCGACGGCACCGACGACTGCGAAGAAGCTGAAAGCTGCTGGCTACGCAACCGCTCATTTCGGCAAATGGCATATGGGAGGCGGCCGTGATGTCGACGACGCGCCTCTGCCTCAGGCTTACGGACTTGACGAATCCCTTGTGTCCTTCGAAGGCCTGGGCGATCGCATTATTTCCAATGCAAAGGGTGTCGAAAGGGCGCGGGCTCTTGGCCAGGGAAAAATCATTCCCTGCGAGCGGTGGGAGCGGATGCAAATCCAAACAGACCGCACGATAGATTTCATTCGGCGGCACCGCGACGGCCCGTTCTACGTGCGGCTTTTTCCGAACGACGTTCACGACGCGCACGTGCCACATCCTGGTAGTGCCGACAAATTCAAATCCGTTTCCGACGATCCGTATGTTCGCAATTTCTTCGCCGTGCTCGAAGAGATGGACAGACAGATTGGACGGGTTGTCACAACGATTGACGATCTGAATCTCGGAACGAACACTCTGATACTTTTCACCAGTGACAACGGCCCCACCGATTGGCCGCGGAAGTACAAGACCGGGCCTCCGGCGGGTTTCACTGGTCCTTACCGGGGTCGGAAATGGTCACTTTTTGAAGGCGGCATCCGCATGCCGTTCATCGCGCGTTGGACTGGTACAATTCCAGCCGGCGTCGAAGACACGGCCAGCGTGATAAGCGCGATTGATATCTCTCCGACGATCTGTCGTTTCGCTGGAGTTGCGGTCGAGGATGACCTTGACGGTGTGGACCGTGGCGACGTTCTCCTGGGCAAGGCCTCCCGTCGCGCCAAGCCCGTGTTCTGGCAGTACGGCCATCCTCACGCGATTCTGAAAGGCGGAAAACCGGAGCACCAGAGTCCCACTTTCGCGATGCGGGACGGCCGCTGGAAATTTCTGATCAATCCCGACGGCAGCGAAGCACAACTTTACGATCTCGAGACGGATGAAGGCGAGACCACCAACTTTCTTTCCGGGCACCCGGAACGTGCCACGGCGATGGCTGCCCGAATCTCCGAGTGGGCCGACGACGTCGGCTTTGCGTTCGACAATAAGGCTCCACTCACCGCACCTGTGCCAACGATCGCAATTCTGGCCAGCAATCAGCTTCTTCGTTTTGTAAATCACGGCGTCAAGGGCGATACCGCGTCACTTCAGTTGGACGGGAAATCATGGCTCGATCTCCCGGCGTTTCGAGCGCCGAATGTCGCTGGAGGCCGCTCGCTGCAAATCAAAGGCACCATCCGTCCCGGTTCTCCCTCGGGAGTTGTCCTCGCTCACGGTGGTGATCGAGCCGGCTACAGCGTTTTTCTGGAGGAAGGCCATTTGTGCTTTGTGGTGTGTGTGAACAGGAAACGCACGGTTGTCCGCTCCTCCACGGCAGTCACTGGTTCCACCAGTTTCGAAGCAAAGTGGAATCCCAACGGCGAGATGTTTCTTAAAGTGAACGGCAAGCTCGCCGGGAAGGAGGAAGCAGGGATCATTCAGCACGAGCCCGGTGACTCCATTCAAATTGGTGCAGACCTGATCCAGCCCGTCGGAAACTACAGCACGCCGAACCACTTCTCCGGCATCATCGAAAACCTCACCTTCAAGTATCCAAACGGGACGTGAATGGTTGCCGGACTCTCCACGTTTACGTCATGTCCAACACCCCGATCAATCCTTACAGAGAAGTTATCAGTACCATGATATCTCTTTCCTCTATCGCTCTTGCTGCCTGCATTGTTGCGGGGACTACAATTTCCGCAGACGCAGAGGACCGTTTGGTTCTCGTCGGCGCATCTTATGGGAAGAACGTTCTGGCCATTTGTGACTCAGATGGCAAGGTGATTTGGAAACACAATACGGCGGCCCCACAGAAAGGGCACGCAGGGCACCACGATGTCCACCTGCTACCCAGCGGAAATATTCTGTTTCACGACTCCTGGACAAAAACGCAGGAGATCACGCTTGGGAAACAAGTCGTGTGGGAGATTTCGAAAACGGTTCCTGATTCGGAGATCACGCTTGGTTGGATGACGGCCCTGCAGGAATTGCCCAATGGAAATATCGTGGCTGGAAATTGTCATGCCGGCGAAGAGAATCCTCAGATTTTCGAAATCACGAAAGACAAAAACGTTGTCTGGGAATTCGACGAGTGGGACCTCGTGGGTAACGGGCTCGCCTGCTGGCAAATCCTGGATGCGGAACAGTCGGCGATGGTCAGAAAACAACTGGCGGCCCTGAAGAAGTGAGCTTTGCGTTTCGGCTAACCGAATCATCCAAAGAAATTACGAAGAATACGAAGACCTGGAATTCAACATGCGGACGAACAAAACCACCTCGCGTCTCATCCTCTCGTTGCTATGCACCTCTGCAATGTCTGTGACAGCAACTGCCAGGACGCCCACGCCACCCAACGCGTTGATGTGCACGCCCGGCGATTCCAGGCTTATTGGGCTTTGATCACGAGCAGTTGACGTTTCGGCAAGGCGGGCGGGACTTTCGCCTGACGGAGTTTGCGGGTGACGTGGTGACCGATGTGATAGCGTAATACACGTCGATGATTCATTTCAAAGGTTATGGCAGCATGAACCGCCGCACATTTCTGAGTCGCACTGCCGTTGCTGCGGCAGTCACAACGATTCCTGGGTACACGCGCGCCGCAGACTCGCCTCTCTCCGAGCATCGGATTGACCGGATCGAATTCCGAACCGTCAGCATCCCCTGGCCGCGACAGGTCGGCCGGAATTCTCGCGGAGGCATTCACGGTCATGGCCCCACCACGCTGCGCGTTTCTGTCCTTCATACCAACCAGGGCGCGACCGGTTGGGGGCAAATCCAGGGTAAAGCCGGTAGACCCGAACATCTCCTCGAACTCGTCAAAGGAAGATCCGTCGCCGAGTTGATCGACCCGGCCACCGGCATCCGCTCTGAAAAGTATCACGCCATCGACATCCCCCTTCATGACCTCGCTGGCGTCGTCACCGATCAACCTGTCTGGGCAATGACCGGTGCCAAAAAACCGCATCTCACTAAGCTCTATTCCGGCATGATCTACTTCGATGATCTTGACCCAGCAGACAATCCCGCCGGCATCGACAAGGTTCTCGAAAACTGCCGTTGGGATTACGACTATGGGTACCGTCAGTTCAAAGTCAAAATCGGACGCGGCAACAAATGGATGCCGGCCAAGGCTGGCCTCCAGCGCGATATCGACGTCGTCAACGCCATTCACAAGGCCTTCCCCGACGTCGACATCCTGGTGGACGGCAACAACGGTTTCACCGTTGAAACCATGATCGGCTTCCTGAAGGGCATCGCCGACGTCCCTCTCTTCTGGATTGAGGAACCGTTTCACGAAACCGTCGCCGACTGGACTCTTTTGAGGGATTATCTCGTTGCCAACGGTCGCAAAGGAACCCTCCGCGCCGATGGTGAGGCCAAGCCCGATTTTCCCGTCCTCGAAGAACTTCAAAAGGACCACGCGCTCAACGTCCGCCTGGAAGACATATGCGGCCACGGATTCACCAAGTGGCGCCGCCAAATGCCGCGACTTACGAAGGAAGGCATCGGCGCTTCACCGCACACCTGGGGCACGGCCCTCAAAACCGTCTACACCGCACACTTTATTGGCGCTTACGGGAACGCTCCCACCATCGAAGGCGTCACCACGAAAGGCGGCGACGTCGACTTTGGCGAAAACAGAATCATCGACGCTCAATTCCACCCTTCCAACCAACCCGGTTTCGGCCTCTCGCTCCCACGGCGATGACAGCACGGGACTTCGCTATCCCACGAACTTGTTCCTGAGTATTTTTGAGACCAATGAGACCAATATGATAATCTTTGGAAATCGGCAGCAATGTATAAAGGTCCTTGGCCTGGTTTCGATAGCTTTGACCTGTCAATTGAACAGTCTTATGTCTGCTGTGCAGGCAGATGGCAGGATACATTCGGCTTCGGCAAAACCGGTTAAACCCAACATTATCCTCGTCTTCATTGATGACATGGGATACTCGGACTTCTCCTGCTTTGGCAATGACATCGCGAAGACCCCGCATATCGATAGACTTGCGGCCGAAGGCATCGCCTTTGAGCAGTTCTATGTGAACTCACCCATCTGCTCACCATCACGCGTGGCAATCTCGACCGGTCAGTATCCACAGCGATGGAAGATCGGCTCATTCCTCGGTTACCGGGAGAGCAATGAGAAGCGCGGTATGGTGCAGTATCTGGACACGAAAGCCCCGATGCTCGCACGCAGTCTCAAGGCAGCGGGCTACGCAACCGGTCACTTCGGCAAGTGGCACATGGGCGGACAGCGCGATGATGATACCTGCCCGCATATTACCGAATACGGATTCGATGAGTCGTTGACCAACTTCGAAGGGCTCGGCAAACGCCTGCTAAACCATTGCTTCAGCCCCGGCAAAGAGAAGCCCTTCATCTGCGATCACAACTCCCGCAATCTGGGCAAGTCCGAAGAAATCACCTGGATGGACCGCTCCAAAGTCACCGGCGGCTTTGCCGACGCCGCCCTGACATTCATCAAGAAAGCAGAAGCCAATGGCAAGCCGTTCTATGTGAACGTCTGGCCCGATGACGTCCATGGTCCGCTCTAACCGAACCGTCGGCATAGACGACTCGCCGGTTCTCGGCAACCACGGCGTGACTGAGCCCCCATGTGACGCTACCCGGCGCCCTGTCTTTCCAGGCATTGACGATCGCGTTGGCCGTCTTCTTTGCGAAGAAATCGCGATACTCAGCAACCTGAATGACTCCTTCTTTCGGGAGTTCTCGCTTGCCCAGTCGCACTTCCGGAGCCGTGTGGGTGTGCGTGGCGAAGAGGAATATCTTGGCGGTGTCGAGGTCGGGCAGTTGCTTCGAGACTTCCTCACGGACAAGCGTGAGGAGATCGGCAGGGATGATAGCGATATCGCACGAAACCATGATCGCCAGATCCAGCGACTCTTCGCCGTTGCGCGACTCGACGACAATGACGTTCGTCGTGAGCGGCGACTCTATTCCCTTCGAAATTCGCAGATGGTGCTGCCCGGCCAAAGACGCCGGCTCCTCGGGCGAGACATCGGTGCTTGCGGCCCCGACGAACAACTCAGCGCCCAGGATGGGCGAAGAAATGGCAAGCACGGCCATCAGAGTGTAGAGCGTCCTGAAGTATTGCGACAACATGCCGTGGCCTCCTTTTGCACAGGTTTTTGCACAGGTTTTTGCACAGGTTTTTGCATAGGTTTTTGCATAGGTTTTTGCATAGGTTTTTGCATAGGTTTTTGCATAGGTTGTTGGGTGCAACGAGACGAAGTTCCCCCAATGTTCCAGGCGTTTCGCGGCCTGTTCGGCCGGGTAGGCGTTTCCTGTGTCGACACTGATACCCATGGCGGGCGAGTCGACCAGATTCGTTTGGTCGGGCGCTCCCGACGTCCCGATTCTAATCGATCCCATATCCGTCTAAAAGGGGTCGAATTCTTCGCTCAGCCCGTTGGCCAGTTTCGCCCGGTTAGATGCGCCGGGTTAGATTCCAACAAAACGTATGGAACAGATGACACGGATTTCGTGCGTTGAAAAAGGTATGAGTTTTCCAGGAGCAGAACTATCAACGGGTCGTATTAGGGCGCCTGTCATCAAACAAGACCGCCTCCGACGAGTTTCCGGCATACCTCTTCAACGACTTCGAGACAGCATCTGCAGTTCTCCGCTACGTAACCTGCTGCTTCGTTTTACAGCGAATTGAGATGCAATTGCCCATCATGGATATGGCATTTCTACCTTCCTTTGTGTCTCAGCAGGAAATCCAATGCAAGAGAATCCACACGATCCCGGAGATCCCTTCTGATGTGATGCCCCTGTCCTTTCACTTTGCAATAGGCCACTTCAACACCGAACTGATTGGCATAGGTATAGACAACTACCTCCTCCCCTTTGTTCGCAACGACAGGTTCGGGTCGGCATTGATTGAAAGTGCGCCAGACATCGATTCGCTTTGCTGCCGAGTACATACTCACCTTCGGATTGGATGAGCCATTGAAGCTCTTGTCTTGATCCCCAATGACTTGCATGATCGAAACTGGTTTCGTCTCCTTGCCTGGATCATGTGCGCCCTCTGCCATGCCGCAGCTCATCGGAGACAACGCCGCGAACAGGGCGGTTTCCTTAGCTAGTGGGTGTCCCGAAAGTCTCTCCGGCCAGTGATGCTCGTGAGGAACTGGCGTGAGGAGTGCCGAAGATTATAGCGATCTTCGTTTGCCACAGCGGCTAATACTCAACGAGGCTGGTTTTTCGAGCGTTTGAACGCTCTCAGCGTAGACCGTTGCCACGGTTGAGCGTTGTTTGCTCGCGGATTTCTGGCTTACGCCGCTCTGCGGCGACTGCGTCCCGCTGCCGCGTCTTCGTTTTCGTTGGCAATCAGCAAGCG
>JAAERP010000292.1 GCA_024230215.1 Fuerstiella sp. | reverse complement strand
TTTTGAAACTCAGATTCTTGATTCCCTCGCCACTGGTTCGCCCACTTGTATAGTCAATAGTGCATCATGAATATACACGGCGTAGAATTCACCTGGATGTCCGCGTGAGCAGACTGCCCACGAGTTCGACGGCTGCTGCCTGAATGCCATGCAATCGATGGCCGCACTTCTTGCGCCGTGACCGAAACGTCAGAACGCCCAACACGCCTGAAGTGCCGGCAACAATCGAAGCAGTTGTGAAGTTAGAGCAACTTGCTTATTGTCGTAAACTTCTCTAATTCAGGGACATTACCTGCACTTTGCGAATATTGACTTTGCTTCCGGGATCATGCTGCTGAAAGGCAAAGTGCCCCTCCTTGTGCGTCAGTGCAAAGTCCAGGTGCTCGTAGAGTTCGTTGCCGTCAATCGTGACTTTGATTCGGGTCATGTTACGGCCGCGCCACACATCGTCGCGGACTTCAAGATCATAGGTGAACCAGGTGTCCGGCTTCACGTGCTGCTTGTAGACGTGACACAAACCATACAACGAACCAGTGCGAATCGGATCCGTATGAGTGCTGTCGATCTGGGCTTCGTAGCCGTCCGAAAACCCAGGCTTCGCCGTCGTGCGAAAATACAGGCCCGAATTACCGCCGTCATTGATCTTTATTTCGGCTCGATAACGAAAATTCGTGTACGGCCCCTTCGTGCAGACCAGCATCGATGGCGGCCCCGAGCCGCTGATCGCTCCGTCTTTGACTTCCCAAACGCTTTTGTCGTTTCCAACTTTCTCCCATCCTTCCAACGTCGTGCCGTCGAACAAAGAAATCCACTTGGCATCTTCGGCGTGAACGTGTGTCCCCAAAGACAGAATTAGTGACGCGGTAACACATGAAAGGAGACGAAAAGCAGACATCGAAAAACTCCTGAGTTTTCTATTTGCAGTGCAGGCGGCCCGCCTGTTTGGAACAGTCCTGACATAACGCAGGCAGGCTGCCGACGTTACATGAATCGAACAACGGCGATCACAAGGGCAAACGCGACGTTGCAGGAACATTGTTCATGATGTGCCATGTCATGCAAGCTGCGGCACAGGATATTCGCCCTCACTCACAATACGGAGCGTAAATAGCCGCAAGTGCTTTATCACAGGCCAAAGTCAGGGTGGAAGTGGGATGCCCCCGTTTTCTTCGCCAACCCTAAAACCTGGCTGTCACAAAGCACGAGCCTGTTATTTGGAAATTCCCGGCTCACACCGCGGCATGGCAAGACTGGGGAATACCAGCTTAAGTGTGTCTCCTGCGCTTGTGTAACACCCATACTTGCGCAGCGTGTTTGCGACCGGAACGGCAAAACCACATGAATGCTCTCCGGCCACGCTGTGCGTTCAAAGACAAGGCGTCCGGACATCGCGCAACCTTGTGGTGCGGCAAAACCGTTGGGCCATCGCCGATCCACAATAACATGAAGGAACGTCGTTGCCTGAACACGCCACGGACGTATGCCGAACAGATGGCCGGTTTCTCCGGCCTTCAGGTTTGATACCTACCGCCATTCTGCGACCTCTCCACCCTGCAGAGTGGAGACGCCGCGGTAGACACCCATGTCGATGTTTTCGCTGAGAAAGTTCACCGCCCCGTCCAGAAACAGAAAGCTGGCACCTCCGGAATGGTAGCTGCGGAAATTGGTAACACGATGCGGGCCTCCGTCAACACTGGCCCTGCAGTCGAAGAATGCGCCGCTGGAAAGTTTGTAGAACGAATCCGTTACCGGTCTCTTGTTGATCGGTTCCACCGTGCTACCCCAGTTGCCGGCGTATCGAAAGCCATCGTGTAAAACGGTTCCAGGGCAGATCCACCAACCAGCCAGCCGTGGGCAGAAGTTTCGCCACTCGGTAACGGCGATGTGCAACCAATTCCCGAACACATCGGAAAACCGGAAGCCGCTTCGCCCATTGCAAATGTGTTACTGGTCCCGTCGGTGACGTCTCGAAATTTCGTCTTCGAATGAAACGCAAATGCTCCGGACTTAGGTGTCACGGGCGGCGCACCGAAACCGGCGCTGAAGCACAAAGAATCCTGCCACCCCATGCTGTAGGCATAGGATGAGTTCGCAAACGTATCGCCCACGGGAACACCCAACGCGGCTACGAACGGGTATGTCGTCGGACTGGCACCGACGTCAGATGGACAGACAAATGTTGGAACATGCAGCTTAGCGACCTTTGGCTGCAGCAGATACCACGGAATATTGGGATCGATAAGGCTCTGCAGATTCGCTTTTTCCAGGTATGGCAGCAAAGAGACGTTGGCCGTTCCCAGACCGTCCGACGGCGAGTTCGGCTTGAAACGATAGCCTGGCGGCAATGTGTTGTGCACGCCATGGTAGTTGTGCATAGCCAGTCCCAATTGCTTAAGATTGTTTTTGCACTGGATCCGCCGTGCCGCCTCTCTGGCCTGCTGCACGGCTGGCAAAAGCAGAGCAATCAGGATCGCGATGATCGCAATGACCACCAGCAGTTCGATCAGAGTGAAGCCGGATTTTCGATAACGACGCATAGCGTGGTCTTTCAATGATTACGTAGTGAAACCGATTGTTTGATCAGGGGCGTTAAGACGACAATTCGAATTCCGGCGCGACACACGTCGGGTCCGGGTCATTGCCCAGTTGCCACATTTCCGCACGCGGAATGACGGCCCTGATTTGCTTCAGCATGCTGACAGCCTCGGCACGTAATTCTTCGCGACGTTCTTCATCGATTGCCGCCAGGTCGAGCATGGCTCGGGCCTGGTCGTACTTCGCACCCAGTTTGCCAGCGGATTCGATTGACTTCTCGAAACAGCGAATCGCCTTGCGCCGTTGGCCGATCGTGCACAACAGCCGCCCGTGCACTCGCTGTGAATGAGCTCGAAGGTTCGGATATCGCCACGCAAAAAAACGTGTTCGAGCAGAAAGCCGTCTGGCTCGGCGAATCGAATCGCTTTTCGACGACTGCAGCCAATCGGGGCCGATCAGGCTTTCCATCAAAAATGGATACGTGTGCAGCGTAAATTCCAGGTACAGAAAGTTGTCGGCGATGACTCGTTCAGAACATTCACCGCTGCTTCATAATCAGATGACTGAAGCAGCACAAACGCGTGGTGGTTCGGCAGAATGGCCCGTGTCAGTTGATGAGCACACGGCCTATTGTCTTCAGATAATGACACAGATGTTGATGATTCACGAGAAACCAGCGTTAGCGTTGGAAGTCATGCAATTAACGCTCGACCTTTCGCAACAATTAGTACTTCGGGATCCCGAGAATCGCAAATACAATCATCGGCTCCGCTATTTCTCCCATCTCAACGCGCTGCTGTGCCTGGAACACGACGAAGTACTGGCTTACCGCGAGATCTGCGCCACGATTCAGCAGCAACTTGACGGGCTGGACAACCCAATGGTTGGCGGAGACGGCGATATTTCGGCGTACTGGTGTGTCATGACGTGCTCGCTGGCTCCAGATGCCGTCGAGGACTACGCAGCTACGCTCAAACTTGCTCGGCAAGCCGTCGAAAACAAATCCGGCGCACCATTGCCTCTGAAGTGGCTTGGTGCGATTCTGATGCGATCCGGTCAGTATGATCAGGCCAAAGCAGAACTCGAAAAAGCGCTCACAGTCACGGAATCCAAAACGTCCTCTAAATCCGACACACACTACTTCCTTGCCATGACCGAACATCACCTCGGTCATGAACAGGCGGCCAGGGAACAACTGGAAACCGCCAACCAATCTGCCGAGTTGGAACTCGCCAACGACGAAACACGATGGTACCGCCGAGCGACCCTGGAATTGCTCCGCGACGAAACCACCGAACTGCTGGGCGACGCGGGTAACAAAGCGACCACGACGCTGACGGTGCCATGAGCATCCCGCCATGTGTTGTTACGCGTATGCTTCCAGTGATTGCTGAAGGCGGACAGTACCGTGTTCCAGTATTTCCTTCAGCTTGTCCGGAGTGAGCCCCAGCGCCTCGGTCGATACATTCCGGCTGATCGATTCGTGTCGAAGACCGTCAGCTTTGCCTTCCAGCTGCCACGCCAGTTGATTGGCAATGTTCAGCCCGTGGCACACCGGGTGGTCGAATAATTCGGGGCGATGATGATGTTGAATACTCTTGATCAGATTCTCAGACAGCATCCATCCCTGAGCGACTGCGGCACTGACCTCCGCATGATCAATACTCAGTATCCCTTTTTCCATGCCTGACTCAGAAAGACCCTGATCCAGATGCAGGAAGTAGCAGTGTTCCGGCGTCAGGTGCGTTGCCAGGACGACCTTTCCGAAATCATGCAGTATGGCCGCCACCGAGAAGTCACTTCCGAAATCGGCCACGCCCTGCGCCACGAGTTCCTCAGCAAAACAAACCACCGTAACGCTGTGGACCCAGTAGGTTGTCGGTGTCATTCGGAAGGGTGAAAGATCCATGTCCACAGCGGGTCGTACGCATTCTGCCATCGCGACAGATTTGACGATTCCACTACCCAGCTTGAACACTGCGTCACGGATCGATTCCGCTCCGCGGGTGCCGCGACTCGCACAATTAGCAAGGTGCAGGAGCCTGCCAGTCAAAGCCGGATCAAGCTCAACAGCGCGGACAACGTCTTTGAAATCGTAGTATGGGTCAGCAAACAGTTCATTCAGCTGCACGACCGATGGTGGCAACGGCGGTATCGCGTTCACCGTTTTCATGATTTCTTCATGATTAAGGTGGAACTCAGAACCTGTCTGGGCTGTATTCATAATTGCTGTCACACCTCGAGACGTCGCCGAAAGCCGCGTTTCTTACCTCCTGGGTATGCGTAAGATCGGGGGCGGCGCGGCGAAATTGCTTCAGAAATGCCGAGTACAGCACGTAATCGGGAATTCCCCTAAGTGAATGTAACCAATTACACGCCGAATAGCCTGTTTGAGTCCACAGGCGGGGATTCCCCCATCACCAGATGTTCAGGTAAGCCTGTCGACGCAGCGTGATCTACCTGAACAAATGGCCCAAAAACAGAAATAAACCAGGCCACTGTTGCATCGTGAGTACGCACCGAAGTTCGCCTCACTCGCCCACGCACACGGTGCCCGGGTGATTCTGTATGTAACGACGCCGACAACGCAGAACGCCGAGCCCGTCACCCATCCGCCCGATCCCGCGTCCGCCCGGAAGAAGGCCCGCGCCACTGCGCCACTGCGCAACTCGCCGATCGCATCAACGCGGACGCCGCGCCCATGGCTCTGGTCGCCCAGAGATGCCAGGCCGAACGCCCCGATTTGACACTGCGATTTGTGAACGACGCCCACCTCAACCAGACCGTCGCCTATCTGATCGCATGTACAATCTACGCTGCCCTTTTCGATCGCAGTCCACAAGGACTGCCGGTGGATTCCGTCACTAACATCCGTTTCTTCGAGAAGGAACCGGGAAATCGGCAAAAGGATCGTGATGGAAATCCCATCACGCGCATGTTCTCTAAGAAAGACCGAGCTGACCTGCAGCGGGTCGCATGGGAGTCATATAAGGAATTCCAGCAGATGCGAGGCGAGTAACAGTTGGCGACCTGTCCGATTTGTCAGCTCCGGCGCATGCCAGGTCTTCTGTCGATGAAGCACCTGGGCAGAGCTGCGATGTGGGCGTATGTCATGGACCCGTTACCGTGCATTTCGGCAGAGCGGCCTCAATCTCCGACCGCCCGCTATCTGTCATCTGAGTGCTGGCCACATTGAGTCCGGTAAGACTGGTCAGCCCTTTCAAGTGCTCCAGCCCCTCGTCCGTGATCTGCGTGCTGGCGAGATTGAGTGCCGTAAGGCCGGTCATCCCTCTCAGGTACACCAGTCCTGCATCCGTGATCTGCGTGCCGGTAAGATCAAGAATTGCCAGGCTGGTCAATTCGTTCACGTGCTCCAGCCCAGCATCCGTGATCTGTGTGGACGAGAGCGAAACAGAGACTGCCTCGCCAGACTTTGGATCGAGTACGACTTCGCCCCCCAGCTCCATGATCGCCGCAATCGCGTCAGCCTGAGCTGCTGGCAGCGCTTCCTGAGTGGCAGCATCGGGCTCTGCCAGCGCCGCCGGGGGCGTTTCCTGAGTGGCGGGTATAGGCTCAGGCAGTGCTTCCTGAACGACAGCATCAGGCTCAGCCCCGCACCCAAATAAGAAAAACGGAAACAACAGCACTGGAAACGGTTTCATGTATGGCCCTTTCGTTGAATCACTTCCCACGTCTACCACCACGCCTTCGCGGCCTCGTCCGCTCCCGGCTATCTTCCTTCACGTACTCGTAACACCTGCCACGAACCTTGTCCATTTCGAGGAGCAGCTTGCGACCGCATTTACATTTCTTCGCTGCCAATGGAGTCTTCTGGGTGTGACCGTGTTGCGTTCCGCCAGGCAGGCAGAGGAGGCCAGGGTACGGGCACAACTTGCCAGGGAAATGGCAGTGATAACGTCGCTGAAAGCTCAGGGGGAGATGATGCACCAGAAGGAAGGCGAACCTGAATCCGCCGACAAGTGATCTTCCGCCAGCCTATTTCGAGGTCGCTCGGCGATACACACACCGACTACACGCGTCTCCGTGAATGTGGCCAACCCTGAATTCCCTGTTGGTAATGGCGGCGTTTTTCTCGAAACGCCTCTGGCGATCAAGACACGCCGGGCAAAGTTCTGGCAGGTCGGTGTCAGAGAGAGGATTGGCGGTCGTTTCTGTCATGTTGTATTGTCTCGCGGGAATGGGTGGGCACACGTTCTCTGCCATCGTATACCATCACGAATGCGGGGCTGGCAGAACTCAAGGCAGCTCTGCCTGATCAGGGTATCGACTTCCACATCGTCATCAATTCGTTCCGTCGTTGGCTCAGAGTTCAGAAATCGTCCCCTGCAGGCAGCAATATCGGCCAGGTGATCAATGGCTGCCAAACGGTGTCCAACACTGACATCAGCGTTAAGCTCTGCCTTCCCGCGGACGGCGGCAAAGAAGTTGTCGTGATGGGCCACCAGATCAACTCGGCCAGTGCGTTCCCCTGAAGAAGAAGTACTTGCCATCAGGAGATCATCGTTCGACGTCGCAGAAGCCGCCGCCAGCGAGACCGCCAGCGAGACCGCTACGGCAACAGCACCTGCCAGCAAACTGCGTCGGCGAAGCGTCATGATGAGTTCTGCTTTCAAAGAGGGGAGCAGTCGTCATACGACCGGATGTCTGGCAAAAAAAACAGGCTCGCGGCGAAACCGCGAGCCTTCATGATAATCGAATTCGGGACGAATAATCTACAACTGAAGTGGTTCTCGCAGTTTGAAGATCACCTCACTGATATCGCGTGACAGCGTTAACAGATGCTGTCGATGATCCGTGTTACAGCGGCCCAGATAGTCGTAGATAGCGCGCCATTCCTCCACCAGGTCGGATGTTTCCTTCTTCAACTCATTGACGGTCGGTCGGGACTGCAACAAGCGGTGAATTTTTTGAGTCCGCTGTACAAACCGACTGGACGCCTGCAGCGCCTGCGTGCGAAACGACTGCCGCTCGCGACTGAGCCATTGTCGTACATCCAGATCAAGATGATCGGCCAGCAGTTCAAGACTGGCAGCCGTCGGAATCATCGCTCGAGTGTCAATGGATGTCACGGTACCGGCAAGATTAAGTTCGTTTCGAAGGGCCAGAACACCGTCGTCAATTTCCCGCAGCACGGCTTTCCCGGCCTGACTTCTTATTGGTTCAAACGCCTGCACGAAGGACTGTCCGTACTGTTCGACGTACCGATAGCACTCCAGCAGAACCTGTTCGTTCTCATTGCGATCAACACAGTCTTTGAAGTTCTGCACAGTCCCGTAGAAGTCGCTGGCCGTTTCCAGAACATCAGCAACATCAGGAAAATGGAGCAGCAACTTTAGCGGGGTCCGATTAAAGAACTCGTCAACATCACGCATGAGAGCGTCCGCAACCTGCCCCAGATGCGCTCGATCGGTTTGCTGTTCAAGCCACAGCAGATTGTGCACAGAATTATCGCTGGTCATGATATTGCGAACGGCGCGTTCCACATAGCGACTATTAATCACCCGCAGGCGAGGCAACATGGAGATCCATATCCGGTCGAAGCGACTGTATTCTGTGACGATCTGAGTGTACGGATGCTGGTCCAGTACCAGATCCTGAACACGGGCGGCCTGTTGTTCAAGTTTACGGGCATCAACAACCAGTTCGAACACCTGATTGTCGTGGTTAGCGTCCACTTCGAGTTCGTTAACAAGACTTCCGACCGAACTGCCCAGTCGGGAAAGTTCAATCAGCAGCGTACGACGGTCCAGCTGCGGTTCCATTTTGAACAGTTTTTCGAGCTCACGTCCCAATCGGTCAACTCGATCAATACCGTTGGACGAAGCGCGACTCAGACCTCGGGCCTGAGACAGCCGGTGCGACAGCAGATGCCAGTCGCTGTCGAGTTGCTGAAATTGCGGAAGCAGCCGTTCCAGCGTGTAACCATCCCTCAGATCCTGCGCAATACGTGAGGCTTTGGCACGAGTGGAAATCAACTCCGTCAGCAACGGACGGATCTCGGGATAACGCTGATAATCTCGGGTCAGTGACCGATACAACTCCTCGGAAGCCGTCACCGACTCGGCCAACAGATTCCTGACGACACGCGGGTCAACCCCCGACAGATCAACATCCGGCATGTGGTTGAAAATGTTTGCGCGGTTGTCCAGGCCGGCACCACCCGTGTTGTCCTTCAGCAACTGGTTCAGGTCACCGAATTCGGTCGCGCGGCTGGTAACGCGATTATGTACCTGACCGATCGCCGATACTGAAGTCGTGACTGTCAGCAACGCTGCAATCGCGGACCGGTACCATTCCTCCCGTTGACTCAACATCTTTGGCTTCCTTTCCAAAGTAGGGACCATCTATGATCAGTGGCCGCGAATTCCATCTTCTGCTTTGCCGCCCGCAAATGCTGTTTGGTGAGTCCGACCGGCGCTGCCGCAGGACGGAAACGGGCACTGGCTTTGACGTTGTGTGCACACCGGCCTCTGATTTTAGAAGATTTTCGGGGTTCAGCGAAATACGAGTTTTTCCGCAAACGCGACATTTTTGGGGCGAGAGCACCTGAAAGTCGAAACTCAGGGATGAACTCGCCCCATGCCATACAGCGGCCGGTTTCTGACGGTTGCCCGAAATCGGTGGAATACCGCCGAAGGGCTTATCAAACCAAAGGGTTCCTGAACGCAACGGCGTTCCCGGGCAGGCTGGAACAGAAGTCCGTTTCAAGCGTCCGCCCTGCTGGCAAATCCACCAGCTGCACCGTAAAACACGCTGGCAATATACCTCGAACGGAGACTCTCCCAATGGGAATGGAAGCTTTTGTCGACTTTCTGGAAAGCCGTTTCGCCGGACAGGTTTCCTCGCATACTGTAATGGAACAGACGCCTGGTGAATTTGAAGACTTTCCCCAGGCGCTCAATCCGCAGCTAATCAAGGCCCTCAGGACCAGCGGACTCACCAGGCTGTACAGTCACCAGAGCGAAGCATTCGAATCCATTCGCCGTGGTCAGGACACGGTTTTGGTTTCAAAAACGGCCAGTGGCAAGACCCTGTCGTTCCTGCTGCCGATTTTGCACGATTACATCACGGCAGAAGCTCCCTTTGGCGTCGCACTGTTGTACCCAACAAAAGCTCTGTCACGTGACCAGGAAGGAACGCTGGGGCGACTGCTGCAGGCCGCTGGTGCGGACATGCGACTTGGTACATTTGATGGCGACACGCCACGCGAAGAACGCAATCGCATTCAGTCGCAGGCGGACTTCATGATCACCAATCCCGACATGCTGCATTCCGGGATTCTTCCCAACCACAGTCGCCGGTGGCGGACATTCCTTTCACGACTGAAGTACATTGTCGTTGACGAAGTTCATGCTTATCGCGGAGCATTCGGGTCTCATGTCGCCAACGTCATGCGACGTCTCGTCCGGGCCTGCGAAATGCACGGCAGCAGTCCGACGTTTGTCTGTTCGTCGGCCACGATCGGAAATCCGACAGAACATGTGGAAGCGCTGTTCCAGCGGCCGTTTCATGTCATCAACCGCGACGGTGCGCCTCGACCTCAGCGAGATCTGTATCTGATCAACCCGCCCGTCGTCCAGAGTCACGGTCATGCGCTGTACCGCAAGGGACCGAATTCGGTCAGCATACCGCTGATCCGTGAAGCGACAAAGCAGGGCGTGCGGACGATTTGCTTTTGCCGATCCCGACAGCAGGTCGAACGTCTGTGTCGAGCGGTCACGGACGGACGTCCCGAGCTGAAGAAGAAAGTGAAGCCGTATCGAGGCGGACTGTTGCCCAACGAACGCCGTCAGCTGGAACGGGATCTGGCGGAAGGTCGCGTTACGACTATCATCAGCACCAATGCCCTGGAACTTGGCATCGACATCGGCGATCTGGACTTGTGCATTCTGACAGGTCATCCAGGTTCCATGGCCAGCTTCTGGCAACAGGCTGGCCGAGTCGGTCGACGTGGCTCGCGAGCGGTCATTGTTTACGCGGCTCGTGATACGCCTATCGATCAGTACTTCGTGAATCATCCGGAATATCTGCAACGAGCGCCCATCGAACGTGCATGGCTGAACGCCGACAACCCATACATTCTGTTGCAGCACCTGCCGTGTGCGGCACACGAACATCCGTTGCGAGACGTGGAACCGGCCTTTCCTGAAGCGGCGTATCCGGCGGCCCTTGAAGTACTGAAGGATGACGGCACGCTGAAGGAATACCACGGCAACTATCGCTATGCGCAGCGAGACTATCCAGCCAAGGGAGTCAATCTGCGAGGCATGACGGATTACAACATCGAAATCTACTGTGGCACGGAGGTCATCGGCGAGATCGACCCCATTGGAGCTCGAGGAGAACTCTACAAGGATGCCATCTATCAACATCTCGGAAACCGTTATATGTCGATGGACCTGGATCTGGAAAAGAAGCTCTGTCGCGTCGATCTCGTTGATGTGGACTACTACACCGAATGCGTCTGGGAAAGCCGAGTCACCATTACGGAAACGCTGGATCAGTACGAAATCCCAACGACCGACAAACAGGCGATCGACGAGTTGTGCCCTTCCTCTTCAGGCCACACAGCAGAATCGCCACACGCACATTCTGCTGTCGCACACGGCAGGCTTGACTTCGGTTACATAAACGTCAATCGCCAACCGAAGTTGTACAAAAAGATTCGCGAACGCACGCTGGAGAATATCGGCTACGGTCCAATTACGCTCGCCCCGTTCATCTACGACACCGCCGGTTTTGCTCTGTACCCGCCCGCGGCATGGCGAGAAACCGTCGAAGCCAGCGACAAACGCCACATTGGTGCAGCGTTGTACGGTCTGGCCTACATCCTTAAACGCACGGCTCCCAGCCTGTGTCTTTGTGACGAACAGAACATCGAGACCGATGTATCGCTGAAGGAGGTCGCCCCTGGTGAATGGAAGAGCGCTCTGTATCTGTTCGACACGATCGAAGGCGGTGTTGGCTACGCGGAAAAGATCTTTGAAGTCTTCAGTGAAGCATTGCAACTTGCCCGGACAATCATCGACGACTGTCCCTGCGCGGCCGGCTGCCCCGCCTGCGTGACTTCGCTGCCGCCAGGTGTGGAGGACGAAGAGCTGGAACAACTGCTGGTCGAATCCAATGCCGCCGTCGAGTGCACAAAAAGTCTGATCACCGCGCTGCTGACTGGAGAGCTGGTCGTGCCCGACGTCATCGAATGCGTTATCGAAGCGAAGATCGCCGTCATTCCGCCCGAACCCGATGAAGAGTTTGAGAAACTCAGAGAGCGGCTGGGCAAAGCCGGAAAAATCCTGCAGCAGAAACGAGCAAGGATTCATTGATCCGGCAGACGGCGAGTGTGCCGATCAACATGCGAAATCACTCATCACCGGCACCGGCATCGTTCAGTTCAACGTCCACAGGTCGCTGTTCAGGACGCTGGTGATAGATCGGAAAACTGTCGTCATCAATCTGCATCAGCGGTTCGCCGACGGCAACCATTTGTCCAGGCCTGACATGGATTTCACGGACTACACCCTTGGTGTTCGTACTGATCGGTTGAGTTGATCCGTCGGGAAGTTCCACTTCACACAGCACCGTACCGGTGGGTTCGATGGGGTCACCAATCCTCACGTTTACCCGGACAACTTTTGCCATTCGGCTTACCGAAGTCAGCTCAGGCATCCGGACAGAGGGCCCAATTTCTCTCAGGCACAGTATGTCGCCCGACTTCGACACAAGATATATCTGATCTGTCACAGAGTTGTGATGGAGCACCTGGTAAGAAGTCACAGGAATTCTCCCGATCATCCGTGAATTTCGTTTGTCGTAAGCAACCAGACGATTTGCCTGGTCGATGCCATAAATCCCAAAACGGCCGACTGACGTCAGGCTGCGAATTCCTTTCACATCCCACTCTGTCACGCCGACTTTCAGTTTCAGTCTTTCCAGCGACTTGTTGCGAATCACTTCCACCGGACGTTCGACCCGCAACGGGAGTTCCACGATACCTGATCGAGCTTCTTCGATGGACGCGACGGTGATTTCATCAATCCGCACAATGACGTCGCCGACCTGCAGTCCCGCCGCAGCTGCGGGCGAATCCGGCGTGATTTCCGTCAGCCTCAGACCACGCGATCCGACCAGCTGCAGGGCTGCCTGCAGCTGTGAGTCAATTTCAACTTCTTCCATACCCGCACCGATGTACATCGGTGCGCGATACTGGGGAATCTCGACCGGGCGACCGCCGAACTCGTCTCGTGAGATGTTTGTCAGCGTCCCGTCTTCCGTGACCACGTACACGTTGTCACCGACAACGACCGGAGCCAGCGTCATCGGACGCCCAAGCGGGAACGTCCATTCGTTCCTGCCGGTGATCAGGTCGAAACTGAACGCCAGATTGTCATCAGTCAGCATCAGTACACTGGACGAACTGGCGTTGTCGGTAATCGTCAAAGGAGCAGAAGCCGGCGTATCCAGAAGCAGCTGATATCGTGCCCGGCCTTTTTCAATGCCTCCGGTGTTCACGGTGTACATATTGCCTGCTTCGGACACAAACGAAAATGCTCCTTCGCCGACAACGGGAGGGTAGATGATTTCTTCAGCACAAATGAATCGCCACAGTTGGGGAACAGCGACGTCTTCTGGCAACGTTCCGTACCGATACAGATATTCCAGGACGCCGAGCGAATAAGCGTAAATGGCCCCCCCATGCAATGCGACGAAAACCGAGTTTTCGGTCAGTGCCGGACTGGCCGACGGTTGTCCGGGCAGTCGAAACTCCAGCAGCTGAGCCCCTGTGAACTTGTTGTAGCCATAGATCGACGGGCCAGCGACAACTAACACAAGGTCACTGTTCGACACCACCGCCATCGCAGCTTCGTCGGTGCGACCAACCTGAGCAGTCCACAGCCTTCGACCGTTCTCCGCGTTGATGGCCGTCAGAACACCGGCCGATGACTGGACGAACAGAACTTCTTCGTCATTGGTGACATAACTGACGATATCCCGGCGTACGTTCAATACCGACTGGCTGTTCCACCGAACTTCAAGCCCCAGCCTCTGCAACGCATCAGTTGACAGTGCGTTCTGTGCCCGACAATCGGCGACAGACAGGCACAACAGGAACGTGAGTGGCAGAATGCTTATTCGGTGCATGATTTACGGCTTTCGCGATCGCCAACTGAGACCGCAGGATAATGAGACGCTGACAGTTGGGAAACCATCCCAATTTCAGCCCTGCATGATAACCTCAGTACGAAACTGAACTCCAGAGCGCAAGTCAGCGTTTTGCGACGCCAACCTGATTCAGTATCGACAGAATTGATTGGGGAAAGTCTTTTGTCGATTATTGCTGCTTCAGTCGTTGTGATCAGAACAATTGATCAGATCTGCCACAGCAATTCAGTCGCGGGAATACCTGACAGGAACGGTCTTTTGCTCTGCTGGTCGCTCCAATCCACGACCTGACTGTTCGCTCTGCATCCGCGGACGGACATCGTTACTGTGCACCGACGAACCGCGCAAGTGTCTCAAGATTGCGAACAAAGGTCCGCATTTCGATGATATCAAGTGAGTCGGTTTGATGTCGCATCCGGCCCGTTTCGACCCAGGCTCCGCGAGCATCGAGTGATTTCGCAACAGCGGCAGCACTGTTCTGGAACTCCGCAGAACGATTCACGCGAGACACGTGACGATTCTGTGGCTTCAACAGCGCAGGGGCCGTCGCCAGCGCCTGCTTGTAGTCCTGTTCCAATCGGTCCAGTCTTGACGACACCTTGAAACTGTAGTGTGTTGGCATGTCATCATCGGCGTAAGTCAGTTCGTATTCTTTCGTAAAGTACAATGGCCGATTTGTCTTCAGCTCGTAGAACCGAGCCAGCCGACCGTCCGGAAGCAGTGACCTCCGATAGTAGGCCAACGCCGCGGGAAGCGGGGCAACAAACTTAGGGTCTGCCGTGAATCGATAGAGCGTCACCAGGGTCTTCATGACGCTCTGCGATTCGCCGCCGGTGATCGCTGCCGGTTCAAATTTTCGAGCCCATGCCGGATGCATCTGCAGATCATACTGCTGAGCCCAACCGGGTTGAGGCTCCGGCATTTGTGCGGACAGAAAAAACTCTCCCGTCTTCACTGCGGACTGAAAACAATCTTCACGATCATAGATCCGATGAGCCTCGAACAACATGTCGACAATGTGGGACATATTGCTGTCATTGAGTGTGTAGTAGCCGATGTACTTAATCTTCGGATACGTGCGAGACCAGGATGCGGGATACGATGCCAGCAGGACAGGATATTTCGCATCATCCGGTGGCTCCGAATACTGCTGCGGCCACGCACCATTGGGATACTGACACTGCAGCATGCGCTCCAGTGCATAGACAACAGCTTCGTGAATCTGCTCATCACCGAAGTCCAGAGCTTCGTCGACATGCATCAGCAGCATCAACGCAGACTGGCTTTTGTTGTCGTCGAATGTGGAAAGATTGTTCCTGCCTCGCTGGTCACCATCTGTGCGGTACGCATACCTCTTCCGACCGGGCTCTCCGAGATCGAAATGAGAACTCCATCCGCCCGACATTAACTGCGATCGGACCAGCGCGCGGGCGGCTTCAACAGCGGCTTCCAGGCAGTGATCTTCACCGCTCAGTCGCCACGCATTCAGGTACGACTCACCGACAGTGGGCGTGCCCGGCGGCTGCGTCCATCCACTCGTTCTGGTGGCCGTGCCTTCCCCTTCCTGGGCCGTCAAGTCGGCAGAGTAGCGCCAGAGATAAGCGCCTTCGTAGCCCACCTGAGTCCGGTAAAACTTCATGACTTTTGTCAGGGTCGTTCGAGCCTCAGCCTGTGTCAACGACTGTGCCTGAAGCCGAGGAAACGCGACCAGCAGCACGAGCACCACAAAAACGAATGACCGGATCCAGCGGACGTGCAACCTGCGTCGCACGCGTTGAGGGCCGTCGAGGCGCGACATGAATAGTTCCTCACAAGACAACGTCATCAGTCTTCTCCAGAAGCCAGGCCCGGATATCAGCTCGGCAGGCTGACAATCAATGTACTCAAATCAGAAGCCGTTGCAAAATCACGACGCCGATTCCATCAACGCAATGATCCCCGCCGTTGAGTACCAGTGATTCTCTATTCATTCGACGGGTTTGCGTTGCACAAGGAAACTGCGTTCGCCACGAGTAACATAAATAGCGTCTTCATTAAGGCAGTCGCACTGTTCGATCAGGAATTCGATCAGTCGATCAAACTCCGATTCGCTGCCGAATGACACCTCGAATCGTTCCATCACGTCGTGAACCAGCTGACCATGCAGGTCCACCCAGTATCCCTTGACCGGCGTGGGCGACTGAGTATACGCACGATAGCGGTGCATCAGAAACTCGTGAATGGCCGTTCTGGCCGTCTGCGTTCCGTCAAAGTAGCGAGGGTCGTCGAGTTTATGGGACGGAATGTAAAAGACCGTCACCTTGCCCAGTTCGCGAACGTGGGACGAATCGGATCCGGCAGAGTTCTCAGCAGACATGAATCACGCGACTCTCAGAAATTCGTACGACCAGAGAAGTGATACGGAATTGCAGCAACTCTCTCAGTCGTGCCGGTCAATGTTCTGTACATCAGAATCCGTCTCTCGTGCACCCTGTCGAGCGGAGCCAGCCCTGGACAGCAGGTTCTGCAGGGCCGCCATAAATACCGTCTCGCACGGACCGGCAAAAGCATAGGTCTGCTCATACCCGCCCCGGTCCTTAAAGATTCGATCACCACCGATATACCCCATGCCGCAGTCGCCATAGCCGGCCACACACACAAATCGATCGTGTCGCATCTGTTGCGCCGCAAGCTGGTACTGGACAAACGGCTCACCCGGCAGATGGAGCATTTGTACGTGGCTGATGGACAGGCAGCTCAATTCCACCGGATGACCCGAATCGCAGCGTTCGATCCAGGCAAGGGCGATCGCCGCCTTCCTTCGCTGAGACTCACCTGATTCGGGATCACTGAGAATCCGACGACTACCAGCCTGGGAGAACTCGCCATCCGTGCGCAACGGCAGGCGGACGTGTTCTATCGACCATTCCATCGTCCCAACGGGATGTCGCTCCAGGCTGGCAATGCTGCGTTCAATACCATCCTGTAGTCGTGCGGCCAGTTCCGAACGTGCCTCTCGCGATCCATCGTTGTACTTCCCGAACGCAACATCGCCACCGCAGCCGGTGATATACAGCTGAAACACACCGCTGGTCTGTTCCAGCCGTGAACGGATCATGCCGGGCACGTCGTAACTCGCGCGGCCGTCACCGTAGAAGCTCTGTGGATGAGATGCGTAATAGTGCATCTGCACAACCGGGCCGTCAGCGTTATCCAGAGAAACCGTGCGTAACCAGGGGTCGATCAGCCCTTCTTCCAGCTCACGAAGCTGCGGAGACGATTTCGTATTGCTGCCGCGCCCCTGTATTGAACCGTCGGTACGTTCGATTCGACGGCTGGACGCGACTCGTTCAACACTTGCCTTGCCCGTCCCGATGTGTGTCACCTGTCGCCAGTTCGTTTGACCTGCGTGAATGGCGGCGGCCACCTTCTTCGAAACGTCCAGCAGGTACTCCGCTGATGCGACCCGACGCGGATCAGTTTCGTTAAGCTGCAGTCGCTGGGCGGCTGTCGATATCGCTGGTGCCGTGTGCTGATGCAGGCAGTGCAATGCCACATGCGACACGTGAACACCGGCGGCATCAGCGATCTTCTGACGCAGAAAATCATACGATTCGTTGTGAACTTCCATCCAGTCGAACGTACAGATCACACAGGACGTCCCCGAATCCTGCAGCAGAACACCACGTGCCATCAATGGATGTTCGGCCGTTTTCAGGATCGGAATGAATCCGAGCCCGACCGGCTGCCCCAGTGGTGGCGTAATGTCTGCAGAAAACGTCGTGATGCGCAGCCCGTCACGCGCCATCAGCTCCGACGGTGCGGGCAACGATCCGACCGCGATCAATCCAACAATCAAATACCTCATGACGATTCGTCTCCGCCCGTTGTGCTCAGATCAGAGATAGTCTGCTCGATCCGCCAACGTTGCGGAACCGTCAGCTGGCCAACACCTCCAAAATGCGCAAGGTCTGATCAATCTTCCGGACCAGCGTCCGTCAGGTACTACGCCGGATCGTTTTGCCGTGAAATTCCGTGAGGCGTTGAATAGTTGAGTTCACAGCGGCACCAACCAACGATCGATCCAGCAGTCCACGATCCACCAGACAGTCAGCCATCTGTCGCAGACAGTCTTCTGTAACCTGATCGCGATACAGCAGCATCAGCCGGCGATCGACAAGATCATCCAGTGTCTGAGCCCATTCGTGGTCGATCGCCCAGTACACGAATGCAAGCGGCAAATGCGTCCCGTCCACTTCCTGCAGATTCTGACCGTTTGCCAGTCGCAACAGGTCGTCCGTTCGCGTCCCTAACAGCTCCCAGATTGTCCGGACCTGTTCCTGTGAAAGCTGATGTGCCTGGGCGATCCTGGCCTGGTGCGTGTTCAATGCTCCATCGCCGCCCGGATAGTTATCACCACCGGCAAATGAGAGCTTTGCAGAAGAGCTCAACCGCTGAAACCCAGTCGTCGCAAACAGCCTGTCAGCCACCAGTTCCGCGAACGCTCGACACGTCGTCAACTTTCCTCCGACCAATGTGTACGTCGGAACCGCACAATCTCGGTGATGATACACCGAGTGATCGCGGGAAATCGCTGCTGTTTTGCCGCCCGGGTGAAAGGGCAGAGGGCGGACACCGCTGTAATGCATTGAAACATCGTCGCGACCGATTGGTGAGTCGGGCATGACATCGTTCACCAGATCGATGAGATACTCGAGTTCGTCGTCGGTGGCTATCGCCTGTTCCGGACGTCCTGAGAATCGCACGTCTGTTGTTCCGACCAGGACATCGTCGTTGAAGGGCAGGATAAACACCAGGCGTCCGTCGTCGGTTTCCGCGTATACCCCGGCATCTCCGAGCGCATCGCGCAGTTTCGAGTTGGACGTGAGCAAGTGACTTCCCCGTGTGCCGCCAAGCAGTCTTGAAGCCTCAATGTCCACTTCATTCAGCGTAAGATCACCCCATGCTCCCGTTGCATTGACCACGGCAGATGGCGACACGGCAAAGGATTCGCCATCGTTCGTTGTGACCTGCCAGCCGTTTCCGTCTGGCCGTGCCGTTGAGTGAGTAAACACTCTCAATTCCACCTGATGTTTGCTGGCGAGACTTCGAGCATCTTCCAGCATCGACAGTGTAAACCGTTCCGGAAACCGCATCTGAGCGTCGCTGTAGGCGCACAACCAGCGGTAGGCTGTCTGATTGACGCAGGGAACGTTCTGATCGCCAACTGACTGCACTGAACTACCCACATGGTCCAAATCGTGCGCAAAGAAGTCGTACAACCACAGGCCCAGACGGACCAGCCACAGACCGCGAGTGCCTTTCGGGTGGAGAAATGACGAAAGACGATTCAGAACAGGAATTCGAGTACCGCTGAGGTATTTAAGCATCGAAAACCACACGCCGCCGGAACGCCGACTAACGGGAACAAACAGCCGCAGCGGACGCACAAAATGAGGTGCGAGATCCAGCAGGATTTGTCGTTCCGCCAGCGATTCGCGAACCAGCCGAAACTCGCCGTATTCCAGGTACCGCAGTCCACCATGGATGAGTCGAGATGACCGTGATGTCGCTCCAAAGCTGATGTCATTGGTGTCGACAATCCACACCGGGACACCGTTTAATGCCAACTCTCGAGCAACTCCGCAGCCGTTAATGCCCGCGCCAAGAATCAGTACGGGGGCCGGATGATCATTTTTGCACGACATCAAAGTGTTCTGGCCGTTGGTGTGGCGGAGTTGATGCGAACTATATCAACTATGGGGGGAAATTGTGCCGACTGAAACGCCGCGTCCAGTCATCCGAAAGAATGAGGGAGAAAGCAGGTGATCGAACAGCCCGATAATCTTATCGGCAATACGCCATTCGACATGCCCGAAGAACTTATTGAGGTCCTGGCTGAAAACAAACACGCCCGTATCGAGAAGATCGTTTCCTGCGGCCACTGCAGCCCTGCAGGCTTCTGGTACGACCAGGCGGAACACGAGTGGGTCGCCGTCTTAAAGGGCGAAGCGGAACTTCTGTTCGAAGGCAGCGAACCGATTAAGCTGAGGCCCGGCGACTTCATCAACATTCCGGCTCACAGCAAACACCGTGTCATATGGACAACTCCGGATGAGCCGACCATTTGGCTGGCGGTCTATTACAAAGACTGAGGGCCAAATCTCACGTTGCCGTCGGACAGCACAGGATTGTCAGAACGGGACGAATCTTTAAGGGGAGGCTGAGAAAGCCAGCAGTTGCTGCCATGGGACACGGGACACATAAGGCGACGTCACCGCTACAGCCATCACGCTGACTTGTGGCCGCGAAGAGCGATTTTCAATGGCAGTTTTGTTACTCCCACCAGCCAGTATCGTCCTCGACAATAAGCAAACTGCTCTAATCCTGGTCGACCAGAAACTCGAAGGCCTCGGGTATCCATCCGCTGTCCCAACGATGCGTCCGCTGAGGTTCGAAGACGTAGCGATGAGGAATCTGATGTTCGACCAGCAGGCGATGAATTTCTACTCCACCCTGAGCCCGTATGCCTTCGGTGCTGAAGTAAAACAATCTCGCCTTATCGCCAAGCTCTCGCCCCTTTGTCTTGACCAGAGTTGAAATTCGATAGGCTTCGAAGTTCTCCGCCGTGCCCCACTCGCGGGCAATACGCTCGGCACGATCCGCCTCTGTGATCGGCCCGGTGTCCACGCGAATGCCGATATCCCAACCAGCGGCTTTGTGAAACAGATCCGGATTTCTCAGCAACAGACTGAGCGCACCCCATCCCGATTTGCTGAAACCAATCAGGAGCCGACCTTCTGCCGCGCGGGTCGCTGGATAGTGTTTCTCCACAAACGGCACTACCGTCCTGATCAGATGACTCTCATCCTGCTTCTGTGGGTTGAGGTCGTGATCTGCAAACCATGGCTTCGTTGTGAACTCCGGAGCCACGCAGATCAGATTGTGCGAATTGTGATAGCCGTACTTCTTCATCTCCAGCAGGCCATCGCCGTAGCGACGTTTTCCGTGCTCGATCACAGGCAACACATACAAAACGCGATAACGCCTGCCTGGCTCGACATCGTCCGGCAGCAGAACCCGCAACGTGGTGTCGCCGCCCTGGTGCGGTGAGCGCAAACGATGTACGTGAAATCCGTCGGCATCTGTATCTGTCGCACCATCGGTCTGCCCCCAGGACAGAGCCGAAAAAACGACCATGCAGGATACTACGCACAGAATCTTCATCATCAATTGTCTCGTGTTGAGTTGACCAGACCTGATTTGCGTTCGGTCACCGGCCACCAGTCGCTAATCAGACCACTCAGTTCATGAACAAGATCGGGCTGCGTCGCGGCCAGGTTTTCCTTCTCGTACGGATCAGCCTTCAGGTCGAACAGCTGCGGCTGACCGCCTGCAGGGGGATACCTCATCTTCCCGGGGCGACCATCGTAGGTGAGCAGCAGTTTGCTGTGACCCCGGATCACCCAACGATACAGCAGTGACGCCTGTGGATTCCGGATATCGGCAATGTCGTGAGCGAACGACTCGCCAAAGATCGCGTCACGCTGAATCGGCGTGCCCTGTCGCAGATTGGGCAGCAGATTCAGGCCGGACAGGCGTTTAGGAATATCAACGCCAGCCGCAGCAAGAATTGTCGGTACGATGTCGATGCTGCTGCACAGTTCCGGCCGATCTGCCGGCTTCACCCTGTCAGGCCAGCGAAACATGATCGGCGTCCGCGTGCCGCCTTCGTAGGGGCTTCGTTTCGATCGGGCAGCATATCCACGCCGATCGGGATTCTGTATCCAGCCGTTGTCCGTCACATAGATCACCAGCGTATTGTCGGCGATTCCCTTTTCATCCAGGCGGTCGAGCAACTGTCCGCACGTTTCATCGAACCAATCGCACATCGCATAGTAGGTGGCGATGGGCGTGGTCCGTCCTTCGACCTGATACTTCTTCAGAAGACGCTCCGGAGGATTGTGTGGAGTGTGAGGCAGGAATGGCGCGTACCACAGAAAGAACGGTTTCTTCGCATCAATCGCGGTATCGACGAACTCATTGACCGGTTGCATGCCTTCGCGACCGATGGTCAATCCGTCATCTCCGTGCCGGCCACCTTTTTCCGGGTAGCCGCGAGTCATCCCGTGAGTGAAACCACCACGCTGAAAACTTCCTTCCCACCATTTGCCGCATTGAAAACTGAGATACCCCTGATCTGCCAGCAGCCGAGGTATCGTGGGGTTCCTGTCGATGTTGGAAATCAGCAGTTCACGAGGATCCTTTCCGGACCTGGTCGCATGCTCCTGGTTCTGCGGTGTATTCGCAGGGTCGTTGCCGGTTACCAGGCTTTGGTGGGAATAGAGTCCGGTAATCAAAGTCGTGAGCGAAGGTCGGCACAATGCGGTCGGCACATAGCCTCGTCGAAAGACAACACTCTGCTGCGCCAGCTTATCCAGATGAGGCGTCTGGATCGCAGGGTGCCCCATGAACCCGTAGTCCGTCCACGATTGATCGTCTGAGAGAATCAATACGATGTTGGGCGGCTGATCTGCACTCGCTGCCTGTGTGTCAGACGCAAAACCCACAACGACCAACAGGAAACTCAGTATTCGCGTATTCATGATCTGCCCGTAACGTTTTCGATTATTGAAGTTCGCACCGCCAGAACCAGCGTCACATCCGGCACTTATATCTGCACATCTTTACCCTCCCGTGTTCACGCTCACTGTACCACACATCCAGCTCGGGCCTACTTTCCCAGATCGATCTGGGAGATCGTTTACAGGAATACGCAACGGTGCGTTTCTTCAGGCCGGGCCGTAATGCTCAAACGTGTGAGACACAGTGGCCAGTGTCTTCCACAACTTGTGGAATCGTTGCTAATAAAACCGCCAACCTGGCGTCTACTTAGTGACCGCCGTTACCGGACCTGCCGCCGGTGCAAAAAAAACATTCGAAGAAATTCGATTTAATGGTTGTTGCTCACCAGGGGTCATCTGGCGGGCGGCAACCTGTTTTTTACGTACTGACAAAAGGAGATGGCGTGGCCACGGAGTGCCCCGCCAATTTTTTCCAGCTCACACTTGCCATCGAAGGCCCACCATGCCCCCCGCAACTCGCGCCAGGAACATCTTCACACTTGTTGTTCAACTTGGCATCGTATTAGTTCTGGCCACAGTCTGGTTGACCCCAGCGACCGTACGAGATCCGCCTGTATCCGCCATTGAATCCTTTGATGTGTCCGTCGCAGATGTCGTTTGTGAAATGATATTTCCGTCACACGATCAGATGCTCAGACACAGAATTAACGCGGACACCGGTGTTGCTGAAATCACGCGACTCGCAATTCCGAAAGGTTAACCAATGGACAACACAGGATTCGCGTGTTCGTGTTCTTTCCGCATCGCATTCGATTGCTGAAGTTCGGCCCGTCAGAATCACACCCGCATCGGACACTGGTATCTGCAGTTTTCGTGAACCGATCTGCACGCAGCCGTTTCGATCGTAGTCTCAAGGTTTGTGTAGATACCATTGCCCAGGGGGGAGAGCAACCCGGGTTTCCATTGCACTTAGTTTACAAAGAAGGCATGCTTCGAATCGCCCCCGCTGATCAGGTAAGCGATTAAATCAAGAATCTCTTCTTTCGTCATTCGATTGAAGAGTCCGGTCGGCATCGGTGAAGTCTTCGACACCATCATCTCTTCAATTTCCCCGCGTTTAACACTCACTCGTTTGTTGGGATCGGTCAGATCGGTGTTGAGTGTTATCTTATCCCCATTCAGATTGACCACTACACCGGAGTGAACAATTCCGTCCAGTGTCAGGACCTGGACCGCGGAAAACTGATCGTTGATAACCTTACTTGGATTGATGACCTGATCCAACAGGTCGTGGGCCGAATAACGACGTCCGGCGGACGTCAGGTCCGGTCCCGTCATGCCACCCTGATTCGCAAAGCGATGGCAGGCGTAACACCCGGTGGCCGCGAACATCCGCCGCCCGTTCGCGAAGTCGCGATTCTTCAGACTGGTGCGAGCAGCGGCCGAGAGTTCGTCCAGACTCCACTCCGTCGTGCTTCGGCCGGCAAATATTTCTCCCAGGTTTTTCAGTGCTGACTTCTTCACTGGCTTCTTCGCCAGCAGCTCCGTCATGGACTCTTTTTCCCTATCGCTCAGAGATGCAACTGCGTCGTCACGAATAAACTCGATGAACTTGTCGAAACTGGCCCCACCTTTGTAGTTGGCAGCCTTCAGGAACCACTCGAAATAAGCTGTCCGCAATTGCGGCGTCCACCCGGTTGTCACCAGGCGAATCGAGCGAGCATACTGCATCTGCTCTTCCTGTGTGGGAGCTGCGTCGATCAGTGCCATGGCCTTGCCCGCGACGTTCGGTGACTGGAGCCATGCGAGCGTTTCACACAACAACCAATTCAATTCAGTGGATTCCGCAGGGAACAGCGGACTGAAGCGGTCGACTAGTTTTTGAACCGTGGCATCATTCGGTCGACCGAAACGGTTCAGGATAATCTGAGTCGCTCGTTGCAGCGTCAGTTGTTGTGACAATCCAAGAGTTGATGAATCGATCGACGTGACCTTCGCCAGCAATTTGTCTCGCATCGAGAGATCAACTTCCGGCGTCTCGTCGGTTCGATGCTGAGGACAGACGCCGGCGACGCGGGCAAGTGCCAGCAGGGCTTCGGCCTGTTTAGCCGGATCAGATTCTGCCAGTGCCTTGCCTGCCCATGTTTCGACAGGCTGATGTTCAATCGCTGTGCGCGCTGCAAATCGAATGAAGCGGTCATCATTCGACAGGTATGGCCAGGCAACGTTGATCGCTGCAGGGTCCTGTTGGCCGTGGAATGCTTCCAAAGCGTGACGAGTGTTCCTGGCGGCACTGTCGGTTGTCGTGGCCTGCACAAGCTCGGTTGATTCATCGCCGACATAAGTCACGCGGTACAAGCCGGACTGCACCCGTCGGCCGCCAATCGTGAAATACATCGCGCCGTCCTGTGGACGAATAATTGCATCCGTGATCGGAAGAGGTGCTCCGATAACGAACTCTTCTTTGGTTGCCTTGTAGGAAGAGCCATTGGGTTCCAGATGGACGGCATAGAGTTTTCCCCAACTCCAGTCGAGCGCATACAACGCGTTTTGATACTTCGCCGGGAATTTTGCACCGTAGCCAAACGTCATGCCCGTAGGCGACCCGGGGCCGATGTCCAGCACGCCGGGCAGGTTGTCGGCATAGAAGGGCATCCGTTTCCCCGCACCATTGCGCCAGCCAAATTCTGCTCCGCTGACAACGTGACAAATCCTGGTCGGACGATACCATGGTGTGTTGAAGTCGTACTCCATATCGGCGTCGTAAGTGAACAGCTCGCCGTCGCGATTGACGGCAGCATCGAAGACGTTTCGAAAACCGGAGGCATAGGCTTCGAACTTCTGGCCGTCCGGAGACACGCGATATACAATTCCGCCTGGCGCCAGTACGCCCTGGTTATGACCACGACCGTCCGGCATACTGGGCAGCAGGTGATCTTCACCCCAGACCTGGCGAACCGGAGAAGTCGCAGCCAGTTTCGGAGGCAACGCGTTGTTGCCCGTGATCAGGTACAGAGCTTTGCCATCGGGTGTTGGCATTAAAGCGTGAACGCCGTGATCGCTCTTGGATTGAATTTCGTGAAGTAGCTCGACCTTGTCCAAATGGTCGTCGCCGTCACTATCCGTAATCCGATACAGGCCCGAGGGGATTTTTCGTTCGTAATCGTTGACACCGACGTATAGAGCATCAAAGGCCCAGACCATGCCGTTGACGGCTCGAATATCGGCGGGCACTTCTTCAATGGTTGCCGGATCAAGGGGCTTCCCGGCGGCGGGCGGAGTGATGCGATACATTCCGCCAAACTGATCGCTGACCAGAATCCGGCCCTTGTTGTCGGTGCAAAGATTGACCCACGACCCCTGGTCTTCACTGGGCACGGAATACAGCAGTTCGACCTTGAAGCCTTCCGCAGCCTTGATATTAGACACCGGCGTTGCCGTCGGCTCCGCAGCGAACAATCCTCCGCTCAGCCTGCCTGCCAGGACACCGGCGATCACAATCAGATGGCAATAACGCACTATAGTTTTCTCCAGTCGGATTGACCGACATATCCCAGACGACTTCCGCCAGGCGACGCCGCCTGGGGTCCGAACAAAAAAACAGACCTGCCACAATTGACTCAACGTGAGCTCCACATTGCCGCCCGACGGGGTCGCTGAAACCCAACGAGAACAGAATGTTCATCAAGGGTTCCGTGACCCGCCCACATCTTCTTCACCATGCTCAGTGAGAAAACCGGACCATCATCTGGCAGTCATTGCTCGGCCGGACGTTGCAAATTCTCCGGGGGCAGATTACCCGGAACTCTGTGTGGGCAGTCATTGTTGTCACCGAAACACCTTGCTTCAATCTTTCTCCGGGCATCTTTCAAAGACAGGAATTAGTTCTCATTCCGACACCGGGTATTCACCCATCCCTTGAACGAAGCGGCGGATCAGCTCGTACGATGAGCACGCCGCGGCGGCCACGCTTACACGCAGGTGTATTGCCCTACGCTGGATGTGCCCGGACCAGGGTCGGTATAGCCATGATCGTCGGAGTAAATGATGATAACATTGGGGGAAGTCCGAGTGGGACAGGCATTTGGCGTTCCACCTGGCTGTGGCTTCGCCCTATCCGCAACAGATACTGTTGACGGCACACCCTGAAGCAGGACAATCAGGAACACTATTCCACAGAATTGGCTGAGGCTTCTGTTCCTTCGGCTTCACTTCTCTGTCATGTGTTGTGCTGTTGAGTCTTGGCTTCCACCTTTTTAGCAAGGCGGGCGGCCTGGATCACACGCAACTTGTGCGTGCCGCTGGCGATTTTTTCGTGCTCGTCGTGGGCTTCGAACTGAAACGAGACCAGTGGCCCGTCTGAGTAGATCACTCGCGCGCGACAAACGACCTGTGCTCCGGGAGGCGTAGGCGCCAGGTGTTCGACGTTGATAACAACACCCACCGTGCTCTCGCCGGGCTCAAGCAGGGGCAACATGGCGTTGCGGGCCGCGTGCTCCAGAAACCAGATCAGCCAGGGCGTGCACAGGATCGCTGGCATTCCGTCGTGAGCAAAGTCAATCAGGTGCTCTTCGCTGACCAGGAACCGCTCTTCGCCAACCGTTCCGATTTTCACAACGTCTTTCATGTCTCAATCCTTCGTCACTCGTCTCACTGTCAATTTGGGTTTGGTGAACAGGCCTCACCACACTCAGCAGTCTGTTCCTGCTCCAGCATGCCAAATGCCACCCGCGCCGTAGCTCCAGTGACGCCACTGTTGACCGCCGCCGTCACGGCGACCAGCGCATTGAGTTCGTCGTCGGAGATCCCGATATCGCGAGCCTTTCCAATCCGGTTTCGCGTACAGACCTGGCAGCCTCGCGTCATCGTTACAGCCAGTCCGACCAGGTGCTTTTCTCGTTCGCTCAGCAGCTCAGTGCTGTGTGTTTGTTTAATGTGATCTACAATCAACGTGTCGTCATAAGCCATGTCGGGTTCTTTCAGGAATGTGGGTGCATATAGCGAATTCGAGGTAGTGTTCTCTGCCGTCCGTAAATGTGTCTATGGCGACACGCTCATGAGTCAGGCGGCAAACTAATCAACGCGCGTAGTTCGTCGATCACTTCGTCAGACATCGTCGCCACCGGGCCGAGCGCGCCGGCATTGACGATGGCTTCGGATGTGGACTCGAGAACTTCCAGTCGATCAAATGCGTCCAGCACACCTGAGCCGATCACAAGGACTCCATCGTTGTTCAGAATCGCAGCCGGTGATGCGGCTGACACAAAGTCCGCGATGGCGCCGTCGTCCTGATACTGCACACCGTAGGGCACGCGTTGAACGTCGCGTAAAAATAAATAGCTTTCGGGAATCGTACGGGCATCAAAAACCGAATCAGTCACACTGAAGGCCGTGGCGTTGACAGGATGAGCAAAGACAATCGTCTGTACATCCGGATGCTTACGATAGATGGCCCGATGTGCAAAAACCGCCCGGCTGGCCTTCTTACCGGCCTCGCGCCGGCCGCCCTGCACGCGTACGATGTCAGCGACGTACAGCGACTCACGGTCCTGCTGCGTCGGCGTGATCACAAAATCGTCCTCACCAAGACGCGCCGAAAAACTGCCCTCCGTACTGATCAGCAGCCGCTGGCGGCAGCCCCGCCGGACGAATTCACACAGCTGCCTTCGCAATTCCTTCTCGTTGACGGTCGCGGCGGGTGGCTCAAAGGAATCGAGAGAAACACTGCGATGGTGAGCCTGGTCGAGCTGCGACGCTGAAAGATACCGGACTTCCCCAAGCTGACGCCCTTTGATGACCGTTTTCGCGGCGAACTCGAACGCTTCGAATCGCTGAAATGCATGCGACAGCGAGTTACCGCCAACAACCACACCATGATTCTCAAGGATCACGCTGTCGGACGTTTTGAACGTTTCGGCAATCCTGCTGCCCAGCTGTTCGCTGCCCGGCAGGGCATACGGTGCAAAACCAATCCGGCCACACTCCGAATGCGCCTGATGAAACAGCCTGGTGTCGGGTGTCTGCCCACAGATACTAAAGGCGACCAGCGCGACCGGATGGGCATGGACAATCGCCCCGATGTCGGGTCGCGCTTCGTAGATCGCCCGATGAAACGGAAACTCAGATGATGGCGGGTGCAGGCCTTCGACCGATCCGTCGGCCTTCACGCAAACGATATCGTTTCGGGAGAGATTTCCTTTATCAACACGCGCGGGTGAGATCCAAATGTCATCTCCGTCCCGGATCGACAGATTGCCGCCCGATGTTGTGGTCATACGGTAACGATAAATACGGTCCACCGTCTGCATGATCTCGTCGCGGGGATGGATCAGTTGTCGTCGCATGTTCATGTCGTGCTTGCTGGAGAGCTGAAATTGCGTTGCAAAACAGAGCTTCCGCCCGGAAGGCAGATTCTGTTCCGACCTGTCAGAGAATCCGCTGGTGTATTGTCACAGGCAAAAAGTGGGGTTGAATCGTTCGCCGGATAAGGGGGGCAGGTACCAAAAATGCAAAGCACCCTTCGGGCCGTTCCGGTTTTTGGTACCTGCCCCCGTTTTCCTCGCCTACCCTAAAACCTGGCTGTGACAAAGCACTAGTCGGAATCCGGGATTCGTCCAGGCATCTTTGCTCCGGATTCTGCGAGCCACGCATCAAGTTTGGTCTTCATGGCCATAGCGACCTCTGGAAACGATTTCGCGAGATCCTGGTCTTCGCTGATATCATTGGCCAGATTGTAGAGTTCAAGCGAGCCGTCATCGTAGCGAGTGATCAGCTTGAAGTCACCTTCGCGCATCGCGCTGCCAAGTCGGTTCTGTTTGTGAAAGGCGTAGTTAGGATAATGGAAGTAGATCGCCCTGCGTTGCAGCGATCCGGTTTGTTTGAGCAACGGCAGAAGACTCTCGCCGTCCAGCGGAATGTTCAACGCTGGTTTCAACCCTGTTGCCTCAAGAATCGTTGGAAACGTATCCATGCTGATGACAGGCGTGCTGCACACCGATCCGGGCTCAACGATTCCTGGCCAGCGTACGATCCATGGAACACGAATGCCACCTTCATAAAGAAAGCCCTTGTTGGCACGCAGGGGGGCGTTGCCATACAGCGATCCGTTGTCGGATTTGAAGATCAGGAGAGTATTCTGACTGACGCCGGAATCATCCAGGGCCGTAAGCAGTTTCCCAATTGCTGCGTCCATCGCCTCAATCATGGCGGCGTAAACCGGCCTCTTGATCCCTTCGCGGTTTTTGTATTTTTCAATCAGCTCAGCGGGGGCTTCCATTGGGTAGTGCACGGAATAGTTCCACCACGTTAGAAAGAACGGCTTGTCCTTGTGTGCCTGGACAAACGCAATGGACTCGTCGGCCAGACGATCCGCGAGGTATTCGCCTGTTTGGCGTGGAAGAATATTTGGAATTCTGTACGGCTCAAAATAACTGGGGGGACCGCCTCGACTGCATCCGCCAATGTTGATCTCATATCCCTGATGTTCAGGCCTCAGGCGCAGTTCAAAGGGACCATTTTCGTCGGCCCCTGGCCGATGCGACAAATGCCATTTGCCGATAAAGCCCGTTGCATAGCCGGCCTCCCGCAAACGTTCGGCAATGGTGACATGATCGAGCGTCAAATGCCGGACCCAGTCTGCTTCTGTGGTCTGGGAGTTCGGGGGATGGAACGCGTCCGCGTGACCGGGAGCGTGATTCGTCAGGCCGACGCGGGCGGGCGACTGACCAGTCATCATGGCGGCTCGGGTTGGAGAGCAAACTGGTGCTGCAGCATAGCCGTCTGTGAACCGCATTCCCTGACTCGCCAGGCGATCCAGGTGAGGCGTGTCCAACAGTGTGTTGCCCTGACAGTGCAGATCCATCCAGCCCAGATCATCTGCCATGATCACGACGATATTGGGCCGTCTCGATTTGACCGTATTCGTCGCGTTATCGACCTTCTGTGTGTCTTTCCGGCTTTTTCGATTTCTGGCTTTCTCACGAATCTCTTCCTTTACCTTGAGCAGCCGTTCGGGCCAGACGAACCTGGGCGCCCTGGCAGGATCGTACCCTGTCAGGTGATCTTTCAGTCGAGTCGTAGGTTTGGTGTAGACCAATTCGGTTTCACCAAAGACCTCCTCACAGATCGCTGCCAGCCCGGGATCGTAATCGCGAAGTTCCCTGCGTGTATCGACATGATTGTGGTCGTGATCCGGTTGACGGTTGTTGTCGAACCAGGACTGAACACCTTCGGCGAAATATTCGGCATGATTGGTTGATGCATACTTCCTGTCCCACAGCCCGGCATCCATCGCGTTTTTGTAAGCCTGCTTAAGGCGGTCATCGAATGTGGGATCCACATTGACCAGACCACGAAGATGGATGTTATGAGCGAACTCGTGGATCAGGATGTTTTCCGTGGAATACGGGTCACCTGCAAACGCAAGCAGATTCTCCTGCCCGCAGGAACAGACCGGATCCGTTCGAGAACCACCAAGCCCTCTGGCTCGTGCGTCCCAGTAATCTGTGGGGCGCATATGAGAATGTTCCGGCACATCGGTGGTGAATTCATCATGCGCCATGACGATCAGACGGGACCCACTGTTGATCATTGCAGTGCGCACATCGGGGCGATTGGCCAGCATCAGGTTTACCAGGAAAGCTGCTTCTTTCAGCGCGTAGTCGTCCACTTTGCCGGAACTGACGATCGGATAACCGTTTGCGCTGACGTATTTCTGATAGAACGGATCAAGCCTCAGCTCAGCTGGAGGTGGCGCAACCTGAAAATTCTGAGCCTGAACGGAAGCCGAGGCCAGGATCAGGGCCCCCATGGCCATCACCAGAGCATTTGACTTATCAGTTTTGCGCACGCTGATACTCCCTTTCTTAGTGCCCGGACACTGAAACTCATCGTCGATTCATGTTCACTCGTTGACGGACCTGATCCGGCGGCAACGCACCTCGAAACACGGCCACTCGCGACAGCACTCCGCACAGAGGATGATGGTCATCATCATCCTTGTAAATTCCCGCCGACAGCCAGCTTTTCTGTTCAAACAGTACGGCACCGCCTTGTGTGGAAGTTATGGCGGTCAGTATTCCGTCAATGTACAGCCGCATGTTGCTGCCATCGAACGTTCCGACGATGTGGTAGAATTTTCCGTAATTCAGCTGGGTCGGTGATTCCAGATACGTGAGTGAAGGACGTTGCTCCGAAGCCACGGCAAAGAAGAATCGCCTGTCGTGAATGCCAAGCAGACTGCCCCGTTCGAAGTCCCCATTGTCCTGAACGGCTCCGACCAGGCCGGACCATTCGGGTGTGCCATCGGCGACCATCACATGCGCTTCCAGAGAAATTGTGGCGGGCATCGCAGGCAGGTCAGGGTGTTCGCGATGAATAGCCAGCCACTGTTGACCATCCAGAACGAGTCCGTCATCCGTGATTTCAATGGGAGCGGCTGCCGTCAATGACTGCCGACCGACCGCCGGGTGAATCTGGTCGCCGTCGATGGCTGTCTGATCGAAACGCCAGGCGTAGAGTTCCTGAATTCGCTCTTCTGCCAGGGGCGGAAAGTCCTCCAGCAACGGGATGTCTGTGGCAGACGAATTGACCGGCACGAAACCGATCGACGTTTGCAGAGGAAACGCGCACACACAGCTGGCACTTCCTTCAGGAATCAGCAGGCGTCCGTTGACTGGAAGCATGTTGATCCAGCAACCGGGGCGGCTGGGAGACAGTCGCTGAAAGCGATCAGTCGCCTCAGACGAAAGATTCAGAACCGTCGGGTTCGTGGCTCGAAAAAACACGCACTGCCCCGCGCCACTTAGCGTTCCGCAACTGTGCCCCGGGCGTTTCAGCACCCAGTCGGGCGACGCGCCATCGGGGACAATTTGCTCTCCCGTGGCAAGGTCGTACAGATACGGCTCTGCAATCAGGCAGACTTTCCCCGATTGCTGTCTGAGAGCCAGCGGATGATGCACCTGTTCGCCGTGCCCCAAACCGTCCGTGATGTGAGCGTGCTGTTTTTGCCAGGCAGATATGCCCGTTGCCAGATGCAACACTCCAACGTCGTAGAACGCTCCCTGTTCTTTGCTTTCCGAAGACGCCAGCACGACGAAGTCGTCGACGATCTGCGTATACAGAATGTTCCTCGCCCCCGGCCAGTTCAACGGCTGTCTCCAGATTGGCTTTCCCGACGCCGTGTCCAGGCAGACGACCATGGCATCTTCGACAATGTCAGGCACCCAGATGCGATCCGTTGTATGCTGAACACACGCATCGCTGATTCCTTCAATGAACAGCAAGCGAGTTCCTTCTTCGTTCAGAGAAATGGAACTGTTGGGCACGACCCCCGCGCCAGAATAACTCCATTGCTGGCTGCCATCGGAATTCAGTCCAAACAACCAGCGACTGCACACCAGCGGACGTGAGGAATCGTAGTCCTGTTTCGTGTATTTTTCGCGCAGCGTCGCACGATCAAACTGCCCGCGTCGAAAAGCGCGTTCAGCAGACAGACGTGCGGGACCCACGTCCGTCTCCTGCTGCGGTAGCCCCTTTAAACGGGCGGCCGAGGGCTTCATGGCGCTGACAAACAGTCGTCCGTGCGATTCCGCAACATATCCCCAGTTCATCCCTCTCGCCTCTGCGGGAACTTTATAGTCAGCCAGCTTTGCGCCGGTGAAGGCATTCAGTTTCCAGAGTTCCGAGGCGGCCGCGGTATACAGCACGGTTCCATCGTGGGTCAGACATGAATAGCCAGCGTCAAACGGCATCACATATCGCATTGCGTCGGGAGGCAAATCGATGTGCCAGCGTTCGACACCATTTGCCGGATCCACACCAATCAGACATTCGTCGCCGTGCAACACCATAGCCGAGCCCGCAGCCAGAGGCGCTTGTCCTCGCAAATGTCGATCCGGCATGCGTGATGGCCCAACGCCGCCAAACCACTGCAACCGAAAACCGGACGCACTGCCGACGGCTGTGTCACCCGAATCGGCCGAATTATTCGGAGATCCGTATTGATGACGCCACACGCCGCCGCCCGAAAATGGGCCAGCCAATTCCGGCGACTGGCCATAACGGCTGACGATGCCCGTATCGGAATCCACCATGCGGGCCAACTCACGTGGATTTCGGCCGGACTCCGTAGCCTCCAATACCAGGTTGAACAGCCGATCCGAAAACGGCAGCGGCTGATCCTCTGCAACGTCCAGCACGGTCATTCTTCGCCCATACTGCTGCCTGGACAGAAACTGCAGTCGCAACTGGTCCCGTTCCGCGGCTGTGGGGACCACGGAAATGACGTTCAAGCGGCTCGTGGCAAGAACTTGTTCGGCACAACTGCCATCAATGTCATTGACCAGCAACGCCAGCCCGACATCAACGCTGAGTTTCGAAACGGCGTCCTTAACACGTTGCTGGACGTCCGCTGCAACTTTCCGTTTTGACGGAATCGGTCGGCCGAATTCGGGCCAGTCAGCTGTCTTGGTCTGTGCTGAAACACCCTTCCAGCCATAAACCCGCCCTGAACTGGTGGTCGCGACAAGAATATCGGAGGACTTGTTATTCGCAGAAGCGGCGACGGCGAGATATCGAATCCGGTCGCTGGCATCCGCAATCTTCAGCTGCTCCGTCAGGTTTCCGGTGTGCGCGTCAACCAGCTGAATGTGTTGACCACCGGCCAGAAAAACAGATGGTGCACCGTCATCGCCTGACACGATCATCGCTTCGTGAAGCCTGCAGTCGGTCGACCAGAGCTGCGAACCGCCTGCGCGAGACGTCAGCTTCGGCAGATCGTGACACTGCAACTCAGATCCGTTGGCGATCCACACGAAGCCCCCTCCGGCAGCAATCGCGCGGCCCTCAAGCGACAGCATCTTCGCTTTCGGAATATTCGGGTACGACTGCACGGCCGCCTGATTTCCAGGGCCGGAAAAGAAGGCATGGTTCGTCAGCATGCAGAACGATCCGCCCGCAGACGGAAGATCTGACACAAAACGACCGGAATCCATGGCGACGGAATAAGGAGCAGCGCGACCGCATGGAATGTACAGGCGTTGTTTGCTGTCCGTCAGCAGATATCCCTGAGGCGAACGAAGCGTGCGCCTGCGCCAGACGATAGAACCGTCGGTTGCATTCAAGGCAACCGTGTAGACTCCCTGACTGGGAAACAACCCCGCATTCGCGTAGACAAGATTGCCCGACGTCACCAGCGAAGTTCGAATCGGGTGAGCAGCAATCAGACGTCCGTTGCCGACAACCCGTGGCAGTTCGGGTCCAATCCGGGTCTCCCACAGCAACGCCCCATCACGCAGGTCGATCGCACGGACAAATCCATCATCGGCCCCGACAAATGCGGTTCCGCCGTGAACGCACGGTGCATAACGAATCGGCGCATCAGCAATGAATTGCCATTCCCGCAGCCCGGTCGTGGGATGCAGCGAAACGAGTCGATCTGTCGAAGAGGAACCGATCAGGACATGCAGGTTGCCCGCTGTATCGGCCGCAACCAGGGGGACGTCTCCGCGGTCATCGGTGACCCGCGGTTCTATCGACGTCAGTTCCTGCCACAAACTTCCTTGTGCAGGCGCAGGCCACGCCGGCGCGGGCGCGTCGAGATCGTCATTAATCCACGCTGGTATCCAATGCGATGACGATAGCGACTGTTCCCGGTATCCGGTGCGCTGGTCATTGCCACGGTGCGTCGGCCAGTCGGCGTATGAGAAATCGCTGGAAAGACTCAGCGCGAGAACCAGAACCACACAGGCCGTTCGATTTTGCAGCATCGCACACTTTGCTTCGCGTAGATTCGACGAAAACAGCAGTATGACAAAGAGCCCATGATGCATTCAAGGGGGTTTCACCCGGTAACATGACACGCCGACTCACAACAGACACGAACAGAAACAACCGACGCCTCGCAGCAATGACGGCTTCACTGTTTGATTGCACCGGTGGTCTCAGCCAGAGCAGCAACGAACTGGCCACAAATATCTCAGGGTCTGTCTTCGTTGAGCTCCGGCTGTAGCCTTGCGTTTCCATTGGGTGTACTATCCCAACAATAAATTCTCTATTCAATCTGCGAAGTGATCGGATACAGCGATGGTAAACAGGAACTGTCTGAGTGAATTCCGGCGAATACTGATCGCGGCGGTGATTGCGGTTCCCGGCCTGGGTTCAGTTTTGCCGGCCGGCATGGCCTCCGAACGACCGGATGTTGTGTTCATCATCGTGGATGACCTGAACGACTGGGTGGGCTGTCTGGGAGGACACCCGGATGCAGAATCACCGAATATTGATTCACTTGCTGCCAGTGGAATGCTGTTCTCACAGGCTTATTGCAACTCTCCCCAGTGTCGCCCTTCTCGCACAAGCCTGATGCATGGCGTCTATCCCTTTAAGACGGGTACGTACTTTAACGCCAGAGGAAAAGGCGAAACGAAAATTGCGACTCAGACTATGCAGCAGTTTTTTGCAACCAATGGTTATCGAGTGGCCAGTGGAGGCAAGGTTCATCATGGAGGTCCCGGCAACGCGGGCGATTCCCTGCTAAGGCGTCCGAAAGATCCGCGGCCGGTCGTGAACAATTTCAACGCACTTAATCCGCCCAACGATGGAGCCGCACTGGACGTGCCGGACGAGGAAATGGGCGATTACAAGGTCGCACAATGGGCCATTGGCCAGTGGGCTGACGTGACTGAAAAACCTCTTTTCATGTCGGTCGGGTTCTTTCGTCCGCATCGCCCCCTGCATGTGCCCAGGCCGTACTTCAATCTGTTTCCCATCGACTCAATTAAACGTCCGGCGGAACCCGACGAAGACGACTGGAGCGATATGCCTGAGTTTGCCCGGCGACTCGCCAGAACCCATGCGCACAAGGCGCTGCACGATGGCTTGAGCGATCATGAGTACATCGTCGCCAACGAAGAGTGGGATGCAACGATCCAGGCATACCACGCGTCCATCGCTTTTGTGGATCGGCAGATTGGCCACTTTCTGAACGCACTGAAAACAAATCCGCGAGGACGTGAAACCGTCGTGATGCTGGTGAGCGATCACGGTTGGCATTTGGGCGAAAAGAAGCACTGGTGCAAAGGAGCCATCTGGGAACAGACCACTCACGTTCCATTCATCGTTCGGGCTCCTGGCGTCAAGCCGGGAACAGTCTGTACCCAGCCGGTAAGTCTGATCGATGTCTTCCCGTCGCTGGCCGATCTGGCCGGACTGGCACCACCGTCCTTCCTTGACGGTAAGTCCATAGAACCCCAACTGCGAGATTCCACACTGAAGCGTTCCCCCGTGATTTCATCCTATGGCGAAGGGAATACTACCATCCGAACCGAGCGCTGGCGGTACATCCGCTACGAAGACGGTTCCGAAGAACTCTACGATCACAAAGTGGATCCGGATGAATGGACCAACCAGGCAAGCAACCCCCAGCACGCGAGTCTGAAAAAGAAACTCGCCGCGTTCATCCCAAAACAACAGCACCCGGGATTAAAGGTGCAGGCGTGGTACGATCAGTATCAGAAGTAGGTTTCGATGGTTCATGACGCAGGTCCGTCAACCTGATGCGAGACCTCCATACGGCCCCCGTTCCCGGGATAGGTCTGTCAACCCGCTTAGACTGTTCGGCTGGAGACTCCGGGCGATTACAGCCGGAGTTTTGCTGGTGCAGAAGGAATTCGACGGACAAACGGGCCATTGCGGGCGTTCCACGCATCGTCGTAACCCCCTGCGAGAGTGTCTTTTCCGTTGATTTTGTTAAGCGGTTAAAATAAATTCGTCGTCTCAGGCATCTATATATCGACTCACCATCAGTTTGCCGCAGTATACTCCCCTGCTGCAGAGTACCTGGCCGCAGAAAACAACGTGGTGCAACGCAAAAGCGATGCCTGCCACGCCCCCACCTGAATCCGACCTGACACCGCCGGAATAATAAACCAGGCAACATAACGTTCGCTCCCTTGAAAGATCGAGAATGCTCAGTCGCAGAAACATGCTTCAAGGAATGGCAGCCGGCGTCGGTGCTGCCGTTGGTTCCACTGTTTCTCCCCGCTTCGCACAGGCAGCCGCCACCAGTACGGGCGTGCCCAGGCGGATCATCTTCTTCATGCAGAACCAGGGCTTCGACCCGGCGACCTGCATTCCGAAAGGCATGACCAGCAGCGGCTCGCTGGCGAAGGCCAGGCTTCCTGAGCCCATCGAGGCACTTGAGCCTTATAAGGAGCGACTGCACATCATCAACGGCCTGCACGGCCTGCACACCAGCCCCTCACACAGCGCCTTTTTCGGCGCGCTCGGTGGTTATCGTGGTAGTGACGGTGTGCCGCCGAGTGCCTCGACAATCGATTATGAACTGAGCAGGGTTCTGCCGCAGACGCTATTACCTCATCTGTGCATTGGCATGGACTCCATTGAGAACATGACGACCAAGCCCACAATTGCGACGCTGTCGGCCAGTGGCGCCGGGCAGCCGATCTTCATGCATTCAAATCCGAATCACCTCTACCAGATGCTGTATGGCGGCATCTCCACGGGCGACATTCGACTCCAGCACGAAGCGCGATCGACGGTGCTGACTCAGATCGAAGAGCTCGCAGCTGCAAAGGGCCGATCGCTTCCGACCGCCGACCGTCAGCGCTACGGCCAATACGTCCAGGGATTCGAGAATGTCAACGGCCTGCGCGATCGTCTCGCCACAGTTTCAGATCACCTGCGAAAGTTCGCTCCCGAGGTGGACGAGCGATACTCCAGGCCGGAATTCGAAACCGATTGGCACGATATTCTGCTGGACCTTGGTGTCTCCGCGCTCACGTCGGGAATTACCAATACGCTGACCGTAGGCTCAGGCCGTGGCGAGATCTTTGGTGCATGGAAAGGTCTGGGCATCGAGGAACAAGGTCACAACCTTGGGCACATGAAACAGCCCGATAATCCGATCTGGATCAAGATTCGTCAGTACAACAGCCGCATGCTGGTGAAAACCATGGAAGCGCTGGAGAGCGTGCCCGAAGGCAGTGGCACCATGATGGACCACACGCTGATCGTCTACACCAGCAATAACGCAGACAAGCAGCACACCACCGGCGCGAACTGGCCGGTCATGCTGCTGGGCAACTTTGACGGCGCGTTCAAGACCGGTTGTTTCACTCAACTGGACGGCAAACGCCCCATCAACGCCTTGTTCGCGACACTCATGCATGCCGCCGGACAGAATGTGGAGCGTTTCAATATGAACGAAAAACTGGCCAGGAAGTTCGACGCGAGTACCGGCCCGCTGAGGGAAGTGCTGGCATGACCCGCGCAGCGGTGACAAAGAAGTCGCAGCCGAAGTCGTGAGACTTGGAATTCGTCATACGAGACGGCCAGCGGCTTCTCGTTTCCAGGTTTTGCCGCGGACGACGTTCGGAACACTTGTGATATCGACGCTTCATCCCGAGCCCGCTGAAGTCTCATAATTTCAGCTATAAGGTTAGATGCAACCATGGTGAGATTTGCTCTGGCAATTGCGGTTTCGCAGGGCCTGCTGTCCGTAGCAGTAGGCGAGACCTACACGCCTGGTCAGAGAGGCAACAAAACCTACGACACCTTTGCCAGGTCGTTTCTTGCCAGCCACTGCGTGGACTGTCATGGCGATACAGATCCCGAGGGCTATCTGTCGCTCAATGAACTGGGGCCGGTTGACGAACTCAACGCCGGCACCTGGAAATCAGTGTGGGCGCAGGTCACCTTGAAGGAGATGCCGCCCAGAGATTCGGACCAGCCGGATGTCGTCGAACGGTTACAGTTCTCCGACTGGATCGTCGGTGAACTGGCACGCGTCATGCGAGACAAGGGTGGATTCCGTGCACTCCTCGATCCGAGCAAGGGCAACTACGTCGATCACGACCTGCTCTTCGGTTCGCTGCCCGAAGGCATCAAACTCGCACCCGCATCGTCTCCGGCACGTATCTGGCGTGTGACACTCCAGGAGCACATCACGCGTCTGAACGAGTTGATCAACACGGAGCCGGAATTCAATCGGGAAAAGCCAGGTCTTCGCACGCGTGGAGATGTCATTCCCACCAACCACGGGGGCGAACTCAAGCTCTACTTCGGGACGGACCGCATCATCAAATGGCAGGGCGGGACCGTCGCCTATGCCACGTCGGTCAAAAGTGTGCCCGCGGTCCTGTCGTCGGCGCGTGATCACGGACTGGAAAAATATCCTGGCTTCTATACGGTCAACAGCGCAGAAGCGACACAGATCATGGGTGTTGCCGGAGACATCATTCGCTATATGGCCTATGGCCCGCTGAGCATCGCCAACCCGGAACAGATCACCGACGACCCGAACTCGTATGAGATGGAAGGCGACATCCGCGGCCTGCCTACTGCCCTCGTCTACAGCACTAAAGTCGTACGTCCGCTGACGCCCGTCTACGATCTCATGAAAGAAGAAGGTGTCACGGACGAGCGATTGCGCGCCGCGGTGGACTACCTCTTTGAATCGCTTACATTCCGGCCGCCGACAAGGGATGAATCGGATGCTTACCTGGCAATCGTTAAACCGTCGATCGAAAAACTCGGCAAAGAAGACGGCGCAGTCCTCGGCCTGTCCTCCATCTTCCTCGATCGCGACGCACTCTTCAGACCGGAACTGGCCGAGAACGCCAAACCGGATCAGCATGGTCGCGTCATGCTTCACGACTGGGAGTTGGGCCTGGCAGTCAATCACGCGCTGAGATACATCAAGCCGGACGGTAAACTGCGGAAGGCAATCGTCAATGGGCAGATGCGGACCCGAGCCGATGTCAAACGCGAAGTCGAACACATGCTGGCCGACGACAGCGTCCGCAAGCCACGCATTCTGCGTTTCTTCCGCGACTATTTCGACTACGACCGTGGCGGCTACATCTGCAAAGATTCGAAAGCGCTGGCGGATACAGGCGTGAGCAACAGAGGAACGTCGCACTATCGCGCCATGTTTGACGCAACGGCCAGCACTGATCGGCTGATTGAACTCATCCTGCAGCAAGACAAAGATGTGTTCAAACAGCTGCTCACGACGGAAAAAGTGGTAGCCACAAAGACCGACAACGTGTACTTCGGTCGGAAACGTCTGCCTGAAGAACGACAGGCGTCCGTAGCTGCTGCGAAGAAAGCGTCGGAAGAAGCAGCCAGGAAGGATGCTGCTGAACTGGTGACGGTGGAAAAAGAGGTGGCTGAGCTTGAGGCCACGTTGAAGGCCAACCCGGAAGAAAAGGCGACGCAGAGGGCGTTAGAACGAAAAAAGAAGGTGCTGTCCGCGGCAAAGAAGAAGGTGGCGAACAAGAGAAGTCGGACGAACGAGAATCACGACGTTGCCGAAGCCGATTTCTCGGGACCGAAGTTATTCGCTCGCGTGAGTCGGCGCAGTTTCGGGAACGGATCCATGAAACCAGACCGTATCCTGACCACGGCGCCGGAAGGTCAGCGTCTGGGCATCCTGACACATCCCAGCTGGTTGGTTTCGCATTCCGACGCTATGGACAATCACGCCATACTGCGCGGCCGATGGATTCGCGAACGCTTGCTCGGCGGAGGCATTCCCGATGTGCCGATCACAGTGGACGCCATGCTGCCGGAAGACCCGGAGAGCACACTGCGTGAACGCATGTACGTCACAAGAGACACTTACTGCTGGACCTGCCACAGGAAGATGGATCCGCTCGGTCTGCCATTTGAGATGTACAACCACGCGGGTCTGTATCGAACGACAGAACTCGGCAAACCCATCGACACCACGGGCGAGATAAGCGAGTCCGGTGACCCGACGCTCGACGGCAAAGTCGCCAACGCCATTGAAATGATTCAAAGGCTCGCGGTCAGCAAACACGCCGAACAGGTCTTCGTACGCCACGCTTTCCGTTTCTGGATGGGGCGGAACGAGACCATCAACGATGCTGTTGTTCTTCAGGACGCGTGGCACGCCTATCGGGACAACGGCGGCAGCATGAAAGCGCTGCTCACATCGCTGCTTACCTCTGATGCCTTTCTGTATCGAATGGTGGAACGCGACGAAGATCGTTGAAGTCGGTAAGGCGGACAGTCGCTTCTTCGCTGACCACCAATGTGGTCGATGCAGCAAGCGTCCCTTATTCGACGTCGCTCGAACCGGCGATGCCCCGAAAAACGCCGGTGAATTCGCCTTGGGGACCAAACGCGGTTACGATGGAATCATCGTGCCCGACCTGACGCTGGCCAAAATTGAATGCGGCATCAAAGCAACTGCCCGGTCGGCCCATCGTCCTGTACTGCGCATCGAATTATCAATTGTCTCCGAGGTCCTCATCATGCATCGTTCCTGTGTTTCCGCTGCCTGTCTTGTTATCACTTTGCTGACAGCGCCAATCGTCATGGCTACAGAAGAACCTGCCAACATTGTCCTGATCATGGCGGACGATGTTGGCTACGAGTGTTTCAGCAGTTATGGCAGCAAAACGTTTTCGACGCCTGTGCTTGATGGTCTGGCTGCAGACGGCATTCGTTTTGAAAACTGTCATTCCACTCCGCTGTGCACTCCCAGCCGTGTGAACCTGATGTCGGGCAAGTCCAATGTTCACAACTATCAGGATTTTGGCATCTATCCAAAGGGTGAGCCGACCTTCGCCAACCACTTCAGGAACTTTGGTTACAGCACAGCAGTTGCCGGTAAGTGGCAACTGGCAGGAAAGGACCGGGGTGTGCTTCCGGATGAAGCGGGTTTTGATACCCATTGTCTCTGGAACATTCCCGGATCCGAACGCCCGCGATACTGGGACCCATCCTATGTCCAGGACGGCACGACTTTGAAATTGCCCGCTGGTACTTACGGTCCTGATGTGATGACTGATTTCATTATTGACTTCATCGTTAAGAACAAAGACCAGCCTTTTCTTGCGTATTACCCGATGGTGTTGGTACACAATCCTTTCCCGCCGACTCCCGACAGTGTCGATCGCAATGAAAAAGACAACGTCTCGAACTTCATCGATATGGTCAGCTACATGGACAAATGCGTTGGCCGCATCGTCGACGCTCTTGACGACAATGGACTGCGCGACAATACGCTTCTAATATTTACGGGAGACAACGGCACCAATCATGTATTGACTTATCCGTATCAGGGCCGGTCATTCACCGGCGGCAAGGGGTTTACATACGATCACGGCACGCACGTGCCTCTGATTGCCAACTGGCCCGGTAAGATTCCAGCCGGCCAGTTGAATAATGACCTGATCTGCTTTTCTGACTTCTTCCCAACCATCGTGGAAGCCGCGGGACTTCAGCCTAAGAAGATCACCGACGGCGACGGGCAAAGCTTCTGGCCGCAGTTGCAGGGTAAGACCGGTAACACCCGCGACTGGATTTATGGGTACTACTTCCCGCGTCCTTACGCGCAGAAGTTTGATGAAATGTACAACCATTGGGAAGTGCGTTACGCCCGTGACAAACAGTTCAAGCTCTACGGCAATGGAGAACTGTATGACACGGTCACGGACGTGATGGAGCGCGATGTTATCTCAGTAAGCCAGGACACCAACAAATCCAAACGTGCCAGAATCGAACTTCAGACTGTTCTTGACAGTTACCCCATGAAAGGACGGGCAGTCGATCGAACTCGGGTCAAGGGCGTGCGCAAACAGGCCAGGTAATTCAACAGACGAACAGGTCTTCGAATGAATCGCTCCATAACACCTGCAGTCGGCGCCCACCAAACTTAAGGAGCTTCAGTCAGTTCCTTGACGCAGACATTTCTGAAACGGACGACGCCCTCTGATCCTTTGTGAATCTGCAGGCCGAAGAAGCCTTTGGGATATGTCCCGTCGTCGATCCAATGGGCGGCCGGAATTCCGTTGACCCAGGTCTTGACGACGTTTCCTTTGGCGGAGATCGTCAACCGATTCCACTGGCCCTCGTTGAGCGCCGCCCGCACCTGCTGGTGCTCTTTCAACCACAACGGATAGAAATATCCCCCGCAGCTTTGGCCATAGACACCGCCGGACCAGCCGCGTTTCTGCTCATGGCCTTCCATCTCACCCTGAGGGCCGAAGACGGTCTGGGAGTTCTTCTTGCCTGGCCGCGACTGAGCCCGAAACATCACGCCTGTGTTGCCGTCGACTTCCCACTTGACGTCACAGGTAAACACAAAATCCGTGAAATCGCGGTTGTCAGTGCACAGGTAGGTACTGTTGGATCCGGGCACACAGGTGCCGACAATGCACCGATCGTCGACGGTGAACTCGCAGGTCCCACCCAGAGGAGTCCATCCCGTCAGGTCTTTGCCGTTGAACAACGGTTCAAAACCTTCGGTGAGCGACGGTTCCCGGTCGGTGTTCAGCAACATTTCGCCGGGCTTCGGAGCGTTTTCCTGCGACTTGTATTTCTCATACCACGCGCTCTGGCTGGGATCCAACGTCTGCCCGACGACTGCTTCAGGCAGACTAAGCAGGCAGCAACAGGGCAGAAGTATTGCGAATCGAAACGGCATTTCAGGTTTCCTTTTGGATATGTGATTGCGGCTTTCAGCCATTGAGAATCGAGTGAAGTAAAGGAGCACAGAGAGAGCCGCTCATGGAACGGTTCTTATGTCAGCCGCTATCGCAACTGCAGACGGAGAATTCGGTGGTGTCCGGTATCGACGACATAGATGGAACCATCTTCATGAACGCAGACGCCGTGAGGGCGCAGCAGACCACGTCTCGGTTTTTCGACACCGCTGCCCAGAATACTGGTAAGTGTGCCACTGCCTGGATCGTAGAGCCGAACACGCTTGTTCTGGTCGTCGGCGATAATAACGTTGTCATCAGGGTCAATGGCGACATGCTTGGGTGAATTCAGCTCGGCCGTCAGAGCAGCCCCGTCTGTCCCCCCGGCCTTGCCCGTCCCCGCGACGGTGCGAATGTTGCCCTCAGAGTTGACCCTCCGCAGAGCATGGCCGCTTCGCTCAAGAATGTAGATGTTATTTTCCGAATCGACGGCCACCGCACGCGGATCTACCAGCGGACTTTCAGTTGCCACGGTGCCGTCGGTGGGAATGCCCTTTTCACCATTGCCGGCGACCGTGCTGACGACACCCGTCTTCAGATCAACCATGCGTATGCGCCGGTTCTTCAGATCGGCCAGATAGAGTTTATCATTGGTTGAATTCAGAGAGACACACATCAGAAAGTTGAATGTGGCCTGGATAGCCGGTCCTCCGTCTCCGCTGAAGCCCGGTCTTCCCGTCCCTGCAACCGTCGTGATGATCCCCGTCATGCCGTCGATCCGGCGAACACAATGGTTCCAACTGTCAGCGATGTACAGATCACCGACCGGGGTGACAGCCACGTTGTGCATTCCGTCGAACGTAGCGTCTATGGCCGGTCCATCGTCTCCGGTGTATCCCTTGCTGCCGTCGCCAGCAATTGTTGTGAAACGACCCTCAGTATCCAGTTTGTGAACACGTCCACCTGACAATTCGACAATGTACATGTTGCCCTGCTTGTCAAAATCAACTCCAAAGGGAGAATCGAGTTGACCCGGTTTGGGCTCGTCTACGTCTGCGAGTGATTCACCAATGACTACGGATGAACGCTGTGCCGTCGCAATATCAGTAAGACAAATGGCGAACAGGCAGCAGATGGAGAAACGTGTTGCAAATCTGATCATGCTGGTACCTTTGACGATAGTTCTTGTCAGCTTTGGGGCGGGGAGGTGGAGAGTAGAGCGTCTTTCAACGGATGATATTCCTGAAAGGAATCGTTTAATGATTGAATCAATCGACTCCAGACGTTTTCGGATCATCGCCAAGCCAATCAGGAACGCCTTCGCTGCGAAGCCTCTCAACTTTGCGGCCGAATGTGTCCAGACCTCCGTCGTCCATCGAGCCTGGTATGACGTTGTTCGTCGGCATGTAAGCGCCAAGTTTCTCTTTGATCCGCGCGAGACCGGGGTCATCGGCAAGATTGTGGTGTTCGTTCGGATCGGAACGGTGATCGTAGAGTTCCTCCGTACCGTCTCGATAGCGGATGTAGCGAAAATTCAGACTCCGCGCCGCATGGTTCCTGTAGTGCCATGTCGAAATGACGGGCTCAACCCGACGGGTGGCCGGATCTTCCAGCTGGGGTAACAAACTCGTGCCCTCCAGCCCTTTGATATTCGGCAGGTTGCAGAGTTCCAGCAGTGTTGGATAGATATCCAGAAGGCTCACTGCTCGATCGCAGCTCTGGCCACCATTGATTGACTTCGGCAATCGAATCGACAGGGGGACGCGAGTCGATTCTTCCCACAGGGCCTGCTTGCGCCAGTGTCGTTTCTCACCCAAATGCTGGCCGTGATCTGACCAGAAAACAACGATGGTGTTGTCGGCATGAGGACTGGCTTCGAGCGCGTCCAGCACTTTGCCCGCCTGAGCATCTGCGAACGACACGCACGCCAGATAGGCGCGGACCATTTCTTTCCAATAATCGGGGCCGACATCGAGGACGTTCCTGTGGTCGCCGCCTCTGATGGTCCCGTAGGCGATGGCCTTGCCCAGCAGTGGAATGTCGTCCATTTCATCACCGGGCACGTCCGGCATGACAATGTCCTTCAGCGGATAAAGGTCAAAAAACTCCTTCGGCGCAGTGAACGGGACATGAGGTCGAACAAAACCGACAGCAAGAAAGAACGGTTTGTCATGTGTCCGGTTAAGTCGTTCGACCGCCCAGGCGGCAACCTGTTCATCCGGCATTCCCTCAGGCGGAATATCCGACTTCTCGAGTGCTCCCCAACACAGAGACTGGCCATCGACGCCTTCCTGATACTTCTGATAGATCGCTCCACCATCGCGGGGGAAGGGATAGAAGTGCCCGCCTTTGCCACCCGCGTAACCGTGGCCGCGAGCGGCGAGCTCTTTGGGCCACCTGTACTTTGGACGCGTTTCATCCCAGTAGTCGTAATCCTTGATATCGCTGGTGCCTTTGTGGAACACTTTCCCTGCGGCCATCGTCCTGTAGCCGTTGTGCTTAAAGTGTGTTGGTAACGGAACGGTTTCGCCCAGAGCTTTTTCGTAGCTCTTTTTGCTCTTCGACGCATTCGTATACCAACCGGTGGTCGAAGGTCGCAGTCCGCTCATCAAAGCGTGCCTGGACGCACTACAAACAGCCGCGGCGCAGTGAGCGTTGCGAAAGAAAACGCTCTTCGAAATCAGCCGGTCGAGGTTCGGTGTCTTTGCCTGAGGATGGCCGCCCAACGCACCGACCCAGTCGTTCAAATCGTCAATCGAAAGGAACAGGACATTAGGAGGCGAGCCGGCGCTGGTCAGTGAATCCCGCAGAGACGATGGGGCGTTGCTGGAAGCCTGTGGCTTCGTCTTTTTCCTGCTACTACTCTTGCCATCCGTTCTGCGTGTCTGGGCTTTCACACCATCTAGAAACTTCACCATCATGCCGTGAAGTTCGGCCGTCTTCTGCGGCATCTTTTTGGACAGGTCCTCGTCTTCGCTGATGCTGTTCGAAAGATCGAATAACTCCAGCCGATCCTCTTTCCATGTCTTGACCAACTTGTGGTCACCGAGAATCAATGCTGTCTGCGCCGTGCGATCGACGGCGTGGTGAAACAGCAGGAACGGATGGCTGCGAGCGATCGTTCCCTGACCTCGGTTGAAGAGAACACTTGACATGTTTCCGCCGTCCAGAACACCGGGCAGTGGATTCGGGTACTCCGCCAGTTGGGCAATGGTGGGGAAAATGTCCAGGCCAGTCACCGGCGTGCGGCTGACACTCCCGGGCTGAATTTTGGGGCCGATCGCAATGAACGGAACACGAATGCCGCCTTCATACATCGTGCCCTTGCCTTCCCGCAGCGGATGATTGCGGGGCAGTTCTCTTCCCTGCTGGCCAGGCATGGTCAGCCGGCCACCATTGTCCGACAGGAAAAAGATGTACGTGTTGTCCTGTATTCCCAGCGATTTGATCTTATCGATCAGCATTCCGATTCCTGCATCCACGTCGCTGGTCATCGCCGCGAATTCAGGCATCGTGTGCTTCTTCCCTTTGGGCCGCAACTCCGTCTGCGCAAGCGTTTGCTCTCGATAGAAGATGTCCAGGTGCACGGCGTAGTGAGACACCTGGACGAAGAACGGATGGCCGCTGTTCGTCTGCGTCTCTATGAAATCGCACGCCCGGTCGGTGATTCCAAAGATGAGCTTGGGATCGTCTTTTGCGGCGGGGCCACCGCTGCCTTTTCCGCCACCGGTTCCGTTACGTGTGTAGCCATCACTGACGTCATACCCCATTTGCTCCGGTGTGACGTCGTCGGTTCGCATGTCCCATTTGCCAAAATGGGCTGTCCTGTAATCCGGATTCGCAGCCTTGAGCATCCGAGGCAGGCTGAGTTGTCTGCGGTACTCCGCGGGCCAGTTCTCCTGGTCTTTCTGGTAGACGTGTCGAGCGGGTGTCTGTCCGATCAGCAGACTGCGGCGTGTTGGGCAGCAGTATGGCGCCGGCGAGTATCCCTGAGTGAACCGCATTCCCATATCGGCAAGACGCTTGATGTTTGGAGTTCGGTAGTAGTCGCTGCGCGTCCGATCGTCGTCGGGGTTCATCAATACTGACGAACCAACCCAACTCTGGTCGTCGGTCAGAATTACGACAAAATTGGGAGACGTATCAGCACCGCTGACCGGCCGCAGATTTAACCCTGCCGAACTGAATATGATCAGGAACAGCAGTGTGAAATATTGATGAAGTTTCATCGGTACGTTTGGATCTTCCCTACGAACGAAAGGATAAGAAATCTAAAGATCGCCTGGCCATTTATTGCTCAGATCGATTCTCTGTTTTTGACTTCAACTGTTCATTTTCTGTAGCGGTCGTGAACGGGGCAAATTAAAACTGCGTTGAGAGCCGCTTCGCGATGCGACGTGTGAACTCGTAGGGACTGTCGAGGGCGCGTTTCACGGCAGCTTGAGCAGCAGGCGTTCTGATACCTGACCACTCCAGTGCTCGGATGGCATACATGCCGGTCAGCCAATTGTCGTCCTCGATTGTCCGAAGGATGATCGAAGCGCCATTCTCCGGCTGCCCAACTCGAGACAAGGCCAGGGCCGCGGCAATTCGCACCGTCGGATCCGCATCGCCGGTCGCCTTCACCAGGGCATTGCCGGCATCAGCCAACGTCAGATTGCCCAACCACGTGGCCGCCCAGTAGCGAACAGACGGGGCTTCGTCGTTCAGACCTGTCAGCAGGCGGGCAACGTCCTGGTTTTCTCCGGCTTCGATGATGTTAATCAGATCCCGCACCAATGTCCTGTTTTCCGGCTGCTTCAGAATGTAGAACTTGCTTGCATAACGCCTGCCCAGATCTTCCAGGATTGGCTCCGGAATCAATCCCAGATCCCGGCTGCTGACCATGTGGTCGTATAGCTGAGTTCGCATCGCCAGCAGGGTCTTTTTGTGTTGATCCTCACGTGCCAGATTCACGGTCTCGTGAGGATCCCGGCGCAGATCGTACAATTCTTCTGTGGGACGGACAGAATTGAAGATGCGTCCCTGCAGCTGGTTCAGTTCACCGGCAGCGTGCAGCAGCTTCATCGTCTTCATGATCTCCTTGCCATCCTTGTATTGGTTCGGCTGCACATGAGGGATATGAGACATGAAATTCCGGATGTACTTGAAGCGTCCTGTTCGAACGCTCCGCAGAATCTCAACGGTTTCATCGCAGCGGTCGCGCGCCGAGAACACGGCCTTCCTGGGGGCGTAATCTTTGGCCAGAAAATCCCGGCCCTGGATGTGGTTCGGAATAGCAATTCCGGCCAGCGCCAGGCTGGTGGCGCTGACGTCGATTTGGTTGACCAGATCATTTCGAGTCGACCCTGCGAAACGCCCTTTCGGCAAACGTACGACCAACGGAACTCGAATGCCCTCTTCATAGACATACTGTTTGCCGCGAAGATGACTGACTCCGTGATCGGTCATAAAGAAGACGGCAGTGTTCTCCAGGCGTCCGGCATCCTGAAGCTGCCGCAATGCCGTTCCGACCTCTCGGTCTACCTGGAGCCAGGAGCCCAGGTAATCCGCCCAGTCCTTTTGGAAGACCGGATGATCGGGATAATACGGAGGGAGCGTCACGCTACCTGGATCAACCTTGCCGGTATCGTTTTTTCGGCTCTTGCCGCCCTTGAGCTGCAACACTGCAAAGAAGGGCTTGTCCTTTGGGCCATCGAGCCAGTGCGGGCTGTCGTACTCGAACTGGTCCCAGATGAAATTGTAATCCGTCTTGCCGCGTTTGCCCGAATGCTTGACTCCGGAATTCTGCGCGGTGTGGTAACCGGCCTGTTGGAACAGCTCCGGAATCATCCTGATCGGCAGGTGGTAGCTGTCGTGATAGGCGGGGCTGCCCATTCCCTTTCCGGAATCCATCTGGCTGCGATGATTGTGTACGCCCAGAGTTGATTGATTCATTCCCGTGATCATGGCCGAACGGCTGGCCGAGCATACCGGCGCTGTGACATAAGCGGCGGTATAGGTCACCCCCTGAGCTGCCAATGCGTCCAGGTTGGGGGTCTTGATTGCCGTTTCGCCATAAGGCCCGATATGGCAGGACGCATCTTCAACGATGACCCATAGAATATTGGGGCGGTCATCAGAAGCCGCGTGCAGGCCCGAAAGCGTCGCAGACAGCGCAACTGCGACAACGGCAAAACGATGGAATAAGGAATGCACGATGGTTCGTTTCATGATGGTTCATAACAAAAGTGTTTCAGGTCATCCCAACCACTATTTTTTGAGTTTGACGTCCGTCATTTTCGCCCACGCTTCCCACTTCAGGATGAGGGAGGCGACAAGTTCGGGATGTTCGGAGGCGAGGTCATGTGCCTCGGTGCGATCGACACCGAGATCGTAGAGCTCCCAGGCTTTCGCGTGTTTGTCCCATGCGAGTTTCCAGTCGCCCTGGCGGACGGCGCGGTTGGTGGACCAGTGCCAATACAGGTTTTCGTGAGGCTGGCGTTGTTTACCCCTAAAGACAGGGACCAGAGTTTTGCCGTCAAGCGGGATGGTTTGTTCACCAAAGGACGGGTGCTTGCCAGGGTAATCGGCTTTCGCCATGGCAAGGAAGGTGGGCAGGAAGTCGATAATGTGGCCGACCTGATTCGAGCGGGTTCCCGGTTTGATGGCGGCCGGCCAGCGCGCCAGCAATGGAGTCGAGATGCCTCCTTCATGACAGTATTGCTTGTAGCGGCGCCAGGGAGTATTTGAGGCAGTGGCCCAACCGGGCCCAACGTGGCTGTAGTATTCCTTCGGTCCAGGGACCTGTTCCGGATCGTTTCCGCCAGGGGTTTCCGCGCAACCTCCGTTGTCGGCCAGGAACAGGACCAGAGTATTATCGGCCACACCCAGTTCATCGAGGGCAGCCAGCAGACGGCCGACGTTCTGATCGACCGAATCGATCATGGCAGCATAGACCTCCATGCGGAGTTGCTGCCAATCCTCGTCAATCGTCTTTGCCTGGCCCCAGGCTTTCGCCAGATCGTCGCGGTCGGCGACGATCCAGTCTTTGTCAACGAGGCCGAGTTCCAGTTGCTTCGCCAGGCGTTGTTGCCGCAGGACGTCCCAGCCGGCAGCATACCTACCTTTGTACTTCGCTATGTCGGCCGGCCTGGCATGAAGTGGATAGTGCGGTGCTGTGTACGGGAGGTAGTGGAAGAACGGCTTCCCCGATGCGGAATGAGCTTTGATGGTCTTGATCGCGTGATCGGTGAATGCGTCCGTGGTGTAGTAGTCATCCGGGAAATCGTCAAACTCAAGAAACACGTCGTTGTGCCCGAAGGTGCGGACCTTGCCGCCCTTGAATTTGGGGTCGGGAATTTTGGGATTGAAGAAATTGCAGCACCCCGCCCAGAGTCCGTAAGCCTCATCGAATCCGCGGTCGAAGGGGCGGGTCCCCACCTTATCGCCGTTGTGCCATTTGCCGGACATGCCGGTCGCGTAACCGGCGTGACGCATGGCTTCGCCCAGAGTGAGCATGTTCTCGGTGATCAGCTCTGACTGGCCGCGGCCACCATTGCGAGGATACAGGCCAGTCAGCAGGGAAGCACGAGTCGTGGTGCACTTGGCGTTGTTGTAGAACTGAGTGAACAGCAGCCCCTCGGTACCAAGGCGGTCGATATTGGGCGTTTCGATCTCGGACCCGTAACATCCGATGTCGGACCATCCCATGTCATCGACCATGATGAGAATGATGTTTGGCCGCGACTCTGGAGCGGCCGTCAATTGCGCAGTGTCGACCGTCAACAGCAGGGCAACGAGGGATAAAAGGCAGACACAGGAGGTTATTTTCATGGCAGGATTTCGTGAGTAATTCGGGCAATTCCGACTATCGTCGGGTATGTGTTTCGGACTGGTCGTGCAGCAGGAATGCACTCGCCTGTGGGGCGTCCTTGTCTTTCCAGCCGTAGAACAGCAGCATGCTGTCTACGACGCTGCCGTCAGGACGGACGACGGGCTGAACGTTGTTGAATCTCCAGCCGGCATACTTTGATGAGGCAGAAAACAGGTCGCGTGCCCTCTTCCAGGTGTCTCCCTTGTCGGACGAGGTCCATTCTTCAATGGATCCTCCACCGTGTCGATCCATGTAGCCGTCGGTGTCCAGGTAACCATCCCCGGCAACCAGATAAGCGTGCAGTACTCCGTCATCGCTCCTGGCCAGGTGGCAGCTGTTCCATTGATGAGTGGAATGAGTGATTGGCGTCTGTTTCCAGTGTCCGTCGACTCGTCGAACAAAATAGTACTGGTGATCCGTCAGCGAGTCTTCGGAAAGCACGTGCAGGAATGCGGGATCGTCATTTTCGTCCAGGGCAACCGCTGGCGGCACACCAGCTCCACGCCACTGCGTGTCCCAGATTTCGCACTTCTCTTTCGAATAATCAATGTCGATGGGCGTCTTCAGAATGTCTCCGTCAGCGTTGCGGACGACGTGCGTCTGCAGATCAATATTCAGGTAGGACAGATTGTATTTCCATTCGTTGGTCGCCAATCCATCGTACCGCGGATTGAAGAATCTCTGCGGATCGGGGGAGTTCTTGTTGTCGTCATAATCCGTGTACACGACGTGCAGATGTTTTCCATCTTTGCCGGGAAGCTTTGTTTGGTAAGAAGACCAGTCCAACCGCCCCTTCGAATCCAGATCGGTGACATCGTTCTCAGGTCCAATCCAGGTCCTGCCATTGTCTGCGCTGATGCGGTAGGTCCATGAACTCGTATGACCATCGGTGCGGTAATAGATGATTTCTCTGTCACCATAAATCCTGAACACCGTCGGGTAAGAAAGCCCTGGGGCGATCTGCGGCCCTTCTTCCCAGGCAATTTGCCCCGTCCCGTTTCTTACAGGATGCGCCGAGATGAGATGCGTTCCCGGGGTCCTGTGGCAACCAAACAGAACGTGCAGGTAGTCACTCTTGTCAGCCCAGATGATGGGGCTGTAGTGGTGGTCAGTGCTGCTTTTCTGTCCCAGACGAACGGGCTTTGAAAAGTTTCGCGTTTGAGGATTATAAGAGATCAACATGGGATACGCGCTGCCCTTCCCGCTCTTCGAAGGCCTGGCGCCCCCGTTGTAGACGATGAACAACGTGCCCTTCAGCAGGACCGACTGCGGCCGTTGCCTGCTGTCGTAGAGCATCTTGAACTTTCCACCGTCAGCAAACGCCACGGGGATCGTGCTGGTTCCTGTCGGCGACTGGTCCTCACCGTAAACCGTTGAAACGCACAGGCTGCAGACCAGCACCAAAGGTAATGTCAACCGTTCCATTTTCAAAAGCTCCCGACTTAGCAAAGGACAGCCCGTCAGAATAACTTACCGGAATACGGAACGACAGTCCTGGAGAATCGGGCGTTTCATCGATTTGCAATTCGGGCAGGACCGTCATAAGTCGGCGCCGCAGTCAGCAAAGCTGAATTACTTCCGTGTCCCCGTAGCATCAACGACTTTCGTGCCTTGTCCAAGCGAGAGTGCCGCTCGAATGGCGAAATAATCTTCCCGCGCAACGGTTTTTCCGATAGCACCGGCGGCTTCAGTGACCTGGGCAGGCGTCTTAATGCCACAAATCGCGACATGAACTGCGGGGTGCATCAGCGTCGCTGCGAGCACAAGTTGATAGAGGCTCAATCTATAACGATCCGCCATCGGACGCAGCAACTGCACAGCCTGACAAAGTTGCCGAAAACGTTCACCTTGAAAATCCGGATGATTTCCGCGGAAGTCATCGAATGTTTCCTCTCCGGTGTACTTTCCGGTCAGCAGGCCTTTGTGCATCGGTGAGTAAACCATCACGCCGATATTTTCGGCCTGGCAGTAGGGCAGAAGAGCGTTTTCAACCTCGGTGTCAACAAAGCTATACGCTGGCTGGCTGATATCGTAGTCGCCAAACCGCCGCTGAGCCCGGAACTGCTCGACGTTGTGATTGCTCACACCAAACGTCCTGATCTTTCCCTGATCGCGAAGCTTCTCCATCGTCATCGCAATATCTGCCAATGGTGTCATTTGATCGTAGAAGTGAAGCAGACAGACATCGATCGTTTCGATCCCCAGTCGCTTCAACGACGCTTCACATCGTTCCGTCACATGGCTCGGCGAAAGATCAGGATATCGCAAGCCGTCCGGCTGGAAGTGATTAAAAAACTTCGTGGCAACGACCAGCTCGTCTCGAGGAAGGTCACGAAGAGCCTCTCCGAGGACTGACTCGGCATATCCGTCGCCATAGGCATCGGCCGTATCGAAAAAGTTGATGCCCAATTCAAAAGCGAGCCGCATCGCCGAGATTGCTTCGCTCTTCGACTGTTCGCCCCAAAAACGCCGGCTCAATTGCCAGGTTCCAAAAGCAACCGGAGAAACAGACAACCCACTGCGTCCAAGTGTCACACGTTCCATTTTTTCTCTCACGATCTCGGGTTCCATAGTGCCTCACCGACCCCATGCCGTTGTACCGGACAACGATTGTTACGTCATGAGCGGCCGTGGTACGTTCATACAGGGCAAAAAAAACAAATTTCCGCCGAACGACACGTCGTTGCGTCCCCGGCAGGGACTCACAATCGTCTTGCTGTCGCCCCGGCCTCTGCCGCCATTGAGAGAACGGAGAATCGCATCGTGCTGCAGGTCTTTTCTGGTGCCTCTGGTTTCGTCCTGTAAAACAAATCAGCGCCCCAGCGGCGTTCTCCGGCAGGTCCTCTGCCCCGAAGATTGCCTCACGCAGAACATGGAGGTCGCACAACATCTCGGCAAGTGCGGAGAGCAACGGGACATCGACGTTCGATGTCGGCTGGCGAGTGGTATGTTCAGAGGTTAGCATGGCAGCCTTGAAGTCCGTCGCGATATTCGCACACCTGGCTCTCGATGTGCCAACGTGTGTTCCCTGGAACCGTCATATGCTTATGCGCTGTGTGGCATGTTTGAGTGCCCTGATGATGGCAGCGGGCGTGGCAGACGCTGCGGATCAGCGGTTGACCGTCGACGAACTCGGGAAACAGACATTTCGCCTGGCTGAAAAGTACTTCGAGCAGTTTCAGGATCCGCAGACGTTGGTGTTGTACGGAGCGAAACTGTCGACGAAAGACTCGTGGACGACGCCGGCGCAAATCAAGGCACGTCTGCCGAAGCCGTGGGGATATGGGTCGCGGATCGCCGACACGGCGCTTCACTGCGGACATACGCTGGTGGCTCTGCTGGACGCGTACGAAGCGTCGCCGGATCCGTACCTGCGGCGCAAGGCCGAGGAGTTATACGCCGCGCTGAAGTTCATCGGGGGCGTGTGCCCGGTCGAAGGACTTGTCCCGCGCGGACCTCACCCGGATGACCACTCCGCGTACTACGACGATTCGTCGATGGATCAGCACACGACGTATATTATCGCTCTGGCCCGCTTTGCCCGCAGCGATTCGGCGACCGACGACGACAGGCAGTGGATCCGGCAGAAGCTGGGAGCCATCGGGCGACGTCTGGAGAAATACAACTTTTCGATCAAAACGGCCGACGGCGCGACCGAATCACACGTTGGGTTTTCGTGGAAGGGCTTTCGCAACAATCATGTGTCGATTCTGATTCCCACGCTGTACGCGCTGTATAAAGGCACGGACGACGAGTATTGGCGGAAGCTGCACGATGAACTGCTGGCAGAACGCGATGGATTGAGGTGGCAGCAACTGCAACCCGGCAACCACGTCGAACTGAACGGGCATCCGATCTACGCCAATCAGAATGGATTCCGCCTGAACGCTTATCTGCACTTTCTGGAGGATGCCCGGAAACGCACTGTGATCAGCGACCTGCTGAAACAGACCGCACAGATGCAGCTCGACCGCGATTTCCCCGGTCCCTTCTACCGCACGTTTCACAGCGATGAAGATTGGGCGGCTCTGGCCAGCGACTGTCAGTGGGATGGACCTGAGCTGCACGGTGCCCAGGAAGCATGGAAGTTGTTCCGCACGCAGATGCTGAATCAGAAAGGCGGGCTGACGGCGCTGGCACACGTGCGTTTCCCGCTGGGTGGCTATCACCTGGTGTTGATGAGCGAGCGTGCCGAGATGATCCGCCGCGACCTGCCCACGATCTGGAACATGCTGACCACTGTGGATCTGCAGGAGATTTCGGCTGCAGAAACCCATTACCTGTTCACCACCGTTGCGCTGCATGCCTATGCGTATTTTCACAGACACCCGGACCTGTTCGCCGACACGCCGGATTTTGGCCCAAAGCTGAACAACACGTTCAACGCCGGAATCGGTCCTACCATGGACGTAACGATCGCCGGGCAGCACGCCTTCGCGATCGGCAACCGCACGCTGCACGTGCTGGACACAACCGAGCCGGGCAAACCACAGCCGGTCGGGAAGCTTGGCGGACTTGGACGAGTGCGGCAGATCGTGGTTGAGGCCGGTCTGGCATACATCACTTCACGTGAGGACGGGTTGTTCATCGTTGACGTGAATGATCCGGCGAATCCCACTTTGGTTTCTCGTTACGATACGGTCGAATTCGCCACCGGCGTTTGCAAATCGGGTGATGTACTGTTCGTGGCGTGCCGCTCTTTTGGTGTGGAGTTGATTGATGTGTCCGACGCGACGACGCCGCGGCACCTGAGTACCGTGCGTACCGGCGAAGCACAATCCGTCGTCGAGCGCAACGGGTACGTGTACACCGGCGTGTGGGCTGCATCGGAGGTGGTCACTGTGGACGTGCGCAACCCCTGGACGCCGCACATCACTTCTCGAGTGCCCCTGGACGGGTACGGCGACGGCCTCGATGTGCGGGGCGATTTTCTGTACGTCGCCACCGGACATCATTCCCGCACTCGCCCACGCAGCAAACCTGGCGATCAGGGCTTCGGGCATGGCCACGGACTGGAAGTGCTGAACATCGCGGATGCAGCACAGCCGAAGCCTGTTTCCCGAGTAAAATTCCCGCCGTGTTATGACATCCACAATGACCTGTGGAGTGTCACGATCGCCGGCGACTACGCGTTTGTGGCGGATACTCTGAACGGCGTGTTTGTGCTGAATGTCAAAGAGCCGCGGCAACCACAGTTCGTCGGGCATTGGAAGTGTCCGAAGGCGGGGGATGAACATCGACCCAACTTTGTAGGTGGGCTGGTCCCGGGCGAAGATCATATCTACGTCGCCGGCGGTCAAAGTGATCTGCACGTACTTTCCGCAACTGGGATGTCTCGAACGCCTGTCGCGGAAAACAGGACAGCCGCAACCGTTCCCGACGTGCGACCGGCCGAAACGGACGTTCCCTACCGAGTTTACCGCACAGACGGGCAGGTGTATGCCGCCGACATGGTCGAAGGAACAGCAATCGTGGCCTGCGGTACCGCTGGTGTTCGCGTGCTGAACATTGCACCTCGTTTTGACGAACTGGGACACACCGCGACAGCGGACAAGGCGACGGACGTGTGCGTCGCCGGTGATCTCATCCACATCGCAGAAGGTACGGCGGGACTGGGCATTTACGAGCTGGTGAATGGCCACCGCCTGAATGAGATTGGGCGCTACCGTGTGCGGGACAAAACCATCCGGCAGGTTGAAGTGCCGGGTGACGGAACCTACGCCATGGTACAGATTGGTGTCCACAAGATTCAGATCGTTGATCTGGCGAACCCCGCCAATCCTCGCATGGTTCTGGAAGATCAACACCCTGGACTGTTGTACGGCGACCAAATGATGCGTGGACTGATCGACGGTCGCTACACCTGCGCGTTCTGGCACGTTTCAGGACTGCACTGGTACGACCTGAAGGCTGAGGGCGGTCCTTGCTATACCGGGGATAATTTCCCCGGGCGCATCGGATCGGGCAACGGTCTGATCGCCCACTCCGACAGAACAATGGCCATCACACGCGGCGGCTACCTGTTGCTGGACCGCAGCGAACGCCGCCAACTGAGCGACGTGCCGCTGTACAGGATTGGAACGCAGAGACGACATCTGGGCAAACCCACGATTGCCGGCGATCGGCTGTATACTGTCGACCGGCAATTAGGCCTGGTCACCATCGCGGACATTGCTGACCTCATGGCCCCGAAGCTAATCGAGCAGTTTGAACTGCCGGGCAATCCTTCGAGAGCCATCGTGCACAAGGGCGTGTTGATTATTCCCGATGGCTATCACGGATTGTTGGTGTTCGACCGATGATGCAAGTCACATTGAGGTCTACTTACTTCTCTGCAACGCTCACAAATAATGGCTTGCTGCTGTAGGTCGCCTTCATCACGAAATTGATCGACACATTCGCCATAATGCAGCACTGCTGCCGTTCAACTGCAGGAGCCGTGGCCGCAGCAGTCAACGTGATCGCTCCTTTGCTGTTCTTTCCCGTCAACAATGTCTGGCTGTTTTTGGAGTCGATCGTGACGCCTTCGGGCAGCGTGATCGCGTACTTGCTGGACAGATGCTGGAACAACATATCCAGAGTGACGTTCTTGTCGAAGCCCTCCTTGCGAACGACCTCAACATCAACCTTAACGGACTCGCCAGGTTTCAGGTGGACCTCCTGAGTACTGAGTTTCAGGTCAATAACATCCGCCGGCCTGCCGACGGCTACGGTGTGCATCGCAACCGGCCAGTGACTGCGTCCTCCGCCAGGCATGTACGTTTCCTGCATCGACTGAGCGTCCGCCGTGAGTTCGACGACAGCGTCAGCTGTATCGGCTTCGCCATCTGTACCTTCGGCGGCTGTTGCAGGATCATTCGCTGTGCCCCAGACGCGAATATTCGATGCGTTCATCTTCGCATCCGGGGAAGCTTCCAGAATGATGCAGCCATCAACACCTTTGCCGGACAGAATCCGTCCGCAGTTTGCTGTCAGTCCTTCCGCAAGCCCGTCGACGTGCAACTGGATCTCACCGTCGAATCCGTTCCTGCGGATACAGCGAACGAACAGAGCAGCGTTGGTACCGGGTGTCAGCCAGGATTTATCCGAGTCCAGCACTAATTCGAAGCGGGGACTGGCCTGAGTCAGTTCGATCATATAGACGAATTCGTCTCCGCCTCGCAGATGAACGTCGCGGATTTCGACGATGTATTTCCCATCGGCTGGAACCGTCCAGTTTTCGATCAGCGAATCCTGAACGGTCATCCTGTTCCACAGACGCAGGTCATCGTTTTCGGTCAGTCGTTTTCCGTCAGCATTCAGAATGCGAATAATCGAGTCCAGGCCCGACCAGTTCCGTCGGGCCTTCACTTCGATGCTGACCTTGTCGCCCTTCTTTGCTTCAAACGAGTAACAATCGATGTCGGCCTCTGATTCGATGCGACCACTCACCGCGCCGGGCAATGAAACTGCCTGGGCTGTGTCGACAGTGTTGTTTTCTTCCCCCGATTCCACAGCGACGGGCAGCTCGCTCAGCACAACAGCCACAGGGTTGGACACGCCGGATTCGATCGGCAGACCGACATTAATCGTACACGGGTCAACGTCTGCCGGAGCCTGCCAGACCACCGTAGTGGATGCCGGAAGATGGCTGCCGACCAGCTGCAATTCTACTTTTTGCCTCGTGGCAACGGCCGACGGGTACACGTGCGATACAAAGGGACGATCATTGATTTCGATCGAATAATTCCAGTAGCGATTGCCGCTGTAACGAACGTCTCGCACTTCCAGAAAATACTCACCCGGCTGAAACTCGTGCGCCAGAAATGGATCTGCCGCATACGTATTGTCTACCGACGCCAGAGTGCTGTTGGTCTGCGCGTCACGAATTGTGATGATCGGATCCACATGAGTCTGCAGGTCGTGAATTCTGTCCTGCAGCCTCATGGCCTGGCAATGGAAAGTGAGTGTCGTTGGCTGGTCAACCTTGAAGCGGTAGAAGTCAACATCCTCCACCTTTTCGACAATGCCACAAACGTTCCCCGGAATCGTGATTTCCTGAGCGGTCGCTGCGGTGTCATTCTTCGGGTTCTCAATCAGGACGGGATCTTTAGTGATGACGATCTGGCCGAGCGTGCTGGCTCCGGTTGGTCCAATGATTCGAAAATCCCGCACACCCGTCGACGCATCGTCCGCGACCGCAAACTTCAGCTTGATTTTTGTGAGGGATGGTTCTTTGCCGTCTTTACCCAACTCCATCTTCGTGGCAATTTCTCCCGTGACGCCTTCCCCCGTGACAAGTACTTCGTACGCGCCAAACATGCTGTAGCGGGAATCGAGTGTGTGCTCAGACGTCTGCCCCACCTGCGCCGCCACGGGAGACACGCTCATGATCATCGGGTAGGACGTCTGCGCTCCGGCAGATGAAGCTCCGGCAACGACGGCGGTGATCAGGATATATTTCAGGTATTGCATAGTTCTGAGGATTTCCCGGTGAACACATGGAACCAAACCGGAATCGGCGTCAGAGACCAAAGATCACCCGTGCACGAGACACGGCTGTTCGGACGCCAACTAATACACAAACAGAAACTGCTTGTTGTTCAGCAGCGCCCATTGCAGATCTTCGAAAAACTCTTTCCGTGACGGTGCTTCCTGCCGGAAATCCAGCGCTGACGTCAATTCCTCGGCACTGGGCGAACGACAAAGTGTCACCTTGTACACCTCGGTAATCAGATCCTCGTCACTTCGATCTGTGGCCAGTAGTTGAGCAATGCGCCCGTTCTTATCGGCAATCTTGTTTGCCACGATGTCGCCGTTGATTGTGTGCAGCGCCTGTCCCAGACTCTCGTTCGGGGTGCGTTCGCATTCGCAGACGCTGGCTCGTTTGGGCTTGCCAAATGTTGTCAGAAAGTAGTTGGGATACTCGCCATCAGGAATTTCGATGGCTCGGGTGCCCGCTGGTAGTCCCTTGAACTTTGTCGTAGTCCCGGTCGCGTAATCGACCGCATCCAGCAACGGTTCGGCGGAAAGTCGTTTCACCTTGAAGTGAGAATAGAACTTGCTGTCGGCCACGTTGTCGGCGGTGGGATAGGACGAAAGTTGATACAGCCGGGAAGTCATGATGACTTTGATCAGCTGTTTCAGGTCGAAATTGTGTTCAATCAGATGATCTGCCAGCGCTTCCAGCATGGCCGGATGCGTCGGGGGATTGGTCGCTCGCATATCGTCGACGGGTTCCACTAATCCTCGACCCAGCAGATATCCGACATATCGATTAGCCAATGACTTCGCGAATGTGCGGTTGTCAGGTGACGTTAACCATTCTGCCAGCGGAATGCGGCGGTCCAGTTCATGGTCCGCCTCTTCGCCGTCCAGCGGTTTCGGTTTCAGAGTCTGACCGGTTCGTGGGTGACGGACGTCACCGGTGGACTTCACCATGACCACGGTTTCACGACCGAATAACCCAAACTCCTGACTGTTCTTATTCCCAACTCGCGAAAAGAACGCGGCGAACGAGTAGTAGTCTGCCTGACTGTATTTTTCGAACGGGTGGTGATGACACCTGGCACACTGCAGTCGAGCTCCCAGGAACAGCTGAGCCGTGGCTTCGCCCAGATCGGATGAGTTGGCGTTGATCTTAAAATAGCTGGCCGGTCCACTCGAATAGATCGATCCTTTGGCCGTGATCAGTTCCCGAACAAACTGGTCGAACGGTTTGTTTGTGCGAAACGATTCTTTGATCCAGTTGTGCATCGCCCACATCCGCTGCTGGTCGGCAGCCTGGCCCTTGCTGGTGTTTCGCAGCAGGTCCGACCACTTCAGCGTCCAGATGGCAGCGTACTGGTCATTGTGTCGATCCAGCTGTGAATCACCGGTCAGGCCCAGCAGTTCATCGACCAGTCGGTCCCGCTTGTTGGTTTCAGAACTGCTGACAAAGGCATCACATTCTTCCGCAGAAGGCAGGGTGCCGACGGCATCCAGATAAGCTCGCCGAACGAATGTTGCATCGTCGCAAAGTGCAGACGGAGCGATTCCTAACTCCTGAAACTTCTGCACCGCGGCGTCATCAATGAAGTTGTGACTTTTCCAGTCGGCAATCTGTGGCGTCGGACCGTACGGCGAAACGAACATGGCAATGTCCGCATGGCCCTCAAACCGCACCATAATCGGTGCCTGCCCGCGGCCTTCCACAGTGACGTGGCCATTCCTTGTGATGGACAGGACAGCGTCGTCGGTGGAATCGAATTTTGCCCAGCTGGTAACGTCGCGAACGCTGCCGTCACTGTACTCCGCGATGACCTGCAGTTGCTGCGTATGGTCCGGTTCAGCGATGCGTTCACGCGGAAAGACACTCAGTTTTTTGACGGTGGCAGCATCCCTGTCGGGCCCGGGAGCTCCTGACCTCATCCATGCCACGATTGTTCTGTACGCAGTGGAATCCTTGTGAAGTCGCTGACCACCACCATGCGGAACCTGCATCGTCGGTTTCTTCAACAGCAGACTTTCTTCGGGCTGAACCAGATTGACTCGCCGCTGATGACGATCACGAACCATCGAGTTATGGTCGAGCTTCGGATCGAAGCCCACAACGGACAGAATAAAGTCGCCTTTACCAAATTGACTGGCATGACAGGCTCCGGCGTTGCACCCAAGTCGACCAAGCGTCGGACGAATGTGCCTGTCAAAGGCGATTGTGGGATCGTCTTCGACTCCCTTGACGACAATCGTTGCGGATCGCAATTTGCCGTTCACCGTGACGGTCACGGTGGTCGTACCGTTGCCCGCTGAAAGCAGTTGTCCGGTCTCTGAAACGGACACAACTTTTTCATCGCTCGATTTGTACGTCGCGGCGTGAGTCAGGTCTTTCGACTGTTTGCCGATCACTCCGTCTATTAACGTCTGCTGAACGAGCAACTGCGCCGTGGCAAAGTTTCCGTTCAGTTCGACGTGTGTCGGTGTGATGACAAAGCCCTCGGGTTCAGCTGCGACAGTGGCGCAAGCGACGCCAGGGACGGCGCAACATGAGATCAGGAACGGTAAACACTGAGGCATTCGAAAAGACACGACGGGTCCTCCGAGTTCTCTGTAGGCTGGACGCGGGGGCAGGGCACCTGAACAGCGAATGTTCAGGCCCAAAGCAGTGGGACGGGAACGCGGACGCCCCTCCGATAATTATGGGTAATCACGTCGCGAATCGCCAACGGTATTCACGAATACCACCTGATCATCAGCCACCTGTGAGTTCTTTTCTCACACTTATTGCCAGGATCGCACCTGAGAAAGCCCATTCTCGACGCTCCGGAACCACGCAACAGGAGCAGATAATCCTTTTGCCACAGATATTTGGCCAACATTGGCAACACGCTGCGCAAACCGGCAGGCCGCACCTATGGGTGATGGATCGACCGAAAAACAGCGCCTGGCAGGTGTACCGTTGCTTCCGATTCTTCCGATGGGATATAATACAATACACGCTGAGCCACCAGCTCGTCCGCGGCCACACACCTCACCAACCGAAGCGTCGCACCGGCCGGTGCCAGTCGTGATAGTTACAGCATTGCCCGCCAATATCATCCACACGCCATTTCGTGGAGCCAGGAATGTCTAACGTTCTTCCTCAGCAGTTTCGTAGTTGTGAAGGCGTCTCACGACGTGGTCTGCTGCAACTTGGCGGACTGGCTGGACTCGGCATCGGTCTACCGCAGTTGATCGCGTCTGAACGTGCAGCGCGGGCGGCAGGAGAATCCTCGAGCGATGTCAACTGCATTCTGGTGTGGACACAGGGCGGAACAAGTCATCACGACACATTCGATCCCAAACCAAATGCTCCGACCAGCGTGAAGGGTGAGTTCGGCGTGATCGACACTGCCGTTCCTGGAATTCAGTTTACTGACATCGTGCCAAACATGGCCAAAGAGCTGAACCGCTTTGCCGTTCTTCGCAGCTGGAATCCTCAGAACGGCAGCCATGGCGCCGCGGACCAGTTCGCAATGTCCGGTCGGAAGTTCAACCCTTCTGTGCCCTACCCCACGTTTGGTTCCGTTGTCAGCTGGCACAAGGGCTTCAGGAATGCTCTGCCCCCGTTCGTCCAGTTGGGCAGTTCTGTGGACCAGCGGTTCGGAGGTGGACTGGCTGGCATCCTTGGCCTGGAACATAATGCATTTGAGATTCTGGCCGACCCGAATGGCAAGAACTTCAATGTCCGAGACATCAGCTTTCCGACGGGAGTCACGCCCAAACGCGTCGATCGACGAAAGCGAATGTTGACGGCAATGGACAAGCTGCAGCGACAGACCGACGTGCAGGCCGGAGCATTCGACGCTTTGGATGAGCACTTCAAAGCCGCCTTCGACATGATTACGGCGCCGGAAACGAAGACGGCATTTAAGATCGAAGAAGAACCCGACAGCCTGCGTGACAAGTACGGTCGACACAAGTTCGGTCAGAGCTGTCTGCTGGCTCGGCGAATGATCGAAAGCGGAGTCCGTTTTGTCACCGTCACTGACGGCGGCTGGGATACTCACCAGAATAACTTCAAAACGCTGAAGAGCAGTCGCATTCCTCCCGTGGACCAGGGCCTTCCCGCGCTGCTCACTGACCTGGAAGACCGAGGCATGCTGGATTCCACACTGGTGATCTGGCTGACGGACTTTGGCCGCACACCGAACATCAATTCTGCCAGCGGTCGCGACCATTGGGCCAGTGCCGGTTTTGCGATCATGGCGGGAGCCGGCGTTCCTGGCGGATCAGTTCTGGGGGCGACGGACGAAGAAGGTGGCCGCCCCATTCGCGACGAGTATTTTTCGGCCGACATCGCCGCCACGGTTTACCGAAAGCTGGGCATGCGCACCGACCTGATTGCCCAGGCTCCGGACGGTCGCCCTGTAAGACTGATCGAAGGCCATCCGATCAAGGAATGGATTTAGCGCCGACGTTGACGATCGTTACGCTCTGTTCCAAACTGCAGGTATTCTCGATCCCAGGTTCCCGATCGGAACTGCCAGTTCACGCAGTTTTTCGCCCGCGATCGGCGGACGTCGCGGTGCTGTTTATGAAGACGAATATTCGGAGCGTCTACCCCATCGCTCCCGCCGCGGAGTATCGCCATGGTCAAACGTCGCATTTTTCTTCAGGTGGGTCTGGGCTTCGATGTCGGAAACAACTTAAGTGGCCCCGGAAAACGCGAAGACGTATTCGGCCACACGGGATCAACCGGAACCCTGTGCTGGGTCGACCCAACGTCGAAAACCATCTGCGTTATCCTGACAACATTACCCAGTCGCGGCGTCACTCCGCATCCGCGAAATGGCGATGCTCAGCGCGTTGTGGAGGTGGTCGGTCAGCCGATTCCCACAACACCTGTAATTTGCGAGTCCGGAACTGTGGCCGCGCGAAGGAAATGCCCAACACATGCAGATTGAACTCCAATATGGAAAAGGCACAGCCACGCTTCAGCTGGCGGACGATGCTGCCGTGACGGTCGTGAGAAAACCGGCTATGCCGCTCCTCGACGATCCCCACGCCGCGGTCACAAAGGCGATCAGCCAGCCGGTCGGCTTTCCCGGGCCGGACCACGTCTTTCGAGGCGCAAACAGTGCCTGCATCGCCGTCTGCGACATCACCCGACCTGTCCCAAACCACCTGTTTCTGCGACCACTCATTGAATCACTGCTGGCCGACGGCATGCAGCGGAACAACATCACGGTCCTGGTCGCGACAGGTCTGCACCGCCCCAATGAAGGTGCAGAACTGGCAGAACTGATCGGCGACCCGTGGGTGCTGGACAACGTCACCGTGGCCAATCACTTTGCTCGCAACGACGCCGATCACGTCAACCTCGGTACCACTGCCACTCGCGGAACAGTCGTCCGTCTGGATCGCCGTTTTGTGGAAGCCGATCTGCGCATCGCAACCGGACTTGTGGAACCACATTTCATGGCAGGATACTCGGGTGGACGCAAGGTCATCGCTCCTGGACTTGCCCATGCCGAAACCATCACAACGTTTCACAGCGCCCGATTCATGGCCGACCCGGCCGCCACCAGCTGCAACTTTGTGGACAACCCACTGCACGAAGAACAGCTTGAGATTGTGCGGATGCTGGGAGGAGCCCTGGCCGTGAACACCGTTATTGATGAAGACCGCAGACTGTCCTTCATCAACTTTGGCGAGATTCTGCAGAGTCATCAAATGGCCGTGGACTACGTCGATGGTTACTGCAGAGTATTCGTTCCTCGACGATTTCATACGGTCGTTACCAGTGCCGCCGGGTATCCACTGGACAAGACCTACTATCAAACGGTCAAAGGAATGGTTTGCGCAATGGACATCCTGGAACCTGGAGGAGATTTAATCATTGTGTCCGAGTGTTCCGAAGGGATGGGATCTGCTGAGTTCGTTGCCGCTCAGCAACGGCTTGCGGATTTGGGTCCGGACGTGTTTCTGAGCAGCATTCTGCAGAAGTCGCACGCCGACATCGACGAATGGCAGACACAGATGCAGACCAAACCGATGCAGGTTGGCCGGATTCACCTGGTGACTGACGGTCTGCCTGCACCGGACCACTCATCGACCGGCGTGAACGTCACGTCGTCGCTGCAGGCGGCCGTGGACGCCAGTCTCAGCAGAAGTCCCGACCAGTCGATTGCCGTGATCCCGGAAGGACCTTATGTCGTGCCATTCTTTCGAGCCATGGAACCGGTAGCCCGACCACTGCCCGGTACGTAACCGGCATTCAGAACAGTAGGTTATGGGCTCGCACCCACCAGTCTCAGCTTTCACCGGCTGCGGACCGTGTGGGTCGCCCAGGTTGCTTGCAACCTTTGGGTGCCACTGGCACACAGAACAAAGTTCCCTTACCACAGCGGCAGCTGATTCGGTTTTGACCAGCGGATACGGGCCAGCAGCACGTCGCCTTCATAACCGGCACGTGGCATCCATTCGCCGACGGTGACCCATGATTCGTGCGGACTGGCATTCGTCACGTTGAAGTTGCCCATGATGGCCACGCTGTTGGGATCGTTGACTCCGTCTCCCACTAAAGGCAGCACAATCTGTTCGGTGGATTTGATCAGGCAGCGTTTTGACTGATCAACCTGAGCGACCCACAGTGGAGAACGCCAGCGAATGACGTTTTCGTTGGATTCGTCTTTGCGAGTGTAGACCAGAAACAGTCCGTCACTGTGAGTCAGCCAGTGCTGCTGAGTTGTCGACATGTCGAGCGGAGTTCCGTCTTCCCACGACCACGCCGTCTTTTCTTCCCAGTTCAGGCCGTCGTCGCTGACACTGACGTATCCTCGGTCATCTTCCGCTCGCATCGTCATCCAGAACGTGCTGCCAAATTGAGTCACGCTCGGCTCCAGCAGGCCGCGTCCCTTGGGATTATGCAGTGCCTTTCCAACTTCTTTAATCTTCAGTTGCTGACCGTCGTAGGTGCTGTGAACTCCCGCCACCATGCGATTTGTGGCCTCCGGACCGAATGTAAATGACATCTGCACGTCGCCATTCGGCAGGATGACTCGCTGACCGCAATTGTTCGTATAGATATGCCCGCCGCGAGGATCATCCCATTCCAGAACCTTCCGACGCGACCATGTTCCGTCTTTTGTTCGAGTGACATAGACAGGGTAACGAGCCAGTTGTTCTTTTCGGGCGAAGTACTGGCCTTTGTAAAACACGACGTGTCCCAGAGATAGGACGGTGTCGGTTGGAGGGTGATACTGGGGAGTTACGTCGCAGACGGCAGCTTTCAGGTCGTCATCCCGACCGGGGACCGGATCACGTCCCAGTGCAGCAATGGGCTCCGGCTCACTCCACGTTCGACCAAGATCTTCTGATGTCGACCAGTGCACCTGTCCAAAATAGTCGGACCCACCGATTTCCTGCAGATTCATCAATGCAACCGGCTTGCCGTCTTTCCCCGGCATCATGCAGACTCGAGGATGGAACCACGTCCGGCTCTTCCCGTCCCGGTTGCTCCACAACGTCTCTTTGGAGATCGACGCGATCAGTGGCTGATTCTCATCGCGTTGAGAAAGCGACGTCAGAATTGCGTCGGCGACCTTTCTTTGTCCCAATGTGTTCGGATGCATGCCGTCGAGCAGCAGGTCGGCGATCTCCTGACCTTCGACAGCCCCGTGCTTCTGAAACAGATCGTACACATCAATCAATGGGACCATTTCTTCGTTCGCGAGGATTCGGACCTGATCTGCATACTGCTTCAGCAGCACGTTGAAACCGTCTTCGTCGGCGGGCACGTATGGCGGCTTGCCATACAACTGCCGCAATTTGTCCGTCCAGCACAGCGGATTGGGAGTCATCAGGATGACCTGCGTTTCGCGTTCTTTCAGCGTTCGCACAAAATGCTGCAGATTTTCGGTGTACGCGTCCAGGGGAACTCGGGGCTCGGTGGCGGGAGGATCCTGCCATACGTCAACGGCTGAATCATTGATGCCAAACTGAATGACCACGATGTCCGGCCTGTGAGCCAGCACATCTTTGTCAAACCTCGCTTTGGCGCGTGACGTACTGTTGCCACCAACACCGGTGTTGATGACACGCGCCACCTGGCCGTGCGGCCCAGCTTCTTCTGTCAGAATCTGTGAATAGACCTTCAGAGCCCCACGCGGTGCCGTGGTGGAATCGCCGAAGGTGACGATTGTCATCTCGCTTTCCGCCGCCGGCACAGAGCCGGACAGGACAAGCAGAAGTGTGATCTGTTTCGTTGCGGTCAACATGCGCATATACGGCCTCTCAATCCCGTGTTTCAACAAAATCCGACACATTCAGTTTTGCTCGCAAACCGCCCTGCATGGTCGTAATCCAGAGTTCGCCGGGGCTGGCTTCAAACGCATAGGGATACGCCACCCAACGAACGCTGCCAGCGGCATCTGTGTCACGCCGATGAGCAATTACGACTGGCTTGCCCCACGTCTTTCCGTCGTCCGCAGAGAATGCGATCGACAACTCTTCTCGATGATTACTGACGGGTGTCGCGGACCAACGATTATCGCCACCGCTGAGAGGCCATTCCGATTTTCCTTCCGGATAAGGACGATTCCAAACCAACAACAACCTGCCGGGCTGCCCCGGCGGGCGGTGGCTACTTGACTGTTTGCTGCGGCCGACGTCCGTACCGCCCAGGGTGGTTAATCGCTTTAGTAGACCGGGGGCGCTGCTGGCTGGGATTCCGGAAGGCTGGATAACTCGCCAGAATTGTCCTCCATCGTGCGAATAGGCCGACCAGAACTCTCCCCAGTTGGTGCGGATCAGCATCCATATGCGGCCATCCGGCAGTTCGGTCAGTGTCGGTTCAGTCACACCGCCATGATGTCCGGCTCCTCCCAGATCGATCAGATTGCTGGCCGTCCACGTCTTGCCGTCGTCGGTCGACGAATAGCTCAGAACGGAATGCCGCCCCGGATTGTGGCGCATCTTCATGGCGGTGAAAATAATGCGGCCGTCTGCCGTTTGAATCATGTCACGCACGGCTCCAGACCAGTCGTCATGCATTTTCTGTATATCCTGCCATGTCCGGCCGTCGTCCAGACTGCGCATGACGTAAGTCGGCAGACGAGCTTCCGGGGCATCGCCAAGCTGATCGCTCCATGTCCAGTGACGTTCGGCCAGATTCATAAACGCAGCGATGATGACCCCGCCACGACTCCGAAACACGGCCCGCTCGTTGCTTACCTGAATATTCTGCTGTTCGGAGAATAGCGGACGACCGGCTGACCACGTCTGTCCACCATCATTGCTGACATAGCTGGCAGCTGCGTCAATCGCAAGAATCGCGCCATCGCTGGTCTTCACGAATGGACCAAGCTTGTCGGTCGGCAACGGCTTCACTCGCGACTCAAGCCACAGGCCGTCGTCCGCATGTGTGAACGCCAGCATCACAGTTGTGCAAATCATCGCAGCAGCAACCCGGCGAAGCATCAGTTGTTTCATGACCGAATTCCCGTTCAATTCAGTTGGGACACAATGGAAGTCCTGCCGGAATCCGCGTAATTCATGAATGCCGTGGTGGTTTCTTCAGGCGGATTCAGCTTCACATACACTTTCCGGGCCAGCAGGAACATTAAAACGCACGAAACGCAGAAACCGATTTTTGCAATAACCAGGATTCTGTTCGGTACCTTTCGCGGACCCGTCAGTTCCGGACGAGTGCCCAGATAAATCAGGGCCGCCGCCAGCGCCGGCAGACCGATCACGGTGCAGGCCTGAGCCAGCAGGATCAGAGGGACTACGCTTTCCTTGTTGTTTAACGCCGCAATTGCCACGAACATCCCGACAAGCAACGCGACAACCGTCAGGTGCACGGGCCATTTATCCTGCAGTCGGGCTCCCTTGCCGATCGAATCCGACATCACCGTTCCGCCGATCAACGCATTCACCAGAAACGAACTCAGTGCACCCGCAAGAATGCCCATGCAGAAAATGAACTTGCCGGACGCACCAAATGATGGTTCCAGCTGGCGAGCCACGTCGCCGACCGATGCCAGAGTCACAGGTTCGGGGTTGCCGTAGAATACTCGCCACGATGTCAGCAACACGATTGCTGTGACGATGCCCAGCATTGAGATGCTCACGACCGAATCAATGACGCCCGCCTTCACGTCCGCCAGTCCCCAGCCTTTTTCCTTCACCAGATAGGCCTGGTAGAACGCTCCACCAACTGAGAACGTCGTCCCGATCATGCCGAGCAGTGGAATCCAGTCCAGCGGTCCGCTCGGTGGAACAGGCTCAAACGACTGAGGCTTGCTCATCACGACAGCGAAGTTCACCAGGAACGCCACCGTCATCAGACCCAGCAACAGTTTCATGAAACTCTCAATGGAACCGTACAGATTTCTGACCAGATAAAGACAGGCAATGATCAGCAGATTTGCGATCACCAGCGTCCCCGCGCGGGCACCGAAACTCAACTCTTCATCTCCAAGCAGCGGTTCAACACCGCCGATCAGGGCAATATTGTTGGATGACTGAAAAAACGCAACCAGAGTAAACAGCGTCAGCCCGACAAAAACGGCCACGGGACGTCCCAGCCTGCTGGCGAGTTCGTCACAAAGGCTGTTTTCGTAGACCGCCCCCAGGCGGGCGGACAGTGCCACCATGGCGATCATCAGGATCGCGGACACCACGATCACGGGAAAACCGATCAGCCCGAATGACGATCCGACTTTCGAACTGGTCAGGATTGATCCGGGGCCCAGCACGACCGCCGCGACGATGATGGCCGGACCGATGCTCCTGTAGAAACTTCTGCGGGGAACATCTTGGTTTTCGGCAGACGCACCAGAGTCAACGTTTGTCATGTGATTCTCATTGTTTCGATGATGGCGGGGCTGAAAGGAGGGGTGAGTATCAGACCCAGTGAGCCGCTGCGATGCAAACGTATTTGGTTCAAATTCGATCGTGTGCCGCGGACCGTTGTCTTAAACGTCTCTCTTTCTGAAGCCGCGTTGCCTGCGCCCGGGGGGCTACTTCGCAAGCTCAGCCGACTTTCGCCCAACGTGTTGCAGCACTCGTGCAAAGAATGCTTCCTGAATATGAGCCGGAGCGGCATGGCCCATCAGGGGTTCGTTGATGACGGACTTACTGCCGGTCAGGACATTGTACGCTGCATAGCAGCTGGATGGCGGGCAGACGGAGTCAATGAATCCAACGCTCATGATGGCGTCCGCGTTGCAACGAGTGGCAAAGTTCACGGCGTCGACGTAACGGGACGCCTGCAGAATCTGCGGGTCAGGTTTACCGTCGGCGCCATTGGGAACGAGTTTCGGCCAGCCGTTGATGCGGCCGGCCGCCTGTCCGGAATGGTCGCAGATCGCAGGCACTCCAGGAGCAATCATGGTGACACGTTCATCAATACCGCCGGCCACCAAAGACTGCCCTCCACCCTGGCTGTGCCCGATCACGACAACGTGTTTGCCGTCCCATTCGGGCTGAGCCGTCAGAAAATCGATTGCTCGTACAATCCGCAGATACATCCCCCGAAAGTAACTCGTGTCGCGACTTTCTCGCCCCGCATAGCGGTAATTCTTCAGCGGCCCGGCACTCTGCTGTGCATAAAACGACGCCGGTTTGCCATTGGCAATTCCGTGAGCGTTGATGTCCATCGACAGCATGCCTGCCTTTGCGCCTTTGGCTGCGTTGGAAAGACTTGAACCTCGCACTCCCGCGCCGTGAACCCACAGAATCGCAGGCAGGCTTTTTGCGGCGGCAACCTTCGGTCTTGCAAAGTAGCCTGATACTGGTGCCCCTCCGGAACACGGGACCTGAACGTCGTGACATTCGATCGATGCATCCGACTGATCGACCGAAGTCAATTCAGGCTCAAGCGGTATCTCTGCAAGTTGACGCTTCTGTTCTGCCCAGAAGTCGTCAAAGTCGTCAGGAACCGGAAGGCTCAAGCCGATCTTCTGCGGCGAAAACGCCGCGGCGGCGATCGCCCGCAGAGGCTTGCCTTCTCTGGGTGTGTAAGTCACCAGACAACGCAAAAAACCTGGCTGCTTCAGGCCCTCGGTGACCCGAGTCGGCTGTTCACCCGGTGCCCCTTCGCCACTTGAAAAGCCGTTCGAGTTCAGGAAGTCGTCGAATGCGAACTTCACCTTTCCCTCGCCGCTGACAATCTGTTCGCCCTGCCACACCGAGATACTGAAGGTGGCTTTCTGGCCGACTTCATAAAGAGCATCCTCGCGATCCGTCGTCACTTTCAGGGAAAACGGAGTCTGGGCGAGCACCGACGGGCACAACGGCACGCACAGACTGAACATCACCACGACCTGGCAGGCTAAACGACGGTGAATCTTAAGCATAGAGGTTCTGTCCAATGGGGAAATGGAATTCCGGTTCGATTCAAGTTTGTTTGAAGACTATCCGTTCACGCTCGACACTGAAAGCGTGCTCGGAATTAGTTGTCGTTTTTCCAGGTCGACGACAGACCGGAAGTAGCCGCCTGTCACCGAACCGTTGTTCCTTCTGTGCGTCGAAATTCAGTGATTCTCTCTCCTGCATTCTCTCAGGAAACGTTGGGCGACTCTGACCGTCTCCTGAATTTCCCGCGACCAGTGCTGCACGATTCACCTTGCGCACGCGAAACGGTATCCTGTCGGTCTGTCATCCCCACCTCTAATTGCGAGTCGCCGAATGATTACGTTTCGCCATTTTGTCACGTGTTGTCTGCCTCTCTTTCTGACCATCTCCGTGACGGCTCAGGAGAACCTGTGGAAGGCGGGCGTCGCGTCGGAAATCGTAACGCCCAGTCACCCGATGTGGATGGCTGGATACGCCAGCCGGAACAAGCCATCCGAGGGTAAGACGCACGATCTGTTTGTGAAAGCTGTGGCGCTGCAGAGTGCCGACGGATCACGCATGGTTTTTGTCACCAGCGACCTGATCAGTGTTCCGCGACCGATTCGCGACACCCTTGAGAAACAGGTTGCGGAAAAGTTTGGGCTGTTGCCAGAAGAGTTGATGATCAACTGTTCACACACACATTGTGGCCCGGAGATTCGCACAACACGATGGTCGTTGGACGGCCTGCCGCCTGAACGGCTTCAGCTTGCGACGGAGTATGTGGATTTCCTGCAGCGGACTTTGCTGAAGGTGGTCGGGGATGCACTGGCGGACACGTCTCCGGCGAAAGTCAGCTACTGCCGAGCCCGTTGCGGATTCGCGATGAATCGTCGGACGCCGAGCCCGACAGGTTTTCGCAACTTCCCGAATCCTGACGGCCCTGTTGACCACGACGTGCCTGTGCTGCGAATCGACACGCCCGAAGGTAAGTTGCGGGCCGTAATGTTTGGCTACGCCTGCCACAACACCACACTTAGTTTCTACAACTTCTGCGGTGACTACGCCGGGTTTGCTCAACAGTACCTGGAAGATGCTCATCCGGGCGTGACTGCACTCTTCGTGCTGGGCTGTGGCGGCGACCAGAATCCGTATCCCCGGCGGACCCTGCCACTTGCAGAACAGCACGGGCGGTCACTCAGCAACGCTGTCGAAACGGCGCTGGAGACTAAGGCGAAACCGCTGCCGGCACAGATTCAGTCTGCCATAGACATGGCCACCGTCGAATATCAACGCCCTCCGTCCCGCGAAGAACTGTTGCAACGCGCGAAGTCAACAAATAAGTATGACCAGCTTCATGCAGAGCGATTACTGAAACAATTGGAAACAGAAGGTCAACTGCGACAACAATACAAGTGCCCGGTTCAGGTCATTCGATTCGGCAATGACCTGACGCTGATTGCCCTGCCTGGCGAAACGGTCGTGGACTATTCACTGCGACTGAAGAACGAATTGTCCACCGGGGACGGTTCCGGTCCATCTGTCTGGGTGGCCGGATACAGCAACGACGTGTTTGCCTACGTTCCCAGTCGTCGCGTGCTACTGGAAGGCGGCTACGAAGCCGGTGGCGCCATGCGGTATATGACAACGGTCCTGCAACACGGCCCCTTCACCCCCACGGTGGAAGAACGCATCGTGTCAAAAGTGCATGAGTTGAATCGAAAACTGGCTTCCGAAAGGACCGTGCGTTAGAGCAGTTTACTTATTGTCGTAGACGATACTGGCTCGTGGGAGTAACGAAACTGCTATCGAAAAGCGTTCTTCGCGGCCATGAGTCAGCGTGAAACGCTGTAATGTGCCGAAAATTGCCAGTCACGAACTGTGTGCTAAGCTTGCCTGTAAGGTTCGCGCACATGCAATTACTCCAGACCAACGATACAAATTTTGACCGGGCGGCGATCGTCTGTCGGCAATCGGTCGTTAAGAACATGATTGCCTCTGTGATCTGTGTGTTGGTCTTTGGTGGACTGCCAATGGTGTGTTGGCATTTCCGCGGACCGACGCCTGTCTTCATAGCATGTACTTTGATCGCTGTGCTGGTTGCTGTTGTGACAATCTCGCGGGCAAAGAGTCTGCTGCGGCCCGGCAACTGGTCGATGGTGATCCAGCACAATTGCGTGTGGATCAATCTGCGTTCCCTGTACAACCACCGTTTTGCCGAGGCGAAGACGGTGCTGAATCTTTCGTACTCTGATATCGTCAGTGCTCAGATCCGCACCGCCTGGGTCAGCGCGTCCATGAGTGGCGATGCGACAGCCAAACAGAAGTCTCTGGAACTGAAGCTGTCCAATCTCGTTGACACGACGGACCTGGGCCAAGCGATAACCGAAGAAGTCCGCCGAAGAGCTCCTGAACGCATTTTCATGGGCATCACATCGACAGGGCGTGTGAATCACTCGTCGGTTAACCTGATTGACGACCGGACCCTGCGAATCCACTGGACTGGGCCAAATAACTGCATGTCGCCGGGCGTTGACGACGTGATAGAACTTCTGTCACGAGAGATTCAGGTATTAAAGAGCGTTCAGCAGCAGGGCAGGAACTGTCATCAACTTTCCGACGCTCAGTTCGACGACCTGATACTGAATCTGCTGATCGAAGGTCAGAAAATGGAAGCGATCAAACTAGTGCGAAAACGTGGCAACATGAGTCTGACGGAGGCAAAACAGACGGTGGAAAGTCTGGTTTAGAGCAGTTTTCGAAAAGATGTGGTCGTTCGGGCTCGTGGGAAGCACCCATGGCAGGCCGGAAAACGTTTTTCGCGGCCACAAGTCAGCGTAATACGCTGTAGAAACCTGTTCGGATACCTGAAGCAGTGAGCCGCAAGGCGCTCACAAGAACAGAGATATCGCGACCGTCAGACAGAACGATCTGCTCCGATCGCCTCTGTCCGGCCGATTGCCATGATCGACGACTACTTTTCCTGAATCGTTGATGGCGGAAACTCAGCCCGTTTCGATCCGTGGCTGCTGCGCTGGCTGGAACCGTGATTGCGTTTAGAGCCCAACGGGATCGCAAGACCGTTGGTCGCCTTCAGCTGTTCGTACAATTGTCGACGCAGCTGAGCTACTCGCTTCTGCTGAGTCGGCTCGTTAATCAGGTTTCTCGTTTCCTGTGGGTCTGTCGTGATGTCGTACAGCTCATCCGTGTCCCACAGTCCGTGATACTGAATCAATTTGTATTGGCTGCCGCGAACGGCGAATGTCGTGGGTGTCTGAGGAAAACTCGGTTCCCAGTAATATTCGTACAGTAGTGTTGCCGGGTCTGAACTACCGGCTGATGGATCCTGCAGCAGATGCACCAGGCTGCGACCGTCCATCCACGCTGGTGGAGTTACACCAGCCAGTGTCAGAAATGTCGGCGCGATATCGATATTTGTCACCACTGCGCCACACTGGCTGTCAGGCGGAATGAGGTCAGGGCAGCTGGCCAATAATGGGATGCGTATTGATTCTTCATAAGCGCAGCGTTTGTCGATCAGACCGTGTTCTCCCCACAGATGACCTCCGTCGCTGGTGAAGACGATCATCGTTTGCTGATCGAGACCTTTTTGGCGCAGAGTCTTCATCACCTGGCCGACACTGTCATCGATCGACAGGATCATTTCGCAATAGTGACGGTACATTTCCGTCAGCGACTGATTTGCCCGACCGTGATAGGGGAATTCGACTCCGTGCCAGCTGTTTCTCTGGTCCTGAACCCACATCGGCTTGCCAATGCGGGTTTTCGCAGTGTTGGCCATCGTCGCCGGAACTGTCACCGGGGCATCCTGATAACGATCGCGATGTCGAGGTGCCGGATCGTACAGACCGTGCACGCCTTTGTGTGACAGATACAGCAGAAACGGCTGATCCACGTTGCGGTCATCAAGCCACCGCGTGCTGTATTCTGTCAGCTCATCCGTCATGTATTTTGTTCGCGGGACCTGCCGACCGTTGACATTCAGCGTCTGTTTTTCGGGTGCATAGGTTCCCTGACCTCGAAAACTGACCCAGTGATCGAAGCCTGGGCGTTTTGCGTCACTGGAGCCGCCCATGTGCCACTTGCCGATGAACGCGGTTTCGTAATCGGCCTTCTGCAGTAGTTGAGGAAACGTCTGAGTGTCCTGGGGCATGCGGTCCGCATTGTCAACCACTTTGTGGTTGTGCATGTACTGCCCCGTCAGAAAAGACGCACGCGACGGCGAGCACAACGACGTCGTGACAAACGCATTCGTGAACTGTACCCCCTTGTCCGCCAGGGCATCGATGTGCGGCGTTTCCACGAATGGGTGCTCCATGAATCCGAAGGTGTCGTAGCGCAGGTCGTCAATCAGAAAGAAGACGATATTTCTGTGACGCGCTGGCTGTTCTGCAAACGCAGCGCAGGGAAATACGGTCAACAGGATGATAATGGCAGCGATTGTTCGCACAGCGCACTCCGACAGCAAAATGTTGAGGATCAAGAGGGTCGGGAGTCTATTTCGGATCTACGACGACAACAACAGACGGTGCCTCGCCCGACAAAGACTTGACCCTTTCGTTAACACAAAATCGAACCAACATAAAGATGCACAACCTTCCCTTCAGCGACTCCATGAACCACCTGCCTGAAACGGTCAGCTGTTTCACAACATAGTGGCAACGTTGGATCTTGACAGATCAATAAGCTGACCGATATTCCGGGCCTCAAACCGGTTCAGCAATTCTCTGACACCGGCTGACTTTGCCAGCTCGAATTCTTCCGCGAACAAAGGAATGACGTGGTAAAGTGTGACAGTCCTGTCTCCGTCGGTATAGGTAGCGAAATCTGCCGTGGCCTGAATGGTCATTACGCCGGTGAAGTCATATCCGTCAAGGATGGGTTGTGGAGGCATACCGTTGGGGCACATCATGTAGGGCGGAAACGGCTGCCTGGTGATGTGTGGAAAGACGGCCAGTTGTTGCAGGCAGGCAACGGCCCAGTCGGACTTGTGGTCTTCAGACTCAGAGCCAAAGGGCCAGTCTGCCGGTGCCTGCAACATCAATTCGGCATACAACTGAGTGCCGTCATTCTGGGTAATCGGGTCAGCGGACATGCCGCGAGTCACAAGAAGTGTCTGATCGTCCGCCCGCACAAGAACGATCGAAACTGACGGTCTTGTTGGAATGACCTGACGAATCTCATCGGCTTCAGGATCGCCGAAATAAGACGTCAGGTGTGCCCGCAGCGGATCTGGCACTTCTTCCTCATTCCGGACGGACAGTTCCGGTTCCGGCGTGCCGATTGATCGCAGATATTCAGCAACCTCTTCGTGCCCTCCGTTTACCGCGATTGTCAGCGGATTCCCACGAGGACGGCCACCGCCTTTCCACTGGTAATCCGTTACGGCACCATGTTCCACCAGCCGTTTTGCGAGCTTGAGTGATCCGATGGCGCAGGCGCATTCCAGCGCAAAACAACGAGTCGCTTCAGTGGTGTCAAAGTTGATCTTTACGCCTCTTTGCAGTAACCACTCCAGGCACGCCGTCGCGTTGTTAGAGACTGCGCACCAGGCACGTCCTCGATCATCACGCCCGGTATTCCGGGAGTCTATGTCTGCTCCCAGTTCCACCAGAGCACGAAGAACCTCCAGGTGTTCGTTTGAAATCGCGTCGTCCAGATAATGGTTCAGTGAAAGTCCGGTGCCATCCAGCAGTCCCGGATTCTCTGACCAGATCCGGCGGACAGCAGCGGCGTCACCGGATCCAATAGCTATTGCGAAAAGTCCTGTCTCCCTGCCCATCAATAATTGATTTCCTTGTCACTTCAATGCATACCCGGCGCTGCAATGTATAAGTAAAACGGTTCTCTCTCGCCTCTTCCGGTGAACAATGGAATTTATCTGAAATTGCAGCTATCTTCACGTCGCTGCCGCAACAACGGGTTTTCTAACCGAACAATGGCGGTCTGGTCTCGATCCTGAGGCAACAGGATGGTTTCCGGCAATCTGTCCTGATACCCTCGATTGTCTCATGGGCCAAACGTCCTGATTCTGCCATCCTGGCCCTGCCTTTCTCACCCAATGACATTGGCGCTGCTGGCGCACAGTTGAGAATGTCCCCACCGAATCTTCGTGCATTCCTGATAACCACAATCCTGGTGCTCATGTTCGGGCAGGCCAGGTCAGTCGCGACGGACGATGTCGACTTCCGCCGCGACGTGGCCCCCATTCTGCGAACTCGATGTCTCAGTTGTCACAATGAACGTGACCATCGCGGTGGGCTGTCACTGCAGTCCATCCGGTCCGTACAGGCCGGTGGGGAGAGCGGAGTCGTTCTGACCCCGGGAGACGTTGAGTCCAGCTATCTGCTGGATCTGATCCTGCCGGAGGATGGAACGGCGGAAATGCCAAAAGATGAGGCTCCCCTCAGTGCGTCGCAAATCACCGTCATTCGAGAGTGGATCGAATCCGGTGCGGCCTGGCCGGATGACGTTGTGCTGGAACCACCGGTGCTGTGGTCACTGAAACCAGTTCTTCGTCCCGACGTTCCTGACGATGTTGCCGCGCCTGATCAGCTTACCATTCGAAGTCCGATTGACGCATTTGTTGCGGCACGACATACGGAAGCCGGACTCACGCCTGCTGCCGAAGCAAACAGCCGCACTTTGATTCGCCGGCTGTTCCTTGACCTGACTGGACTGCCACCGACTCCAGAGGCTGTTGATTCGTTTGTACAGAACACGAAGCCATCGGCTTACGAACAATTGGTTGATGACCTGCTGAGTTCTCCGCATTATGGCGAACAATGGGGACGGTACTGGCTGGATCTGGCTCGATATGCCGACAGCGAAGGCTATCTGGGCGACAGCGAACGGCCTCATGCGTGGGTTTATCGCGAATGGGTCATCAACGCGATCAACCGGGATTTGCCATTCGACCAGTTTACGATCGAACAGCTGGCCGGGGACCTCTTGAACGAACCCACCCTGGAACAGAAGATCGCGACTGGATTTCACCGCAACACCCTGCGAAACACGGAAGCAGGAGTGGATCTGGAATTGTATCGGACCAAGGAGATTGTGGACCGAGTCAACACGACGGGGATGGTCTGGCTTGGTTTAACGCTGGGCTGCGCGGAGTGCCACGAACATAAGAATGACCCCATCAGCCAGAAAGAGTTCTATCAGCTGTACGCGTTTTTCAACAACGCCGACGATGTCGCAGTGACCGCGACCAGGCCGTGGGAAATTGCCAGGCACAATGAAGCCATGCTGATCTGGCAACCGCAATGGGACAAACTGCTTCAGCAACTGCGCCCGTTCGAATCGGAAGGTCTGTCGGCAGACCAGAAAACCGAACTTGCGAAACAGCTTGAAACAATCAGCAGTTCGACGGACCTGAACAGTATCGAGAAATTCCACCGCACGACGGAGTCAGGGTGGAAAGAACTGAAGATCCAGCTGGAAGCACACATCAAGAAGAAACCTGTGCCACCTTCGACAAAAGCCCGGGCCTTCGCCGAGCGCAGCAAAGATCGTCGCGAGACCTTTGTCCATGTTCGCGGTGTCTACAACCGCCCCGGCGACAAGGTGGCTCCTGAAACACCCGCCGTACTGCCGCCGCTTCAGTCCCGAGGCACCGTGCCGGACCGATTCGACCTGGCACGATGGTTGTTTTATGAAGACAACCCGTTGACGGCGCGCGTGGCTGTCAACCGAATCTGGCAGCAACTGTTCGGTCAGGGGCTGGTGGCAACGGCCAACGATTTTGGAATGCAGGGAGCCACGCCGACACACCCTCTTCTGCTGGACTGGTTAGCGACTGAGTATCGACGGCTGGGCTGGAGTCGCAAGGCGATGATTCGGCTGATCGTGACGTCGTCCACATACCGTCTTTCGTCAGCTTCAAATTCAGTCTCGGCACAGCAACACGCTGGCAATCGATTGTTGTGGAGACAGAACAGTTATCGTGTGGGCGCGGAATCAGTTCGTGACCTTCATCTGGCTGCCAGCGGGCTGCTGGATCGCACAATCGGTCGAAAAGGAATCCGTCCGCCGCTGCCGGCATTCGTGACCGAGGTCGGACGCAGCGTCAAATGGCCGGAAAGTCAGGGCAGTGAGCGGTACCGCCGTGGCATGTACATCTTTTTCAAACGCACCGTGCCCTATCCGATGCTGGTGACATTTGACGCACCGGACACCACCGTGTCATGCAGTCGGCGAGAACGGTCGAACACGCCTCTGCAGGCGCTGACACTGCTGAACGGCCCCGTGTTCTTCGAATGTGCTCAGACGCTGGGGGCCGAAGCCGCCCGGAAGTTCCCTGTGGATTCCAGGAAAGCAATCCGGATGATCTTTCGGCGTTGTCTGGGAAGGCCGCCTATGGAAGACGAACTGAATTACCTTACGGCGGCGCACGATGAGGTCATGCGGCAGATGAATGGTGAAGAGACGAAGACCGGCAGTGATGATCGGTCCGCCGCACTGATCGTCATCGCCCGGATCGTGATGAATCTGGATGAGTTCGTGACGCGGGATTGAATGACATGACAGTTTCCAATCACAACCCGTGCGACCTTCAGCGCAGACAGTTCTTCACCTCAACTGCCAGCGGTCTGGGGACGTTGGCGCTGGCATCGTTGCTGCAGGAAGACGGACTGCTGGCCGGTGAGTCTCAATTGCCGCTGACTCACATCGCTCCCACGGCCAAACGCTGCATCTACCTGTTTATGGAGGGCGGGCCAAGCCAGATGGATCTGTTTGATCCAAAGCCGAAGCTGAACGAACTTGACGGACAGCCGATGCCCGCATCGCTGTTGAATGAGATCAAGTTCGCGTTCATTCAAAAAGAAAGTGCCAGGCTGATGGGCACTCCGCGTCGATTTCGCAGGCACGGTGAATGCGGAATGGACTTGTCTGACCTGTTGCCACATCTGAGTACCTGTGCCGACGACATTGCATTTGTCCGGTCTTTGCACTGCGAACAGTTCAATCACCTGCCTGGACAGCTGATGATGCTGACCGGTTCGGCGCTGCAGGGCCGGCCGACGCTCGGATCCTGGCTGAATTACGGACTGGGCAGTGAATCAAAGAATCTGCCCAGTTACGTGGCGATGACGACACTCGGACGAGGATTGCCGGGCGGTGCATCCAGCTGGTCCAGCGGATTTCTTCCGTCCCAGTACTCTGGTACGTTGTTTCGCAACCAGGGAAGCCCCGTTCTGAATCTTGCCAATCCTCCGGGTATTTCGCAAGATGTTCAGGCCAGAAGTCTGCAGACCATCAACGAACTGAATCGTGTACGTTTGGACCGAGTTGGCAACCCTGAAGTCGCTGCGCGCATCAAAGCGTATGAACTGGCTTTTCGCATGCAGCAGACTGCTCCGGAATTGCTCGATCTGTCGGGAGAATCAAAGGCAACTCTGGAAGCCTATGGGCTGGACCGCCCGGACACTGCGAAGGATTCCACGGCCGGTTTCGTGGGATCGTACGCCCGCAATTGCCTGCTGGCTCGCCGTATGGTCGAACGCGGAGTCCGATTTGTGACTCTGTTTCTGTCAACGTGGGACCACCACAGTTACCTGGACAGCAGCCTGAAACGATACACGCAGATTTCTGACCAGCCGGTTACGGCACTGCTGAAAGACCTGAAGCAGCGGGGACTGCTGGACGAAACACTGGTGGTCTGGGGCGGTGAGTTTGGGCGAACTCCTCTGGGGGAGAATCGAGTCAATTTCAAGACAGTGACAGGGCGTGACCATCATCCGTATTCGTACAGTATGTGGCTGGCCGGAGGCGGAGTGAAAGGCGGGCAGGTGATCGGCGAAACAGACGAAATTGGCTGGGGCGTCACCAAAGATCCCGTGCATGTGCACGATCTGCATGCCACGCTGCTGCATCTTTTTGGTCTGGACCACAAGCAGCTGACGTATCGTTTTCAGGGCCGCGATTTTCGCCTGACGGACGTGGCTGGCAACGTCGTGCGCCAACTTCTGCAGCGCCCCACATGAACCGGCGGGACTCAGGGATTGTTTTCGGCCAGCACTTCTCCGACCAGTCGTCCGCTGGTTATGGCCCATGCAATGTGCAGGCCGTGGCTCCACAGAATCTGGCCGCCCAGACCGTTTTGACCGATCGCGTACAGACCGCTGATTATTTCGCCGTTCCTGTCCAGCACACGAAATGACGTGTCTATGACGGCTCCGCCTTCGGTTGTGGTGAAGTACGACTTCACGGGCCCCAGCAACACCCAGCGGTTTCCCGCCAGTGAACTCTGCATTTTCGGCACACCATCAACGTTCCGCGTACCCCCCGCGGTCGCTACAAGTTCTGCTGCGGGGAGATTTCGTCGAGCAGCAAGCTGTTCAAGCGAGTGCGATTGAATTGCCACGTCAGGGCGTAACCGCAGGTAGTCGTTCACATACGCGTAGGCGATTTCGGGAGCTGTGGAAATGAAATGTGGCCACTGGCTGTAGCGTTTGATGATCGTTTCATCCAATAGTATCCAGGCCACCTTGTCCGGCTGATTCGCGACGGCGATTTCCCGGTTCGGAGAAGTCAGTTCGTCACAGAATCGCCGGCCGTGCCTGTTAATCAGGATGGCGCCGTCCTCCAGCAACGCGTCTTCCGGATGCTGCCAGGTCACCAGCAACCGTTTGATGAACGCGTTGATCAGGAACTTTGGTACCAAAGGCAATAGAGTGCCCATCAGTTTCACGGCGGCGGGACTGGACGGCACCAATTGAGAGAACGGCTTTTCAGGCGGCGGCACGAAACGAAATTCGGGACCGTAGGTGATGGCCATGTTCCGCAACTGCCCACCGACCGACGCTGCAAAACGGTGACCGTCGCCCGTCGCATTTGGGTTGATTCCTTCAACTGCAGCAAAGACGTCACCTTTATGTTCGGCAATCATCTGAGCGTTGCCGGCATAATCGCCGGCTGCCAGGACGACACCGCGCCGGCATTTTTCCATCCGTTGTGTTCCGTTCACGTCGACGGTCACACCTGTCACCTTGCCGTCCGCTCGCAGCAGTCCCTGGACCGAGGCGTTTGTTACGATGAGTCCTCCCAGACGCACGAAACGCAATTGCAACGCAGCAATGTACGCCCTGGCATTCGGGATGACGTTGTGCATTCTGGGGACACGATTGGGCGGTTCGGGACTGGGGCCATGGAAACGCAGTCCCATTGTTTCCAGCCAGTCCAGAGTGCCCCCTGCGTGGCCTAGAAAGAACTCACGCAATTCGCGGTTTCCGGCGGCCTCATCCTCCGGTCGTGCGAATCGGCCAGCATCTTCGTTGTGGTCGAACGCATTGTCGTTGATGTTGCTCCGCCGCTGATATCGAGTGCCGCTGGCGGTAAATGAACCCACCGCGATACCAGTCGTGCCACCCAGTTGTGGTTGCTTTTCCAGCAACAGGACGCTTAATCCGCGTTCAACGCAACTAACGCCCGCTGCCAGACCGCTACCTCCGCCACCGACGATGATGACGTCCCGGTTGTCGGCACCAGATGGATGCACCCGTGGGGTTCCTTAATCATACACGTGCTGCGAGTGACGTTGTTCGGCAGGCGCAGTGTGTTACAGCGATCGAGTTACGATGGATTATTTGTTGCCCGCCGCCTTCGCACGCAGCAGCCTGGCCAGATACTTCGCCGTTTCGTCTGCGATCACATTGTAGCCCGCCAGATTAGGATGACGGTCGCCGTACCAGCCCGGCAGATGACCGAGAATTCCATCCAGTTCGTTGGCCATGACCAGAACACTTGTTCCGTGCACAAACGGTTTCACCATTGGCTGGTACTTTTCCGGAACCTTTGCCAGCGGATATCGGCGATAGTTGAACATGTTGTGCCCCTTCTTCAGCTCGTCGGCGTAGCGGGGATAGATATCAAACACGGGCAGATGTTCTTTTTCAGCCACCTGTCGCACCAAAGCGTTGATTTCCTGGCTGACTTCTTCATTGGCGAAGGGTATGACGGTCATCGGAATCAGCGACGCCGTCGGATGGTCTTTCCGCAGACGGGCGATGAGTTCGTGAAAATGTACTGGAAATTCATGCGTGAAGTTCTCAACCCTGGCCCGATCGTTCAGGCCGTAGCGGATGAAGATGTAGTCGATGCCTGGCAACTTTGCGGCATCGCGATCGTAACGGCCGGAATCAATCAGCCTGCGAATGTACTCACCGCTGAGGCTGGAGTTAATCACATGGCACGGCGGAAGATCTTCTTCGGCAGCGAGCAGCTGTTCCAGGACCGTCTCAAGATGTGGCCCGCCTGGTTTCATCAGCCGGGGCATGCTGCCTTCCGTGGTGCTGTCTCCCAGCAACAGAATCTGCACCTTTCCATCGTGCTCTGCACGGGCGGTCGCCGTCAGCACGGCCAGCAGCATTAGACCACCGAAAAAACGAGCGGCAGAGGACGTGAAGCGGACGGCGAGGGATTTGTTCATGAGATTATTCACGCTGGCGGGGCGGAGTTGGCGGGATTCGCTGCAATATGATGAGCACTAATTGGGCAAATGTCACTCCAGTATTGTGCCATGACCGGGAAGCCGCGGAAGACAGCGTCGTCACTGTCCCCTCAGACACACGCTGGTGCATTGTCACAGCCAG